>JAUQPR010000011.1 GCA_030550275.1 Bacteroidota bacterium
ACTTCGGCAACGCCTCCTCGCTGCATGCCTGGGGACGGCGTGCGCGGGTTGCCGTCGAGGAGGCTCGTGAGGAGTTTGCTGCCCTCATTGGAGCGCATCCATCGGAGATCGTCTTCACCAGCGGGGGGACGGAAGCCAACAACGCCATCCTCAAGAGCTGCTGCCAGGAGTCTGGGCTGACCGATACGGTGGTCTACAGCGCGGTGGAGCACCATGCGGTGATTCACCCAGCCGAAGCGCTGGCACGGCAGGGCGTCCGTACAGCGGTGCTACCGGTGGACTCCTGGGGAAGGGTTGACCCCGAGAGTGTACGCCCGTGGAATCGCCCGCGGACGCTCATTTCGGTCATGCACGCCAACAACGAGACCGGTGTGATCGAGCCGATTCGGGCTATTCGGGATGCCGCGCCGGACGCCTTGCTGCATACGGATGCTGTGCAGTCCTTTGGAAAGATCCCCTTCAACGTTGGGCAACTGGGGGTGGATTTTGCGACCTTTTCCGCACACAAGATTCACGGTCCCAAGGGCATTGGGGCGATGTACATTCGGCGTGGGATCGACTTCAAGGCACATCAGCACGGCGGGGCACAGGAGCGGAACCGGCGTGCCGGGACCGAGCCGGTTGCGCTCATCGTGGGCTTCCAGGTGGCTGCCCGCAGAGCCGTTGAGCAGTTGGAGCAGCGTGCCCGCCACATGGAGCGGCTCACACGGCTTTTGCGCCAGCTCCTGCGCGAACGCATTCCGGGAGTGCTTTTCAACACGCCCGAGGAGGGCGCACTGCCGAATATCCTCAACATCACCTTCGCCGATGCTCACAAGCTCGACGGCGACGCGCTGATCCTGGGCATGGATCTGTACGGCGTGGGGGTGTCCAACGGCTCCGCCTGCTCTGCTGGCACGATGCAGCCGTCGCACGTCCTTCTGGCGCTGGGGCGAACTCCGGCGCAGGCGCGCGCAGCCATCCGATTCTCGCTCTCGAAGGACACCACCGAAGAGGATATCCGCTACGCCGTGGAAGCGCTCGAGCGCGTCCTGATGCCGATGCGGGATTGAACCCGCGTGGGCTCATTGGCAGCGTTGCTGCAGCGCTCCAGTGTGGCGCTGGGCGTGGGGTGTACAAGCCTGGGGGCAGCGGCGGCTATCAGCAAGAAGGATGGGGGAACGGAGCAGTGGTGAGCGGGCAACCACGAGATGTGCCGGCGGAGGGATTCGAACCCCCGACTCGCGGATTATGATTCCGCTGCTCTACCACCTGAGCTACGCCGGCGGCGCAGTGCAAAATTAGCGCTTCACTGCGAGGAGCGCTGCATGAGCCGCTGAATTTCGTCACGAATGCGAGCAGCGCGTTCGTAATCCTCCTCCTCAATGGCTTTCTGCAACTGCTGCTGAAGCCGCTGCAGTTGTTGGGCCTTCCCCGGTTGACGCGATGCGGGGTTGGGAGTTGGATTCGGATTCGAAGGCGGTTCCGCAGCCGAACGCCGGAGCCGGTCGAAGAAGTCCTCCTCTTCCTCCTCCTCTTCCTCCTCAGCGTCGGGCGGGAGGAGGGCGGCTTCCTCCATGACTTCTTCGCTGACGTAGATTGGGGCTCCACAGCGCAGAGCCAGGGCGATCGCATCGCTGGGACGGGCATCTACCTCCACGTGCCCGTCATCGAGCAGGAGGTAGGCGTAGAAGGTGCCATCCCGCAGGTCGTGGATGCACACTTCGACCAGATTGCTGTCCAAGGCTTCGATAACGTTTTTGAGCAGGTCATGGGTCATCGGGCGCGGGGCGCGCACGCCCTCCAGTTGCAGCGCAATGGCTTGGGCTTCAAAGGCGCCGATGATGATAGGAAGGCGCCGCTCGCCGTTGACCTCTTTGAGGATGAGCGCATAGGCGTTTGTGCTCTCCGACTGGGCAATGCCGGCGACTTCAACGAGCACCTTGTTCATAGCAACCCCCTGGCTGTTGCGCTCACATTCGTGTGCTGCCGGTGTAGACGAAGACTATGGTGCTGCATTGGCGCTGTGGAGATGGCGCTGGAACCGCTCGGGCAAGGGCTTGTTGAGGAATTCCGCCAGCCGCTGTGCCAGCTTTGGCAACACCTCCAGGCAATCCCCCACGATGCCGTAGTCGGCAACCTTGAAGATGGGCGCCTCCGGGTCCTTGTTGATGGCAACGATGACCTTCGAGGAGGACATCCCCGCCAAGTGCTGAATCGCGCCCGAAATCCCGCAGGCGATGTACAGTGTTGGGCTCACGGTCTTCCCCGTCTGCCCAACCTGCTCGCTGTGCGGACGCCATCCTGCATCCACCACGGCTCGGGAGGCACCAACGGCGCCGCCGAGAAGCTGTGCCAACTCCTCGAGCATCCAGAAGTTCTCCGGTCCCTGCATCCCACGTCCACCGGAGACGATAATATCGGCTTCGAGCACATCGAGCTTCCCTTCGTTCCGCACGATCTGGCGGACACGAGCGCTGCAATCCTCCGGACGCAGCTCCGGGACGAACTCCCGTACCTGGAGAGCCACAGGGGATTCGCTCGGGCGCGCTGTGAAGACGTTCGGGCGCAGCGAGTACACACGCACTGGTGTGAGCAGCCGCACAGTTGCCAGTGCTTTGCCAGCGTAGACTGGGCGGATTGCCAGGAGCTGGTCACCATCGGGCTGGAGAGCAACGCAGTCGGGAGCATAGCCTGCTGCGAGCTTGGCCGCAAGGCGCGGCGCCAGCTCCTTGCCCAAGGATGTGGCGGCAATCAGAATAACGGTTGCGCCCTCTGCCTGCACCAGTTGTGCCAACGCTGTTGCCACTGCCGGCATGGAATAGGACTGGAGCAGCTCATGGCGCAGCAGGATTGCCTCCGCGGCGCCGTAAGCGGCAGCCTGCTCAAGGTGCTGCGCCGGACCGGTCAGGAGCACGGCTTTGACCGGGAGCGCAAGTTGCTCACCAGCAGTGCGGGCAGCCGTGAGCACCTCCAGGGAGGAGCGCTTGAGTCCATGCTCGGTTGCCTCAATCAGAGCCAGTAATGCTGCCATGGAGCTTCCTCAGCTTAGATGACCTTTGCCTCTTCGTGCAGGAGGCGGACCAACTCGGCGATTTCGGCATCTGAGGAGCCAAGGATTTTGCCGGCGCGCTGCCGCTGCGGCAGCTCCAGGCGGACGACCTCGCTGCGGGGCGCACTCGGCGGCGGCGCAAGCTCTTCGATAGGCTTTTGGCGTGCCTTCATGATATCGGGCAGCTTGGGATAGCGCGGTTCGTTGATGCCCTTCTGGACGCTGATCACACACGGCAGGCGTGTTTCGACGATCTCCTTGCCGCCTTCGATGTCACGTTCGGCAACGATGTTGCCATCGGCATCGAGGGTGAGTCGGGAGACAACGGAAACCGAAGGATAGCCCAGGAGCTCCCCGACGGTGGATGCCATGGCGAAGGAGTCGCAGTCAATGCTCTGCCGCCCCAGCAGGACCAAGTCGGCTTGTGCCGTCCGGGCGACTGCCGCGAGCGCTTCGGCAACGCCGAAGGAATCCAGCACCCAGTCATTGCGCACCAGTACCGCGCGGTCAATCCCCATTGCCAGCGCCGTGCGCAGAATCTCTTTGGCGCCCTCCGGACCTACACAGACGGCGAGCGTCTCTCCGCCGAAGCGTTCGCGGATGCGCAACCCCTCCTCGATGGCGTACTCGTCGTATGGGTTGAGGATGAACTTGACCCCCTGTCGCTCGATGCTCCTGCCATCGGGGGCAATGGTGATGCGGGTTGCTGTGTCGGGAACGTAGGAAAGGCACACCACAATGCGCATACGTAAGCGCCTGCTGCGATGGTTTGACCCGTGCCACCAAGTACGGTTACAAAGCTACGCAAATTCGCTCTGCCCGACCGGCGCGCCCTATAGCGTCACAGTGGCGTGCAGCTCCAACGGGGTGTCGGGGGGCAGCTCTGTGTAGCTCAGCACTGCCAGCATGGGGAAGGAGGTGGAGAGGAGGCGGTAGACGTACGGGCGCAAGGGAGCCGAAGTGAGCAGGACCGGAGGATAGCCCAGGCGGAGCAGTTCGTTAAGTGCTTGTGCGACGCTGTTGCGCAGCCGCTGTAGCAGCGCGGGGTCCAATCCCAGCGTTGGGCTGGCGGCTGCCTGCGGAAACTGCTGGAGCTGCGTGCTCAGGAGCGATTCCAGCTCGGCAGAGAGCGCAGCCGCGTGCACAACCCCGTTGGCATCGGCGTAGAGTTTGCGGATTGTCTCGCCAAGGCTGTGGCGGACGTACTCGGTGAGCACATCGGGGTTCTTGACCGTCTTGGCGTGCTCCAGTGCGGTTTCCACGATGAGCGCCAGGTCGCGGATGGGGATGCCCTCCCGCAGCAGGTTCTGCAGTATGTGCTGGAGCGTTCCCAGCGGCAGGGTTTCGGGAGTGACCTCTTCGACCAGGGCGGGATAGTCGCGGCGCAGGAGCTCCAGGAGCTGGCGCACATCCTGGCGCGTGAGCAACCGGTAAGCATTCCGGCGCAGAATCTCCGTCAGGTGCGTGACCAACACGGTGACGGCTTCCACGACGGTATAGCCCATCAGCTCGGCGTCTTCGCGCTCGCGCGCAGGGATCCAAACCGCTGGCAGTCCAAAGACGGGCTCGGTGACGTGGATGCCGCTGAGTTCGCCTTCGGCGGTACCTGGGTTCATCGCCATGACCATGCCGGGGTAGATCTTGTTGCGTGCGACCTCGTTGCCGCGGATGCGGATGAGATACTCCTCCGGCTCCAGACGCAGGTTGTCACGGATACGCACCGGGGGCAGCAGGATGCCCAGTTCCGCTGCCAGTTGCCGGCGAACATTAGCGATGCGCTGCAGTAGTGTGCCGCCGCGGGCTTCGTCCACCAGGGGGAGTAGTCCGTAGCCGAGCTCGATTTCGACCGGCTCCACGCGCAGAAGCTCCTCCGGAGGTGGTTCTGCTGGGCGCTCTGGTTGCGCGCGTTGCAGCTCTTCGGCTTGGCGTTGCAGCTCGGCTTCGCGCAGCCGACGGAACTGCAGTGTGGCGATTCCGCCGGTCAAGAGCGCCAACACCACAAAGGGGATGAAGGGCAAGCCTGGCAGGAGCGCCAGGAGCAACGCCATCGCCGCAGTGATGGCGAGCGCGCGGGGCTGCTGCCCGAACTGCCGCCCCAACTCCAGCTCCAGCCGGTCTCGGGTTGCCGTGCGCGCCACCACCATCCCTGCTGCCACAGAGATGAGCAGCGCAGGGATTTGTGAGACCAGCCCATCGCCAACGGTGAGAACCGTATAGGTCTGGAGCGCCGTCACAAGGTCCATCCCGCGCTGCACCAGCCCGATGATGAGCCCACCGAGGATGTTGACCAGGGTGATGACCAGCCCAGCGATAGCATCGCCGCGCACGAATTTCGCAGCCCCGTCCATAGCGCCGTAGAAATCCGCTTCGCGGGCAAGCTGCTCGCGCCGCTGCCGTGCCTCCTGCTCGGTGATGAAACCGGCGTTGAGCTCTGCGTCAATGCTCATCTGCTTGCCAGGCAGCGCGTCGAGCGTGAATCGGGCGGCAACCTCCGCGATGCGGTTCGAGCCCTTGACGATGACCACGAAGTTGATGAGCACCAGGATGAGGAAGATGATGAACCCCACGACGTAATTGCCCGCCACGACGAAGCTCCCAAAGGCACGGATGATCTCGCCGGCATCGGCTTGCCCCAAGATAAGGCGCGTCGTGGCAACATTGAGCCCCAAGCGGAACAGCGTCGTCAGCAGGAGCAGACTGGGGAAGATGCTCAGCTCCAGCGGATGGCGAATGTAGATGGCAACCAGCAGCACCAGCAGCGAGAACGTAATGTTGAGCGCCAGCAGAATATCCACCAGCGGCGTTGGCAGTGGGAATAGCAGCAGTACCAAAATCCCCAGCGTCCCGACGGCGATTGCCACGTCCGGGCTGTTCTGCAGCCGCTGTAGCCAGGGCAAGCGTTCGGTCAATGCCGGACTCATCGCCGCTGTATCAGCCGTCGGAGGACATCCTGCCGGTAGACGCGGTACACGTACGCCAGCACCTCAGCCACGGCGGCAAAGAGGCGCTCCGGAATCTCCTGGTCAACCTCTACGCTGCGGTAAAGGCTCTGTGCCAGCGGAGGATTCTGCACAATCGGGACGTTCCAGCGCTGAGCAAGACGGCGGATCTGCTCGGCAATGTACCCGGCACCCTTGGCAACCACGATTGGGGCGCGCATCCGCCCGGGCACGTACTGTAGCGCTACGGCGACATGGGTTGGGTTGGTGACCACGACATCGGCATGGCGGACCCGCTGCAGCATCCACCGGCGCAGGCGCTGCTGCATGAGGCTGCGTAGGCGGGATTTCACCTGCGGGTCGCCTTCGGTCTGTTTGAGCTCGTCCTTGAGCTCTTGTCGGGTCATGCGCAGCTCCTCGCGATATCGGTAGCGCTGGTAGAGGAGATCCCCTACGGAGAGCAGCCCGAAGGCAACGGCGAGCTTGAGCGTCAGCTCCAGCGTGATGCTCCACAACAGTGGTGCCAATTGCTGGACGGGAAACACCGCAAGCTGGAGCAGCTCCGAGCGGTGTGCCCACAGAACTTGGGCTGCAATGCCGGCAAAGAGCGCGATCTTGAGCAGACTTTTGCCCAGTTGCACCGCCGCGGTGGTGGAGAAGAACAGGCGGCGCAACCCCAACAGCGGATTGAACACCGTCTGTAGCGGCAGCCCTTGCGGGAACTTCTTCGTTGCAAAGCGTAATCCCCCGGTTTGCACCAGCTCCGCTGCAACGCCCAGGAGGAGCAGCGCACCCAGGAGCGGAAGCAGCACAAGGGCTGCCTTGGGGAGAATCCACAGCACAAGCTGTACAACACCGCTATCGGTGAGCTGCACCGTTGCCAGCGAGCGCAAGAGCTCTCTGAGCAGCTCCTGTAGCACCTGTGCAATTGGGGCAAGCAGCAACAGCGCCAGCACGCTCCCCAAGAGCCCTGCAGCAGCGGTCAGCTCTGGGCTCTTGGGGAATTGCCCGCGCAACTGCGCCTCTTCCAGGCGTTTTGGCGTCGGCGGTTCTGTGCGCTCTTGTCCTTCCGGCGTCTCTGCCATTGCCTACGGCTGAAGGGCTCGTACAAGGGTGAGCAGATCGCTTTGAAGCTGTACCAGGGCTCGCCGCAGGAGCACGACGATGAGCGGCGTACTCAGCGCCAACACCCCGATACCGACGACCACCTTCGCGCTGAAGCTCAGTAGGAAGATGTTGATCTGCGGCGCCGAACGTGCCAGCAGCGCCAACGCCCAGAGAGTGAGGAACAGCGCCGCCATTGCCGGAGCAGCGATATTGAGCGCCAGCGCCGTCAACTGCGCCATCCAGCCGATGAGCACCTGCGCCGAAGGGAAGCGCAGCGTCAGCTCGGTCACCGGAGCAATTCGCAGCGTCTCGGCAAGGCTCAGCAGCAGGGCATGGTGCCCATCGAGCCAAAAGAAGAGCACCAATGCGGCGAAGGCGTAAAATTCGCCCACGAGCGTGGGGAAGCCCCCCAGAGCTGGGTCAAAGAAGAGCGCGGTCTGGAAGCCGATGTCCATGTCCAACAAGCCGCCGGCGAAGCGGGCAGCATAGACCACCGCTGAGCTCAAAAAGCCCAGCAGGAGCCCCAGCATGACCTCTTTGAGCAGCAGCGGAATCAGCGCCAATGGATGCAGCTCCAGCATTGTTGCCGGTGGCTGCGTACTGGCAAGCGCGATCGCAATGAGCGCTGCAATGGAGGCTTTCAGGATCACCGGTATGCCAGGGTGGCTGAACAGTGGCGCAGTGGTCAGCACCGCCAGTGTGCGGACGAAGATGAGCACCCACAGCAGGAATTGCCCCTGTAGCTGCTCCAATGTGGCAGCATCCAACCCGCCCATCCTACCGCACCGACGCAATCATGCGAAACAGCTCCAGGACATAGCGTTTGAGCGTCCCCAGCATGAAGGGAAGCGTAAGCACCGAAACGATGGCAATGGCAATGAGCTTGGGCACGAAGGTGAGCGTCTGCTCGCTGATGGTCGTGGCAGCCTGGAAGATGGCGATGAGCAATCCCAGCACCAACGAGAGCAGCAGCAGTGGTCCCGCCACCAGCAGCACGTGGAAGAAGGCTTCGCGCACCAGGTAGACGACCATCTCCTCGTTCATTCCGCACCGCTATTGCATGAGGATGCCTTCCAGCAGCGAGCCGATGAGCAGATGCCATCCATCCACCAGCACGAACAGCAAAATCTTGATGGGCAGAGAGACCAACTGCGGCGGCAGCAGGAATATGCCCAGCGACAGCAGCACGCTGGCGACAATCATGTCAATGACCAGGAAGGGCAGGAACAGCAGGAAGCCAATCTGGAAGGCGATGCGCAGCTCGCTCATGGCAAACGCAGGGATGAGCGCCCATGTGCTGACCTCGGCAGGGGTTTTCGGGCGCTCGTGCCCGGCAAGACGGATGAAGAGCGCCAAGTCCTCTTGGCGGGTGCGCTTGAGCATAAACTCGCGAAACGGGCGCAGCATGTTCTCCAGGGCTTGCTGCTGCGAGATCTCCTGCCGCAAGTAGGGTTGGAGCCCTTTCTCGTTGGCTTCGTTGAGTACGGGCTGCATGACGAAGAAGGTCAGAAACAGCGCCAGCCCAGTCAAGAGCTGGCTCGGCGGCTGCGCCGGCGTGCCCAGTGCTTGCTTGAGGAAGAAAAACACCACGACGATGCGCGTGAAGCAGGTCATCATCACCAGAATCGAGGGGGCAAGCGTGAGCACCGTCAGCAGCAGCAGAAGCTGTAGCGTCAGTGAGAGATCCTGTGGCGAGCGGGCAGCTTCAAGCCCAACGGAAACACGCGGCAACGGTGCCGGGAGCGCCTGCTGTGCAAGGGCAGGCACCGCCAGCAGCATGAGTACACCCAGCACCACCAATACGCGCGGACGCATAGACGGCAACGAGAGCTGTGCCAAAGGGCACATCGCAATCTCTGTGCCAGCTCGATGGCAGCGCAGGGAAAACGAACTCCGCGCGGCTGTTCGTCGTCTGCGCCGTCGTCGTTGTGCTGGGCAGAGCAATGGAGCTGCACGTGTTGGGGCAGGAGCTGAATTTCCTGGAGCTGGAGCCGGAGTTCTCCACGCTGGAGCGCTCGCAGATCGTTATCGTCCCCGCGCCGTATGAGTACCGCACCAGCTTTGGACGCGGGACATGCCGGGGACCGGAAGCGATCCTCCGCGCCAGCGCCCATGTGGAGATGTACGACGAGGAGTTCGAGCAGGAGCTCTGTACAACCGCTGGTGTGGCAACGCTGCAGCCGGTGGCTCTCGATGGGTTATACGATGAGGCTGCGATCGCAGCAGTGGAGGCGGTTGTCGAGGCACTCCTGCAGCGGGGAAAGTTCGTGGTTACCCTCGGCGGAGAGCACACAATTGCGCTGGCACCCATTCGGGCGCATTGGCGGCGATATCCGCAGATGAGCCTGCTTCAGTTGGATGCCCATGCGGATTTGCGCCAAGAGTATCAGGGGGCGCCCTACTCCCATGCGTGTGTGATGGCGCGCGTTGCGGAGTTTCTGCCGCCGGAACGCATCGTCCAGGTGGGCATCCGTGCCCTGGCACGCGAGGAAGCGGAGCGGATTCGCCAGTGGGGCATCCGCACCTTCTTTGCCGAGAGGCTCCGGCGCGGGCTGTACGGAGAGCGTTGGTATGACCAGGTGGTGCAGACGCTCTCCTCGCAGGTCTACGTGACGCTGGATGTGGATGTGTTCGACCCCGCAATCATGCCGGCAACAGGAACACCGGAGCCGGGGGGGTTGTGGTACCATGAGGTGCTGGAGCTCTTCCGCACCCTGATCCGTTCGGGGCGGCGCGTGGTGGGGATTGACATCGTCGAGTTCTCCCCAATTCCGGGGCTGCACCATGCGGAGATGCTCGTTGCTCGCCTGGTGTACAAGCTGCTCAACATCTGCTTTGCCGCTGAAGAACGGCTGGCATCGGTGCAGTAGAGCGCAACCGGTAGTGCCCAAGACTTGGCAGTGATGGAAGCCGCGTCCCTGCAACGCCTGCTGGAACACGCAGCCACGCTGACACCACAGGAGCTTGAAGCGCAGCGGGGCGACCTGGAGCCGGTTCTGGAGCACTTTCTCCGAGAGCTCTCCGCTGGGCGCATCCGTGCAGCATTCCGTGATGCCGATGGGCAATGGCATGCGGTGGCGTGGGTCAAGCAGGGCATCCTGCTGTGCTTCCGCTTGGGGCAGTTGCGCGAGTACGGCGATGGCGAGCTGTGGAGCTTTGTGGATGTGCATACGCTCCCGATGCGCCGGTTCCGTCGAGAGGAGCGGGTGCGGATTGTGCCCGGCGGTTCGGCAGTGCGGGTCGGAGCGTACGTGGCGCCAGGGGTGATTTGTATGCCGCCGATGTACATCAATGTCGGCGCGTACGTGGACGAGGGCACATTGGTGGATTCGCATGCCCTGGTGGGCAGTTGCGCGCAGATTGGGCGTCGGGTTCATTTGAGCGCTGGGGTGCAGATCGGCGGCGTGCTGGAGCCACCGGCAGCCCGACCCGTGATAGTGGAGGATGAGGCATTCATCGGGGCAAATTCCGTCGTGGTGGAGGGAGTGCTGATTCGGCGGCGAGCGGTAGTGGCTGCCGGTGTGGTGCTGACGGCGACGACTCCGGTGTACGACCTTGTACGTGAGCGTGTGCTTTCAGGCACGCCGGAAGCCCCGGTGGAGATCCCCGAAGGGGCGGTCGTGGTGCCAGGGGTGCGTGCGCTCTCCACCGCATATGCCCGTGCTCATGGTTTGGGCATCGCCACGCCCTTGATTGTCAAGTACCGCGATGCCCGTACCGATGCCCGTGCGGCGCTGGAGGGAGCGCTGCGCCAGATGTTCAACCCGTAAGCGCTGGGATGTCCGCTGCCGTGGTACAGGTCGAGCGAGTGAGCAAGCGCTTCGGCGCAACGGTTGCCGTGGCGGAGTGCACGCTGAGCCTGCAGCCTGGGAGAATCCTTGGGGTGCTTGGACCCAACGGTTCGGGAAAGACCACGCTGCTGCGCATCATGGCGGGGATTCTCCCGCCAGACAGCGGAGCGGTGTACTTCCACGGGGAGCCGATTGGGGAGCAGCATCGGCATCGGATTGGGTATCTGCCTGAGGAGCGGGGGCTCTATCGGCGTCAGAGCGTTTGGGCGCAGGCGCTCTACCTGGCACGGCTCCGGGGGATGTCGGGTGCCGAGGCGCAGCGTGCGGTGATGGAATGGATGGAACGGCTTGGTTTGAGCTCCTTGCGCGAGCGCCGTGCGGGAACGCTCTCCAAGGGCATGCAACAGCGGGTGCAGCTTCTGCTTGCTCTGCTGCATCGCCCTGCGGTGGCGCTGCTGGACGAGCCCTTCAGCGGGCTGGATCCACTCCATACGGCACAGCTTGCTGAAGTGCTGCACTGGTTGCGGGCGCAGGGCTGCGCCGTTGTGCTTTCGACTCATCAGATGGAGCAGGCCGAAGAGCTGTGCGATGAGCTGGTGTTGCTGCACCGGGGGCGGGTGGTGCTCTCCGGAGCTCTGCCGCAGCTCTTGGGGCAATCGGCAACGGTGGCTCTGGAGTTTGAAGGCGAGCTCTCGGCGCTACTGGAGCGATTCCCGCAGGTGCGCTTACTCCGCTGCGAAGATGGGCGGGCAGAGCTGCGGTTGGAGCACGGCGTGGAGCCTATGCAGATTCTGCAGGCGGCAGCCGAGCTTGTGCACGTGCGCGCGTTCCGATGGCAACGGCAGAGTGTGCGCGAGCTGTTCCTGCAGGCGGTCGCGCAGGGGGAGGTCGCAGCATAGGGAATGTTCGTCATAACGGAGGGAAGCCACAGAGAGCCGCATGCGGAGCGCCGTAGCTGCCCTGTTCATTGCCGCGATGGTGCCGCTTCCCGGCGTCGTGGAGCCGGTGAGGCGGGCGATGGACCCCACGGCGTGGGTGATTCCACCGGAGTTCGTTGGTTTCCTGCCCGTGCGCGATACCATCTACACACTGGCGGAGAGCTTTCTGGAGCTGGACCTCTCACGCCAACGCCTCATTCTGCACCGCCGCACGGGGGAGCAGCGTAGCTTCAAGGTCTCCTCCGGCGCTCCTTGGGTGCGCGATGGAATGGAGACACCCACAGGGCTGTACACCATCCAGACCAAGGCAACGCAGGCGATCTCACGCCAGTTCGACAGCACGGTGATGCTGTGGTGGATGGGCTTTTCGGGCAATATCGGCTTCCACGCGCTGGAGGGCTGGGGATACTACCGGCATCTGGGGGAACGGGCATCCTCGCACGGGTGTGTGCGCCTGTCGCGCGAGGATGCGCAGGAGCTGTACCGCTTGCTGCCGCGGGGAACTCCGGTGTTGGTCTACAAAGAGCCTCCCGCGCGGGTGCTGGCATTTCTGGAGCCGGAGCTGCTACGCCCTGGGGAGTTCTGGATTCTGAGCCCAGGAGGCGCCGAGCAAGCGTGGCAGCTGAACTGGCGCTTGGAGCTCCTGTACGCCGGCAGAGCTTACCAGGCAAGGCGGCTGCGCCCCGTGCTCGACGGGCGCACGATCCTGCGCCCAGGCGGCTATCCCGTTGGAGAGGCGTCGCGGATTCCACCGCAGCATCCGCCGCTGCTGTTTGCCGTGTCCGAGCTCAGGACGGTTGCAGCGGTTACCCTCGCAGTCCAGCGTGCCAGTGTGCCGGAGGAGGCGGAGCCATCGCGGTAGCGTGCTGTGCCTATTTTTGCCGCCGGTGTCATAGCAGCAGGGAGAGCTCATGCGTACCGTTGCAGTGGGGCTGTGGGCATTGCTGTGTGCTGCTTCGGCGTGGGCGCAGATGCCCTCGCTGCCGGTCTTGGAGAAGGGGCTGCGCGTGGGCATAGGCTGGAACACCTTCATCGGCGCGGATGCTGAGAGGATTGGCGGAAGGCTCGGACCCAGCATTGGCGTATTTGCTGCAGTGGAGCTGCTGCCCGAGATCGCGCTCCAGCCAGAGCTTCTCTACAGCCGGCGCACGGCGGTGCAGGAGATCGTGCTTGGGGCGGGCGGCTACGACTTGGAATACGACCTGGCCTACCTGGAGCTGGGATTGCCACTTCGGCTGCGGCGGGAGGTTGCCGGGTACACGATGTACGGGCTGCTCGGTCCGGTGCTGGCGCTACGCCTCTCAGGGAAGCTGAACCAGCGCATTGGGGGCGGGACTCCGATTGCGCAACGGGCGGAGTTTGCCACCTTCGACGTGCGCGGGTTGTTGGCAGTGGGTACGGAATTGCCACTGCGGCGTTCGGCGCGGCTCTTTGTGGATGCCCGTCTGGGGGTGGGAGCACTCCCGGTGTTCGCAAGCGAATTCAAGCCGCCCTTGCGTGAGGAGAAACCGCTGCAGAAGCTCCAACTGCTCTCGGCTGGGGTGAGCGTGGGGTTCGGGTTCTGAGCCATGCTGTCCCGTGCAGCAGTGGGGGTGCTTTGCATAGCGAGCGGGGCGCTGTGGGCGCAGGAGTGGCAGCAGGCGGTCTCCTACCGGATTCAAGCCGAGCTTGTCCCGGCGGAATCGCTCCTGATTGTCCGGACGCAGATGCACTACCGGAACAACTCCCCGGATACGCTCCGCGAACTCTTCCTGCACCTGTACTGGAACATCTTCGCCGCCAACAGCTACGCCCGAGAGCTGGCTCGGCAGCGCCGACTGGAGCGGATTCCGGAGATGCCCCCGGTGCGCCTGGATTCCTTGCGGGTCATCTACGCCGATGGGCTTACCGATAGCGCTGTGGACATTGATAACACCATTGCGCGGGTCCCGCTGCCTCGGGCGCTGCCGCCGGGCGAGAGCCTGCAGGTGGTGACGCTGCTCCGACAGCGAGTCCCGCCCGAGGGGATGCGCATGGGGCAGTTCCGCGGGGATTTCTTCATCGCCAACTGGTTCCCATCGGTTTGCGTCTACGACCGATACGGCTGGCACACGGACCAATACCTGGGCACAGGGGAGTTTTACGAGGAGGTTGCAGACTTCGAGGTCGAGCTCACGCTGCCGGGCAACTACCTTGTGGTGCATACGGGCGAGCTCCTCAACCCCGAGGAGGTGTTGCCCGCATCGGCGTGGCAGCAATTGCAGGCGCTTCGGCAGGATACGGCACCTCGGCGGATCTACAACGCCGATGCCCAGCCGCTGCAGGATACCAGCCGACGCACCTGGCGCTTCCGGGCTCAGCAGGCACGTACCGTTGCCTTCGCCGCCGTGCGCCGCTACATCTGGGATGCCCAGCGGTGGGGAGAGACGGTGGTGCACGTGCTCTACCCGCCGCAGTTGGAGAGCTTCTACCGCGATGAGGGCTTGCGGGCAGCAGTGCATGCCGTGCGCTTCCTCTCCGAGCACTTCGGTCCCTATGTCTACCCGAACATGTTCGTGGTCGTCGGAGGCACAACCGGCGGCATGGAGTATCCCGGCATCGTCTTCATTGGGCGTGGGCTTGGAGGCGGCATCATGGCGCCGGTGACGGCATCGGTCATCATGCACGAGATCGCGCACAACTGGTACCCGATGATGCTCAACTCCAACGAGACCGAGTTCGCCTTCCAGGATGAGGGGTTCACCACCTTTGTCACGACGCTGGCGATGGAGGCGTTCTACGGGCGGCACCATCGGCTGCTGCGGCTGCCTGGCTGGCTGCAGTGGATTGTTCCTTCAAGCGATGAGCGCACCAGCAATGCCGTAGAGGCTCTCCTCTGGTCGCTGACGGGCTGGGATGAGCCGATTCTCACGCATTCGGACCGCTACCGCAGCCCGACCGCCTACACGGTCAACTCCTACTCGAAGACCGCCAGCCTCCTCTTTATGCTGCGCGGGATAATGGGCGAAGCAGCCTTTGCCGAGCTGATGCGTCAGTACTACTGGCGCTACCGCTTCCGCCATGTGTATCCGGAGGATTTCTTCGCATTGGCGTCGGAGGTAGCATCGCGCTTTACTGGTCGGCGGGTGGACCTGCGCTACTTCTTCGACCAATGGTTCGCCAAAACGGTGCGTATGGATTTTGCGCTGGCGGAGTTGCACAATCGGGCGCTGTGGGATGGGCGCTGGGAGGTCACCGTCGGGGTGGAGCGGCGCCAGGAAGCCATTGTGCCGCTCGACCTGGAGCTGCGCCTGGAGAACGGGCAGCGCTACCGTACGCGGATTGAGGCGGAGGAGTTCTTCCGCGGTCCGGCGCTGGTGCGGCGTCGGATAGTGCTGCCGGCACGGGCGGTGGAGGCGGTGCTCGATCCCGATACGCTGTTGCTCCTGGAGAGCAATCGGCTCAACAACTCCAGCCGGATGGTGCCGCCGTGGAGGGTGCGCCCGTTCGTGGAGCTGCTTGCAACGGACCCACCGGAGCTTTATGCCTACGGCATCTTCTGGCAGCCGGCGGTGGGCTTTACAAACCGCGATGGACTCAAGCTGGGTGTCGAGCTGCGAGGTGCCTACCTGGGCGTGCGCCATGCCGTGCGGCTGAGCCTGACCCAAGGGCTGCGTCTGGCGCCGCAGTCAACGAATCTGGAGCTCTCCTGGAGCCATCTGCTGTGGGAGTTGCCCGTGCGTCCGCGGCTTGCCGTGCTGTTGGCGCGCCAAGATGGGTGGTGGCGATTCCGTACAGGGATGGCGCTGCAGCTGACGGGTCCGGCGCAGGAGTTTGTGCTCTCGCTCGGCACGGGGCTGGGCGTGTGGTATCGGGAATCGGATGCCTACGCCTTTGCTGCCGATGCGCTGCCGGATGCGCGCAAGCCGATCGTTGTGGCTGCTCGGACGAGCGTTGGGGCAGAGATTCCGTTGCTGGATACCCGAGTGCAGGTTCGGGGCTTCTTGGAGCCAATCTGGTACGCAGAGCGGGATGAGGCGCCGCCACACCGGGTCTTCGGACGCTGGGTGGTGGAGGGGATTCTCCATGCAGAAGCCCCGGTGCCGGTGCGGCTCCGTGGTGTGTTGGGGTGGGTTGGGGAAGCAGGGCAGGTTCGCCCGGTACCACGGGCGCTTCTGTTCCGCCGCGCAACGGTTACGCCGCTGGAGGCAATAGAGCAACCGCTCTACCGCGCCCCGGGGATCATCTCGAACGCGTTCCGGCAGCAGCGGAGCGGACCCTTCGGAGGAGCCTTCCTGCGGGGGTATCTGCAGCAGGATAGCAGCGGAAGCGCGCTCTTAGCGTTCAACGCCGAGGTGAGCTTGGCAGCGGTGGTGCGGGCGATCCCGCTGCTCAACGTGGTGGGTGGGCTGCTGCGCCCGTACATATTCGCCGATGCCGGGCAGCTCGTTGCGCCTGAGCCGGGCAAGGGGTTGGAAGAGCTCTTCCCACTGCGGCGGTGGCGTTGGGATGCCGGCGTAGGGGTGGAGCTGCCACTGAGCGTCTCCATCGAGGGCAGGCGCTTTGGGCTTCCGCTGCTGCAGCGCATGGGGATTGGAACCGTTGCGGTGGATCTCCCGCTCCTGCTGAGCCATCCATTGCCGGGGGAGAAGCGCTGGAGGTTCCGCTGGGTGCTGCGGCTGCGAACACTTGAGCAAGCGATGCCGCAGTGGTAGCGCTACGGCGATGCGGCGCGCACAAGGGCTTCGGTGCTATCCTCCTGAAGCAGCAGTTGGCGAAGTGCCTCCTCACGATCGCGCCGACGCAGGCGGTTGTAGGCGCTGCTGAGGAGCTGGACACACTCTCGGCGATAGTGTTCGCGCAGTTCGGCATCCGAGAGCTGCCACCATGCCCGCTGCAGGACCGTCCGTTCCAGGAGTTGCCGGATGCGCCAGGGCTGTCCTGCGGAATCCGCTGCCCTTGCCTGCCGAAGGACCGATTCGAGGTGCTCTCGAACCCGTGCTTGAGCATCCCCTTCGGAAGCCCGATGGGCATGGTACTGGCGCAACTGCTGCGCGAGATAGGCGACCACCTCCGGAGCGGTCAGGTCATACACCGGCGCATTGTGCAGCGGCACGCCGTAGACGACGATGCGGATGGCGGAGCTATCGGTGGGGAAGCCGCGTGCACGGAGCGAATCCGCCAGGCGCAACACCACCGCTGCGGTGAGATTCGTATGCAGAAGACCCAGCCCAGCCCGAAGGAGGGCAATTCCCCACGGGGTGGAGAGAGTCTCCCAGTGGCGCAGCAGTTGCTGCCGGAGGAAGTGCGCCTGCATGAAGACTCGGTGGTAGTCATCGCCCCAGATGCCGGTGCGGGCACGCAGGACCCGCAGCAGCTCCGAGGGCTGCTCATATCCCAGGAGGCGGAAGAGTGCCAGAGCGTGGGAGAATCCCGCCTCGGCGTAGTAGTGGATGCGCTCGACGCCGACCAATTCCGCCAGTGTGGCAAGATGTGCCTGCAGCCCCCGGTTGGCGCGCACGTTGGCAAGCTTGTTGTACTGACTTGTATCGGGAAAGCCAGCATCGGCGGGAGTGTCGCGCGGGATGGCAACGATGGTGATGCGACCCTGCTGCAGGTCCAGCAGCAGCACGTGGTTTGCATCGGCGTGGGCGGTGGGGTCGCCCAGGCGTGAATCTACGCCGATGAGTGCGATCGCGATGCAGTGCGGGCACGAAGGCGGTACTCCAGCAGCGCTTGCCTGGAGTGGGGGCGGAAGTGCAGGTTCGGGGAATGGCGCCGAGGGGCTCTCCGCAGCAGTTTGCTCCAGGAGCGAATCCAGCGCACGCATCTCCGGGGTGCTCCAGAGCTTGTGTTCGTAGAGCCACAGCAGTCCGAGCGCGCCGATCAGCACTACAAGGGCAAAAGCAGTGCGCACGCGCCGGCTCATTGCGATGCGGATTCCTGGCGCTTTGCTTCCTCCCAGAGGCGGTCCAGCTCCTCCATGGGGAACTCCGAGAGGCGCAGGTTCTGCTGGGCTGCCCGCTGCTCCAGGTATCGGAAGCGTTGGGTGAACTTCTCGTTGGCGCGCTGGAGGCATTCCTCGGCGTTGAGCCCTTCGAAGCGCGCAGCATTGACCAGAGCAAAGAGCACATCGCCGAACTCCTCGGCGACCCGCTCTGGGATGCCCGAATGCAGGGCTGCGCGGAGTTCGGCAAGCTCCTCTTCGACCTTGCTCCAGACGGCGTGCTTTTCGGTCCAGTCCAGCCCAACACTGGAGGCGCGTTCCTGGAGGCGTTGGGCGCGCAACAGAGCAGGCAAAGCTGCCGGAATCCCCTCCAGCACCGATTGCCGCCCCTCGCGCAGCTTGAGCTCCTCCCAGCGCTGCTTGACCTCGCGAGCCGAGTCAGCGGTTGCTTCTCCAAACACGTGCGGATGGCGATGGACCAGCTTAGCGGTCTCAGCTGCAATCAGCTCCGAGAGGCGGAACTCCCCATGCTCCTCCGCAATCGCGCTGTGCATGAGAACGTGCAGCAGCAGGTCCCCAAGCTCTTGGGCAAGGGCATGTGGAGTGCCGGAGCGGATGGCTTCCACCGTCTCGTACGCCTCCTCAATGAGCAGAGGCGCAATCGAGTGGTGGGTCTGCTCCCGGTCCCACGGGCACTCTCGGCGCAGGAGCCGGACGACCTCCCAGAGCACGCGGAACTGCTCGATCGGGTCCTCCGGTGCCGTCGGTTGCGGAACGGGGTGTGGTGGCATCGAGCCACTTTTGCGGGTTGTCACACAGGCAAGCCCAAAATTCTGCAATTTTGGGCAGACCGAACGCCCCTGGAGCTACGTCTGTAGGGCATGCACAGGGGCTAATTTTGCACAGAGCGATGAAGGCGCTGTGGAGCGGCGGAGTTGTGGCGATCGTTCTGCTGGCGTGCTCGAGCCTTCCGGAGCCTGACGTCCGGGACCCGGAAGCGCTGTATCGGGCAGCGCGGCAAGCCTTTGAGCGCAAGGAGATGGTGCTGGCACAGCGGTGGTTGGAGACGATCCGATTGCAGCATCCCGCCAGCCAGTATGCTGACGATGCGCTCTTCCTGCTGGCGGAGCTGCACTACCAGCAACAGCAGTACGTGATGGCAGCCTTCTTCTACCAGCAGTTGCGCGAAAGCTACCCGCAGAGCCCGTACGCACGGGAGGCGCTCTACCGGATTGGGCTGTCGTACCTGCAGCTTTCGCCTCCCTACGACCGGGACCAGGAGTACACGCACAAGGCTATTCAGGCATTTGCCGAGTTCCGTGCCCTCTATCCCGAGGATACGCTGGCGCAGGATGCTGCGCGGCAGATCGCGCAGTTGCGTGCCAAGCTGGCGCAGCGCGATTACAGCATTGCCCAGCTCTACGAGAAGCTGGAGAGCCCGGAATCGGCGCTCATCTACTACGATGCGGTGCTGAGCGAATACGCCGATACCCCGTATGCCGAGCCGGCACTGGTGGGCAAGATTCGGATACTGGCGCAACTACGGCGCACCACCGAAGCACTGCGGGCAATCGAGCAGTACCGGCAATCCTTCCCGCACGGGGGATATCGAGGGGCAGTGGAATCCATCGCAGCCAATCTCACCCATGACGTGCGCTCAGGGCAGTAGTTCGGGCAAGCCACCGTCGGAATCCGCTGTGGAGATGGTGCACCTGGTGTTGCCCAACCACGCAAACCAACTGGGCAACCTGCTGGGCGGGCAGCTCATGCAATGGATGGACATTGCCGCAGCGCTGGTTGCCATGCGCCACGCTGGCAAGGTGTGCGTGACGGCTGCCGTGGACAGCATCAGCTTTCTGGAGCCGATCCGCGTAGGGCATATCGTGCACATTCTGGCGTCGGTCAACCGCGCCTTCCGCACCTCGCTGGAGGTGGGAGTGAAGGTGTTCCGCGAGGATCCCATCAACGGCACACGCACGCATGCGGCATCGGCGTACCTGACCTTCGTTGCCATTGACCAATACGGCAAGCCCTTGCCCGTACCGCCGGTGTGCCCACAGACAGCTGAGGAGCACCGGCGCTACCGCGAAGCCGAGCTTCGACGACAGCAACGCTTGGCGCAGCGCGAGCTTCTCCGCCAACTGCGCCACGAAACCGCAAAACCGGATGTTCCACCAGCCGAGTGATGTGCGATGCGGACCCTGCACCGATGTCTGCTGCTCCTGAGCATGGTTGCGGTGCCGTTACCGGCACAGTTCATCTACAAAGTGGCGCTGGGGGTGGGGGTGCATCCAAAGTTCGGCATCAATGCCGGAGAGATCCCGCAAGGGGTCAAAACCGATGTTGCCTTTACCGGCGTGCCCGATATCTGGCTGCAGGGCGTATTGCCTCTGGATCGCTACGGAGACATCACCGCACGGCTGGATATCGGCTACATGAGCCATGCCTTCGGGACAAAGACCGGAGACCCCGATTCGCTCAACGATCGCACAACCTTCACGCAGCACTACCGCTACGTCGGTATCGTGCCCTCGCTCTCGCTGAGTGTGCTCAATCTCGGCTTAGGCATTGGCATTCCGCTGGGGGCAACGGTGGAGAACAAGCGCGGGGACGTCAGCCGTGAACTCTCCGCCTCCGACGTCGGCACGCTGGTGGAGATCCGCTTGGGCATCTCCGCGCCGCTGGTCAAGGACCCCAAGGGTGGGCAGCTCAGCTTCCAGCTCTTTGCTGCCTATGGGCTGTCGGGATTGCCGGTCAAGTCGTACGAGCTTGCCCGAGAGGCGTTTGTGGGGCGGGATCAACCGCCGACAGAGTCCCGTTTTGCCCCGAAGGTTGCCTCACTGGCGGTGGGGCTGAGCTACCATTTCTTCCTGGGTGTTGAGCGAGCCACGGTTGAATGAGTTCGCGCCAAGGTCCGGTTGTCCACAAGTTCGGAGGTTCGGTCCTTGCCGATGCGGCGGCATTTCGGCGGGTGAGCACCATTGTCCATTCGGAGCAGCAATCGGGTGCATTCCAGCACGGGGCGCTCCTGGTAATTTCAGCATGCGCTGGAGTAACGGATCGGCTGCTGGCGATCGCCCAAGCCGCCGCAGCAGGGAAAGCAGAGCAGGCGGAGCAGGAGCTCCAGGCACTCGAACAGCAGCACCTGGGGCTTGTCACCGAGCTGGGGCTTGACCGAGGGGAGCTCCAGGAGTATGTTCGCCGGCTCTGTGCGGAGCTTGCAGAGCTGTGCCGAGGCATTGCGTATTTGGGGGAGCTCACACTGCGCACGCGGGATGCGGTGCTGGGATACGGCGAGCTGCTGGCAAGCGCAATTGTAGCGGAGTTGCTGCGCCGTGAGCTCCCCGTTCCGGTTCACCTGGTGGATGCCCGGCGGGTTTTGCTGACGGATTACCACTTCGGCAATGCCACCCCGATGATCGGCGAATCCGGCTACCTGCTGCAGAAGGAGGGGGTGACGGGAGCGTTGCAGCGCGGGGAGGTGGTGGTAACGCAAGGCTTTATCGGAGCCACGCCCAGCGGGATACCCACAACACTGGGGCGGGGTGGCTCGGACTACTCCGCTGCGGCGTTTGCGCGAGCCCTGGAGGCGCGCGAACTACAGCTGTGGAAGGATGTGCCCGGGATCTGCACAGCCGATCCGCGCCGCTTCCCCGAGGCGCAGCCAGTTGCCGAAATCAGCTATGCGGAACTGCAGGAGCTGGCGCGCTTCGGCTCCAAGGTGGTGCATCCACACGCGATCTCCCCGGCAGTGAGTGGGGAGATCCCCGTGCGTATCCGCTCGGTGTTTGCGCCACAGCAGCCGGGGACGCTCGTATGGCACCGGCGCTACGATGCCCCGGCGCAACCGCTGGCGCTTGCCTGGCGCGAGCGTTGCATGGCGTTCCGCTGGTACCCCAAGGGAAACTCCCCGCTGGCGGAGATGCCCGAAATAGTGGACACGGTGCGCAAGGTGCTGGAGCTGTACGTCGTTGCAGCATCGCAGGGCTCGGTCCTGCTCGTCACCGGTCCCTCCACGGGCACCCTGGAGGAGCTCTACGGGAAGGTCAGCTTTCTGCCGCACCAGTTTGTGCTGGCGTGCATTGTGGGGAACGAGCCAAGCCGCTGGACGTGGGAAGCCCTGGAGCTTCTCCGCAACAGCGATGCCGTCTCCGCGGTGTGGACGGGCGTCTCTCCGGTTGCGCTCTACGTGCTGCTGGAGGAATCCGCAGCGCAATCAGCTCTGGCGGAGTTACACGGATGGATTCTCCACACGCACGCACTGCAGCGCCTTCGCCTATAGCCGCCCGGAAGAGCCTGAGTGCAGATGACTGAGCAGCTCCATCTCGACGGTGAAGCCGAACAACGAGGGCTGGATTGGCGCCTGCTGCGCCGCTTGGGGGAGTTCTTGCGCCCGCACCTCTGGTGGGTACTGGCGGGGCTGGGCATTGCAATCGCAACCTCGGCGATTGCGCCGGTGCGCCCCTACCTGAGCAAGATTGCCGTGGATGAGTACCTGCTGGTGGGCAAGTGGAGCGGCTTTGTGGGGATGCTCGCCGCCATCGGCGGCGTTGTGCTCCTGACAGCGGCGTTGCAGTATGGGCGAACCTACCTGCTGCAGTGGATTGGACAGCGCGTGCTCTTCGAGATCCGGCTTCGGCTCTACGAGCATGTGCAGCGTCTGGCGATTGCGTTCTTCGACCGCACCCCTGTGGGACGGCTGGTCACGCGCGTGACGAACGATGTCGAAGGGCTGAGCGAGCTACTGAGTTCGGGGCTGGTGCTGCTCATCGCAGATGTGCTACTGCTGTTCTGGATTGTGGGCTTTATGCTCGCCACGGAGTGGCGCCTGGCGCTGCTGACGCTGTCGGTGATGCCGATTCTAATCGCTGCCAGCATCGTCTTCCGCATCAAGGTGCGACGGGCGTACCGGCTGCTACGGCAGCAGTTGGCGCGGCTCAACGGCTTTTTGAGCGAGTACATCGGCGGGATTGCCACCACACAGCTCTTCGGGCAGCAGGAGCGGCAATTTGCCCGCTTTGAGCGGCTCAACCGGCGCTACCGCGACCTGTACCACCGCGTGGTCTTCTACTACGCCGTCTTCTTCCCAACGGTGGACCTGGTCTGGGCGCTGGCGATTGTGCTTATCCTCTGGTACGCTGCCGGCGCTCTCGGGCACAGCCTCAGCGTCGGGACGCTGCTTGCCTTCATGCAGTACGTGGAGATGTTCTTTCGCCCGATTCGGGATTTGACCGAGCGCTACAATACGCTGCAGAGCGGGCTGGTGGCAGCCGAACGCATCTTTGGGCTCCTGCAGGTGCAGCAATTCATCGAGGACCGACCCGATGCACAGCCCATGCCACCACTGCAACGCGGGATCGAGTTCCGCAACGTGAGCTTCAGCTACGATGGAAGGACCCCGGTGCTGCGCAACGTCTCCTTTTTCGTCGGCAAGGGCGAAATTGTTGCCATCGTCGGCGCAACGGGGGCGGGCAAAAGTACTGTGGCAGCACTTCTGTGCCGGATGTATGAACCGCAGCAGGGCGATATCCTCATTGATGGGCGCAGCATTCGCTGCATTACGCAGCAGAGTTTGCGGCAGCGCATCGCGCTGGTGTTGCAGCAGGATGTGCTGCTGTCGCGCACGGTGGAGGAGAACATCGCCTTTGGGCGCCCGGGCATCACCCGCGCGCGCATTGAGGAGACGCTGCAGTGGCTGGGGCTACAGCCCTTCATCGAGCGGCTGCCACAGGGGCTGGATACGCGGCTGGGAGAGCGCGGTGTCAACCTTTCTGCAGGGGAGCGTCAGTTGATCGCACTGTGCCGGGCAGTGGTCGGCAATGCCGATGTGATTGTGCTGGATGAAGCCACCGCGCACGTGGATTCGCTCACCGAGGAGCTCATCGGGAAAGCGCTGGAGCGGATCCGTGGACACCGCACGCTGCTTGTCATCGCCCATCGGCTGGCAACGGTCCAGGGAGCCGACCGCATCGTGGTGCTCCATCGGGGCGAAGTGCGCGAGCTCGGGACCCACGAGGAGCTGCTTGCCGCCGGGGGTATCTACGCCCGACTGTACCGGCTGCAGGCGATGGCTCAGGGTGTGGCGGGATAGGTGCGCTGCTGGCTGGCAATTGCCTGCAGGTGCTCTTTGTAGCTACGCGAGAAGATGTGCCGCCGCGAGCCGTCGCGCCGGAGAACGAAGTAGAGGTAGTCGTGCTCCTCCGGTTCGAGCGCTGCGGAGATGGCGTCCGCTCCGGGGTTGTTGATGGGTCCAGGGGGCAGCCCTCGGACGCGGTAGGTGTTGTAGGGATGCTCCACCCGAAGGTCTTGGCGCGAGAGCAGCGTTCCACTCTTGCCCAGGGCATACGCCACCGTGGGGTCCGCCTGTAGTGGCAATCCGCGCCGCAGGCGGTTGTAGAGGACTCCGCTGACACGGCGCCGCTCATCCGGGTGCGGCGTTTCGGCTTCGATGATGGAGGCGAGCGTGAGGGCTTCGTGCCGGGAGAGCCCACGCTGCCGAGCAAGGCTATCGAAGCGGGCTGCCCAGAGCTGCTGCTGGGCTCGCAGGAGACGGCGTACAACGTCCTCGGCGCGATGGCGCCAGAAGAGCTCGTAGGTGGAGGGGAAGAGGTAGCCTTCGGCAGAGGCGGCGGAGATGCCGAACTCCTGCAGCAGTGCTGGAGTGTGCGCCCAGCGGACGAATTCCGCAGAATCCACCCCGGCGCGCTGTGCAAGGAGCGAAGCGATTTGCCACAGTGTCAGCCCTTCGGGAATGGTGACCCACACCCGGGCGACCTGCTTCCCGCTGAAGAGGGCGTAGAGCAGTTGCCAATGCCGATGTTCGGGTCCAAAGCGGTAAGGTCCAGCGTAGAGCTGTGCTCCGCTGAGCGTGGCATACACTCGGGCAAGGAGGACGAGGAGTTCGGGAGCATCCGCACGGCAGCAGTGCGCCGTGGTGCGCACAGCTTGGCTAATCGAGCTGCCTGGAGCGACCCAGCATTCGACCGGTTCGGGCAGCGGAAGCGGTCGGGAAAGGTAGTACAGCAGCGCTCCTGCAGAGAGCGCTATCGCCGCTGCACCTCCGAGCAGTATCCATCGCAGAGGACGCATGGGCAGATTGCGCAGCCGTGACAGCTCCTGAAGACGAGCCGCCCGCCCTCTCCGGTGCTGGATCTGGAGCCGGTCCGGAGCTCACGCGGCTTCTATGCCAAGCAAAGGGCTGCCCCAACGCCTTGGGCAGAGCTTGGCTCGAAGTGCCTGTCCGCTTTGCTAATTTTGTACCGCCACGCGGAAAGGTGCCGGAGTGGTCGAACGGGCTCGCCTGGAGAGCGAGTGTACCCCGACGAGGGGTACCGTGGGTTCGAATCCCACCCTTTCCGCTGCTGCGGTTGACCCCGTAGCTCAGTGGTAGAGCAACGGCCTTTTAAGCCGTGGGTCGCTGGTTCGATCCCAGCCGGGGTCACCCCGCTCAAGGACGCCGCCGCAGTTGCAGCGTGAAGGTGATCGTTTCGCGGGATTTCCCCACCAATTGGGTCCGGAACACCGCTGTTTGCGCCTCCTCGCGGCGATACGGGTGGGAGGAGCGCACGATGTCCCATTCGACCACGTTCCATTCGCTCACCTGGAATACCAGCTCGACGGTGGCAGGAGTTGGGCGGCGATTCTCCAGCAGAATCTCGTAGGTGAGCTGCACCGTTGTCGGCGAGAGCTCGCGCTGTTCGCGCCGGCGCTGCAGGGCTTGGATGTCGAAGGCGCGCCCGAGTGCAATCACTGCGGTATCGCCCACCGGAGTCTGCGCCAGAGGACTTTCACCCAGAAAGCCAGGCTGCTCCATTGCCGCCGAATACGCTTGCACTGTTCCAGCCGGAAGCGGGATGCCCAGTCCGTTGGCAGCGGTGTTGGGAATGCGCAGAGTCAGCTCAGCAGAGAGCCGCCCACTGTGGGCGCTTGAGGTGCTGATGCGGTAGAAGCGCTCGACCGAGCCGACAACGGCATCGAACACGGGCACAGACAGCTGCTGCCGTGGGAGCAGCGTGACGCGCTGGGGGAGCTCGTAGCGGTAGTAGTCGCCGAAGACCTCTGCAGGGACGGCTTCGGCGACCTTGGCTTCGGCGGTGCGGAGTGCTGCAACCGCTTCGAACACCACCGGAGGCTGCCGTCGAGGTTGCCCAGCAACAAGCGAGAGCTGCGCATGGTCGAAGCGCTCCTCCGTAGCATTCTGGATGATGGCGAAGGACTGCAGCCGAAGCTGTGTTCCCGTATCGGGGAGATGGGCATAGTAGCGCATCTGCCAGGAGATGCCGTTGAGCAGGTACCGCAGGGAAGCTTGAGCAGTGCTGGGGCGCTCGCTTGCTACGGTTGCCATCAGGGACGGTCGGAGCTGGAGCGCGCTGGGGAGCGAATCCAACAGGATGCGGTAGCTCATTGGCGAGGGGAGCAGGAGAACGCCGACGGGCGTCCGCAGCACGGCGTGGTCGGCGAGCACCTCCGTGAGCCGCCCTTCGATAACCTGCTGCCCATCGGGGCTGAGGAAGCGTACGGGCTGACCTCGGAGCGCCTTGAGAAGCTGCTCGCCAGTGGGGAGCTGGGCGGAGTAGTCCAACTGCTGCAGGCGTCCGCTGGAGAGCTGGAGATGGAGGCTCTGTGGCTCCACTGCCGAGCCAGGGATCGGGAACGAAAAGCGGGCAATCCCGCCGGGCAACGAGAGATGGTAACGCTCTACAACGGCGGCAAATCCCTGCTGGTAGACGAACATCTCCAGCGCCTGCCGTGTGAGCTCTTGGGCAGAGAGCACAAGCACACAGCTCAGGACGGCAACTCCGTAGCGCATGAGCCAATCCACAGATGTGGAACCCTTCTCTACAGCCTCAACAGCCAGCGCCCGAAGGCGGAGAGCACCGAAATCAGCAGCGCCGCAAGCAGCGTGGAGCCAAAGTTAACGATGTGGAAGCCCTCAACCAGCAGGTCCACCAGCCACAGCCCAATAGCGTTGATGACCAGCAGGAACAGCCCCATGGTCAGCACCACCGCCGGCAAGGTCAGCAGGATCAGCAGCGGACGCACGAACACGTTGACCAACCCCAGTAGCAGGGCAACCAGCAGAGCTGTCCAGAAGCTCTCCACTTGGACGCCCGGCAGTACGTGGGCAACCACGATGATACTGAGCGCGTTGAGCAGCCATAGGGCAACAAGGCGCATGAGCTGCTCACAGGATAAGGAGAGCGTCCCCGTAAGCGCCGAAGCGGTAGCCCTCTTTGAGCGCCGTGCGGTAGGCTTTCATCAGCAGCTCCGGTCCAGCAAGCGCTGCTCCAGCCAGCAGCGAGGGCGAGTTCGGAGGGTGGAAGTTCGTAATCATCCGCTGCGAGATGCGGAAGTCGTACGGCGGGTAGATGAAGCGGTCGGTCCACCCCTTGGTGGGTTTGAGCGTGTTTGTGGTAAGCACGCTCGATTCCAAGGCTCGGACCACGCTGGCGCCGACGGCGTAGACGGTACGCCGGTGCTGTAGAGCAGAGTTGATGCGGGTGACGGCTTCCGGCGTGACTTCGAAGTACTCCGAGCTCATGGTGTGCTTGCTGAGGTCCTCGACCTCGATGCGCTCGAAGGCGCCGGTGCCGATGTGGAGCGTGATCGGGACAATGTGCACACCCTTGGCGCGCAGCGCCTCCACAAGCTCGTGGGTGAAGTGCAAGCCCGCCGTCGGAGGAGCAATGGAGCGCATCTTGGCGGGGTTGGCAAAGATGGTCTGGTAGTACTCCTTGTCCAGCTCCTCGGGCTCGCGCTTGATGTAGTCGGGGAGCACGACCGTGCCGATGCGCTCCATGACTTTGTAGAGGTCGCCCTCGTAGCTGAAGCGTGCGATGCGCCCGCGTGAGGTGGTGTTGTCAATGATTTCGGCGTAGAAGCGGTTGTTGTCGAAGTAGAGCTTGTTGCCGATGCGCACCTTGCGAGCCGGTTCAACGAGCACCTCCCAGATGCGGTCCTCCGGGTGCAGCTCCCGCAGCATGATGACCTCGATGGGGGCATTGGTGCGCTCCTTCTTCCCGATCAGGCGCGCCGGGTAGACGTAGGTGTCGTTGACAACCAGGCAGTCGCCACGGTGGAAGTACTCCACGATATCGCGGAAGACACGGTGGTGGATTTCGCCGGTGGAGCGGTCCAGCACCATCAGCCGGGCGCTATCGCGTGGGTCGGCGGGATAGCGCGCAATGTTCTGACGCGTGAGAGGATAGTGGAACGTCGAAAGCTTGGTTCGTAGCAGCATCACCCCTGCCGATGCGTTTATTCCACAGGCGTTGCACACCTCGCAAGGGTACGTGACGTAAACGGGCGCAGTTTTGGGTAGATTTGTACCTTTGCGGGCAACCAGAATGCAGCCGATGGCGGGAAGGTTTGAGCTGGTAGCGCCGTACGAGCCTGCCGGGGACCAGCCCAAGGCGATCCGGCAGTTGGTGGAAAACCTGCGGCGTGGGGTCAAGCACCAGGTGCTCCTGGGAGTCACGGGCTCGGGCAAGACCTTCACCATCTCCAATGTCATCGCCCAGGTTCAGAAGCCCACGCTGGTGATCTCGCCGAACAAGACCCTGGCAGCCCAGCTCTACGGGGAGTTCCGCCAATTCTTCCCGCACAACGCGGTGGAGTTCTTCATCTCCTACTACGACTACTACCAGCCCGAGGCGTACGTGCCGGCAACGGACACGTACATTGAGAAGGAGGTTGCCATCAACGAGGAGATTGATCGGCTGCGGTTGCGGGCAACGAGCGCGCTGCTGTCGGGGCGGCGCGATGTCATCGTTGTTGCCTCGGTGAGCTGCATCTACAGCCTTGGGCGCCCGGAGGATTTCCAGACGCTCCAGTTGCCACTGCATGTGGGGATGCGGATTTCGCGCCGGCAGCTCCTGTACCGCCTGGTGGATATCTACTACGTGCGCAACGATGTGGAGCTGGAGCGGGGCAGCTTCCGCGTGCGCGGCGATGTCATTGATATTGTGCCGGCGTACGAGCACAACCGGGTGTTGCGGGTGGAGCTCTTCGGGGATGAGATCGAGCAGCTCTGCTGGATTGAGCGCCAGAGTGGGAGGAGGCTGGAACAGGTGGATTCGGTAGTGCTCTACCCGGCGAAGCTGTTCGTCACAACGCGGGCGCAACTGGAGCGGGCAATTGTCGGCATCCAGCAGGAGCTGCAGCAGCGGCTGCGCGAACTCCGTGCCCAGGGCAAGGAGCTGGAGGCGCGTCGATTGGAGCAGCGCACACTGCTCGATATCGAGATGTTACGCGAGATTGGCTACTGCCCTGGCATCGAGAACTACTCGATGTACCTCTCGGGGCGCGCTCCGGGACAGCGCCCGTGGTGCCTACTGGATTACTTCCCGCGCGATTACCTGCTCATCATTGACGAAAGCCACGTTACCATCCCCCAGTTGCGCGGGATGTACAACGGTGACCGCTCACGTAAGGAGACCTTGGTCGAGTACGGCTTCCGACTCCCTTCGGCGTTGGAGAACCGACCGCTGCGCTTTGAGGAGTTCGAAGAGCTGGTCAACCAGGTCATCTACGTCAGCGCCACGCCCGGGGAGTACGAGCTGCACAAGAGCGCCGGTGTAGTGGTCGAACAGATCATCCGTCCGACGGGGTTGCTCGATCCGGAGATTCAGGTTCGCCCCACCCGCAATCAGATTGATGACCTGCTCGAGGAGATCCGCCGCCGGGTGGCTCGGCACCAGCGCGTGCTGGTGACGACGCTGACCAAGCGCATGGCGGAGGACTTAGCCGAATACCTCCACGGGCTGGGAGTGCGGGTGGCGTACCTGCATTCAGAGATCGACGCCGTCGAACGCGTCGAGATTCTGCGCGATCTGCGCCTGGGGCGCTACGATGTCTTGGTTGGGGTCAACCTGCTGCGCGAAGGCTTGGACCTGCCGGAGGTCTCCTTGGTGGCGATTCTGGACGCGGACAAGGAGGGGTTCCTCCGCAGCGAGCGTTCTCTCCTGCAGATTGCCGGACGCACCGCGCGCAATGCCGAGGGGATGGTCATCCTCTACGCCGACCGTGTGACCGAATCCATGCGCAGGGTCATCGAGGAGACAAACCGGCGGCGCCGCCTGCAGTTGGAGTACAACCGGACGCATGGCATCAATCCGCAGACGGTCTACAAGAGCCTGGAGGAGATTCTGCAGACCACGGCGGTTGCCGACATCCAGCAGCGGCGGCGTCCCAGCCGCTATGAGCTGAGCGTGCAGACGGCAGTGGTTGCCGATCCGCTGCTTCCGTACATGGATGTGCAGCAGCGGCGGGAGCTGGTGCAGGGGCTCTATCGAGAGATGATGCGTGCCGCCAGCGAGCTGGATTTCGAGCGCGCAGCGCAGTTACGGGACCAGCTCCGCGAACTGGCGCGCCAGTTCCCCGAATGTGCCGAGGCTCTTACGGCTTTGTCACGGGGAGAGGAGAGTGCGGCTCTGGAATCCGGTACGTGAGCTTGCCCTCCAGGCGCTCCTTCATCGCCAGGAAGGTGGGCTTGGGAATGGCATCAAAGCGCAGGGCGATCTGGTACTGCTCCTCCTGCAGCCGACGGTAACGGATGTCGTTGGTCAGCTCATCCTCGCCGTAGGCTTCCAAGAGGTCGGCGATCTCCTCTTCGAGCTTCTGCCGCAATTGTACGGCTAAGTCCGTTGCGCGCATGCCCATCGCCACGATAGAGGCGTAGAGCGTCCCGCGCTCGTCCTCCTTCATGCGCAACTCGACCGGGTTGATGATATACGTGCTCATGGTTGCCCGTACGGGTTCTACTGTGGGACAGGTGCCCAACGGCGGGCTACTTAGACGAGGTTGCCAGGATTTTGTGGTAGCCGTAGTTCTCCAGCAGCTCCAGCGCAGCTTGGAGCTGGGGATCGCGCGGCAGAGAGCGGCGCAGCACCTCTGCACGCGGCAGGAAGCGCAGCAGCAGCTCGCGCTCCAGGATGGGCAAGAGCTCTGTTTGGTAGCGCCGCAGGAGCGATGGCTCCTCCCGCTGGAGCTGTTGCAGAAGGCGTTCCAACTGGCGAACGGAGGTTGCCGCTACCGAGGCATCCTCTGCCTGCTGGAGCGCAGTGCGCAGCGTGTGGGTCAGGGGATAGAGACGGTCGCGCTGACCATGCACCTCCAGGAAGCGCTCCAGTTGGTAGAGGAGCTCGGATGGCGGCAGGGATTTTAGCGTTGGCATCGAGGCTGCATATGCCGTTGCGAAGCGCCCGAGCCAGCCTTCGGTTTGCAGCCAGCGCACGGGGAGTGGGAGCGAATCTGCCCCGCTCACGATGGTATCGGGCAGGATGCCCGAATTTGCCACCACTGGGCGCCCGTTGCGCGTGCGGTAGTACTGTGGCGGTGCAGCCGTGGGGTGGGCAAATTCCGGCAATGGCTGCTTCTGAATGGTGCGCCCGGAGGGCATGAAGTAGCGCGCCGTCGTCAGCCGAAGCGAAGTGCCATAGGGCATCGGGAACATTGTCTGGACAACGCCTTTGCCCAGGGAGGGTTCGCCCACGAGGACGGCGCGGTCAAGGTCCTGGAGTACCCCGGCGACAATCTCCGAAGCGCTGGCGCTGCGCCCGTTGATGAGCACCACCAGGGGGAGCTCGGTGGAGACCGGACTGGTGTAGGCGTAGTAGGTACGGTCCTGCTGTGGGTCCCGCCCGCGGACAGTGACAATGGGGATGTCCGGCGGGAGGAAGAGTCCGCAGACATTGACGGCGGCATCGAGGAGCCCGCCGGGGTTATCCCGCAGGTCCAGCACGAGCGCGCGCACTGGAGCCTGGCTGAGGAGCTGCTGGATGGCTTGCCGGAGCTCCTCTGGTGCTCGGCGCGAGAAGCGCTCCAGCCGAATGTAGCCGATGCTGTCGTGGAGGCGCTCCACAATTGGGAGCGCACGCAGCCGAATCTCCTCGCGCTGGAGCTGGATGCGGAGCGTATCGTATCCGCCCCAGAGGCGTTGGCGCAGGAGCCAAAGCACAATCGGGGTGCCAGGTTCGCCGCGTGTGTACCGGCGCAGCTCGCGAGAGCTACGGTGGAGCACAACTGCGGAGTCAACCTTGTAGATACGGTCCCCGACCCGGATGCCCGCTGCCCATGCCTGGGTGTTGGGGTGGACCTCGATGACGGTGAGCATGCTATCGCGCACGGCTGCAGCGATGCCGATGCCGACGTAGGCACCTGTGGAGAGGATGTCCAGCTCGTCGCTGCCCTCCTCGTCAATGAAGTAGGAGTACGGGTCCAGCCGGCGCAGCAGCGAATCCACGCCGGCGCGGAAGAGCTCGTCGGCATCGATCGGCTCGACGTAGTGCGTGATGACCGTGCGCAGTAGGGCAGTGAGGATTTCGCTCACTCGGGTGAGCTTGAGGTAGGGTGCCTCCTGGGCAAGGAGCACGGTTGCCAACAGGAGAGCCGGCAGAATCCACAGCAGCCTGCGGTGGCGCATTGTTCAGACGGGCTGTAGGACAAGGTGGTCGCGGATGTATTGGACGACGTTCGAGATGTGGACTCGAACCTGTTCCATGGAGTCGCGGTCGCGGATGGTTACGGTGTCGTCCTGCAAGGTTTGCCCATCAATCGTTACACAAAACGGTGTGCCAATTTCATCGTGGCGGCGGTAGCGGCGTCCGATGGCGCCGGAGTCATCGTATGCGGCGCGGAAGTGGCGGCGCAGCTCCTCGTAGAGCTTGCGCGCCCTCTCGGGCATCCCTTCGCGGTTGACCAAGGGGAAGACGGCGACTTTGACCGGCGCGAGGAATGGGTGGAGCCGGAGCACAATGCGCTTTTCGGTGGTGCCACGCTCTTCGGGGATGAGCTCCTCATCGTAGGCGTTGCACAGGAATGCCAGGAAGGAGCGGGTTGCCCCCGCCGAGGTCTCCACAACGTATGGGATGTAGCGTTCGCGCGTGATGGGGTCGGTGTATTCGAGCCGCTTGCCGGAGAACTCCATGTGGCGCCGCAGGTCGAAATCCGTGCGCGAGTGGATGCCCTCCAGCTCGCCCCAGCCGAAGGGGAAGAGGAACTCGATATCCACGGCAGCGGCGGCGTAGTGGGCAAGCTTCTCATGAGGGCGAATCCGCAGCCGCTCTGCAGGGATGCCCAACTGCAGGTACCAGCGGTAGCGCTCCTGGAGCCAGTAGTCGAACCACTCCTGTTCGGTGCCGGGCTTGACGAAGTACTGCATCTCCATCTGCTCGAACTCGCGCGTGCGGAAGAGGAAGTTGCGCGTATTGACCTCGTTGCGGAACGCCTTGCCGATCTGGGCAATACCGAAGGGGATCTTCTGGCGGCTCGTCTGCAGCACGTTGAGGAAGTTGACGTAGATGCCTTGAGCCGTCTCCGGGCGCAGGTAGACCACGCTGCTGTCGTCCTCGACCGGACCGATGAAGGTCTTGAACATGAGGTTGAAGTTGCGCACTTCGGTCCACTCCCGGGTGCCGGAGACGGGGTCGGGGATTTGGGCGTCCAGGATGATGCGGTAGTAGTCCTGTGGCTGGGAGGCCGCGCGCAGGCGCTCCTCCCAGTAATCGGCTTCCTGGTGCTTGCCCTTGGAGCGCAGTCCGGCGATGAAGTCCTCAATGAGCGTGTCGGCGCGGTAGCGGGCTTTGCTGACCTTGTTGTCGATCATGGGGTCGGTGAACTGCTCCACGTGCCCGGAGGCTTCCCACACGCGGGGGTGCATGAGGATGGCGGCATCGAGTCCCTCGATGTCCTCGCGCGAGGTCATCGCCTGCCACCAGGCTTCCTTGAGGTTGCGCAGCAGCTCCACGCCCATAGGACCGAAGTCCCAGCAGCCGTTGAGCCCGCCGTAGATCTCGGACGACTGGAAGACAAAGCCCCGTCGCTTTGCCAGTGCTACGACGACGTCTAACGAAGGTGCTGCCATTGCCTCATCTCCGTGGAACCATCGGCTCTGCCGTTGCTAAGTTTGCAAATTAGTAAAGCGCGTGGCTGTTCGATGCCAGAGCACAGCGCGGATCGGTTCTGGGAGGAGCTACTGCAGCGGGTTGCCTGGGAGCTGGAGACGGCTCGGGCGGCGCTGCGCGAGGGGAACGAAGGGAAGGCTCGGGTGTGCGCCCGTCGGGCAGTGGGATGGTTCGTGCAGGCGCTTGCGCAGGTTTCGGCGTACCGCTACGGCAGCCACATTGGAGAGAATCTGCGCCGCATCAGTCAGGATGAGCAGCTTCCCGAAGAGGTGCGGGCAGCCGCAGCGCGGCTGCAGGGTGGGGCACGGGCACAATTGTCCGGCGAGCTCTATAGTCTCTACCCTTTGCGCGATGCGGGCATCATTCTGCGCTACTTTGCCCAGCAAGTCGGTTGTGCCGCAGCAATGGAGCGCTTGATCGCTCAGAGCGAGCAATGAAACACGCCGCGATGTTGTTCCTTGTCGTGTGCGCGCTGGGGAGCGCGCAGCCGCGGAGTCCGTTGCAGGCAACGCTGCAACCGCAGCAACTGGAGCTGCGCCCCGGGGATACGGCAACCGTGTGGGTGGCACTGGAACTGCAGCCCGGCTGGTACACCTACGGGCTGGAACGCCGGCAAAACGAGGAGGGGATCGGTCCGGAGCCGCTGCAGTTGGAGGTTGGACCGGCTGAGCTCCTGCGGCGTGCCGGGCAGATCCGCGCTCCACGCCCTCGGCGGAAGTACGACGAGGGCTTCCAAATGGAGGTGGACTACTACGTCGGGCGAGTCCGATTCGGGCTGCCTGTACAGCTCCAGCCCGCGGTCACCCCGGGGGAGCATCGGGCGGTGGTCTCGGTGGTCTACCAGGTGTGTGATTCCACTCGGTGCTTGCCGCCGGACGAGTTGGTGCTGCCCTTGACCGTACGGGTTGTGCAGACCTCCGGTTCAGCCACAGGCTCGGAGGATACGGCAGCCAAGGTGAGCTCTCCGGAGGCGCCATCGGGGGCGGTGCAAGAGGGGGATGCAGGAGCGCGGGCTCCTGTGCAGCAGTCTGCTGCCCAGGAGAGCTCGGTGCAGGGCTCCGATGGAGCTGCGCTCAAGCAGCCCAGGAGCCTTTGGGCATTGCTTGCATTGGCGGCGGGGGCAGGTGCACTGGCGCTGCTGACGCCATGTGTGTTCCCGATGATCCCCATCACGGTCTCCTTCTTCACCAAGCGAGCCGAGCGGCAACGGCGGCGGGCTCTGCGCGATGCTGTCCTCTACGCCCTGGGCATTGTGGTGACCTTTGTGGGGTTGGGGACGTTGCTGTCGCTGCTGTTCGGGGCAACGGGAATTCGGGACTTCGCAGCAGATCCCTGGGTCAATCTGCTCATCGCCGCAATCTTCATTGCCTTTGCGCTCAATCTGTTCGGGGCGTACGAGATTGTGCTGCCCGCTGGGGTGCTCAACCGGCTCAACCGAGCCTCCGAGCAGCATGGTACGCTTGGGGTGCTGCTCATGGGGCTGACCTTTTCGCTGACCTCCTTCACCTGCACCGTGCCCTTTGTGGGCTCGGCGCTGATTGCCCTGGCAAGCGGGGAGTGGTTCTACCCCATCGTCGGTATGCTGGGATTTGCAACGGTCTTTGCTGCGCCGTTCTTCCTGTTGGCGCTCTTCCCGGCGGCGCTGATGCGGCTTCCGCGAGCCGGCGGCTGGATGAACAACCTCAAGGTCGTGATGGGGTTTCTGGAGCTGGCAGCGGCGGTCAAGTTCCTCAGCAACGCAGACCTGGTCTGGGGCTGGGGGCTCATCTCGCCGGAGCTGTTTCTGGCGTCGTGGGTGGTCTGCGGAGCGCTCATTACGGCGTATGTCCTGGGGCTGTTCCGGCTTCCGCATGATACGCCACTGGAGAGTGTGGGTCCGATTCGGGCGCTGGTGGCAGTCTTCTTCGGTACGCTGACGCTGTGGCTGGCAAGCGGGCTTTGGGGCGCGCGGCTGGGGGAGCTGGAGGCATTCCTTCCGCCGCGAGATTACCACCGCCTACTGCAAGGAGCATCGGCACCATCGGGTGCCTCTACGGCGGCGCAGACCGAGCTGGAGTGGTACGAGGATCTCGAACAGGGGCTTGCCGAAGCGCGGCGGACGGGGCGACCAGTGTTCGTGGACTTTACGGGCTTCACCTGCACAAACTGCCGCTGGATGGAGCACAACATCTTCCCACAGCCGCGCATTCGGGCATTGCTGGAGCAGATGGTGCGGGTGCGGCTCTTCACCGACCGGCGCACGGAGCCCTACCTTTCGAACAAGCGGCTGCAGCAGGAGCGCTTCGGTACGATTGAGCTGCCCTTCTACGTGCTGCTTGCCCCCGATGGGAGCGTGATTGCGCGGGCAACCTTTACGCGCGACGTAGAGGAGTTCGAGCGCTTCCTCCGACAGGCGTTTGTGGCAAGAGCATCGGTGCAGTGACGATGGCAGAGCTGCGGGTTGGACGGCGCGCCGTGCACAATTTCTGGCGCCAGTTGGAGGAGTTCTCCACGCAGTTCCGGCATCTGCGGGCGCTTGTGGCGCTGGCAGGATGGGACCAGGAGACCTACATGCCGCCGGGGGCGGCGCAGCGCCGTGCAGCACAGCTTGCAACCGCGCAGAAGCTGCTCCATCGCCATATGAACAGCACGGTGGCACGGCGGCTGGCGCTGCGGGCACACCAGATACTGCCGCTGCTGCCAGAGCGCAAGCAACGCATCGTGAGCTGCTTCCTGCGCGAGTATCGCCGCTACACTGCCCTTCCGGAGCAGTTGCTCGAGGAGCTCTCCTACGCACAGACGCTGGCACTGGAGAGCTGGAAGCTTGCCCGCCGCGAGAGCGACTTTTCGCTCTTTGCGCCCTACCTCCAGCGCTTGCTGGAGCTCAAGCGCCAGCAGATTGAGTTCCTGGGCTACGAGGAGCATCCATACGATGCGCTGCTGGGGCTCTACGAGCCCGGGCTCCGGCTGTCGCGGCTGCAGCCGATGCTGCAGGAGTTGACCGTTGCTGTACGGCAGCTCCTCCAGTGGGTGCAGTCACGCCCAGTGCAGCCTTCGGACCGGCTACTGCACCAATCCATTCCGGCGGATGAGCAGTTGAACCTTGCCCGGATTGTCTGCCGGCAGATTGGCTTCGACGAGGGGCGCGGACGGCTGGATCTCTCGGCGCATCCGTTCTGCACGGCATTGGGTCCAAGCGATGTGCGCATGACGACGCGCATTCACAGCGGCGATGCAAGCGTGTGCTTCTACAGCGTGCTGCACGAGCTGGGGCATGCCCTCTACGAGCAGGGCATCCCCGAGGAGCTCGCCGATAGCTTTGCGGGGGAAGCCGTTTCGATGGCAATCCACGAGTCGCAGTCGCTGCTGTGGGAGGACATCATCGGGCGCAGCCTGGCGTTCTGCCAGTGGCTGTTCCCGCTGTGGCAGGAGCGCTTCGGACGCTACGTCGGGGAGCAATGGGAGGGAGCCAGTGCCGAGGAGCTCTTCGGCGCGGTCAATCGAGTGCAGCCTTCGCTCATCCGCACCGAAGCCGATGAGGTGACCTACCATCTGCACATCCAGCTCCGGCTGGAGCTGGAGCTGGCGCTGCTTGCGGGTGAGCTCCGAGTCTGGGATCTCCCCGATGCCTGGAACGATGGGATGGAGCGCCTGCTGGGGATTCGCCCACGGGAGGACCGCAGCGGCTGCCTGCAGGATATCCACTGGGCGCTGGGCGATTTCGGCTACTTCCCCACCTACTCGTTGGGCAAGCTCGTGGCAGCGATCCTGTGGAAGCAGATGCAGCGCGAGCTTCCGGGGCTGGAGCAGCACATCTGCGCAGGGGAGTTCCAGCCCGTGCTCCAGTGGCTGCGCCGCACGGTGCACGAGAGCGCTCCGCTGGAGAATGGCCAGGAGCTGGTCCAGCGCATCGCGGGGGCAGAGCTGACAGTGGATGCCTTCGTAGAGTACATCACCGACAAGCTGCGGCGGGTCTACGGTGAACCGCTTCAGAGCCGGTAGTGTTCCGGGCGGCGGTCGGCGAAGATATCGTCGAGCGGATCGAAGGCTTTGTTGCGGGTGTGCGTGGGTTCGATTTCGGCGATGAGCACGGTTGTATCATCGGCGCCGGCGCGGCACAGCGTGGCGCCGGTGTAGCTGTAGATGGCGGATTCACCGCGGAAGGTGAGCTGTTCGCCGTTGCGCTCTTCGCTCCCAGTACGGTTGGCAAGCGCCAGGTAGACCTTGTTCTCCAGCGCCCGCACGGGCATGACCATGCGCCAGGCGTCGGTGACCAGGTTCGCCGGGCAGGCGATGAGGTCAGCTCCCTGCAGCGCCAGGGTACGGGCAGCCTCTGGGAAGCGCCAATCGTAGCAGATCATCGTGCCGATGCGCACGTCCCAGCGGGGGTAGTGGACGACGAAGAAGCCCGTGTCCCCGGGGTCGAAGCAGAGCTTTTCCTTGTAGAACAGGTGCGTCTTGCGGTAGACCCGGCGCTCGTTGGGTTCGGGGAGGAGCAGCGCGGCGGAGTTGTAGAGCCGGTCCCCATGCCGTTCGGCGAAGCCGAGGATGAGGAGCTGCCCGCGCCAGCATGCCTCGCGGTGGAGGCGCTCCAGCGTTGGTCCATCCAGCGGTTCAGCGTAGGCAGCCACCTCGTCGCGCGATTGGAAGAAGTATCCTGTGGTTGCCAGCTCCGGTAGCACGACGATGTGCGCCGGCTGTGCCCAATCCAGCAGCGAGAGGATGGTCGCCAGATTGCGTTGGGGGTCAGCAAAGCGCGGCGCAAATTGTACGACGGCGACTCGCAGCAGCATTGCAGAGACACGCGTGATTGGGCGCAAATATACGCCGGAGCGGAGCGCCGGTGCGGTATTTTTGCAGCGTGCCCTGGAATGCCACCGCAGCATGGCTGTTGGGGTTGCCATCGTTGGAGCAACGGGGTTGGTCGGACGGACCCTCTTGCGCCTGCTCCATGAGCGGCGCTTTCCTGTGCGGGAGCTGCGCCTGTTTGCTTCGGAGCGCTCTGCGGGGACGGTGCTGGAGTGGTGTGGAGAGCGGCTGCGGGTGGAGCGCTTCGCGCCGGAGCGGTTGCGGGGGCTGGAGCTGTCGTTGTGGTCGGCGGGGGCGGAGTTGAGCCGCCAGTACGCCTGGGAGGTGGCACGCCGGGATTGCCTTGTGGTGGACAACAGCAGTGCCTGGCGGGCGCATCCGGAGGTGCCGCTGGTGGTGCCGGAGGTCAATCCTGAGGCGCTGCAGCAGCACCGCGGGGTGATTGCCAACCCCAACTGCGTGGTGATTCCGCTCACGATGCTGCTCAAGCCGATTCTGCAGCGGTGGGGCATTCGCCGGGTTGTGGTGGCAACGTACCAGTCCATCAGCGGTGCTGGGCAGCGCGGGATCGAACAGCTCCAGGCGGAGTTGCGCGGCGAGGAACCGCCCGTGCGGGTGGCGCCTTGGGGTATCGCCTTCACGACAGCCTTCCACCGGCTGGACGCCGAAGGATGGAGCGAGGAGGAGCGCAAGGTCGTTGCCGAAACGCGCCGTATCCTTGGGCAGCCGCAGCTGCCGATTACCGCAACGTGCGTGCGCTTGCCAACCCTGGGAGCCCATGCCGAAGCCGTGTGGGTTGAAACCGAGCAGCAGCCCGAGCTTGAGATGCTGCGCCGGCATCTCGGACAGCAGCCGGGGATGGTGGTGCTGGATGAGCCAGCAGCGCAACGCTATCCGCATCCGGCGCAGGCACGGGGCAGCGACAGCGTCTACATCGGGCGCTTGCGGCGGGATGATTCCGTGCCCGCCGGCATCATCGGCTGGATCGTTGCCGACAACATCCGCAAAGGGGCGGCAACGAACGCCGTGCAGATTGCGGAGTTGCTCCTCTTCGGCGGGCACTGATGCGGATGGGGCTGGGGCTGTGCGGCGTGCTGGTGAGCGCATTGCTTCGAGCGCAATCGGTGGATATTGTGCTCGACCCGGCAGATCCGGCACGCGATACGCTCGATTTCGGCGCAACGCTGTTGGACCGCCCGGTGCTGCGCCCGGTGTACCTGCGCAATTTCAGCTCCGAGACGCTGCAGGTGCCGCAACGGGTGATCCCGTACTTCTCCGTCGAGCGCATACCGGACCAGGGCGAGCTCGACTTCTTGGAGTTTGACCTTGCCGACCCACCGGGATTCCCCATCGAGGTGCCCCCGCAGACGGTGCGGCGGATACAGCTGCACTTCCGCGCCATTCCCCAACTGTATCCGCTGGGGCTCAAGCAGGCATATCTGCGGCTGAGCTTGCGCAGTGCTGCCGATACCAGCCGCGAGCTGGCTCGCCGGACCTTTGTGCTGCGGGGCTTCAAAGAGCGCGTGGAGCTGGAACTTCAGCCCTCGCTGTTATGGCTTGACAGCGTCTTTGTCGGCGCCGCTGCGCAGAGGCAGCTCCAGCTCCGCGTTCAGGTACCGGCGGCGGTGGATACGCTGCTTCCCTTCCGCACAGAGCTCCGCTACCGGAGTGGGGGCTATCCGGGGCAGGATGAGCTGCATCTGGAGCCGCTCCAGGGGCAGTTCCCCATCACGCCACATGCGGTGGTGCCGTTGCGGGTGGAGTACCGTCCACTGGACCGCGATGCCGATACGGTGGAGCTGCGCCTACTGTATTTGCCGTATGCAGGAGCGCTTCCGGACACGGTGCGCGCACTGCTCGTTGGCGTGGGAGTGGAACACCGCTGGGAGTGGGAGATGGAACGCTCCGACGGAGTGCGGCAGGTGGGCGATACGCTCGACTTCGGCGGTGTTGCGGTGGGGATGGAGCGGGAAGCGGTGCTGCGGCTCCGCAACGGTGGCAACTACCGCTTCCACGCTGCCGATACGCTTCTGGAGGAGCTCTCTGCCGGGTCGGCGGCGTTTGAGGTGGCTCCGCACCCATTTCCCGATAGCGGGATTGCCCCGGGCGGGGAGCTTCGGCTGCGTATCCGATTCCGTCCACAGCAGGCGGGGCTGATGCAGGTACGCTACCTCTTGCGCAGCGATATCGCCCAACGCATCGTTGGAGCCCCTGCAGAGGCGCGCTTCTGGAGCATCGTCCTGCGCGGCGTTGGGATTGCCCCGCGATTGGAGCTGGTGCCTGCAGCGGTGCAAGGGGAGCTGCTGTGGTCGCCCGACTGCCCTCGCGCGTGGGAGCAGCCGCTTGAGCTGCGGAACACTGGCACAGCTCCGCTCCAGATTGACAGCGCCTGGGTTGCTCGCGGTGCCGTGGAGTTGGAGTTCCCGCCGCTTCCGTTGCAGTTGCAGCCAGGGCAGGTCAGTGCTGCTGCGCGTCTCCGCTCGGTGCCAACGCAGTGGGGATGGGTTGAGGACACGGTGTGGCTGCGCACGAATCAACCGGGAAGGGCGCTGGTGCCGCTTGTGGTGCGCCTGCAGGTGAAAGCACCTCCGACGATTGCGCTGCGTCTGCCGCAGGAGCTGCGTGTCAAGCCCGGTCGCCGCATCTCCGTCCCTGTCCTCGTCGGGGAGCTGCCGCAGGGTGTTGCCCGCTGCCGGCTGGTGCTGGTGTACGAGCCCACGCTGCTGCGGTGGGATGGACTCAGTACTGACGGCACCGCGCTGGAGGGCGCCCAACTGCAGCAAGCCAGGGAGGACACGCCCGGGGTGTTCGTGCTGGAGGCGGTGCAGCCGTACGGGGTATTCCCCCAGCGCGCGGAGCTGGTGCGGGTGCATTTCCGCACCTTCCTGGGGCAGCATGTGCGTTCGCCGTTGCTGCTGCAGCAGGTGCAGTTCGGCGACAGCGCGTGCAGGAGCCTCTTCCCTGCCACCGCTACGGCAGGGCAGGTGCTGATGGATTCTGTGTGCGGGTTGACCGAGAAGCTGCTTCCGCAGCGCGCGCTCCGCCTGGAGGTGATGCCAAATCCAGCCCACGGGGAGCTGCTGCTGGAATACGAGCTGCCGCTCGATGGCGAAGCGGCGCTGGAGCTGTACGATGCCCGGGGACGCTTGGTGCAGACACTCGCTGCGGGCTGGCATGCTCGCGGGGTCCATCGCCGTGCGGTGAGCGTGGCTGCGCTGCCGACGGGACAGTACTTCTGCCGACTGCGCTTTGCGGGGGCTGAGCGGGTTCAACCGCTGCAACTGCGCTGATGCGCGCCTGCGGTGCCGCCTTCGGTGCGCTGGTGCTGCCGGTGGTGCTGTGGGCGCAGGGCTTCCAATGGGAGCTGTCACCGCGCTTGCCTGTGCCGGCACCGGTGCTGTTTATCGGCGCCGGGGCGCATGGGGCCTGGGTAAGCCACCTTTCGGCATTGGAGGCAATCGAGGATGGACTCAGTTGCGCAACCTACCGCAGTGGAGACGGGATGCATGCGGTGGCGGGAGCCTACGCCGAATGGTGGTACGCCCCGGAGAGCGCTCTCCGGCTTGCACTGCTTGCCGGCGCTTCGCAAGCGGTGCTGCGGGCACCTGCTGAGCCGCTCCCGCTGGCGGATGGACGGCAACTGCGCACGGAGTACCAGTTGCAAATGCGCTTGCTCGTGGCTCGTGCTGAGGCGCTGGGGAAGCTGCGGCTGAGGGATAAGCTCTGGGTTGCCCTCGGTGCCTGGGTGGGGCTCCAGTGGCGGCTGCAGGAGGAGCAGTGGGAACGGGTGCTGGAGCCGGAGGACTACGTGTTTCAGACCACTCCGCCGGCTCGGGAGCGTCGGCTGAGCCGAGCCCAGTCCGTGGGGGTGCGTCCGTACGGGGTGGGTGTGCTCCTGCGGTTGGGGCTGGATGCTCCGCTGGCGCGGCTGACACCGGTTTACGCTGCACCGGCGCTATCGGTGGGGATATCGCTGCTGAGCCTCGCACGGAGCGCGGCATGGTCCCGCTGGGAGCTCGGCGTTGAGTTGCCGGTCCTGTGGGGAATCCGCTCAGGACACTAAAGCCGCTTGTCGCTGCGTCATTGCCACCGCATCGGGCAAGTGCAATACCAAGGAGGGAGTCCAATGCTGTGGCGCTGGAGCATCGCCGTTGCTGTGTGCACTCTCTCGGCGCTGGCGCAGCCGAAGCTGGAGATTGTGGGAGGCGATACGTACGATTGGGGTAAGGTCGGTCCCAAGGACGATCCGCTCAAAGCCAAGATCACACTGCGCAATGCCGGCACGGAGGTGCTCAAGATCGAGCGGGTGCAGCCCGGCTGCGGCTGTACGACTGCTCCACTGGACAAGACCGAGCTGCGCCCTGGCGAGACAGCAACCATGGATGTCACCCTGCGCGTCGGTGGGGCAACGGGTCCGGTAACCAAGAGCGTGGCGATCTACTCCAACGACCCCAGTGCGCCGACGAAGATGTTGTGGCTCAAAGCCGAGGTCGTGCGCCCGCTGGCGTTTATGCCGGCGCAGTACTTTGTCTTCACCGACATGCGCGTTGGGCAGGAGTCCAAAGCGGTGCTGACGCTCAAGAACATGTCGCAGCAGGAGGTGACGCTCTACGATATCGAGACCACGCCGGGGCTCCAGCTCAATCTGAGCAAGCGCACGGTGCTCAAGCCGGGGCAGCAGATCGAGCTGATTGCCCGGGTGACGCCACAGCAGAAGGGCTACTACAGCGCCATGGTGCGCATGAAGACGACGCACCCGGAGTACCCGACACTGGAGATTCCGGTGTACGGGAACGTGCTTGAGGCCAGCTCGCCGGTATTCAATCCGCGGTAACCGGCGAATGGGCGTGCAGGCACGCCCAATGGGGCGGGGATGCTGCGGCGGTGGCATCTCCCGCCCCATGCTGTTTTTCTTGCTGAACCTGTTGCTGAGCGGAGCGGTTGTGGCACAGCCTGCTCTGCAGCCGGGGCAGCGCTACCTCCTGCGGCTGCTCAACGGGGATGTACTCGAAGGGCAGTTCGTGGACTCAACGCAGCTCTCCGACACGCTGCCGGCATGGCGCTTCCGTACGCTCATTGGGACGGCAACGATCGCGGTCCGCGAAGTTGCAGAGCTCGTTCCCCTGGAGGAGCACTACCGGCACGGGCACCGCATCTTTCTGCAGCCGACAGCCGAACCCGTTGCCAGCAACGGGTTTATCGGGCTGGCGGGCTTGTTTGCGCTCTACGCCGGTGTCGGGCTGCAGGACTGGTTGTCGGTCGTCGGCGGGCACACGCTCCTGCCCAAAGTTCCGGCTGCGGAGCAGTTGTGGGTGCTCAACGTCAAATTCACGCTGCTGCAGGCACCGAACCTGACGATGCCGGGCACGCTCTGGCTTGCCGTCGGGGGCAATATCACGGCGCTCAACTCTGCAAATCAGTTGCTGCACCTCTACGCCGTTGGGAGCGTGGCGGGGGTCCGGACACGGCTCAGCGCAGCAGTCATGGCGAAGCTCGCCGGGGAGGACCTCATGACCGTCCGGTTTGGCTCGTGGGGGAGTGTACCGGTGGCGTATCAGAGCGGTGCCGTTGGGATTGCTCTGGGGCTGGACTACCGACCCAGCGCCCGGCGTGATATGCGGCTGCTTCTGGAGCTGTGGAATGCCGATATCCGCAGCCCCTCACGCACGGGGATCCTTGCCGGAGTGCGCTTGTACAACAGCGCCGTTGCGCTGGATTTCGGGCTGTTCTGGTTTGGCTACCCGCTGGCAATTCCGGCTGCCAACGTTGCGTGGACTCCGCTTTAGGCAAGCCAGCGGAAGAGGACCTCGGTGCCGTATTCGCCCCGCCGCCGGAACTCCAGGTGGAAGCGGTCGCCACAGCGCGGGGTCCATACGTACGCCCAGTTCGAGCAGTGCCCCGCACGGCAGATCTCTTCGCCATCGTGGCGGACGCTGAGGTAGAAGAAGAGCACATCCCCGTCGTAGGAGGAGAGCTCCGGCGGGGACAGGCGGAGCCCCTCTCCAAAGCGCCAGTGCGCCACATCCCAGCATCCGATGAGGTGCTCTGCATCGAAGAGCCCCGAGACCAGGACTCCTGCGAAGAGGCGGAACAGCTGCGGAGTGACCGTCCGGTCGCACACGGCAGCAGTGGTGGTCAGCCCTGCCACAAGTGCCCCTTCGTTGGGGAGCACCAGCTCGGGACGGAAGGGCAGCTCTTCGAGTACCCATAGCTCCTCGTCGTAGAGCATCATGCCGTAGAAATCGTGCACCAGCACGGCGATGGGTTCACTTGGGCAGACCGTGCGGACATCGGCGTGGATGAGCTCAACGCGTGCGTAGCGCTGCAGCCGGTTGCGGGCAAGCTCGTACAGCAGCCGATTCCGTTCGACGGCGTAGACCTTCCGGGCACCCAGGCGCAGCAGCTCTTCAGTGAAGATGCCCAAACCGCAGCCAGCCTCCATGCACACGGCATTGCGGATTCGGTGGTGGAACCTGCGCAGCAGCCGCCGGTATGCCGCCGTCCGGTGGCGGTCGTCGTAGATGCTGATGAACGCCAGCAGGTCGTCGTATGTACGGAAGCGCCGCGGAGAGAGTCGGTTGACGATGTCCATCCCTCACAGAAGCAGCTCCGGCGGGAGGAGCGCGAGGATGGGTTCACTCCAGCTCAGCTTCCACAGCAGAACCGCCTGCTCCAGCTTGCGTTGCAGTGCCGGTGGGAGCAGGCGCACAAGCTCCGGCATTGCCGCCGAACGCTCAGTTGCGGAGAACTGCTCCAGCAGCAGCTCCAGCAGGTCCTTCCGCCGAGGGAACTCCTTGATGCGTGGGAAGCGCTCGCTGGGAATCCCCAAGCGCCGCTGGGCAAGGGCAATCGCGGTCTGGAGCCCTCCGAGCGTGTCCACCAGCCCCAGTCTGTACGCGGCATGACCGCTCCACACGCGCCCCTTGGCGATCGGGCGCAGGGAGTCTGGATGCAGTCCCCGCCGTTGCGCCACCCGTGTGAGGAAGTTCTGGTAGAACTGCTCTCCCAAGCGGTGGAGCCGCTCAAGCTGCGCTGGCGCAAAGGGGAGCAGCGGCGAGAGGAACAGCGCGCCAGGGTTGCTCTGCACGGTGTCAACGGCGATACCGAGCTTTCCGGCGGTGCCCGAAAGGTTCGGAATGGCGATGATGACGCCAATCGAACCGGTCAGGCTCTGCTTCTCGGCAACGATGGTATCGCACCCCATTGCCAGGTAGTAGCCACCGGAGGCGGCAACATCGCTCATGGAGGCGTACACGGGCTTGCGCTGCGCAATTCGGCGGAGCTCGGTCCAGATTGCATCCGATGCCAAAACGGAGCCGCCGGGGCTATCAATGCGTAGGATGATGGCGCCGACCTCCTCATCGGCGGCTGCCCGCTGCAGCTCCGGGATGAAGTCCTCGGAGGCAACGACTGGACCGGAGAAGGGGAAGTCGCGCCCTCTGCCGGGGACGATACCCCCGACGGCGTAGACGACGGCGATTGCGGGATACCCCCGGCTGGAGCGCTTCTCCAGCGCTCGTTCGGCGTATGCGGCGATGGGGAAGAAGCTGCGACGGACCTGTTCGGCGAGGGTATCCTTCCGCCCGATGCGGCGGGCAAGGCGAGCCAGGAGCTCGCTCTCGTAGAGCACGCCGTCAATGAGCCCCTGTGCCAGCAACGAATCCGCCGTGTGGAGGGCTTGGGAGAAAAGCGTGCGAAGCCGCTCCTCGGAGATTCCGCGCCGCTGTGAGACCAGCTCGACGAATGCGCGGTACCGCTCGGCAAGCAGCTCCTGCAGATTCTGCCGCGCAGCGGGGCTGAAGGAGCGGCGCACGAAGGGCTCGCCAGCGGATTTGTACTCCTCGAACTGCTCGACGTGGTAGCGGATGCCGAGCTTGTCCAGCAGCTCCGTCCAGAAGAGCCCGGTTGCGGCAAAGCCACTGAGCTCCAGCAAGCCTTCGCGCGGCATGAAGATGGAATCGGCATGGAGCGCAATAGCGTAGTCGCGTTCGGCGCCTACCTCCAGGTACGCGTACACGGGCTTGCCCGCAGCGCGGAAGGAGTCGATTGCAGCCCCCAGTTCGGCAAGCTTTGCCCACCCCAGTTGGGTTGCGCCGAGCCGGAGATAGAGCCCGGCGACGTCCTCATCCTCGCGTGCAAAGCGCAGTGCCGCAAGAGCTTGCCACAGTGTGGGTTTTGCCCCGCTGGGCAGAAGAGCACCGGGCTGCCATTCGGGCAGATCGGTCAGCTCCAGCAGCAGGAAGGAGCGCCCCTTGGGGAGCTCCGCAGTTTGGAATGCCGATTCAAACCGGCGCAGCACGGTGGTCACCCCGATGAGGGTGAGCAGCAACAGCAGGAGCGAGAGAAGCCCTGAGACCACAAGGAGAGGCACCCACCACCGGCGCCATCCGGAGCGCTGTGCCGAAGTTGGTGTTGTCATGGCGGATTTGGACGTTGGTTCCGGCGGCAAAAATAGGGGCTTTCGCAGCTACGTCTGCAGCGGCTGCACGGAGAGCTTCCCATCTGCGCGATGATTCCGGAGGTACGGCTGGAGGAGTACACCTACGAGCTGCCCGCAGAGCGGATTGCGCAGTTTCCGCTGCCGGAGCGTGATCGGTGCCGCCTGCTCGTTGCCCGTCGGCGGGAGCGCAGCGTCGAGCATCGGCACTTCTTTGAGCTGCCGCAGATTCTGCCGCCGGGGTCGCTCTTGGTGCGCAACATCACCCGGGTGGTCTTTGCGCGGCTGTTCCTGCGCAAGCCCACCGGCGGCGCCGTCGAGCTGCTGCTATTGCAGCCCAGCCAGATGGACCCCGCCCGAGGGCTGAGCGCAGCACCACCCGTGCAGTGGCAATGCCTGCTGCGCGGGCACCGAGTGCGCCCCGGTGTACGGCTCCACGCCGCTGCCGGAGAGGTGCTGCTGGAGGCGCGGCTGCTGGAACGCAGCGCCGGAAGCGCCACCGTAGAGTTTACCTGGGAGCCCAAAGACCTGCTGCTGGCAGAGGTGCTGGAACGCCTGGGGCAGGTTCCGCTCCCGCCCTACCTGCGCCGTGATGCAACGGAGCAGGACCGCGAGCACTACCAAACCGTCTACGCACAGGTCCCCGGCTCGGTTGCAGCGCCCACTGCAGGACTGCACTTTACGGAGCGGCTCCTTGAGGAGCTCCGGCGTACGGGAGTGCAGATTGCCGATGTGTGCCTCCATGTGGGCTTGGACACGTTCAAGCCGCTTCGGGCAAAGCACCTTGCCGAGCATCGGATGCACAGCGAGCACATGAGTGTGTCCGCTGCTGCGCTGCAGCAACTGATAGAGTTCCTGCGCCGCCCCGGTGGGGGATGGCTCGTAGCAGTGGGGACCACCTCGGTGCGCACACTGGAGAGCCTCTACTGGCACGGGGTCCGGCTGCTGCGCGGGGATTCCCACACCTGGGCTTCACCCTCCATCGCTGTCCGGCAGTGGGAGCCCTACGAAGCCGATACGGAGATTGCCCCCGAGAAGGCTCTCTCGGCAGTCCTGGAGTGGATGCGGCACCACGGCAGCGCCAACGCCGAAGGCACAACGGAGCTGATGATCGTGCCCGGCTACATCTTCCGGCTCTGCGATGCCATCATCACCAACTTCCACCAGCCGCAGAGCACACTCCTGCTGCTGGTGGGGGCGTTTCTGGGACGCACCTTCTGGCGGCAGGTCTACGAGGAGGCGCTGCACCAGGGGTACCGCTTCCTCAGCTACGGCGACGCTTCACTGCTCGTCGGGCGGCGTGGAGAGGCGGTGGAGTAGCTCAGCTCGGCTGTTCGGTAGCGGCTTCATCCAGCGCGAGGAATCCACCTCGCCGGATTCGGGCTTGGACGCCGAAGGGGAGCGCCCAGTGCTGCGGGATATGCCCGTAGGAGAGCCCATGCAGGCACGGAAGCTGTGCACGCTCGGCAAAATCGCGCAACACGGATTCCCACGAGGGGTTTGGAAGCCGTGTCTCCCCTGGCTGGGTGAATGCCCCGAAGATGATGGCAGAGACCTGAGCGAGCGCCCCCGAGAGCAGCAACTGCGTCAGCATGCGGTCCACCCGATAGGGCGGCTCCCCGACATCCTCCGTGATGAAGAGGGCACCGTCGGTCTTTGGGAAGAAGGGCGTGCCACAGAGCGCGCTCCACAGGGAGAGCGTGCCGCAGAGAATGCGCCCCCGCACCGTTGAGGAGGGCAGCGGGGAAAGAGGCTGCAGCAGGTCGGGGAGCTCGCCCGGAGCAGTTGGCGAGGTCAAGAGCTGCCAAAACCACGCTTCCCGGTCGGGAGCGATGGGTTGATTGCCAGGGATGGGGGCGGAGATGGTGACCAGATGCGCCCGCTGCCAGAGCGCCGCCTGCAGTGCGGTGATATCGGAAAATCCTACGAGCAGCTTCGGATGGCGCGCGATGAGCCGGTAGTCCAGATTCGCCAGCAGCCGAATGCTCCCGTATCCGCCGCGCAGGCAGAAGATTGCTGCAATGCGCGGGTCGGCAAAGAAGCGGTGCAGCTCCTGAAGCCGTTGCTCATCGCTGCCGGCAAGGTAGCCCAGGTAGGTGCTGCTGAGCTGTGGGGAGAGCTCAACACGGTAGCCGAGCCGTTCCAGGTAGCGGACGACGGATTCCACATCGGTCGGCGATGCCGGCGATGCCGGAGCAAGCAGTCCGATGACATCACCACGGCGTAGCGGACGACCTTTGCGAACTGCGTTGCTCTGCATGGAGCCACCTCAGAGACTCATCCGAACTTCACCGTTGAGCGAATGCCACCAGGGCGCTCCGTGCGGGCGCTGCCCAAAGTAGCGAAGCAGCAGCACAAGCGCGCCGAGCGTCCGTTCAAGCTCAAACTGCCATTGCCACCCCTGGGAGAGCGTCCCCAGGCGCCAGGGGGTTGCTGCCGCTGTGCCCTGGAGGCGCTGGCGGTACTGCCCGTTGAGCTCCGCGCGCAGTGGCGGGGCGCAGTAGCGTAGCCCCGTGCCCAGGGTTGTCGCAGCCCAGGGCTGGGAGGCTGCTTCTCCGGCCCACCCCCGCAGGAGTTGCCACTGGGGAACGAGCTGCAGGCTTGTCAGAAGCTGCCAAGGAAGCTGCACCTGCAGCTGCCAGCCACGGAACGCCGACGCCGGAAGGAGCGCCGATGCCGGCTGCCGCTGCTCCTGCAGTAGGGAAAGCTCCAGCAGCAAGCGCAGCACCGATGTCAGCGGGAGTCCACCTCCGGCGCGGAACTCCATTCCGCTGTGGAGATCGGAACGCTCCGGAAGCACGCGGAAGAGCGCGCTCCAGAACCGCCCCTGCAGAGAGGGCTCGAACGTCCCAAGGGGATGCAAGGAGAGCTGCTGCTCCAGGTGCAGTTGCGCCCAGCTCAGAAGCGGGCTGGAAGCCGAAAGCGGGAGCAGCTCTTGCAGGAGCGCACGCCGCCGCGCAAGGTGCTCGTAGGAGAGCAGCGCCGTGTACTCGCGCAGCACCCCGCTCGGACGCACGGAGGCATGAAGCTGAAGGCGGAGTCGGCTGCCGGGCGTGCGCTCCTCTCCGGCGTAGCGGAGTAGGGCGTAGTCGCCACCGTAGGGCACGGGCTCGAACTCCTCAGCATCGGCGATGCCATTGCCGTTGAGGTCACCGCGCCAGCGGTACTGCCCCTGCCCGGGGATTGTACGCACATAGGCAAGCTGCACTGGAGCGGCAAAGGCATGCCCCAGCTCGTAGTTCCACTGAAGTTGCCCTGCGGAGAAGCGCCATACGCCGTTGGTCAACGCCGTCAGGAACTGCTCATCGCGCGCCGCGGAGCGGAACACCCTCCAGCCCAGCGCCGTTGTACCGGCGAGATCGGCTCGGCGCCAGCGCAACCATGCCGCGATGCTGCGCTCTTCGAGCATCCCTGCGCCGTGGATCTGCCGCCACTGGAGAGGGAGCTCAAGCCAGAGACTGTCCGAGAGCGCTGTTGCAAGGATGGCATCGGCGGAGAGGCTGCGCGATGCGTCTGTGCCAATAGGCTCGCACTCCCACCGTAGTCGGGTGCGAAGCTGCCAGGAGGAGAGCTCCGCTGTCACCGCTGCCGTAAGGTTGCCCCGCTGGCGCTTGAGGACGCCATCCTGGAGCGCGGTACGGCTCTGGACAAGTTCCCCGTCAAGACTTGCCGAAACTGAACGGGTCGGGTGCACTGCGCAGTGCAGTTCGTAGCGACCAGCATGAAACAACGTACCGTAGCGCGCCCAGCCAATGCCAACGGTGGCGCTCAGCTCAGCCGTGCGGTAGCGGAGCTGCTGGAGCAGCAGGAGCCGCTCGGTCGGGCTTCCCTCGGCGGCGGAATCCTCCCAGAAGCGGCGCACCTCGGGCGAGCGCATCCCAAACTCGGCGAAGCGCGCACTGCGCCATTCTGCTTGGCTTTCCCACAGGAGGGAACGTGCGGAGGTATCCCGCAGGAGATTCCACCGGCTCTGGAGCCGCAGGGCGTCGCCTGCAAGGCGCTCTCCGCTCCGGAAGCGGTTGTGGAGCTGGCTGACGTCCCAACCCAGTTGCAACTGCAGCATCGGCAGTGGCTGCCACTCCCAACTCAGGCTCCAGAGGCGGCGCAGCATGGGCAGGCTGACTTGGCGACCGGGCTCGTATTCCCCCTTGCCCAGCCCGACGAAGCGGAATACCCCTGGGGCAACCAGCGTGTAGCTGCCGCGCTGCGGACCAACGTAGGAGAAGTCCACGGCGTACAGCGCCTCGGGGCTGCCTGGTGCGTACTCCCAAAGCGCAAGCTCCTTGCCCGCAATCACGGTATCCCGGCGCCGGTACCACCCCAGTCCGCGCCCACTGAGGGAATCGCGCCCCACAAAGCGGACAGCTCTGCTCCAGCCCACAAAGTGTCCATCGCGGTAGTCCGTTGCTTCAACGTCGGTGAGCTCGGCAAATGGCGTGGTGTTCTCCTGCACGTATGTACCACGGAGCTGGCTGGAGTGCCCCAACCGTGCTCCTGCTCCAAATGCCATCACCGTGTGGGCAGCGGACTCGTCCGTGTACTCAAACTCCACCGTGATGCGCGAAGCAGCGCTGATGGGGCAGCGTGGGCGGAAGAACAGCTCCGCCCGAAGGTAGTCCACCACGTAGTCGCGCTCCTCACCCCGTTCGCGGAGGATGCCGTCCACGTAGACCCGTTCGCTGTTCGGCACGATGACGATGCGCTCCTCCCCGGACGCACCGCGCAGCCGGTACGGACCCTGCATCCCGTTGCTGCCGAAGAAGTGGTTGACTGCCGGAGTTCCTGCAGCTGCGCCCAACACAGCGCTGCCGGAGAGCGCGCCGGAGTGCAGCTCCGTGCGGATGCCGTGGAAGCGGCGGGGCGGTTGCAGCGCACCCGGTAGCAGCGGCTGCTGCCAGGTGCCCAGCTCCAGTTGGACGTGGGAGGACTGCAAGCGCAATCGCAGTTGGTCGAACTGCTCCAGCGAGGCGCTCGCCCCCGTTGCCCCCAGCGGGAGCTGCTGCGAGCTCATTTGAGCCGAGACGCTCACCCCGTTGGGAAGCTGGCTCTGGAGCTGTAGCTCGACCGCTGAGGTGAGCGCAACAGCGCTGCCACTTTGCACACTGAAGCCCCGCGAGAGCATGCCTCTGGGCTGGAGAAGTGGTGCGCTGGGTTCCTGCTCTGGCAGCCCTGTGCGTGCGGTGCGCTCAACTGCGGCAGCTCGCCGACGCGACAGCAACGGCAAAGGGATATAGGAGCCGTGCACAACGAGCACCACCGTATCGCGCACATGGAACAGCCGCCGGAAGTGAGGCGTCAGATACACCAAGCCCTGCTGTGCATCCAGTTGGTAGTCCAGACCCGGCTGCAGTTGGTACAGCGAATCCAGAAGGAGCTCCAGCTCCTGCACGAAGTGTACGCCCAGCGCCACCACGCTGTCGCCGGCTGTGAGGGTGCATTGCCGTTCGAGCTCGGGTAGCTGCCCGAAGAGTGCCACAGCACCGCTCAAGAGCACCACCACGCTGCCCGCGCGCATGCCTCCGCGGCGGCATCACGATGTGGTAAAGCGCAGGCTCTGGAGCGAGCGTTCAAATACCGGACGGTACACCTGGGCTTCGGGGCGGTACCAGGTCAGCACAACCCGAAAGAGCCGGTTGCCCACCAGCGCGAAGTAAGCGCGCCCATCCACCTGCGCGGCGGGTTGGTACTCCAGGTAGTAGGCAGTGACGCCTCCCAGGGTCGTCTGCACCGAGCGCGTTGCACGGTAGCGTGGACGGTTCTCCTCGACGATCTTCTCCAGGTTCCGCTGCTGAGAGGCGTCGAAGACGTCCACCTGGATAATGCAGTCGTTGCGGTCGCCCACAAAGCGCACCGAGAACAGCGCCGAAGGCACAGAGATGCGCTCGGCGCGGAAGTTCTCCGGCACCTGGATCGAGAAGCCCTGCCCAACGTAGTTCCGCAGGGTCTGCGACGGCGGAGCCGGTGCTGCAGGAGCCGGGGTTGGCGTCGCTACGGCGGGCTGCCGTGCCAGTTGGAGCGAACGCAGGATGTGGTCGAAGGTCTCCCGATACGCCGCAAAGGTGCCCCCGAAGGCGGCGAACTCCACAACGGTTGCCAGTTGGCTATCCGCCGTTGCAACGTAGAGCTCGCCTTCGGCTTGCCCATCGCGCAGAGGGAAGCTGTAGCGCAGCTTGCGCGCAGGGGCTCCCGATAAGGTCAGCGATTCCACCGGCGTGTACACCTCTTCGGCGAAGATCTTGCGCTCCTGCAGCAGGCTATCCAAGCTCTTGCCATTGAGCGGCAGCACAACGACCTCGATCTTTGCCGCAGCCGGTCCCTCTGCATCCCAGCGTACGAAGCGTTCCAGCGCTGCCTCGTTGGAGAGCACCAGGAGGTTCTCCCCTGCCGAAGAGCGCACGTGCCAGTTCTTGGGATACTCCAGCGAGAAGCCCACGACCGGATCGGTGTACCGCTGGAACCCCTCGACGGGAGCTGCTTGCGGAGCGCGGCGGCAGCCCCACACCATCACCGTGCATGCAATGCACAGCCATACGCCATACCGCATCGTACAGTATCCTCAGTAGTGCCACTCTTGCCGACGGGTGCGAAAATACACAAAACCACTGCGGGCATCACATGCCCAGCCACTGCATGAGCAGCAGCGCGCCGAAACCGGCACCGTAGCCCAGCAGCGCCAGCGGTCCGATTCGGCTGGCATACCAGAAGAACTCCAAGCCTTCGGCATTCATGGCAACCACTCCGGCTGCCGAGCCGATGACCAGGAGGCTCCCGCCGGTGCCGACCGCATAGGCCAGGAGCATCCACAACTCGTGATTGGGCGGCAGCATGGCGTACATCTTCATGCAGGCGGCCGTCAGCGGGACATTGTCCACAATTGCCGAAAGCAGCCCCATGATGCCCATGAGCGCCTCCTTGGAGGGCAGCTCTTGGTCCAGCCATTGTGCCAGCGCCGAGAGCATCCCGGCGCTCTCCAAAGCGTCAACCGCCAGCAGGATGCCCACGAAGAAGAGCAGGCTCGACAGGTCTATCTGGCTGAGCGCAACGCGGAAGCGCAGATGCTCCCGTTCGCTGGAGCGCCCATGGAGCAGCTCCGTCAGCAGCCACAGCAGCCCAACGGCAAGGAATGCGCCGAAGACCGGCGGCAATCCCGTGAGCATGTGGAAGATGGGCACCGACAGCAGCCCCCCAATGCCCGCCAGCAGGATCGTGCGAGCATGCGGAGCTGGCGGTGGAGCGTTCGGAACAGCCTCCAGCGGGACCCGCCGCAGCGAAAGGGCAACCAGCGCGCCGGGCAGCAACACCGTTAGGAGCGCCGGCAACAGCAGCGTCCGGACCAGTGCCTCCGTCTGCACATGCCCGCCCAGCCACAGCATCGTGGTCGTTACATCCCCGATGGGCGACCAGGCGCCTCCGGCGTTGGCGGCGATGATGAGCAAACCCGCCAGAACTCGGCGAAGCTCGGCTGCGGGAACCCTGCTGCGCAGCAGCCCCAGCATGACCAGCGTCGTGGTGAGATTATCGATGACCGCCGAGAGCAGGAAGCCCATCAGTGCAAAGCCAACTACCAGCGCCGGCAGCCGACGCGATGGGAGCAGCTTCCCCAGAAGGGCAAATCCCTGATGGGCTTGGATGAGCTCCACGATTGCCATCGCGCACAGCAGGAAGAACACAATTCCGGCAATGCCTGCCATGTGCTCTGAGAGTGCCTTCAACAGCGGTGCCCGCCGCTCCGGACTCCATAGCAGCACCACACCCCAGCACGCCACCCCGGTCAGCAGCGCCAGCGCACTCTTGTTCAGCCGCAGAGGGTGCTCCAGGGCAATCAGAATGTAGCCCAGCAGGAACAGTGCCACAAGCACAGCAGCCATTGGCAGCGCTCACTCCGATGGCGCAGACGCTGGGTCCTCCAGCACGATGACGTTGCGCAGCGTCCCCAGGCGCTCGATGGCAAGCTCGACCACATCGCCCGGGCGGAGCCACCGAGGCGTGGGGAAAGCCCCAGTGCCGTTGAGCTCCAGCAGGCAGCCCGTTCCGCACGTTCCGGAGCCGATGACCTCACCAGGGCGCAGCCAGACACCGTAGCTTGCGCGCTCGATGATCTGGGCAAAGGTCCAGCTCATCTCCGCCAGGTTGGCATCGGAGAGCTGCTCGCCATTGACGAATGCCCGCATCCGCAGGGCGTAGCGGTTGCCGACCTCGCTGGGAGTGGTAACATCGGCGAGCTCCTCCGGGGTGACCAGCCAGGGACCAAACGAGGTGGCAAAATCCTTGCCTTTGGCAGGACCCAGATTGAGCTTCATCTCCTGAGCCTGCAGTTCGCGCGCGCTCCAGTCGTTCATAATCATGAAGCCGGCGATGAAGCGGTCGGCAGCGTGGGCGGGGATGTTCCTGCCCATGCGCCCGAGCACGATGGCGCACTCCAGCTCAAAGTCCAGTCGCTCCAGGTGAAGGGGCTGTACGACGACCGGACCGGGTCCGGTGACGGCGTGGTGGTTGCTGAAGTAGAAGACCGGGAACTGGTCGAACTCCGGAATCATCGGCAGCCCACGGCTGCGCCGGGCAGCTTCCACATGCTGCCGAAAGGCATAGCCATCGCGCACGGAGCGGGGATTGGGCAACGGTGCTTGCAATTGTACTGCATTGGCGGGGAAGGCGCAGCCCGCTTCCGCAAGCAGAGCCACCCGCGCCGATGCCCATTCCTGCAATCGCAGCAGCTCCGGGTAGGTGAGCTCCCAGGCATCCAGAAGCTCCAGCACAGTTGCCGGAAGCTGTGGCAGTTGCAGCGGCGCCGCACTGCGTCGGGCAAGCTGGTGCGTGGCGGCGATATCGAGCACTGTTCCGCCATCGCTCTCGGGAGCCGATGGCTCAATGAGCAGGAGCCCTGCTCGGTCGCAGAGTCCGAGCCGGTAGGTGACCAGTTTCATGGAGCGGCAGGGGGTTGTTCGACCTTATCGCTGAAGGGCATGCTGGAGCGAGAGCAGTCCAATGCTCCCGAAGCCCAGCAGGAAGAGGAACTGGAAGGGCAGGGCAGCCAGCTCGGCATGGTACAGCGAGACGCCAATTCCCACGGCAAAGTACAGCGCCAGCAGGAGCTCGGCAAACACCAAGGGGTCGATCCGCCGGGGAGCGTACCTTTTGTCCTGCCACCGCTCGCCGCTGCGGAGGATATTGTACTTCGGGGTTCGGACGAACTCCGTGCGCTTGCCCAGCAGGGCTTCAATGACGGCGCGGGTGTTGTTGACGGCAAAGCCCATGCTTCCCGCCATGAAGATGGGGAAGAAGAGCAGGCGGCGCTGCCAATCCCAGTGAATCGCCCGCTGGGCGTAGAGGTAGAACAGGAAGGTGCCGATGGCTGCCAGCACAAAGACCGACAGCGCGGTGAAGTAGCCGTCGTAGCCGCTGAGCGTGTTCTTGAGCACCACAATCGGCACATTCAGCACCGCCACAAGCAGGATGAAGGGGAAGACGATGTTGCTCGTCAGATGCACGGTGGCTTCCAGCTTGATGCGCAGCGGAAGCGAGGAGCGCCAGAGGAGCGGGAGCAGCTTCCGGGCGACCTCGACAGCGCCCTTTGTCCAGCGGTACTGCTGCGATTTGAGCGCGTTGATGTCCACCGGCAGCTCCGCCGGGGTGGTGACGTTGTTGAGGAAGACGAACTTCCATCCCCGGAGCTGGGCGCGGTAGCTGAGGTCGAGATCTTCGGCAAGCGTGTCCGTGTGCCAGTTGCCGGCATCTTCGATGCAAGCGCGGCGCCAGACACCAGCCGTGCCGTTGAAGTTGATGAAGAACCCAGCACGGTTGCGCGTGGTCTGCTCCAGAGCGAAATGCCCGTCCAGCGCCAGCGCCTGCGCCCGCGTCAGCAGCGAGTAGTCCTCGTTGAGATGCTCCCAGCGGGTCTGGACCATGCCCACGCGGGGATCGGCAAAGTAGGGGAGCGTCTTGCGTAGGAAGTCCGGTCGGGGAACGAAATCGGCATCGAAGATGGCGATGAACTCCCCGCGGGCGCGCTCCAGCCCGTAGCGGAGCGCACCGGCTTTGTAGCCTTCGCGCGAATTGCGCCGCAGATGGACAATGTCAATGCCCTGTGCGCGGTAGTGCTGGACCAGGCGCGCAATGAGCTCGGTCGTCTCATCGGTGGAGTCGTCCAGGACCTGGATCTCCAATCGATCGCGCGGATACTCCATCGCGCAGACAGCGCGCAGGAGGCGTTCGACGACGTAGTACTCGTTGTAGATGGGCAGTTGGACGGTCACCATCGGGAACTCCTGCAGCGGCGGGGCTTGTGGCGAGGGCGATCGGCTGGTGCGCACGTAGTAGTAGACCATCACCAGGCTGTGGATGCCGAAGAGGAAGAGCACACTCAGCGCTGCCGTGTACAGCCCAAGCAGGACGATTTCCATGTGATGGCGCTTCCGGGGTTGTGAGACCTACCAGAAGGCAAGGACTGCCGAGGCGATGTTCTCCACCAGGGCATCCAGAGCGGCGAAGGCGGCACGGTCGCGGGCGGCTTGCCCGCCGCTGATGTCGTAGAGCTCGCTCCAGGCAAAGCTCCGACGCCAAACCGTTCGCCGCTGCACGGCATCGTAGAACTCGGCTGTCAACTGAATCTCCAGCCGCCGCTCCCGCTCCCGCTCGCCCGGGCGTACGGTTACCGTCACCTCGCGAATGCTTTGCAACTGTACGCTCAGCCGAGCATCGGCATCACCGCTGACCAACTGCAGCGCCGTCTCGCGCTGGAAGCGCTCCAGAAGCCGCTGTACAAGGTACTCTCGGTATGCCGGAACCCCAAAGCCGCTGTTGTCCACGACCGGACTCAATGCCACGGTGCGCAGATGGGGCGGGAGCGCCCCGCCCGTGAAGGAGTAACATCCTGCCAGGGCGCAACTTACGCACAGGGTGATGAGCAAGCGCTGAGCGCTTTCTGAAAGCCCCGTCATCATTGCTTTTGCCCGAGCGCCGCCTGCACAAAGGGGTTGGAGCGCAGCTCCTCCTGCAGCGTCGTCGGCGGTCCGTGACCGGGGTAGATGCGGAACTCCCCCGGCAGCGGGAGAAGCTGCGTCCGCAGCGATTCGAGCAACTGCTCGAAGTTCCCCCCGGGCAGGTCCGTTCGCCCAATGCTGCCGGCAAAGAGTGTGTCACCGGCGAACACGATCTGGCGCCGTTCCTCTACGAAGCAGACGCTCCCCTGGGTATGCCCTGGGGTGAAGCGCACCTCCAGCTCCCAAGCGCCCGAAGCCGAGCGGAGCCGTTGCCCGTGCTCCAGCAGCAGGTCGGGTTCGACCGGCTCCAAGGGCAGGGGAATTCCCAGCAGGCGCAGTTCGGTGTCATCGCGCAGCCGGTAAGCGTCCGCCGGATGCACGGCGACCAGGGCAGCGGTGAGCCGGCGCAGCTCGGCAACATCGGCGATATGGTCCCAGTGCGAGTGCGTCAGCAGGATGTGCGTAATCCGCACCCCGTGCTGGCGGGCAAGCTGTTCGTACGCCGTTGCGCTCCCCAGCGGTGCGTCGATCACCCACGCCTGCCCGGCAGGACGGTCCAGCAGCAGGTACCCGAGCGTGGCAAAGGGTCCGGCTTCGACGGCGAAGAGCTCCGGCGCACAGGGGCGTACTTCGGTCGGCGTCCAAAACTCCCACATGGGCTTCTCCGCTACCACACCAGCACGATGTGTGTGAACACCTCCGAAGGCGTCCACAGCCGAATCCCGTACACTCCGGCGGGAGGCGCCGGAATGGACCACGAGCGCCGATGCGGCGCAGCGGTGTGCTCCTCCCATTCCCACGCAGCGATGCGCCGCCCTTGCACGGTGTAGAGCTCCACTCGGTAGGCACCGCGTTCGCTGCCGGAGGTCTCAATCCTCAATGCACCGTCCTGCTGCGACACGTTGATCGCGGCGGAGCCGGCGGGCTGCAGCAACCGAGGTCCTCCCTCGGTGCAGAGCCCCACCAAGCGCAATTGCCCATCGGCGCGCTCGGTCTGGCTGCTGAGGAGCCCGTCGTCCCAGAGGAAGCTGCTGAGCTGCAGCGGGGTGGCTTCGCGTGCTCCGAGCAGCACATCCCCTACAAGCTCGGCGATGACCGCCCTACCGGCTGTGAGGCTATCCAACTGCAGCAGGGCGATTGCGGTTTCGCCCTGTCGCTCCTGGCGCAGGAGCCTTCCGCGGGCAACACCGCGCAGGAGGAAGAGCGTGGGGTCGTAGCGGATCTCCGCCGTTGCCGCATGCCAGCTTGCGATGCCCTCGGCTGCCAGGTAGAGCGGGATGCGGAAGCCCCGTGCCCATGGGGTTGCCTGGGTATCGGGAAGCCAGACTCGAATGCGCGCGGGCGCGGCACCGCTCCCCTCCAGTATCAACTGCCGTTCCTCCGGACAGGGCGCTCCGACGAAGAGCACCAGCGTATCGGCAAAGCTGCCAGGCGAAAGCGGTTGGAAGGCGACCGTGAGCACGAGCTGCTCCCCTTGAGCAAGGAAGCGTGGCAGTGCCGGGGCTTGGGAGATGGAAAATTCCGCCCCGCGGCGCAGGCGCAGCGAATCAACACGGATGGGCAACTCCCCGGCATTGCTGATGGTGACAAGCTGCTGCGCCCTCTGCCCCTGCGGAAGCGTTCCGAACCGGAGCTGCTCCGGAGCGCTCAGCAGCGGGGTCCGGCGCCGTCCGCTCAGCAGAACCTGCAGCTCCAGAGAGCGCGTGCCCAAGCGCACCTGCAGTTCGACTCGGGCGGATTTCTCCCCATCGGGTGTCTGCTGCGGAGCAAAGCGCACCGGAAGGGAGAGAGTCTCCCCCGGAGCAATCTGTGCCGGAAGCGCTGGGGTGAGGACCGTAAAGACCGCCGCATCCGACCCCGCAAGGGCAATCCCCTCCAGCCAAAGCGTATCAGCGCTGCGGTTGCTGATACGCAGCGTATCCCAGCGCTCCTCGCACAGCGCTACGGTGCCGAAGGAGAGCGCGTTAGTGTAGGCAATCTCCTCGCCGATGACGTTGGCGAAGAGCTCCACCAGGCTGGTGTCGCGGCAGGGCTCTTCGAGCACGAACTGCAGCCGGGCATATAGCGGACCCAGGCGGCGGGCAGCAACCGTCAGCTCGAACTCCTGTGTTGCCGCCGGTGCGACGGTTGCCTGCTGCGGCGAAACGGTAACATCCGGATGGGAGCTCACCACCGCGCTCACCCGCTGCGGGCGCAGCAGGAGGTTCCGCCCCGTCAGCTGCGCCGTGCGCACCTCGCCGAGCGTGAGCGTACCTAACTGCACAGCCGCCGGTATCGCGATGAAGGGCAGAACCCGTTCGGCTCGGAGTTCGACGACCAACTGCTGCACCAGGGAGTCCTCGACGGGGATGACCAACTGCGCCGTCTTCATCCCAAGCTCCGCCCCGGGCGAGCTCTGCACGATGTAGATGGCGGTATCGCCTGGGCGCAGCTGCGTGGGAACTCGGGGCTGCACAATGAGCATGAAGGCGTCGGCATCGGGACCCACGATGGACGCCGCCCGCGGCAAGCCGAGGGGAACGTCGCCGGTGTTGAACAGCAGGACCGTATCCGTGCGCCGATCGCAGCGGCTGAGCTGCCCGAAATCCAGCGTGGAGCGGCTCAGTTGGAGCTCCGCGCGGACACCCGTGCCACTGAGCAGGAGTCGGACGGTGTCTGGGCAACCGCTATCGGCGCGCTCTGCAACGATGCGCAGCTCGATAGCGTCGGTCTGTGCTGCCACTGGTGCGTAGCTAAACCGCAGACGCAATTCCTGCTGCGGCAGCAGCAGCACGGGGAGTTGCGGTTGCACGGATTCCAATTGGAACGGGGCAGCAACCGGCGGGAGAGCCCGAATCCAGGCTGCCGAAGGACCCCGATTGTGCACACTCACGGTGAGGTAGGCGCGCGTCCCGACCCGTACCTGACCGAATTGCCCCGAGCCCTGGAGCGTCAGCGTAGTCCGCAGCCCCAAAGCCCGTAGCCAGACAGTGTCTGCCGATACCGGGCATTCGAGCAGCTCGGCGATGAGGGCGCCTTCGAGCTGCCCTACACCTCCGGAGCGGGCGATGACGGTGATGGGGCGATGCTGCCCAGGCGGAATCTGCAGCGGTGTGCCTGGTGCAACGGTGAAGTACGCCGCCGCTGTGCTGCGGAGCCGCACAGTAATTGGGCGCGCAGTGGGGTTGTATGCGTCCACGCCCCAGGTCTGCTCCTCTCCGGGGCAGAGGGTGCCAAGCTCGAGCGTGTCCAGCGGTGTGCCGGAGCCGTCGAGCAGCGTTACTCGGAGCGAGTCCTTCCAGACCTCGTAGGCGATGCGCCAAGGCGAACCCGCGGTGGTGGTGTCCGTGTGCACAATGGCAAGCGTATCCGAGAACAAGCCCGCCGGTGCTGGTGCGCGGAAGGCAACGATGACGGGGAGCGAATCTCCCGGCGCAACCCACAGCGGCAGTGAGCTCGGCGCGGGGGAGAGCACTCGGAAGCCTGCAGTGCCGCGCCGGAAGAAGATTACGCGAACCTGCAGCGGCGCATCCCCCAGGTTGCGGAGCTGGACTGTATCGAGCCGCTCCTCCGAGGCGCACAGCAGTGTATCGAGCGTGCGCCGGTTGGGTGCCTGCAATGTGGGGAAGCGGGCAATCCGCACGATGCGGGCTGCCGCTGCCGAGAGGAGCCATTCGGGTTCGGCAGCATACGGAGATGCTGATGCCCCCGGAATCCGCTGCAGCACCGCCAGCAGGAAGAGGGTGTCCGGTGCTGGGAAAGAATGGGTACGGCTCCACTGCGTGCCGTAGCCGCGCAGTGTGTCTACAACGGTCCACGGCTGGCTGGGGGAGCGCTGGAGGAGCAGCAGCTCCTGCCCGTTGCCGGTGCCACGCAGCGGGGCGTTTGTGCGTGGGAGCTCCGCCGGAGCCCACAGCGAGGGACCCCGGTAGCGCGTTGCCTCCGGGGGAAGCGCAGTGTACGGTGTGCGTTCGGGTCCGTCGAGCCGAACTCGTCCGGCGCCGCCGGAGGGGCTACCCGAGGCGCGTCCACCGGAGACGTTGAGGCTGAGCTGTTCGTAGCCCTCGGAGGCGCAGACCAGCACGGCGCCACCGGAGCCGCTCCCACCAGAGCCGGCAGAGCTTCCGGCGATGGCACCAGGGGCGCCCGTTGCACTGAGTTCGACGGTGCTGAGCATCGGTGCCACGATGGCGATTGCCCCACCACCGCCACCGCCGCTGCCGGAGCAGACGTTCACCCCTTGAGGGTTCCCACTGCCGCCGCCGGAGCCGCCCGCCAGCGGAACAAGGCAGCTATTGCCGTGCTCCTGCCCGCCGTTGCTCCTCCCAGAGGCGCTTTCACCGCGAGTGGCGTAGCCGCCGCCTCCACCGGGCAGCCGCTGCTGATGCCCACTGCCGCCCCCGTACCCTCCGACGGGATCGCAGGTGTTCCCGTCACGGCAGCCCTCACCAGAGCGCCCAAAGGGGTGCCCGGTGCCGCCACCGGCGGATTCGTACATTGGGGAGCTGCCCGGCAGTACGCCGTTGAGGCTGGCGCCGTTGGGACCGGTGCTTTGCCCGTAGTTGCGGTACTCGTTCGGACCCACCCCAATGCCGTTTTTGCCCCCGCGTCCGCCGCTGGTGAAGCCGTTGCCGCCATCGGTTCCGTTTGCGCTGCCGAACGCTACATCGCAGAAGGCACCTCCACCGCCGCCTCCGCCGGGTCCACCGTGGATCCCTTCAGCATCGACGCGGATGCGCGCGCCCCGAATCGGTCCCTGCGACAGCAGCACAAAGGGCAGGTAGCCCTGGTTGCCCGGCGTGAAGGGGTCGCAGTCGGCGGTGGAGACACGGAACTCCGTCCCCGCAGCCACAATGAAGCTGTCAATGACCATTGCCCCGCGGCGCGAGCGGATGCCCAGCGCGCCCTGCCCCAGAACGCGCTCGCTGCCGCTGTAGGCGCCAATCGGCGTGGGTTGCACGATGTAGAAGGTGTCCACAACCGCCGCCGAGTTGCCAACGCGGAGCCGTAACGGGATGCGGAACTCGGGTGCAAGCTCGTTCCAGCGCCAGCTATTGGGGCGCACCCACGGCGCAACGAAGACGAGCGTGGAGATGAGCCGACCGTTCCAGCTCACCACCAGCGGACCCAACGTGAGCTTTGCCGTGTCGGCGGGATTAGCGCATTCGAGCTGAACGGGGTCTCCGGGGCGATTCAAGTAGAGCCCATCGGCGCCGAAGGCACCAAGCGAGTCCACGTGCGCTACGATTTCGACGTAGACTGCCATCCCGGGAGCACCGATGTCGGGCAGCATGTATGCTGCGCGGGGCTGCGCCCACAGGCTCGCCGAAAGCAGCGCAGTGCAGAGCACTCCACGGCAGCTCCAGGCTTTCATGGCGTCTCCAGGTAGGCGATGCACTTGAGTTCGATGGCAATTGGGGTGGGCAGCCGGCAGACCTGGAGCGTGGTGCGGCATGCCTGCACGTGCCCCAGGTATTGCGCGTAGATGCGGTTGAAGGTGTCGAAATCGCGCTCCAAGTTGGTCAGGAAGGCGGTTACATCCACCACGTGGCTCCAATCGGCGCCGGCTGCTCGCAGGATCGCCTCCACGTTGCGGAAGGTCGCGTGGCATTGCGCGGCGAAGTCGTAGTCCACGATTCTGCCCTGGCTGTCGCGCACAATGCCGGGGATGTCCGCGCTGCCGCGCTGGCGCGGTCCGATGCCTGAGAGGAAGAGCCAGTTCCCCACGCGCACGGCGTGGGGGTAGGGACCGACGGGCTCCGGGGCTTGCTCGCAGATGATAACCTGGCGCTGCATCAGTCCCGCGGGAGGTGGATGCACACATTCTTTGGCTCGGTGAAGAAGCGCAGAGCTTCCCAGCCGCCTTCGCGCCCGATGCCGGAGTGCTTCGTTCCCCCAAACGGCGTCCGCAGGTCGCGGAGCATCCAGCAGTTGACCCAGACAATCCCGACCTGGAGGCGTTCGGCGATGCGGTGGGCGCGCGAGAGGTTCTCCGTCCACACGCTCGCTGCCAGCCCGTAAGGGGTGCCGTTGGCAGCGGTGATGAGCTCCTCCTCGTCCTCAAACGGCAGCAGTGTGGCGACCGGACCGAAGATCTCCTCCTGATTGACGCGGCACTCCGGAGCAAGCCCCTCGATGAGCGTTGGTGCAAAGAACCAGCCGTTGCGGCAACGACCAAGCAGGTGGACCCGTTCCCCACCGCACAGGATGGTGCCGCCCTCTGCCCGTGCCAGCTCGACGTAGGAGGCGACCTTAGCAAGGTGCTGTTCGGAGATGAGCGCTCCCTGCTGCGTTGTGGGGTCCAGCGGGTCTCCGACGACGAGGCTGCGCGCTCGGGCAAGCAGCTCGCTGCGGAAGCGCTCGTAGATGCGGCGATGGATGAAGATGCGGGAGCTACACAAGCAGATCTCGCCCTGGTTGGAGAACGCCGCGCGCACAGCCGTCTCCACTGCCTCGGCGAAGCGGCAGTCGTCGAAGACGATCATGGGGTTTTTGCCCCCGAGCTCCAGCGAGAGCTTTTTGAACATGGGCGCCGCGATGCGGGCGATTTCAGCGCCCGTCTGGGTGCCACCTGTGAAGGAGATTGCCCGAACGCTCGGGTGCGCCACCAGGGCTGCCCCCGCGCGGGAACCGCGTCCGTGCACGATGTTGAGCACCCCTGCAAGGAGCCCCGCCTGCTGACACAGCCGCGCCAGCAGAGTGGCTGTGGTGGGAGCAAGCTCCGAAGGCTTCGCAACCACGCAGTTGCCCGCTGCCAGCGCCGGGGCAACCTTCCAGCTCAGCAGGTACAGGGGGAGATTCCACGGCGAGATGCACCCAACCGTCCCGAGCGGCTGCCGTAGGGTATAGTTGAGCGCGACCGTATCGGTCTGATGCAGCTCCGAAGAGGCGTGCAGGATTGCCGTTGCAAAGAAGCGGAAGTTGCGCACGGCTCGGGGAATGTCCAGCGTTCGGGCAAGCCAGAGCGGTTTGCCCGTGTCGCGCGATTCGGCGAGAGCGAACTCCTCGAGCTGCTGCTCCAGCAGCTCGGCAATCCGCAGCAGCAGGCGCGAGCGCTCCTCCGCCGGCGTTGCTGCCCACGAGGGGAAGGCGCGTTCGGCAGCGTCTACGGCTGCGGCGATGTCGCGTTCGTCCGAATCCGCCACCAGATTGAGCACCTCTCCGGTGGCGGGCTCGAAGTTCTCCAGGTACTCCCCAGCAACCGGCGGAGTAAATTCGCCTGCGATGAAGTTGTCGAGCCGCTCCATCCGGAAGGGGCGCAGTTACACGAACACGGCGAAAATAGGGCTTGCGCCCAAACGGTAGCGCCGAACCGTCCGGTGCAACCAGCAGATGATTGCAGCCATTGCCGCTGCGGTGCCAATCGAGGAGCCGGGCTGCTTCCCCGAGCGGGTCTGCGCCGGAATCACTCTCCGAGCGGTCGAACGCTTTCCTCCGCGCGGCTTCTCTATAGATGCCCTCAACGCAGAGGACCCCGCCGTCCGACGCCTGGCACTGACCCTGGGAGTGGCACCCCAACAGCTCAAATTCCAGCAGCAGGTGCACGGCGCGGACGTACGGGTGGTAACTGCCGAGAGCCCACTGCAGCCCAGCGATGGGATGGTAACCTGCCAGCCGGGAGTGGTGCTCTGCGTGCGGATTGCCGATTGCTGTGCTGTGCTGCTGTACCACCCGGCGGTGCCGCTGGTGGCAGCGCTGCATGCGGGATGGCGCGGAACCGCTGCCGGGATTGTGGAACGGGCACTGGAGCTTATCCAAGGCACCTTCGGGGCAGCTCCGCATGAGCTCATCGCCTACCTTTCGCCGTGTGCCTCGGGGGAGCGCTACGAGGTGGGACCTGAGGTGGCGTCGCTCTTCCCGCACTCCGTCCGCCGGGATGCGGAGGGGCGCCTCTGGCTGGACCTCCGCACGGAGCTCCGCCGCCGCCTGCTACATGCTGGTGTGTCTGAGACAGCAGTTGAGGTCGCCCGTGGATGCACCATTGGAGAGCCGCGTTACCACTCCTACCGGCGCGATGGCAAGGATGCCGGGCGGATGGTCGCCTTTATTGCGCTGCGGTGGTGAGGGCAGCAGCGCTCACCTGGTGCGGTCTTCGGGAAAGCGCTTGAGGATGCCGTAGGGGATAACCACCAGGTAGGCGAACACCAGCACAATCGGCGCAACGACGATGGCAATCGGATGGTCGTAGCGCTGGGCGCCGAAGATCGCCATCAACGCGAAGCCTACAACGATGAGCCCGATGCCCGCGCCGATGATCTGCCAATTCCGACGGGTCAGCGGGAATCTCCACGGGAGTATGCGCCGCGCCGCCGTCTCTCCCCCCGGACGTCTTGCTGTTGCCATCCCCGCTCCGGTGCTGCTTGAGTGCTTCCTGGGGGACTCGAACCCCCGACCCGCTGATTAAGAGTCAGCTGCTCTACCAACTGAGCTAAGGAAGCGTTGCAAAATTACGCATTCGAGCGGTTTTGCGGTAGCGGGCGCCGCCCTAACCCTCAGCCGGTTCTGCAGAGCCGGAGGCAGCGTAAATTTGTACTTGGTCTGAATTACGCACCGCAACGATGGCAGAGGAGCTTCCGCTGACGGGTGTTCGGGAGGGGGAGCGGGTGGTGGTCGCCCGATACTGCGGCGAGGCGGCGGAGCGGCTGCGCGAGCTGGGGCTGACGGTGGGCACGGAGCTCGTCGTCCGGCGTCGCGTCGGGCTGGGGAGGGTGCTCGAAGTGGAGTTTCGCCAACTGCGGGTGGGGATGCGCTTGAGCGAGGCGGCGTGCATCTACGTGCGCCGATGCTGATGGAGCAGCTCCAGGGCGTAAAGACTCGCACGGTTGCTATCGTCGGAATGCCCAACAGCGGCAAGTCCACACTCTTCAATGCCTTGACGGGCTTGCGGCAGCGCGTGGCGAACTACCCCGGCGTCACCGTGGAACCCGTCGTGGGGAGGCTCCAGCGTGATGGTCAGCGCGTGGAGCTCATGGATCTGCCCGGCATCTACGGGCTGACCCCGCGCAGCGAGGATGAGCGTATTGCGCTTGCGGTGCTGCGTGGCGAACTCCCCGGAGCGCCGTTACCGGAGCGGCTGCTGGTGATTGCCGATGCGACGCAGTTGGAGCGGGGGCTTGTGTTGCTGTCGTGGATGGCGCTGCTGCAGCGCCCCACGGCGCTTGTGGTAACGATGGTGGATGAGCTGCGTGCCCGGGGAGGGATGCTGGATGTGGAACGCCTGGAGCAGGCTCTGGGGATACCGGTCTTCACCGTTGTCGGGCGCAAGGGGATCGGGATCGAGGAGCTGCGCGCGGCACTGCTGAATTGGGAGCCGTGGGGAATCCCCTTGGTCGGATTGCCTGCGGAGGCTTCCGCGGAGGAGCGCTACGAATGGGCACGGCGCCTGGCAAGCCAGGTTGTGCGCTTCCCACAGCCAGATGAGCGGACTGAGCGGATTGACCGCATCGTGCTGCACCCTCTGCTGGGCTGGGTGGTGTTCGTGCTGGTAATGTTGGGCTTCTTCCAAGCCATCTTCACGCTGGCGCAGCCAGCCATGGGGGCGATAGAAGCGGGCATCGGTTGGGTGCAAGAGCAGCTGGAGACGTGGTTGCCCGAAGGTGTGGTGAGGAATTTCTTCGCTCACGGGCTGGTCGGAGGTGTGGGATCGGTCATCGTCTTCCTGCCGCAGATTGTGCTGCTGTACTTCCTGCTCACGCTGCTGGAGGATACCGGCTACTTTGCCCGTGCGGCATTCCTGGTGGACCGATTCCTGGGGCGCTTTGGGTTGCAAGGGCGTTCGGCGTTCCCGTTGATGGGAGGGTTTGCCTGTGCGGTGCCGGCAATTCTCTCCACGCGGGTCATCCCCTCTTGGCAGGAGCGGCTGACGACGATGCTCATCATCCCGCTGATGACCTGTTCGGCACGGCTGCCGGTGTACACCCTCTTGGTGGGGGCGATGGTCCCGCCGGTGCTGCTCGGCGGCGTCGTCTCGCTGCAGGCGCTGGTTATGGCGGGGCTCTATGGGCTGGGGGCTGCCAGCGGCTTGGTCGTCGCCTGGGTTCTGCGCCGTACGGTGCTGCCTGGGGCGCAGCTCCCCTTCTTTGTGGAGTTTCCCCCGTATCGGCTGCCGACCTGGCGCAATGTGTTCGGGCGCGCCTGGAGCAGCGGTGTGGAGTTCCTCCGTACGGCGGGGACAACGATTCTGCTGCTTTCGATTCTGCTGTGGGCGCTCACAGAGCTGCCTCCGGCGTCGGTCCCTCCGGGGACACCGCCCTTGGAAGCCCAGCGCATCCAATTGGAGCAATCGCTGGCGGGACGGCTCGGGCATGCGCTGGAGCCGCTCTTTGCCCCGCTGGGCTTCGATTGGAAGATCACCGTTGCTGTGCTGGGGAGCTTTGCCGCCCGAGAGGTGTTCGTTGCCTTCCTGGGGCAGCTCTATGCCGTTGACGTCGAGGCGCAGGAGGGCACCTTGCGGCAGGTGCTGTCGCAGCAGTTGAGCTTGCCACAGGCGCTCAGCATCGCGGTCTTCTACGTGTTTGCGCTGCAGTGCATTGCAACGATGGCAACGCTGCGGCGCGAAAGCGGCTCCTGGCGCTGGGTGGCGCTTGCCTTCGGCTATACCTTTGTGCTCGCCTACGTGGGGGGCTGGCTCACCTACTGGCTTGCCCGCTGGATGTTGTGAGTGGTGTGGAGTGCTCGATTGCATCACCGGGGCTGGCGAACCGGTGTAAGGTGGCGCAGGCAGGATGGCAGCAGGGGCGATGCGTTGCAGAGCCTAAGCCTTGAGCTAAACTTGTAGCGCGTTTTTCGCTCGCTTGACACTCCCCAGGGAGCGTGCCGTGCAGCTCTACGTCGGTGCGGATATTGGCGGGACCAAGACGCTCGTGGCAGCCTGGAGCGCTGAGGGCGTGATGCAGCAGCGCTCCCTATTCCCAACGCCGCAGGAGCTTGGCGAAGGGCTGCGGCAGCTTTTCGCTGCTATCGAAGCGGTAGCTGCCGGAGCGCGGATCGCTGCCATTGGAGTTAGCATTGGCGGACCAATTGACCGAGTTGCTGGTACAGTTTCACCGCTACACCAGCCGCAGTGGCGACAGCTGCCACTTCGTGCGCTCTTGGAGGAGCGCTTCGGATGCCCGTGTGCGATCGAGGTGGATACCGATGCGGCAGCGCTGGGGGAGTGGCACTTCGGGCAGCAGCGCCGCAGCCCGTTGCTCTACGTTACGCTGAGCACAGGTGTTGGAGCGGGAATGGTCATCGAGGGCGAGCTCTACCGTGGCGTTGCCGGGGCGCATCCGGAGCTGGGGCACCAGGTGGTGCCGAATGAGTTCGGGGATACCGAGCCGGTCCGCTGCGCCTGTGGGGCGGAGAACTGCCTGGAGGCGCTCATCTCTGGGCGGGCACTGGAGCGGCGCTTTGGCTGCCCACCGGCGCTCCTGCCACGGGAGGTTTGGCAACGGGTGGGGAGAATCCTGGCGCACGGACTGCGTAATGCGGCGACGCTGCTTGCTCCGGCGCAGATTGTGCTCGGTGGCGGGATCGCGGTGCATGCGGGGCAACACCTTCTCCCAGTGGTCCGCCAGCTCTTGGAGGAGCAGCTTCGCCTGGTGCCGGTGCCGGAGGTGCGGCTCAGTGCGCTGGGGTATGAGACCGCACTGTGGGGCGCGTTTGCCGTTGCGCTGCGTGCGGCTCCGCCGAGGAGTTCCAGCGCATAGCATCGGGAGGAGGGGGCTTCGCTAATTTTGTGCCGTGTCGCACCAATTCGGGGATGCTCCGATGGCAAGCGTTGCAATTACGTGGCTGGGGCATGCGGCGTTCCAGCTGGAGTGGGCGGGCAAGGTTGTGCTCATTGACCCCTTCATCACGGGCAATCCCAAGAGCCCATTGCGCAGCCCTTCCGAGGTGCAGCGCGCCGATGTGGTGTGCGTGTCACACGAGCACGGGGACCATGGGTTTGAGGATGCCGTAGAGATCTGCCGGCGGACCGGGGCGGTGTTTGTGAGCTTCTTCGACCTGGCGCAGAGGGCTGCCGAACGCGGCGTGCGCATCGTCGGAGGCAACGTGGGCGGAACTGTGCCGGTTGTGGAGGGAATCCGCGTCAGCTTCACGTTAGCCTTCCATGCTGTGCCGGTGGTGGGGTTTGTGGTGCATCTGGATGGGCTCAACATCTACCATGCCGGCGATACGTGCCTGTTTTCGGACATGCGGCTCATCGGGGAGAAGTTCCCGCTCGATGTTGCGCTGCTGCACATTGGCGGCTACTTCACGATGGACCCTGCCGATGCTGCAAAGGCGGTCGAGCTGCTGCGCCCGCGCGTGGTGATTCCGATGCACTACGGGACCTTCCCGCCCATTGAGCAGGACCCGCAGGAGTTTGTGCGCCTGGTTGGAGAGCGGGCGCAGGTGGTCGTTCTGCAGCCAGGGCAGCGCTACGAGTACGTGCGGTGATGGCAGGGCGAATCTACACCCGCACCGGGGATGATGGGACGACGGGGCTCTTCGGTGGTGGGCGTGTCCGCAAGGATGCGTTGCGGGTCGAGGCATACGGAGAGGTTGACGAGCTGAATGCGCTGCTGGGGGTGGTGCTGTGCCAGCCGCTGCCGGAGGAGCTGGCACGGGAGCTGCGCCGGATTAGCAACTGGCTCTTCGTCGTGGGGGCGGATTTGGCAACGCCCCTGCGCTCGGCGGCGACGGTGCCGCGGATCGCTCCAGCACATGTGCGTTGGCTGGAGCAGCGCATAGACTACTACGAGGGGCGTCTGCCCGAACTCAAGCACTTCGTGCTGCCAGGAGGGCATCCCACGGCGGCGCTCCTGCATCTGGCGCGGACGGTCTGCCGGCGTGCCGAGCGCGCGATCGTGCGAGCAGCAGCTCACGAGGAGCTCAATGCCGAGCTTGTGCGCTTTGCCAATCGGCTCTCGGACTACCTCTTTGTGGCTGCTCGGTGGGTCAACCACGTCTTCGGCGTGGAGGAGGTTCCGTGGACGGCAGCCGAGCCTCCTGAGCAGGGATGAGCGCACGCTCGGCACAGTGGAGCCTGAGCGATTGGCTCGGCGCAATTGCCGAACTCAAGCAGCGGCGCCGCGCGGCAATCCTGGTGCACTGGTACCGGGCAGCCGATTTTGCCGAGATTGCCGATGTCCTCGGCGATAGCTTTACGCTGCTCTCACGAGCGCCGGCGCTGCCGCATCCGGTGCTGGTGGTTGTGGGGACGGTGTTTCTGGCGGAGTCCATCAAAGTGCTGTGTCCGGACAAGCTCGTGCTCGTGCCCGATGCGCTTGCCGGATGCTCCCTGGCGGAGAGCTGCCCGGAGGAGCTCTTCGTCCGCTTTCGCCAGATGTATCCGGAGCACGTTGCCGTTGTGCACGTCCAGAGTCCCCTTGGGGTGAAGGCGTGCGCCGATGTGGTCGTCACCACAAGCACGGCGGAGCGGGTGATTCGGCAGCTTCCGCCGGAGCGCCCCGTTGTGTTTGCGCCTGACCATCAACTGGGGCGCTTGGTGCGGGAGCGGACTGGGCGGCAGATTGTGAGCTGGTTTGGGCAGTGTGTTGTACACGTGGGCTTCTCGCTTGCGCATTTGGAGGCGTTGCAGCAGCGCTATCCAGAGGCTGCGGTCCTGGTGAGCGCGCAGGCGCCGCCGGAGTTCCGTGCGCGGGCAACGGTGGTGGGGGCGGCAGCGGAGCTTGTCCAGAGCATCGAGCGGCTTCGGGAGCCTTGGGTGATTGCGGTGCTGGACCATGGCTTTGTGGAGCATCTGCAGCAGCGCTTTCCGGAGAAGCGCTTTGTGACCGTTCCGGCTGAGTCCGATTGCCGCTGCACGCGCTGCCCGTACATGGCGCTCAACACCGTGCCGAAGCTGTACCAGTGCTTGCAGGCGGGCGAGCCTGCCATCGAGCTTCCTGCGGAGGCGGCAGAGGCTGCCCGTGCGCCCCACCAACGGCTCCTGGAGCTGCTGGCGCAAGAGAGTTCGGTCGCACCAACGCCGCAGGCGGAATGAGTCGGTCGCAGCGGACTGAGCCACGCCGTCGGAATGTGCCGATGGTCAAGCCACCGCAATTGCCGCGCTGGCTGCCGGCGCTGGGGTTTGTCGTGGTGACGGTGGTGTTCTTTGCCCCGCATCTTTTCGGCGAGCGCTTCTTCTGGGAGGATTTCGTCGAGCAGTTCTACCCCATGCAGGTCTTTGCGGCGCGCCATTGGGCGCGGGCGGTGTTGCCCTTCTGGAACCCCTACACCTTCTGCGGCATGCCCTTTTTGGCGGACCCGCAGGTGGGCTTCTTCTATCCGCCACACTGGCTTTTGGGGATGGTGATGCCGCTGGAGGGGACACTGCCGGTGTGGTGGGTGCAACTGGTGGTAATTGCCCATTTCGTGGTTGCGCAGTGGGGGGCATACGCGCTCTGCCGTGCCGTTGGGGCAAGCACGGCGGGTGCGATGGTGGCGGGGATCGGGTACGGGCTCTCAGGGGTGCTCACGCACCACGTCATCCATCCGATGATTGTGTACCACTTGAGCTGGCTGCCGTGGGTGCTCCTGCTGCTGTGGCGGGCACTGCGCGAGCGGTCCTGGTGGTGGGCGATCTGGAGTGGCATACTCCTGGGGATGAGCCTACACGCCGGGCATCCGCAGACGGTGCTCTACGAGTACGTCCTGCTCCTGGCATTTGTGGGGTGGACTGTGTTTGCACAGCTTCGGGCGCGTGAGCTCGGCGCGGCGGAGGCGCTGCTGCAGGGGGTGCGGGGAATTACCCCGCTTGCCATTGGGGTGGGGCTTTTCGCCGTACAGCTCTTCTCCACGCAGGAGTTGGCACAGCTCTCCGAACGTGCTGAGGGTGCGGGGCTTGAATGGGCTGCCGAGGTGTCTCTGATGCCGCAGCAGTTGGTGACGCTGGTGGTGCCGCGCTTCTTCGGTAGCACGCTGCCGCCGGGAGAACGCCACGTGCCGCTGTACCTGGAGGGCACGCGCTACTACCACTACTGGGAGACCGCCTTCTACATCGGCGTTGGGACGCTGCTCTTGGCTCTGGTGGGGATACCGGGGCGCTGGAGGACGCCGCAAGGGGCATTCTGGCTTGTGGCGGTGCTGGTGGCGCTGGTGTTTGCCTTCGGGAAGTACGCGCCGCTGTTCCCGCTGCTGTACGAGCTGCCGGGCTTTCGGCTCTTTCGAGTGCCGCCGCGGGCACTCTTTGTGGTCGCGCTGGGACTGTGCATCTTCGCTGCGTGGGGATTCGATGAGCTCTGGCAGCAGCCTCGGCGGCACTTGTCGCGCCTCCTGTGGGCGGGGACCCCTCTGGTAGCGATTGCGCTGATGACGGCAACGGGGACGCTGCCGGCGCTGCTGTCCACGCCCGCACCGTGGATTGAGCAGGTGCGCAGCGAAGGAGCAACCGCGCTGTGGCTGTTCCTGCTTGCTTTTGGGGTTGCGCTGCTGCTGTGGCGCGGCTGGTTGCCGCCGGCGGTGGCAGCGGTTATGCTTGCCGTCGTGGTGGCGGTGGACCTGACGATTGCGCATGCGCCCTTCACGCGCAGCCGGCAGGACCCGGAGCGCCTCCTCCAGATGCCCCAGCAGCTCAAAGCGATGCTGCAGCCTAAGCCACCGCAGGAGCTCTTCCGTGTCTCCATGCGCGATGACTTCGGGATGGCGATGCTGCGCAACCAGGGCATGCTCGATAGCATTCTGCTCTACGAGGGCTACAACCAACTGCGGCTGGAGCGGCGGAATCCACCGATGCCGACAGCGGAAGCCACCTTCGATCTCCTGAGCATCCGCTACCGCATTGCCCTGGATACCCCAACGCGGCAGATGTACTTCCGCCAGCGTCCGAGCGCCTTCTCCTGGGCGTGGATGCGCTATCGGGCACAGGTGGTGCCCTCGGAGAGCACCGAGGTCGTGCTGCGCAGCGGCGCAGTGGACCCGCGCCGGGAGGTGCTGCTGGAGGAGCCGCCGCCCCTCCAGCTCTCTGGAGCAGAGCCTCAGGAGGTTGCCCATCGGCTCCGCTGCCTGCAGTACGAGCACAATTGGCAGCGGTGGGAGGTGGAGACGGCACAGCCTGGGCTGCTGTGCCTGAGCGAGATCTGGTATCCCGCCTGGCGCGCCCGCGTTGATGGAGCACCTGTACCGGTACTGCGTGCTTACCATAGCCTGCGTGCCGTTCCCGTGCCAGCGGGACGCCATGTGGTCGAGCTCTTCTACGACTCGGCGGCGTTCCGCCGCGGTGCCTGGGTCAGTGCAATAACTGCGGCGCTGTGCGTCATAGCGCTTGGAGTACTGTGGAGCCGTCGCCATCGGAGATGATCCGCGCCGTCATCTTTGACCTGGATAACACGCTGGTGGACTTCATGGCGATGAAGCGGCAGGCAATCGATGCCGCCGTCACCGCTATGATCGATGCCGGGCTGACGCTGAGCCCGCAGGATGTGCGCCGGCACATTGACCGCATCTATGCCGAGATGGGCATCGAGTACCAGCAGGTCTTCGACCGGCTGCTGCAGGAGGTGCTCGGACGGGTGGACTACCGAATCCTCTCCGCAGGCGTCATTGCCTACCGGCGAGCGCGCGAGGCGGCGCTCAAGCCCTACCCCCATGTGACGGCAACGCTGATGGAGCTGGTCAAACGGCGTATCAAGCTCGGGGTCGTCTCCGATGCTCCAGCGCGTGAGGCATGGCTGCGGCTCTGCCACATCGGCTACCACCACATCTTCGACGTCGTCATTACGTATGATGATACCGGCGAACGCAAGCCCAGTCCCAAGCCCTTCCTGCTGGCATTGGAGCAGCTCCAGGTGAAGCCCTCGGAAGCCATCATGGTAGGGGATTGGGTCGAGCGCGATATCGTCGGGGCAAAGTCCGTGGGAATGCTCACCGCATTTGCCCGCTACGGCGATGTCTTCGGAGCCCAGGATGTGGGCGCAGACTACATCCTGGACGACATCACGCAACTGCTCGACATCGTGCGTCAGCACAACGAGGTAGCACCGCAGGAGGAGCCGCGATGATTCTGCCCATCTACCTGTATGACCACCCCGTCTTGCGTCAGAAGGCACAGCCGGTGGAGGAGATCACTCCGGAGCTCCTGCGCCTGGCGCAGGACATGTTGGAGACCATGTATGCTGCCCCGGGAATTGGGTTGGCGGCACCGCAGGTGGGGGTCTCCCTGCGGCTCATCGTGGTGGATGTCGGCGAAGAGCATGGCACGAAGGCGCCGCTGGTGCTGTTCAACCCCGCCATCGAAGCCGTCTCCGAGGAGACCGAAGCGATGGAGGAGGGATGCCTTAGCCTGCCCGAACTGCGAGAGACCGTCGTGCGCCCAGCCCAGGTACAGGTGCGCTATCTTGACCCGAAGGGGCGCGAACGCCGGCTCACTGCCCAAGGGCTCCTGGCGCGTGTCCTGCAGCACGAGCTCGATCACCTGGAGGGCATCTACTTTGTGGACCGGCTCTCACCGCTCAAGCGCGCGCTGCTGCGGCGCCGGCTGGAGAGGATCGCTCGTGGGGAGGTGCTGCCGGACTATCCCTTTGTCCCAGGAACGGCTGCGGCGACGGTAGCACCGTAGGCGGCGCTGTGCGTTCCGCAGGGACGAGCGGGCTTTTCCCTAACTTTGTGGGCGCAGTCTGTGCCATCTCGGGCAATCGGCGATGAAGAGACACGCTCTGATTCTGCTCATTGCAGGGCTGGTGGCGGGGACGAGCTTCCATTGTGCCTCGCCGGAGTTCACAACGGCAAAGATTGCGCTCGGACAGCGGGATTACCCCAAAGCCCTGCGAAACCTGGAGCTGGAGACGCGCAAAAACCCCGGCAACGTGGAGGCATGGCTCCTCTTGGCGCAGCTCTATAGGGACCACAAGAAGGACTACGCCGCTGCTGCCGAGGCGCTCCGCAACGCCCGAGAGAATGACCGCGCTGGAAGCTGGAGGGAGCGCATCGCCGCGGAGGAGCTACTGCTGTGGATGACGGCGTACAACGATGCAATCGTGCTGTACAACCAGCTCGTCCAGGTAGAGCAGCCCCTGCCACAGGAGTCGCTGCGCCGGGCACAGCAGCTTCTGGAGTTGGTCGTGCAGCTCAAGCCCGATGTTCCCGATGCCTATGGGCTACTGGGCACGCTCCAAGAGCTTGCTGGCGATACCGCTGCTGCCCTGAAGACATTTGAGCGCTACCGAGAGCTGCTCCAACCGGAGCTGCGGGTGGCTCGCCGCACCGGAATCGCTCTGGGAATGTCGCGCGAGGAGCTCCTGCAGCGGCTCGGTGCCCCCGCAGCCTCCCGCGCTACCGCCTCTGATGCCGATACCCTCTTGGTCGAACGGTGGACGGTTGACGGAGCTCCGCTCTACGTCTTTTCCATCCGGACGGCTGGTGGGGCTACACGGGTTGAAGGATGGCGCTATAACCCGCCGGCAGTATGGTCGGAGCTGGAGAAGGAGCGCTACACCCGGCTCTCGCTGCAGCCACTGCTTTCAGCAGCAATTGCTGCACTGGACCGAGGCGAGTACGAGCGTGCCTTGAGCTTTGCAGATGACATCCTAACGCTCCAGCCAACCAACGAGCAAGCTCTCTCCGTCCGCGCAGAGGTCTACGACCGTCAAGGGCGCACCGAGGAGCTCCTCCGGCTCCTGGAGCAGTTGCGCCAGCAGTATCCCACCAACAAGGTCTACCACGCCCAGTATGGGCTGCTGCTGACCAAGCTGGAACGCTACGAAGAGGCGGTTCGCGCCTACGAGGAGGCGCTGCGCTTGGACCCGAACTACGATCTGGCGCTCTTCAACGCAGCCGCGGCGTATAAGAATTGGGCGGGCAAGCTGCAGCAGGAGGAGCTCGAAAAGCGGCGCCAAAATCCCAAATACCAAGAGCAGCGCGAACGCTACGCGCCGCTGCTGCGCAAGGCTGCCGAGTACTTCGAGCGCTACCGTGAGCTCCCGGGCAAGCGCGATGAGCTCACCGTGCTGGACCAGCTCGTCAATATCTACGAGGTCTTGCCCGACCGGCAGAAGCTCGAGCGCATCGTCCGCGAGCTGGAGGCGTTGGCGCCGCGCTTTGAGCGGGAGGCGCGCTACTATGAGATTCTCGGCGGCGTCTATGCCCGCCGAGGCGATAAAACCAAAGCCGAGGAGTACTACCGCAAAGCCGACCAGTTGCGCAAACAGTAAGGGAGAACGCCCCATGGCGCAGGACCCAAAGGCTGGCGAGCAGCCCGCCATCGAGCACCAGATCAACATCGAGCTCGGCGAGCAGGAAGCCCAAGGCATCTACTCCAACCTGGTCATCATCTCGCATTCGCTGGCGGAGTTTGTGCTGGACTTCACGCGCGTGCTGCCTGGATTGCCGCGCGCACGGGTGCATGCCCGCATCATCATGACCCCGCAGCATGCCAAGCTGCTCTGGATTGCGCTCGGGGAGAACCTGCGCAAGTACGAGCAGCAGTACGGGGAGATCCACGTCGAACCGGCTGCGCCGGTGCCATCGGGGGGAGCATTCCGGGTGCACTGAATGGCGGGACTGCGGGGGCGGGTTGCTATTGTGCTCCACGCGCACTTGCCCTATGTGCTCACTCACGGCACCTTCCCCCACGGCAGCGATTGGGTGTGCGAAGCGGTAGCCGAGAGCTACCTTCCGCTGCTCGGCGTGCTGCGCCGCTTGCTCCTGCGCGGAATCATCCCGCGCTGGACCATAGAGCTGTCGCCGGTATTGTGTGAACAGCTTGCCAGCCCGCGCTTCCGGGTGCTCTTCCAGAACTACTGCCGTCAGAAGCAGGGGGCAGCTCGCCAGGATGAGGAGCACTTCCGGCGCTACGGCTACGATCCGCTCTTCGTCGAGCTTGCCCGCTTTTGGCAATCCTTCTACGCAGAGCGGCTGCGGGAGTTCACCGAAGAGTACCGCGGAAAGCTGCTTGCGGTGCTGGAGCGGCTCCAGCGCATCGGGGCAATAGAGCTGCTTGCTTCGGCAGCAACCCATGCGTACCTGCCGCTGCTTCCGAGTGAGCGTTCAGTCGGGTTGCAGCTTCGGCTCGGTGTGGAGACCTACCGGCGCTATTTCCGCACGGCACCGCGCGGGATTTGGCTGCCGGAGTGCGGATACTGCCCTGCCGACAGCATCCCGGCGCGCGCGCTCTTTGGGGCAGCCGCTGAACGCTCCATGGGGACGGAGCAGTGGCTTGCCCGGCTGGGGTTGGAATACTGCGTGCTCGAAGAGGAGCTGCTGCGGCGGGCAACGCCGCTGACGCAGCTCCCGCTGCGTACGGTGTTGCTGCCCTACCGCATCGCTTCTGCACCGAACTCCCCATCGGCGGTCGCCTTCTTCCGCCATCGGGAGTGCGCTGCGCGGGTCTGGGATGCCCGTATCGGCTATCCCGGCGATGGCGATTACCTGGACTTCCACAAGAAGCACCATGCCTCCCTCCTGCGCTACTGGCGTGTGACGGACAATCGCACCGACCTGCAGTACAAGCTGCTCTATGTGCCGCAGTGGGCGCAGTCGAAGGCGCGCCACCACGCTGAGCATTTCGCCGGCGTTGTGGTGGAGACCCTTTTGCAGTTCCATGCGCAAACGGGGCATGCCGGCGTGCTATGCCTGCCCTTCGATATGGAGCTTTTCGGGCACTGGTGGTTTGAGGGACCGCTGTTCCTGGAAGCGCTCACCGAGCTGCTCGATGCCCATCCCGAGATTGCACTTGCCCCGCTGGGGGAGTGTCTCGAGGCGGTTCCAGTGTTTGGTCCCGTTCGCCCACCCGACGGCTCCTGGGGAGCGGACGCTGGGCATCTCCCGTGGGCAGACCCGCAGGTGCACTGGATCTGGCAGTTGCTGCGGGATGCAGAGGCGCGGCTGCGCCCCATCGTGGAACGCCTGCCGGAGGTGCGCAACCCGCTTCTGGAGCGGATCGTACGGCAAGCGCTGCGCGAGCTTCTGCTCTTGCAGAGTTCGGATTGGAGCTTCCTCATCGTCGGTGGGACGGCGCGCGATTATGCCCAGCAGCGCGTGTTCTTCCACGCGCAGGATTTCCACCATTTGTGCGAATTTGCCGAGCGCGTGCTCGACGGGGCTGAGCTCGCCCCGGAACAGCAGCACTTGCTGGAGCAGATCGAGCAGCGGGATGCCCTCTTTACGGAGCTGTCGCCCAGGTGGTGGAGTGCGGCCGAATGAGCGCAGTCCTGGTGGTGGATTTGGATGGCACACTGCTGCGCACGGACGCGGCGTGGGAGAGCCTCTTGGAGCTTGTGCGGCGCCGACCGTGGCGGCTGCTGCTGCTGCCGGTGTGGCTGCTCCGAGGACGCTCGTACGCGAAGCTCCGTCTGGCGCAGGAAGCTTCCCTGGATGTGCGCTCCCTGCCCTACGATGAGGAGCTTCTGGAGTGGCTCAAGCTGGAGCGGCAACGGGGACGGAGATTGATTCTGGCAACGGCTGCGGTAGCTCCAATTGCCCACGCCGTGGCGCAGCACCTGGGGATATTCGATGCCGTGCTCTGCAGCGGCTCTGAACAGAATATGCGCGGTACGCGCAAGCTGCAAGCGCTTCAGGCACTCCTGCAGGGGCAGCCGTTTGAGTACGTGGGCAATTCCCCGGTGGATGGACCGCTGTGGCGGGCGGCGTCGCGGGCGCATGTGGTCGGACCGCGCTGGTTGGCGCGCTGGGTGCAGCAGCAGGCATCGCTGGGACGCCATTTCCACCGTACGGTGCGCATGCGCGATGTGTGGGCACTGCTGCGGGTGCACCAGTGGGTCAAGAATGCCCTGGTCTTCATTCCGCTGGTGTTGGCGCATCGGACGGAATTGGGCTTGTGGGGACAAGCCGCGGCAGCGGCGCTTGCACTCTCCCTGTGGGCATCGGCACTGTATGTGTGGAACGACCTGCTGGATTTGCCTGCAGACCGAGCTCATCCGCGCAAGCGGTGGCGTCCGATCGCATCGGGGCGTATCCCGATATGGTCGGCGCTGCTGGTCATCCCGCTGCTGCTTGGGGCGGGATGGGGGATTGCGCTGTACTTGAGGGAGGACTTCCAGCTTGCGCTGCTGGGCTACGGAGTGGGCTCGGCAGCGTATTCGCTGTGGCTGAAGCGCCTTGCGCTGGTGGATGTGCTGATGCTGTCGAGCCTGTACGCGCTGCGCGTGCTTGCCGGCGGCTGGGCAACGGGGGTGCCGCTATCGGGCTGGTTACTGACCTTTTCGGTCTTCCTGTTCGTGAGCCTGGGCTTCCTCAAGCGCTACGTCGAGCTGCACACGGTGCAGCCGGATGAGCGCCGAGGCTACCAGCGTGGGGATGAGCGGCTGCTCTACAGCTTCGGCAGCGCAAGCGGCTACTTGGCGGTGCTGGTGTTGCTGCTGTACCTGAACAGCCCGGATGTGCTGCGCCTGTATAGCCACCCGCGATGGCTGTGGTTGAGCAGCCCGCTGCTGCTGTACTGGATTGCCTACCTGTGGTTGCGGGCGCATCGCCGCGAGATGAGCGATGATCCGGTGGTGTTCGTCCTGCGCGACCGGATAAGCTACGGCATCGCTGCGGCGATGGCGCTTGTGCTGCTGCTGGCGCGATGAGGCGGGAGCAGTATCTCTCCTGGGGTCGGTACCCACGAGCGTATCCGGCAGCAGTGTACCAACTGCGCTGGCGGGATGAGCCCTTGCCGCGCCCTGCACCGGGCATGACGATGCTGGCGTACGGCTACGGTCGCAGCTACGGGGATTGCTGCCTCAACAGCGGTGGCGTACTGCTGGACACAAAGAGGCTGGAGCGCTTCATCGCCTTCGATCCCGCCGCTGGGATCCTGCGCTGCGAAGCAGGGGTGAGCCTGGCACAGGTGCTGGAGCTGATTGTCCCACGCGGCTTCTTCCTGCCGGTGACCCCGGGCACGCGCTGGGTCTCCATCGGCGGAGCGATCGCCAACGACGTCCACGGGAAGAACCACCACCGTGCGGGAAGCTTCGGCTGCCACGTGCGCGCCTTCGAGCTGGTGCGCTCCTCTGGAGAACGCCTGCTGTGCACGCCGGAACAGAATGCCGAGCTCTTCCGTGCCACGATCGGAGGGCTGGGGCTGACCGGGCTCATCACCTGGGTGGAGTTCGCGCTGCGCCCGATCGGCACGCCCTGGATGGTGGTGGAGAGCATCCGCTACGGCTCGCTGCGGGAGTTCTTCGAGCTGACGCAGGAGTCCGATGCCGACTTCGAGTACACGGTCGCCTGGGTGGATGTCAGCGCGGGCGGGAGCCAATTGGGGCGCGGGATCTTCCTGCGGGGGAATCACGCCGAACCAGAGCAGGCACCACAGCACGCCCCGCGCCCACAGTTGCGCATACCGGTGCCGGTGAGCTGTCCGCAGTGGGTGCTCAATCGGTTGAGTGCACGGCTGTTCAATGCGCTGTACTGGCGCCGTCCTCTGCGTCGGCGGATGGTGCAGCCGTACGAGGCGTTCTTCTACCCGCTGGATGTGCTGGCGGAGTGGTATCGGCTCTATGGGCGCCGGGGCTTTGTGCAGTACCAGTGTGTCGTCCCGCGCCAGTGTGCCGAGGAGGCAATCGCAGAGCTGTTGGGGCGGATCCGCGCCTCTGGACGGACGGCAACCCTGGGGGTGCTGAAGGTGTTTGGGGAGCAGAGGTCGCCGGGGATGCTCTCCTTCCCCAGACCTGGGGTGACCTTGGCGGTGGATTTGGCAATGGAGGGGGATGCGACACTGCGGCTGTTGGAGGAGCTGGACTCGTGTGTGAGCGCATGCGGTGGGGCGCTGTATCCGGCAAAGGATGCGCGCATGTCGCCGGAGATGTTCCAGCGCTCCTTCCCACACTGGCGGGAGTTTGCACGCTTTGTGGACCCGCAGTTCTGCTCGGATTTCTGGCGTCGTGTCACGGGTTCAAGGGGTGAACCATGCGCGTGCTGATCGTTGGAGCGACTTCGGGGATTGCGCAGGTGGTCGTGCGCCTGTACGCCCGCGATGGGGCGCGGCTCCTCTTGGTGGGACGCGATGCAGCCAAGCTCCAGGCCGTAGCAGCGGATGCCCACGTCCGCGGGGCAGCTGCGGTAGAGACGCTGCTCTGGGATGCACGCCAGTGGGAGCGCGCCGGGGAGGTGGTCCGGCGGGCGCGGGAGTGGCTGCAGGAGCTCGATGTTGTGCTGATTGCCCATGGGAGCCTCCCACAGCAAGCTGAGCTGTGGCATAATCCGGTGCGGGCAATCGAGGAGTTTCACATCACTGGCACGAGCGTCATTGCTCTGCTTGCGGAGCTGGTGCCGGTCCTGGAGGCGCAGCGTCGTGGAGTGGTGGGCGTCATCAGCTCGGTTGCCGGTGAGCGTGGGCGCGCTGCGATGGCGATATACGGGGCAGCGAAGGCGGCGGTAACGGCTGCAACAGCTGGCGTTCGCGGGCATTTGGCGCAGTACGGGGTGCGCGTCATCACCATCAAGCCAGGGTTTGTGGATACCCCGATGATTGCCCATCTGCCACGGAGTGGGCTCATTGGAGCAATGATTGCCTCGCCGGAGCGCGTGGGAAGGCGCATCTATCGGGCATTGCAGCGCGGGCGCCCGGACAACCTCTACGTGCCCTGGTGGTGGCGCTGGGTGATGCTGCTGGTTCGGGCAATTCCGGAGCCGCTCTTCAAGCGGCTGCGGATGTAGGGTGCCAGGGCATCGCCACATGGTCCCGGTTGCAGGGCAACCACAGGGGGTTGCCCCTACGATGTGTGCGTTGAACCATCGCCATCGGGGCGGATCCCTATGTCTGCCCTGTTACCCGCCAAGGCGGGTGAGAGAGGCAGAGTACGTAAATTCGCGCTGCGACCTATGGGCAGGGTGGGGGCGAGCTGCTGCTGGAGGCATGTGGATGTGCAATCCGCATGGCGTGCGATGGGGTACGTGTATTGCGTATTTGCACGAGCTTGCCTAAGTTTGCGCCGGCGTACGTGGCAACAGTGGGGTGTGAGGATGCTGGAGCGCAAGGGTATGGCGTGCGTTGGGGGGTGGGGGCGCGGTCGTCATGTGTCAATTCCGGTACAGTTCCACTTGCCGTGAGGGGTCTCTCATGCGGTTGGTTACCCTGGCAATCGTCGTGGCAGCAGTGTTGTTCGGGGTGGAAGCCGCTGCAGTGCAGGAGCAGCAGCTTCCCTACAGTGGGGTGGCGCTCACTCCGTCGGGAGCTCCGGTCGCCGATGGGCTTCACCAAATGGAGTTCCGGCTGTACACGGGCGCGACGGCATCGGAGCCGGTGTGGACGGAGCTGCAACTTGTCCAGACACGCTCTGGCGGTTACCAGGTTGTCCTGGGGCAGTCGCGTCCGCTGCCGCTGACGACGGGGCAACAGTACTGGCTGGAGGTGCTCTGCGATGGGGCATCTCTGGGTCGGATGCCGCTGGCATTGCTGCCATCGCAGGTGGAGACAAAGGTGGCGGCGCGCTCACTGCAGGAACTGCACCTGAACCCGGTGCAGTCTGCTGCACCCGATGGGTGGGTGCGGGCGGGCTTGCCCACGCTGGGAGGGGCAACTCCACCGCAGCCGCTCGTGGTGAATACGTGCGAGGAGTGCACTACCACCTTCTGGGCATTGACCGGGAATGCTGGGACGAATCCGAACAACAACTTCCTGGGGACCACCGATAACCAACCGCTCATCATCCGCACCAATAACGTCAACCGCGTGCGCATCACTACCGGAGGGCAGATCGAGGTGCTCAATAGTGCCCGCTCGGTCTCGCTGGGCGAAGGAGCCGGGATCAGCCAGAATTTGACCGCATTCCGCAACAATGTGTTCGTGGGCTTCCAAGCGGGGTCAGCAACGGAAACAGGTATTCGGAATGTCGCCGTCGGTTCGGGAGCGCTCTCGCAGAACATCGATGGGAGCTCGAATACCGCATTGGGGTCGAACGCGATGAGCACCTTGACCACAGGCGACTACAACACCGCCATTGGCTACGGTGCGGAGGTAGGGGATGGGCTCACCAACGCGACGGCGATAGGAGCATTTGCGTTTGCCGGACAGAGCAACACCGTTGTCATCGGTTCAATCCAAGGGGTCAACGGGGCAACAGCAACGGCGAACGTGGGAATCGGCACCACGACCCCGATGAATCGGCTGCACGTAGTGAGCACAGCCGATCCGCTGCGCCTGGAGGGATTGCTGGTGAACTCGGCGTTGGATAATGTTCTGGTGGTGGATGCCAGTGGAGTGGTCAAGAAGCGCTCGTTGAGCGGCTTTGTGGGCTCAACCGCCTGGTTGTTGACGGGCAACACACTCAGCGGTGGGGAGGTACTGGGGTCGCTGAATCCACAGCCGTTGGTGCTGGTGACCAACAACGTCGAGCGGATGCGCATTACGGCAGCGGGGGATGTGGGCATTGGGACGAGCACGCCGGGAGCACGGTTGGACGTGGTCAACCCCACCGGTGGCGGAGTGCTGCGTCTGCAGGCGGTAGTGGGGCAAACAGGAGCACTGCTGGAGTGGGTGGATGATTTGGGGAATACCCTGGGAGTCATCGACAATAGTGGGCTTGTGGGGATTGGGACGGCGGCGCCGGTGCAGAAGCTGCACGTGGAGGGCAATGGGGCGGTGTCGGCGGTGTTTGTGGAGGGCGGGGTTGGTGTTGGGACGGTCAATCCGTTGGCGACGCTGCATGTGTACGATGAGGGAACATTGACGCCTGGGGCGACGCAGGTCATCATTCAGGCAGGGGCAAACCAGACAGGGGTGAACCTGCTGGAGTGGTGGGACAATGCGGGGACGGTGCTCGGGGGGATCGATGACGCGGGGAACCTGTTTGTGAACACGAACACGACGTTGGGGGATGCGGCAGGGGACGTGGTGGTGTTCAACGCGCGGGTGCAGTCGCACGTGGTGCCGTCGGCGGACAACACGTACGATTTGGGTGCGGCAGGGCAGCGCTGGAAGGATGGGTGGTTTGGAGGGAATGTGAACGTTGGGGGGAATTTAGCGGTGACGGGGAATGCAACGGTGAGCGGGACGACGGTGGCGTTGCCCAACATTCCCAGTGGTTCGACGGCGACAGAGGTGCTGGTGTGGAACGCGGGGAATGTGGCGCGGCGCTCGGCGTCGGGGCTCATCAGCGGCTTTGCATGGATGCTGGGCGGGAACACGCTTATGAGTGAGCAGACGCTGGGGACGTTGAGCGCACATGATTTGCCCATCATCACGGCGGGGACGGAGAAGGTGCGTATAACGCAGGCAGGGGATGTGGGCATTGGGACGAGCACGCCGGCGGCGCGGCTGGACGTGGTCAACCCCACCGGTGGCGGAGTGCTGCGTCTGCAGGCGGTCTTAGGACAGATGGGAGCGTTGTTGGAGTGGGTAGACGAAACGGGCACGCCGTGGGGAGTCATCGACAATAGTGGGCTTGTGGGGATTGGGACGGCGACACCGGTGCAGAAGCTGCACGTGGTGGGCAATGGGGCGGTGTCGGCGGTGTTTGTGGAGGGCGGGGTTGGCGTTGGGACGGTCAATCCGTTGGCGACGCTGCATGTGTACGATGAGGGGACGTTGACGCCTGGGGCGACGCAGGTCATCATTCAGGCAGGGGCAAACCAGACAGGGGTGAACCTGCTGGAGTGGTGGGACAATGCGGGGACGGTGCTCGGGGGGATCGATGACGCGGGGAACCTGTTTGTGAACACGAACACGACATTGGGGGATGCGGCAGGGGACGTGGTGACGGTGAATGCAGGGACGGTGGCGTTGCCCAACATTCCCAGTGGTTCGACGGCAACGGAGGTGCTGGTGTGGAACGCGGGGAATGTGGAGCACCGCTCGGCGTCGGGGCTCATCAGCGGCTTTGC
>JAUQPR010000001.1 GCA_030550275.1 Bacteroidota bacterium
CCCCCGCTGGTGAAGACGATCTCCGATGGATGCGCTCCAATGAGGGCAGCAAACTCCTCACGAGCCTCCTCGACGGCAACCCGCGCACGCCGTCCCCAGGCATGCAGCGAGGAGGCGTTGCCGAAGTGCTCCCGTAGCCAGGGGAGCATCGCTTCGAGCACCTCCGGATCCAGCGGGGTCGTGGCGCTATGGTCCAAATAGACCCGGCGCATCACTCCTCCCCGGCTTGGTAACGCCAACCCATCTGGTGGTAGCGGTCAAAGCGAGCGCTGTGCAGTACGATGTTGAAGTTGCTATCGCGCAGGATGCCTCCGGCAGGCGAGAGATAGAAGACCCCAACCTGCCCTGTGGGCTGCTCCGAGGGCATCCCGCGTTCATCCACATAGAAGCGCAGTACGTAGTACCCATGGCGCAGCTCTGCCGTCTGCATCTGCCGCAGTACATTCTCCGGCGAAAAGCGCAGCAGCTCCTCTTCCATTGCCCACCACTGCTGAAGCAGCCTTCATAGACGCACAAACGCCGCAATTCCTGCGTCTATAGCCACGCTGTGGCACAGAACAAGCGCCCGTCTGCCGATGTGGAAACTGTTGCAGAAGATCTTCCCGACCAAACGCGAACGCGACATCCGCCAGCTCCTCCCAATTGTGGAAGCAATCAACCGCGAATACGAGCAGCTCCACCACCTCACCGACGCGGAGCTGCGCGCGAAGACCGACCTCTTCCGCTCCATCCTTCGGGAGCGGACCTCCTCCTACCAGGAGCGCATTCAGGAGCTCCGGCAGCGGCTGCGTACCGAAGACCTCTCCTACGAGCAGCGGCTGGAGCTCTACGACGAGTTGGCACGCCTGGATGCCGAAGAGTACCGCGTCATCCAAGAGACGCTCGATGAGCTGCTCCCGCAGGCGTACGCCGTTGTCAAGGAAGCATGCCGTCGCCTTGCCGAACGCCAGTACACGTACCAAGTCGTCGGGCACACCGTCACCTGGGACATGGTGCCCTTCGACGTGCAGCTCATGGGAGCAATCGTGCTGCACCAGGGCAAGATCGCCGAAATGGCAACCGGCGAAGGGAAAACGCTCGTGGCGGTGATGCCCCTGTACCTGAACGCCCTTCCCGGACGTGGAGTCCACCTGGTCACGGTCAACGACTACCTTGCCCGCCGCGATGCCCAGTGGATGGGACCCGTCTTTGAGATGCTGGGCATGAGCGTCGGCTGTATCCAGGCTCAGATGTCCATCGAGGAGCGCAAACGGCAGTACCAGTGCGATATCACGTACGGGACCAACTCCGAGTTCGGCTTCGATTACCTGCGCGACAACATGGTCATCGACCCCAACGATATCGTCCAGCGCGAGCACTGGTACGCCATCGTAGACGAGGTTGATTCCATCCTCATCGACGAAGCGCGCACGCCGCTCATCATCTCCGGTCCGGTCATCTCCAGCAATGAGGAGTTCGTGCGTATGAACCCGCGCGTCAGGCGCTTGGTGGAAGCGCAGACGCGCCTGGTCAACCAAATAGTCGCCGAAGCCGAACGCCTCCTGCAATCCTCCTCCAAGGAGGACCGGGAGCGTGCCGGTAAGCTCCTGCTCCAAGCCCACCGCGGCTTCCCCAAACACAAGCGCCTGCTCAAGCTCTTAGCCGATGCCGATACCAAGCAGCTCCTCCAGCAGACCGAGCTCTACTACTTGCGCGACCAAGGTATCCACCTGCACGAGCTCGATGAGGAGCTCTACTACACTATCGACGAGAAGACTCACCAGGTGGACATCTCCGAAAAGGGGCGCCAACTCCTGGCGCAGGTCGGCGAAGACCCGGACATGTTCCTCATCCCCGACGTCGGCACCGAGCTCAGCATCATTGAGCAGAATCCCGACCTCTCCCCCGAAGAGAAGCAGCGCCGCAAGGATGAGCTCTACCGGCTCTACGCCGAACGCAGCGAACGCGTCCACATCATCAACCAGCTCCTGCGGGCATACTCCCTCTACGAGCGCGACGTGGACTACGTCGTCCAAGACGGTAAGGTCAAAATTGTTGACGAGTTCACCGGACGCATCCTCGAGGGTCGGCGGTATTCCGACGGGCTGCACCAGGCAATCGAAGCCAAGGAGGGCGTCACCGTCGAGCAGGATACGCAGACGCTGGCGACGATTACCATCCAGAACTACTTCCGCCTCTACCGCAAGCTTGCCGGCATGACGGGCACCGCGGAGACGGAAGCCGCCGAGTTCGACAAGATCTATGGTCTCGACGTGGTCGTCATCCCCACCAACAAGCCCGTCATCCGACAGGATTTGGACGACCTGGTCTTCCGCACCAAACGCGAGAAGTACAACGCCGTCATCCAGGAGATTCAGCGGCAGCTCGAACGAGGGCGCGCTGTATTGGTCGGCACCACCAGCGTGGAGGTGTCCGAAATCCTCAGCAAGATGCTGCGCCGGCTGGGCATCCCGCACAACGTACTCAACGCAAAGCACCACCAGCGCGAAGCCGAAATCATTGCCCAAGCCGGACGGAAGGGAGCCGTTACCATCGCCACCAACATGGCAGGACGGGGCACGGATATCAAGCTCGACCCCGACGTACGCGCCGCCGGCGGGCTTGCTGTCATCGGCACTGAACGCCACGAAGCCCGCCGCATCGACCGCCAGCTGCGTGGACGCGCCGGGCGCCAAGGCGACCCCGGCACCTCACAGTTCTTCGTCTCGCTGGAGGATGACCTGCTGCGCCTCTTCGGGGGTCCGCGCATTGCCGCCATCATGCAGAAGCTCAAAGTCCCCGAGGGCGAGCCTATCCAGCACCCGATGATCACCAAAGCCATCGAGCGGGCGCAGAAGAAGGTCGAAGAGCAGAACTTCGCCATCCGCAAGCGGCTGCTCGAATACGACAACGTCATGAACCAGCAGCGCGAGATTATCTACGACCGCCGCCGCCATGCCCTCATGGGCGAACGGCTCAAGGGCGAGATCTTCCAGTACATCCGCGAGCTGGCTCAGGAGTGGTACGACACGTACCATCCGGAGAACGACCTGGAGGGCTTGAAGAACACCGTTCGCGCTACCCTGCTGTGCGAGCTCGACATTCGCCCGGAGGAGTTTGCCTCCATGACTCAGCAGGAATGCGTGGAGCGCATCTTGCAAGCCGCCAGCGCATACTACCAGCGCAAGGAGGCGCTCCTGGGTTCGGAGTTCATGGCACAGTTGGAGCGCTTTGCCATCCTGATGACCATCGATGAGAAATGGCGCGAGCACCTGCGCGCAATGGACGAGCTGCGCGAAGGGATCCACCTGCGCGCCTATGGGCAGAAGGACCCGCTCCTGGAGTACAAAGCTGAGGCGTACCGAATGTTCGTCCAGCTCATCCGCGAGATCAACCGCGACGCCGTGCACTTTGTCTTCAAGTACTTCCCGCCCGTGCTGGAGCAGCCCACCGCAGCCGCTCCCAGAGTTACCGAGCTTGTGCCGCGTCCGCGCACAACCGTGCCCAGCTCAGCACTGCGCTTCTCGCATCCGGAAGCCCCTGCAGCGGTCGGTGCTACTGCCACCGCCGCCACCGCCGTCGGGGCCGCCCCGCAGAAAGCTCGGACCGTTGTCAATACGGTCCCCAAAGTCGGGCGCAACGATCCATGCCCGTGCGGGAGCGGCAAAAAGTACAAGCACTGCCACGGTCGAACTGCGTGAGACCGTATGCAGCACACCGAGCCGCAGCAGCGGGTTGAGCATCTCTACCACTTCCAAGTGCCGCCGGGGCAACGCCCGGAGCGGCTCGATGTATGGCTGAGCCGCCATCTACCCCACGTCAGCCGCACAAAGGTGCAGGAGGCTATTCGCGCCGGCAATGTGACCGTCAACGGGCAGCTCCCCAAGCCCAGCCAAAAGGTGCATCCCGGTGACATCATCTGCTGCCGCGTGCTCCGACTTCCCCCGCTGGAGCTTGTGCCCGAGCCCATTCCGCTGGACATCGTCTATGAGGACGAGCACCTGCTGGTCATCAACAAGCCCCCAGGGATGCCCACCCATCCCGGCATCGGACACTACCGGGGCACCGTGGTCAACGCTGTGCTCTACCACCTGGGTATGCGGCAGCCCATCGCAGTGGAGTTCGACCCGGAGCAAGAGGAGGAAGCCGCCATCTTCGCCAGCGATGCCGTTCGCCCCGGCATCGTCCACCGGCTGGATAAGGACACTTCAGGGCTTCTCCTGGTGGCGAAGGATTCGGCATTGCACGCTCGGCTTGCCGAGCAGCTTGCCCGGCGCCAAATCCAGCGTGAATACCGCGCCATCGTCTGGGGACATCCCCCCGAAGCCCACGGCATCATCGATGCCCCAATCGGACGCTCCCCCCGCAACCGGAAAGCCTTCGCCGTCGTTCCCGATGGGAAGCCCTCACGCACCGAATACACTGTGCTGGAGAGCTTCCCCATCGCCACCGTGCTGGCACTGCGGCTTCACACCGGACGCACGCACCAGATCCGCGTCCACTGCCAATGGCTGGGGAATCCTGTCATGGGCGACCCGCTCTACGGGGGCGATCGGCTCCCCCAAAATCTGACCGAGCCGCGCTGGCGCCAATGCGCACAACAGTGTTTGGGGCTCCTTCAGCGCCAAGCGCTCCACGCGTACCGGCTGGGCTTTCTCCACCCCGTCACCCGGCACTGGATCGAGTGCGAAGCTCCACTGCCGGCAGATATGGAAGCTGTGCTCTCCCTGCTTCGGGCTACGGCACAGGAGTTGGAACCTCCCCGCGGAGAAGCTGTGCCACAATCTGCTCGGCGCGCGCGAGCGTCTGCTCCAGTTGCTCGTTCCGGATGACCACGTCGAAGTGGTCCTGAAACTGCAATTCCATCGCGGCTCGCTCCAGGCGACGCCGAATCTGCTCCTCGCTCTCGGTGCCGCGTTGGCGTAGCCGGCGCTCCAATTCCTCGATGCTCGGCGGAGCGACGTAGATGAGGAAGGTCTGCTCCGGATAGGCGCGCCGCAGGGCAAGCGCTCCTTTGACGTCAATGTCGAACAGCAGAAATTCTCCGGTGCTGAGCGCCTGCTCCACCTGCGAGCGCAGCGTGCCGTAGAGATGCCCGAAGATCTCCTCGTACTCCACAAGCTCCCCGCGGGCGATCGCCTGCTCGAACTGCTCGCGGGACCAGAAGAAGTAGTCACGCCCATCCACCTCACCCGGGCGTTTGGGGCGCGTGGTAGCGGAAACGGAGAACCGAAGCTGCGGAAAGCGCTGCAGAAGATGGCGGGCAACCGTTGTCTTTCCCGCCCCACTGGGCGCGGAGATGACGATGAGCTGCTTGGGCATCGCGGTTCTACTCGACGTTTTGCACCTGCTCGCGGATCCGCTCCAACTCCTCCTTGAGCAGCACAACCCACTGGGAGATCTGGGCATCGGCGGCTTTTGCCCCGATGGTATTGGCTTCGCGCTGCATCTCCTGGAGCAAAAAGTTGAGCTTGCGTCCTGCTGGCTCACGGGCGCGCAGCAGTTGGCGTGCCAGCGTTACATGGCTGCGCAGCCGCACACACTCCTCTGTGATATCGAGCCGATCGGCAAGGAGCACAAGCTCCATGGCAAGGCGCTGCGGATCGGGCTCGCTTTCCAATAACTGGCGCACCCGTTCGCGGAGCCGGTGTTGCTGTTCCGGGATGCGCTGCTGCCCCCGGCGGGCAATCTTACGCACAAGTTGCTCCACTGTGCGCAGCCGCGTGCGGATATCCTGCGTCAGAGCACGCCCTTCGGCGATACGCATCTGCCGCAGCCGTCGCAGTGCCTGCTCCAATGCCGCACGCGCTGGCTCCCAGAGGAGCTCGCTCTGCCCCTCATCGGCTTCGAAGATCTCCGAAAAGCGCAGCAGGTGCTCCAGCCGCGGGGAATCCTCCAGCGCAAGCTGTCGCACCAACTCGCTGAGGGCGTTGTAGTAGGTGCGCGCCACATCCATGCGCAGCAGCCGCTCCGCCGGCGTGCTCCCGCGGACCTCCAGCACAACGGAAACGCTGCCGCGCACGACGTACCGCTGCACCATCTGGCGCACCTCCACTTCGCGCGCGCTCAACTGCCGAGGTAGCCGACAGGAGATCTCAAGGTAGCGGTTGTTCACACTGCGGACCTCGGCAACGGCGGTGATGCCGTTCCGCGTCTGCTCCGCGCGACCGAACCCGGTCATGCTCACCAGCATGGAGCACCCCTCCAGCTCCCTGGGACAGAGCAAGACGAAAAAGGCGGGCAGACCTCTTCGCTGCCCGCCTTCGGAAGCACGGAACAGAAGCGCCTATCGCCCACCCTGGGGCGAGGCTGCCTGTTGCGCAGCCGCCGTGATTGCATCCATGAGCTGCTTGAAGCGTTCGGCATCCGCGCCGGTGATGCGCGCCCGCTGCAGCAGCGTCACCAAGTTCTGCGCTACCGGAAGCTGGAACTCCAGCGTGAGCTGATCGTCGAGCTTCCGGTTCGCCTTCTGTGCCTGCTCAAAGGCGTCGGTGAGCACCTTGCGCACCTCCAGAAAGGCATCCACCTCGCGCCCCTGAATCTCCACGCTGTTGATGAGGTTGATGGCGAACGCAACCAGCCCAACCGACAGCTTCGGCTTAATAATCTGCGGCTGTGGCGGCTGCTGCAGTTGCCCCTGCGCAAGGGCTACACTGCAGACCATCGCTGCGGCGAGAAACCACCGAACTCCACGAGTGTTCATCGAAGGCTCCACGACCAATCGGTTCTACATACCCACCTGCACTCCAAAGCGGTGCAGCACCGCTGTTGTCACCACTGTGGCGCTGTAGTCCAGTTGTACGCCTGCGGCATTGAGCCCCACCCCTGCGGACACCCCTGTAATCCCCCGTGCTCCAGCCGGTGCGGCGCGCCGCAGTTTGTTATCGTAGCCCACGCGCACCGCCATCGCCGGGCTTAGTGTGAACTCAACGCCGAGCGCAAAATTCTCGAATTTTTGCCAAACGCTTGCCGTCGGCTCCGTCAGCCGAGCAAAATTGAACACAAACACCGCCGGCATCCCCCGGAGCGCATGTGCCAGCCCAAGGCGCAAATCCGTCGGGAGCGGGAGCGGCTCCTGCGCAAAATGGCGCAGCGCCGTACCCACATGCAGCAGTGCTGCCCCAATGCTGGTGCGCCCATCGGGAAAGCGGTAGAGCAGCCCCACATCCAACGCCACCACAAGGGCATGCTGCGCATCGAGCTGCTCCCACAGGGCTTTGGCAGCAATACCGTAGAACAGCTCCCGTTCGAGCGTATCGGCGTAGCTCAACACCAGCGCCAGATCGTGTGCGCTGAACTCTCCCACAGCGCTCCCCAGAGCATCGCGCCGTTGGAAGCGACCGTAGTCCATGTACACTGCACCAACACTGCCGCTCCCCTGCAGGACCGGAATGCCACTGTAGAGCGCCGCGCCAGAGACGATATCCAGCACGTGCTTGAGCACAACCGAACCCAGGCTTGCCCGCGAAAGGGTTGCACCGAGCGCAGGATTGAGCAACTGCAGACTGGCATCGCCCGGAAGCGCCACGGTTGCCGTCCCCAGCGCCGCAGCACGCGCTGGCACGACCGTCCGCAGGAACTCGAACGCATACGGCTGCGCCTGCAGGGCAATGCAGCCCACGCACGCCATCCACCATCTCAGGTGCATTGCTTCACCCGCTGCCGGAGTGCTTCCCAGAAGAACTTCGGCGGACGCACCGGTCGCCAGCGCCGAGCATCCATGAACGCATGCAGCGTATACCCGATGGCGATGCGCTGCTGCTGGCGCAGCACCTCGTACTCCAGCCGAAGCCGCGGTTCGTAGCGCGGTTGGTATCGCGTCCGCACGGTGAGTTCATCGTCGTAGTGCGCCGGGGCGCAGTAGGTCACATGCGCCTCCAGCACGGGCAGCAAGTACCCCTGCCGTTCAAGCTCCCGGTAGGCAACGCCGCAGGCGCGCAGCAACTCCGTTCGCCCGACTTCGAAGTAGACCAGGTAAGCGGCATAGTAGACCACCCCCATTTGGTCGGTGTCGGCGTAGCGGACGCGCACCTGGGTGCAATGCACGATTTCGGGCAACTCCTCCATCACGTCGGCAAGCGGTGCAGCTTCTCCAGCATCGTCAGCAGCTCCAGCAAGCGCTCCAGCTCCTCGAAGGAGTAGAACTCCAGCTCCAACTTCCCCTGCCCGCGAGCATTGGCAGAGAGGCGCACCCGTGTGCCGAAGAGCTGTTGCAGCCGCTGTTCGATTTCGCGCAGCGTTGTCTCCAGTTGCCCAGTAATGGACGGCGTTGCCGAAGCAGAGCGCGTTGCCGTCGGTGTGCGCACCAACTGCCCGTCTTGGGAGAGGCGGATTCGCCCCAGCTCAATCTCCTTGACCAAGGTCTCGGTCTGCCGTACGGAGAGCCCTTTGGAGAGAACCTCTCGGCACACAGCCAACTGGAGCTGCTCATCGGTCAACGCCAGGATTGCCCGGGCGTGCCCCATGCTCAACTGCCGCTGCCGAAGGGCTTCCTGAATCGGTTCGGGAAGGCGCAGCAGCCGCAGGAAATTGGCAACCGTCGTGCGGTCCTTGCCCACCTTGAGCGCGACCTCCTCCTGCGTCAGGTGGCATTCCTCCATCAGACGCCGGTAGCCCAAGGCGGTTTCGATGGGGTTGAGATTTTCGCGCTGCACGTTCTCGATGAGCGCCAACTCCAGCAGTTCGATATCACGCTCCACATCCAGGATGTACGCCGGGATATGGGTCAAGCCCGCCTCCTGTGATGCGCGCACGCGGCGTTCTCCAGCGATGAGCTCATACCCATCGCCGCTGCGGCGAACGGTGATGGGCTGAATAAGCCCCCGCTCACGAATGGAGTGCGCAAGCTCCTGCAGCGCCTGCGGGTCGAAATCCCGTCGCGGCTGGTATGGGTTCGGGCGAATCCGTGCGATCTCGATGAGAGCAACCACCCCCACCGATACGCCATCGTCGTAGGGCAGCTGGCGCATCCGCTCCGGGGTCAACGATTCCACCGGCAGCAGTGCCTCCAGCCCTCGCCCCAGACCCAATGAGGACCGTGCCTTTGGGCTCATGGCGTCCCTCCGTGCACAGGATGTACATCCGAGGCTGGACTGATCTCCTGGCGTGCCAGTTGCGGATTGCGCTCCAGCAACTCCTGCGCTAACTCCAGGTAGTTCCGGGCACCTTGGCAGAGCGCATCGTAGAGCAGTACGGGCTTGCCATGGCTGGGCGCCTCCGAGAGGCGCACATTCCGCGCAATCAGCGTGCGGAAGGTCTTCTCACCGAAATGGCGGCGGACCTCTTCGACGACCTGGTTCGACAGGCGCAACCGCCCATCGTACATCGTCAGGAGCACGCCTTCGATGTCGAGCGTCGGGTTGAGATGGCGCCGCACAATGGCAATCGTGTTGAGCAACTGCCCCAGACCTTCGAGCGCGTAGTACTCGCACTGCACGGGGATGAGCACGGAATCGGCAGCCGTCAGGGCATTGAGCGTGAGCAGTCCCAACGACGGTGGGCAGTCAATGAGGATGAAGCGGTAGCGCCGGCGCACTGGTTCGAGCACTTCACGCAGAATCCGCTCGCGCCGTGGCAGCTCCACCAGCTCAATCTCCGCCCCCACCAGGTTGATGTGCGAGGGCAGAAGCTCCAGGAAGGGCAGCTCCGTCGAAACGATCGCCTCCTGCACCGGAACACGTCGGATGAGCACCTCGTAGGTGGTCTTGTCCAGGCGGCGGGTATCCACCCCCAAGCCGTTTGAGGCGTTTGCCTGGGGGTCAATATCCACCAAGAGCACAGGATGCTCTGCTACCGCCAACGACGCAGCCAGATTGACCGCCGTGGTGGTTTTGCCAACCCCACCCTTCTGGTTTGCAATCGCGATCACCTTGCCCATCGGGCCTGCCGTGCCATCACAGCGTTGCTCAGCGGCTGTGACGTTTGCCTCTGGGCTTCCGTGTGCCTACAGCGGGAGCTCTCCCGAGAGCACTGCCCAGAAGAACGCCACCAACACCAACGCATGCCGGATCTGCCCCGTGCGCAGCAGCTCCAGCAACTGTTCCAGCGGCAGTAGCCGCACGGCGATCTCCTCGTGTCGGTCCCACTGCGGAGCAGCAACCCGTCGGCAGCCGCGCCACAGGTAGGAGTAGCACACGTTGCTCTGGAAAGCAGGGTTTGGATAGCACACGCCCAGCAACTGCGCCGGCTGCGCCGCAGCGTACCCTGTCTCCTCGCGGCATTCGCGCTCGGCAGCCTGCCGAGGATCTTCCCCCGCTGCCACCATCCCGCCGGGGATCTCCAGCACGACCTCATCACGACCGTGCCGGTACTGCTCGATGAGCACCAGCTCGCCCTGCTCGGTGATCGGAATGATGTTGACCCACGTGGGCGTCTCCAACACGACGAATCTCCCCTCGCGTCCATCCCCGGGGTGGCGCCGCCAGACGTGCCAGGCGCTGAAGATGGTAAAATCCTGCACGAACTCGCGCCCGACCGTTTCCCAGACCACCGGTTGCGTTGGCATCTTCGCAGCCCCAGACCGCTACAAAACTACAACTTGCGGCGCGCCTGCCGCGCCCAGTAGCACCGCACCCAGCGCAGATCCGCCGGCACATCCACTGCATGCAGCACCTCGCGCACCACAACGCATCCAATCCGGTATCCCGCCTCCAACAGGCGCAACTGCTCCAACCGCTCGCACTGCTCAAGCCTCCCCGGCGGAAGCGCCACAAATGCTTGCAATACTGCCGGTCGGAAGGCATAGACGCCGACGTGCTTCCACAGGCATTCCGCCGGTGCCGCTTCAGGAGCAACGATGTACGGGATGGGCGCCCGTGAGAAGTACAGTGCCGTGCCGTCGCTGCGGAGCGCGACCTTGACAACCGAGGGCATCTGGAGCTCCCGCGCGTGTGTCAGCGGCTGCACCAGCGTTACAACATCCCAATCGCCGTGCTGTGCTGCCGTCTGCACCAGGCGGTCCAGATGCTGCGGCTGCAGCAGTGGCTCGTCGCCCTGAATGTTGAGCACCAGGTCGGCGCGCTCGCCCAGCAGCTCGTACGCACGAGCCACCCGATCGCTCCCGCTGGGGAGCTCCTCCGGCACGAGCACCACTTCTGCACCGAACTCCCGGCAGCGGCGGGCAATGCGTTCATCGTCCGTGGCAATAACGACGCGCTGGAGCTCCCGTGCAGCGGCAGCGGCTTCCCACACCCATTGGACCAGGGGCTTGCCCAGGATTTGCCGGAGTGGCTTTCCTGGCAGCCGCTGCGCGGCGTATCGGGCAGGGATAATCCCCACCGCTCTCATTCGATGACCTTCGGCACGCGGAAGAAGACCCCATCGTGCCGCGGGGCATTCCGCAGAGCTTCCTCGCGTGGAAGTGATTCCCTCGGCTCATCCTCCCGGAGGGCGTTCTCTACCTCTACAACGTGCGTCAACGGCTCCACGCCCTCCAGCTCCAGTTGCTGCAGCACCTGGACGAACTCCACGATGCGCTGGAACTGCTCGGCAAAGCTCTCCAACTCCTCCGCCGAAAAGCGCAGTCGGGCTAATTCGGCGATTCGCTCGACCAGCTCGCGGGCATCCTCGCGTGCGCCCATGAGTCCAAGCCCTCGGAAAGTTCAACAAGCCACCGCTGCAGAAGCATTCGGACGCGCTCCTGATAGCCTTGCTGTTCCTGCCGCTCCATCGGTGGCGGCGGAAGCGGCTCCCCAATGCGCACCCGCACCGTGCCAGGAAGGAAGCGCAGCCGGTGCCGAGGTAGCAACCGGTAGGTGCCCGCAATCGCCACTGGCACGACCGGATGCCCCACCATTGCTGCCAGAACAAACGCCCCTCGGCGGAATGCCCTCAATTGCCCGTCCGGCGTGCGCTCCCCTTCGGGGAAGACCACTGGGGAGAGCCCGTACTGCTGCAGTTGCTGCGCTGCCTGCTGCAACTGCCGCCAGGCTGCAAGGCTCTGCCCTCGCGCAATCGGCACATAGGGCATCCGACGCAGCACCCAGCCGAACAACGGGATGCGCTGCAGCTCCTCTTTGTACAAAAAGCACAGCCCCGGCGGAAGCACCGCCAACAGCACGGGAATGTCCAGCAAGCTGGCGTGATTGCACACGTAGATGACGGGGCTCCCCACCGGCGCCGTCCCTTCGACCAGAAGCCGTACGCCGCACAGCCGCAAGATCCGGCGTCCCCAGCGCTGCGATTCCCACAGCAGCTCCTCCCGCGTGCGCCAGGGCAGCAGTGCCCAAACGGAGCGGATCGCCGTGTACAGCACTAATGCAGCCGCTCTCAGAACGAACCCCACAACACCCCCGCGCCACATCCCTACTCCGCCTGCGGAGGTATCCAGCAAGCACGCCTGTGAAGGAGCGACCGCCGCACCTGTACATCCGCGCCGAAGCGCTCCTGATGCTTCTGCCGCAGCGCCGGTGCCCACTGCCGCTCGTAGTGCGCAAACTGTTCCGCCGAAGGGCATTCGTACTCCACCCAAAACTCCCCCTCCTCCGAGCTCGCCTCCCATAGGGACGCCGCACGGAAGCACCCAGACGCCAACACCTCCGGAATGTGCTCCCGTTCCATCCACTCCGCCCACTCCTGTGCCCGCTCAGGACGGACCCACACCCGCACGACGTAGCGGAGCATCCCCGCGGTAAAGCTGTGGCACACAACAGCCGATAATGCCTGTGCACGTTGCACACCCGGCAACAGCAATGGCGCTGCCCAAGGTCTCCGTGGTCATCCCCTGCTACAATTGTGCCGACACACTTCGAGAAACCGTGGCAAGCATTGCGGCTCAAAATTACGCCAGCCTGGAGCTTCTCCTGGTCAACGACGGCAGCACCGACGGCACCGCAGCACTGCTTGACGAACTCTCCGCTGCACTTCCCTTCGCGCGCGTTGTGGAGCATCCGCACAATCGCGGTCCCGCAGCAGCGCTCAACACCGGAGTTGCCCACGCCCAGGGGAAGTACATCCTGCCGTGCGGCGCTGATGACAAGCTCAGCGAAAACTACATCAGCGCCTGCGTTGCCGCGTTGGAGCAGCATCCCGAATGTGGCTTTGCCTATCCGGAGTGGCAGCAAGACTTCGGCGAATCCACCCAGCGCCACCGCTTTCCGGAGTGGTCTACGCTCGCCCAAGAGCTGCGGATCTACTGCCATCTCCCTGCGCACACGCTCTTCCGCCGCCAGCTCTGGGAAACTGTTGGAGGCTTCTGCGAAGAGCTGCCTGCCTACGAGGATTGGGACTTTTGGCTTGGTTGCGTTGAGCACGGTGCAATAGGAATCCGCGTCCCCGGCATTACACTCTTCTACCGAGTGCGCTCCACAGGGCAACTCCGGCGCCATCGTGTACGGGACCGGGAGCTCAAGGCGCGCATCGTGCTGCGGCATCCCCGCTGGTTCACCCCCGCACAGCAGCGCTGGGCACAGGGCTTACTCGCAGGCGATCCCGTCTGCGAAGCGCTCGACCCAGGCGTTGGCTGGCTGGCGTATCCGCCGACGTCCTTTGCACCCGACCGCTGGCAACAGCCGCCCACCACCGACCATCCCCCCATCATCTCTGTGCTGATGCGCACCCGGAACCGACCTCAACTCTTACGCAACGCCCTGGAGAGCCTCCGGCAGCAGCGCTTCCGCAACTTTGAGGTCGTGTTGGTCAACGACGGTGGCGAAGACATCTCCGCCGTGTGCGCTGAATTCCCCGATCTGTGCATCCGCGCTGTGCAGCATGAACGGCAGCACGGGGAAGCTGCAGCCCTCAATACCGCCGCCGAACTCGCCCAGGGCGAGTACATCGCGTACCTGGATGATGATGATGCGTTCGAGCCGGAGCACCTCTGGACTCTGCTGGCGCATCTTCAGCGCTTTGCCTGGCAACGGGTTGTCTACGGCGATGCTGTCATTGTGCGCTACCGGATGGAGGAGAACGGTCAGCTCCTCATCACCGGCAGAGAGCCCCTCCCGGCACGCCCATTCTCGGTGCAGGAGCTCTCCGTTGGGAACATCGCCCCTATGGGCTGCTTTCTGCACGAGCGCCGTTGCTTTGAGGAGATGGGCCTCTTCGATGAACGGCTCTCCACGCACGAGGACTGGGAATTCTGGCTCCGCTTAGCCCACCGCTACCGGTTCGCGCACGTTGCTGCTGCAACCTACCAGTACCGACGCCCTGAGCACGGCGGCAGCGTCTCTGACCGCCTTGCGGCGGATATGCTGCGCACGGCTCGGCTCATCCACTACCGGTACCGCCACCTGGAGAGCTCCGAGGCGGTTCGGCGAGCGCGGGCAGGGCAACTCCGCTTTCTGGAGCAGAAGCTGCGCAATGCCGGGCATCGCCTCATCCCCATTGTCCTCTTCCCACCCGAAGAGCGGGGACTGCTGCAGCGGTGCCTGGAATCGCTCCATACCGGTGCTGGGAACATCGGATATACCCTCGGCGCTGTGCTCCATCCCCGGCTTCCCAACACTGTGCAGGAATTCCTCCGGCAGGAGAGCGAAGCCGGACGCCTGCACCTGATCTCGCCTGAAGAGCTTCCGCAGCTTGCTACAAGCGCAGACTCTATCGTGCTACTGGACGGCTGTGTCGAACTCCCTGCGGGCTGGCTGGAAGCGCTCGTCCAGCCGTTGCAGAACCATCCCTCCTGTGCCCTCGCGGGACTTGCTGTACGAGCGGCTGAATCTGTGAGCGCCAATGCTGCCTGGGCTACAGGGGTGCTGGAGAGCCCATGCATTGCCGTACGTTCAACGCTGTTGCAGGAATGCCTATCGAAGGGGAGCTTCTCAGAGCTGCGGCAGGAGCTGTACCATCATGCCCGTGCTGCAGGTCTCCAGCACGTGCTCGTAGAGGAGCCGAGTGCTCGAGCACTCCGTCCCTCTGCCCCGCCCGAAGCAGCTCAGCAGCCGTGCGCGGCACCTTTGGTCTCCATCATCATCTGCGTGCACAACGCGTGGCACTACACCGAAGCGTGCCTCCGTTCGATTTTGGAAACCCCAACATCGGTCGCCTACGAGCTCATCGTCGTTGACAATGCCAGCACCGACGAAACCTTGTCAGCGCTTGAAGAGCTGCGCCAGCGCGTACCTCAGCTTCGGGTCATTCGCCGCACGGAGAACGACTCCTTCTCACGGGCGAACAACATTGGGGCAGCGCACGCACGCGGGGAATACCTGCTGTTTCTCAACAACGACACCTTCGTGCAGCCAGGCTGGCTGGAGGCGCTCGTGGAGGAGTTCTGTGCCCATCCTGAGACCGGCATCCAAGGGGGACGACTGCTCTACGCCAACGGTCGGATTCAGCACGCGGGGATGGCCTTCGGTAGCATCGGCAACAGACCACCGATGCCCTTCCACCTCTACCTGCTCTCGGAGGCGGATGCTCCGTGGGTCAGCCGCCGCCGCCCGCTACAGTTTGCCACCGGCGCTTGCTTGGGAATTCGCCGCTCCCTGTTTTGGCTGCTTGGTGGCTTCGATGAAGGCTACGCCTGGGGCTGGGAAGATGTCGACCTCTGCGTTCGGGCACGCCAATTGGGCTGGGCAGTGGTGTACAACCCCGCTATCACTGTTTTCCACTTCGAGTCGGTGACGAAACGGGCAGCCTTCTCCGACGATGCTGCACCACAGGAACGGAGCAACCGACGGCGCTTTCTCACCCGTTGGAGCGCCTTCGTTCAGCCTGACGCTGCAGCTCTCTACGCTGAAGACGGCTTCAAATGCGAAAACGGGCTTCCTTCGCCCTCGCCGCTACTGCGCCCCGACCGTCGGCATCTACGCACCAGCTTCGACGAAGAGTTCTGGAACCGTCCTTGGGCAACGGCACGCACAGCGCTGTTCTGCCTTACGCCCAGCATCGGCGATTCGCTGTTGATCTCCGCAATTATCGCCCAGGTCAAGCAGCAGTTTCCCACCGTTCGCATCACCGTCTGTGCCGAGCAGCACATCCAGGACCTCTTGCGGCATCACCCAGCGGTGGAGCGCTACATCCCACCCGGTGGACTTGAAGAATTCCTTGCTCGGCGCAGCTCCGATATCGTGGTGGACTACACCCTCCTGCTGGCACAATTGCCGGAGTACTACAACGGTATCGGCTTGTGGGAGATTCTCGCCAACATCGCTGGCGTTCGGCTGCACAACCCCCGCGTGCACTACAGCGTCGAACCCGAGGAAGCCGAGTGGGCAGCGCGTTTCCTGGGCTCTTTGCGCGGACAAATCGTCTACGGTCTTCACCTTCAGACCGAACGCGATCCCAAGCGCAGCTATCCCCACATCCGGGAGCTGCTGCAGCTCCTGAGCGAACGCTTTCCACAGGCACTGTTCCTGCTCTTCGGCTCGCGCCCACTACCGGAACCGCTGCCCGAACGGGTGCTCGATTGCGCAGCGCTTGGACTCACGCTCCGGCAGCAAATTGCAGTGTCCCAGCACTGTGTAGCCTTCCTCTGCATTGACAGCGCCTTCTTCCACATCGCGCGCCTCCTGTGGCGGCGTCCAACGCTGCTGCTCTGCGGAGTAACCAACCCAACGCTGTGGCCATGGCATCGCCCCTTTGGAGCGCTTTCGGCCAGCGGTCTTCCGTGCCTGCACTGCTACTGGCAGACGCCGTGCAATGTGGAGTGTATGCAGCAACTGGCTCCCGCGGCTATTGCCCATGCGTTTGAGCAGCTCTGCCGTGGGCAGCTCCCCCAGGAGCCGAAGCCTCCGGTGGTGCAGCTCCAGCTTCGGGCTGAAATGGACTGGAAGGTAGCGCTCATTACCGCGCTGCGTCGGCATCCTGGAGCGCGCCTTGTGGTGCTTGCCCCTGCTGGATTGCTTCCAGCAGCGGCGCCGAACTGGAATGGGGTCGAAGTCCAAGAAGTCCAGCCATCTGCCATGTCGGTTGAGCCAAAGGTGCACATTGCTTGGGAGGGCTCCCAGTTTGTCTACCACTCGCTGGCATTGGTCAACCGCGAGCTCGCACGGGTGCTCCTGCAGGCGGGAGTAGAGCTCAGCCTGGTACCGTACGAACCTGATGAGTTCACGCCCAGCCAGGAGTACGCATGCCTCCGAGAGCGCGATATCCGCCAGCGTCCGCTCCCGGGAGTTCCGCAGATATGGGTGCGGCACCAATGGCCGCCGAACCCACTGCCCCCACCCCCGGGCACGCGCTGGATTGTGATGCAGCCGTACGAATTCGGTGCGCTGCCTCGGCGCTTCCTTGCGGCATTCGAGCGCGCCGATGAGGTCTGGACCCCATCGAGTGCCTCGCGTCTGGCATTCGTACGCTCGGGTATCCCGCCGGAGAAGGTGCAGATCATCCCCAACGGGGTCAACCCTGAGCGCTTTCGCCCTACTGGACCAATTCGCCCCTTGCCGACGCAGAAGCGCTTCCGCTTCCTCTTCGTCGGAGGCACAACCTTCCGCAAGGGAATTGACATCCTGCTGCGCGCCTACGCCCGCGCCTTCACAGCAGAGGACGATGTCTGCTTGGTCATCAAAGCCTTCGGGCAGGAGAGCGTCTACCGCGGCAGCACGATGGAGGAGCTCATCGAGCGATTCCGCCAGATGGCAGGAGCACCCGAAATCGTGCTCCTGTGCGAGCACTTGAGCGACGAGGAGATGCCCGCCCTGTACCGCGCCTGCACGGTGTTTGTCAGCCCGTACCGCGGAGAGGGCTTCTCACTGCCGACCCTGGAAGCCATGGCATGCGGACTGCCCGTGGTGGTCACCGCCGGAGGAGCAACCGATGACTTCGTGGACGACAGCGTTGGCTGGCGCATCCCTGCCCGCCACCGTTCTTTGGGCTGGAGCATTGACGGCATGGAGACGGTCGCCGAAGCATTCGTGCTGGAACCCGACGAGCTGGCTCTTGCGCGGCTGCTGCGCGAACTGTACGAACACCCTGAACAGCTCTTCCTCAAAGGGCTCAACGCCTCCTACCGCGCACGCTCCCAATGGAATTGGAAACGCGCCGCCGTGCGCTTGCTCGCACGCGTGGATTTCCACCTGGGGACCCGACTTGCCGCTCAAGCCGCCGAGCGGCTTCCCGACCCCGATGATGGTTGTATCCGGCTCGGTGCAGCCGAGCATGCCCTCCGCATGGGCAAGCCGGAAGCAGCGCTTCAGCTCTACCGCCGTGCCTTGGAAGACCCCGCGCTGCCGCCTTCGTACGCCGTGCGTGCACGGGTGCAATCAGCTCTTCTGCTGCTTGCACAGGAGGACATCGCTGGTGCCGAGGAGCTCCTCCGCCAGGCAGCTGCTACTGCCCCCGACCATCCGGATATCCTCTACACCGATGCCCTGCTGCGCGCATACACTGGCGAATTTTCTCTGGCATGCACTCGCTTGGAGCACCTTCTGCAGCACTGGCAGCACCTGCGCACCCAAACCGTGCTGGGGCTCACCGCCGAGCGGCTACTCCTGGACTTGGGGCGATTCCTCCTCCTGAGCGGCACACCGAACGCCGCAGTCACCGTGCTGGAGATGCTTCCCGACCACCCAGAGCTACTGATGGAGGCATTGGAAGTTGCCCAGGCAACCCAGGCATACGAACTTGCTGAACGGCTCTCGGCACGGCTTGCCCGGCTCTGCGGCGAACCTACTGCAGGAGCGGCAACACCAAGCGCTCCAACTGCTCTACCTGCTGCACCGTTGCCGCCTCAGCAATGAAGCGGAGCACAGGCTCGGTGTTGGAGGCACGAATGTGAACCCAGCCGGTGTCGAACCGAACGTAGAGCCCATCGTCTCTGCGCAGCTCACGGGCAGCCTTCCGGAGGTGCCCCTCCAGACGGCGAAGCACCGAGTCCAACTCCGCCGGACGCGGGAGCTTGTGCTTGCGCATCGCCGGACGGGGCAGTTGTGCGACCACCTCCGAGAGTGGCTTCCCCTGGCGCGCCAGCAGCCCCAAGATGAGCACCGTCCCTGCCAGCGAATCCCGCCCGTAATGGCAATGCGGCACGATGACGCCACCACTGCCTTCGCCTCCGAGCACACCCCTCCACTGCTTGAGCGCTTGGACGACGTTGAGCTCGCCCACCGGCGCCCGTACCAGATGTGCACCTGCTGCCTGCACCACCGATTCCACCGCGGAGCTGGTCGAGTAGTTCACTACCACCACCGGCTCGTAGAGCCGACCACACGCGGCGGAGAGGTGCTCCAGAACGCTCCACGCTGCCAAGGCGATGGTGTACTCCTCCCAAACACACTCTCCGCGTTCATCCACCAGCACCAGCCGGTCTGCGTCCGGGTCAACAGCGATGCCCACATCGGCTCGGCAGCGGCGGACCCATTCCGAAAGCTCCCCCAAGTGCTCCGGCAGCGGCTCCGGAACTCGCGGAAACTGCCCACTGCCATCAGCAAAGAGCGTGGTGACCCGGCACCCCAAGCGCTGGAGCAGCAGCGGCAGGATGTAGGAAGCGGACGCATTGACCGCGTCCACGACCACGTGGAGCCGCGCCTGCGCAATCGCTTCCCATAGGGAGCGCATCCATGCGGGACGGCGCAAACTCTGCAGATGTGCCTCCACCGCTTGCGGCTGCATCCAACGAGAGAGCGGGCGACTCTCCCGATGTCCATTCGGTGGGGGAAAGCCACCGGAGAGTGCCTCGCGGTAGAATGGGCGCACATCGAGCGTGATGCCCTCAGCGCCGAAGAGCTTGATGCCGTGCCACTCGGCGGAATTGTGCGAGGGCGTGACCGCTACCCCTCCGGGCAGCCGGCGATGGGCAATCCAGTACTGCACCGTCGGCGTTGGCACAACCCCGAGCCGATGGATTCGGCGCCCCTCCCTCCGCAGCGTATCCAGCACCAGCTCCTCAATGAGCTCGCCTCCCAGGCGCCCGTCCCATCCAACGGCAACGGCTCCATCGGGCAGCCGCTGCACAAAGGCACGCAGCAAGCTCTCCAGCAACGTCGGAGAGAAGTCCTCCAGTGTGAAGCGCAGCCCCGAAACGGAGCACACCAAGGGCATCCTCACCGCTTGCGCTGTCTGACCGACTGCAGCATCGCCTCGATCTGTTCCGGACGGCGTGGCAGCGCTGCCGAAAGCACAATGGGTCCCTCCTCGCTCACCAGCACCGTATCCTCGATGCGAATCCCGATGCCCCACCATCGCTGCTCGCAGGGGCTGCCCGGGGGGATGTACACCCCTGGCTCAACGGCGATGACGTACCCGGCGCGGAGGGAATCGGTCGGACCCACATCGTGCACCTCCAGCCCGACGTGGTGTGTCGTTGCATGGGGGAAGTAGGAGCGCACCTGCGCGGCGGAATCCAAGATGCCCAGCTCGCGCAGCCGCCGCGTCAGCACAGCAACAGCGCGCTCATGCGGTGCTCTCCACGGCATCCCCGGGCGGCAGGCGGCGAGGGCGGAATCCTGTGCCTCCAGCACAATCTCGTAGAGCTGCCGCTGTTCGGGGGTAAAGCGTCCGGAGACGGGGACCGTGCGCGTGATGTCGGCAGCGTAGCCAGCGTATTCGGCACCACAATCAATGAGCACCAGCTCTCCGGAATTCAGCCGACGGCGACCGGCGGTGTAATGCAGAACACAGGCTGCTTCGCCGGCGGCAACAATCGTCGGGAAAGCGGCTCCATCGGCGCCCCGGCGACGGAATCCCCCCTCGACAAGGGCATGGACCTCCCACTCCCCCATGCCCGGGCGGAGCTGCCCGAGGAGCTCCGTCAGCGTTTCGACCGTAATGTCCACGGCTTTGCGCAAGAGGCGCAGCTCGGCTGTGTCCTTGCATGCGCGCATTCGGTGTAGCGCGGGCGGGACCGCCTTCAGAACTACATTGCCGAACCGCTCCCGCAGCCACTGCTGCTCCTCCGACCGCGCCAGCAGCCGACGTCCCGAGAGCGGCAGCCACAGGAGATCGCGCGGGAATTCGGGAACGTAGACCGTATCGGCCTGCGCCAGCAGCGTCGGGAGCAGGCTATCCAACTGTTTGAGCGGGAGTGCGGGGATGCCCAACAGTTGCTGCGCCTCACGCGGTCCCATCCGTGCCCCTTCCCAGCGCTCGCGCTCCGCTTGGCGCGGTGGGAGGAAGAGCAGCTCCCGAACGCGCTCGCCCTCCAGCTCCACCCCCCAGGGGACCAGGCACAGCACCGCCTCCGGCTCCACAACGCCCGTCAGGTACCACAGCCAGCTACTCTGGCGATACGGGTAGAAGACATCCCCCACGCGGCGCGCTGGCGGGGCAGCGTAGACGAGCACGAGCGAACGCTCCCCCAAGGACTGCAGGAGCTGCTGCCGCCGCTGCTGGTACACCTGCGGTGGCGGAGCATCGGCGTAGGGATACACATACTCAGGCTGCCAGCGCTGGTGCAGTGGCTGTGCAAGCGCCTCGCCGGCAACGAGCGCCCATATCCACCATCGCACCACCCGCACACCCCACCCGCTGAGACTACTTCAGAACCCGCCGAACGCTCTGCAGAAACTGCTCCTTCGTGCGCGCTCCGACGATGCGTTCGACGATGTTCCCGTTGGCATCGATGATGAACGTGGTCGGAATCGCTGCAATGTCGCCGTAGGCTCTGGCTAACTCAAAGTTGCCGAGCACGTTCGGATAGGAGACCCCGCGCTGCTCCAAGAAGCTGCGCACCTTCTGCGCGGCATCGGCTCCTTGGTCCAGGCTCACCCCCAGCAGCAGGAACTTCTTCCCATCCAATTCGCGCTGCAGCTCGATGAGTTCGGGGATCTCCCGACGGCACGGACCGCACCAGGTTGCCCAGAAGTTCAGCAGCACCACGCGTCCTCGGGCAAGCTCCGAGAAGCGCACTCGCTTGCCGCCCTCGTTCCACACGAAATCCGCCGCCCGGTTGCCAGATGCCGGATAGACCTGCTCCACAATCCCAAGGGACACTGCCGAAGGATTCGGCTGAGCGGCAGCCTGCATAGCGGAGCGTTGCGCCGTACACGCCGCCGTTGCTGCAACCAGCACCACAATTCCCGCGATGGCTTTCATTCCGCTTGACCGTCTGAATGGGACTCGGACTCCACCTCCATCAGTTGCTGGAGCTGCTGCGCCGGTACCGTCGTTGCAATGCCGCAGACCATTGCATCAGCGCCCCAGAAGGTGCACAGGAGTGCCGTATCACAGCGTTGCCAACTCCATTGCCGCCGTTGCACAGCGTTCCAGTGCAGCGAATCCAACCACAACCGGCGCGCATGGAACTCCTCCTGCGGAGCTTCCGACAGCAGAATCCAATCCGCGCCGGCGCGGTAGACGACCATCGGCAGCCGGTAATTTTCCTCGCTCCACACGGCAGCTCCGACAAGCTGCACCGTGTGCTCCATATACGGCAACAGCACGGTGTACGAAACGCCATGGCGTCGGAAAAACTGCTGTACCGCCGCCGTATCCGTTACAGGGGTAATGAGCAACTGCCCCTGCTGAAGCTGCCGGAATGCCGTCTGGAGCGCCGTTGCAAAGCACATCGGCGCAGAGCGGCTCGAAGGACTCTGCACCAGGAGATAGCCCACCACCAGTGCCGCAGCTACCGCGACCGGCGCCAGCACCGGAGCCCAGCGCCGGATTCCACCAAATTGCCTCCAGAGCAGCTTGCGCCAAACCCGCACCGACAGCCGCGCCGGCACCGGATAGCGCAACGCCGCCGCCCGCTCTCGCAGGAGCTGGCGGACCGCCCTCTGCTGCTCGTACCACCGCCGGTAGAGGGGATTCTCCGCAATCAGACGCTCCAGCCGCTGCCGGAGCTCCGGCTCCAGCGGAGCCCCGTCCACCAGCGCTGCCAGGTGCGTTTCCACAAATTCCCGTTCCTCATGCATCCGAACCCACCTCCGGCGTTGCTCACCGTGTCCACCCACGCTGTCGGGCATACGCCTCCAGCAGCGTTGCCAGACGCAGCCGAGCCCGATGCAGGCGCGAACGCACCGTGCCAATCGGTATGCCCAGCATCTGCGCTATCTCTTCGTAGGTGAAGTCCTCCAAGTCGCACAGAATGACGACCGTACGGTATTGTTCCGGTAGAGCAGCGAGCGCTTGCTGGACCTCCTCATCCAGCAGGGAGCGGTAGAACTCCGCCTCCACCGACGGAGTTGCCACCTGCTCGACCACGCTCGGCTGCTCCGATTCGGTTTCGGCTTCGTCGTACTCGACCATCTCGCCAGCGCGCTGCTGCTTGCGGTAGAGGTTGATGTACAGGTTGCGCAAGATGGTGAACAACCATGCCTTGCAGTTGGTTCCCGGCTGAAACTGCTCCCAGTGCTCCCACGCCCGCAGGTAGGTCTCCTGCACCAGATCGCGCGCAACCTCACGATTGCGGCACAGGTAGAGCGCAAAGGAGTACAGCGCCTCCATATGCGGAAGCGCCTCAGCCTGGAACTCCCGATAACGGTCCCGGTTGCTCACTCCAGCCACGCGTGTTGGGCACTACGACTTGGCAGCGTCCTGCGGTGGCAGCGGCTCCCAATTGCGCAACAGCTCCACAAGCAGCCGGACACCGACGCCCGTTCCCCCTTTGGGCATGTAGTCGGTCTCCTTGGGTGCAATGGCGGTGCCGGCGATGTCCAGGTGCGCCCACGGGTAGTCGCCGATGAAGTGCTTGAGGAAGAGTGCCGCAGTGATGGCACCGGCATTCCGCCCGCCGGAGTTCTTCACATCGGCGACGTCGCTTTTGATGAGCTCGGCGTACTCTTCGTAGAGTGGCAACTCCCAGACGTACTCGTGCGTGCGCTCGGCTGCACGCTTGATCCGCTCGAGCAGTTCCCGATGGTTGCCGAAGAGTCCGCTGGCAACATTGCCCAACGCTACCACGCAGGCTCCCGTCAGCGTTGCCAAATCAATGACTGCCTGCGGGGAGTAGCGCTCGGCATAGGCGAGCGCATCCGCCAAGATGAGCCGCCCTTCGGCATCGGTGTTGTCGATCTCGGCAGTCTTCCCGTTGAGGAAGCGCAGAATATCGCCCGGTACCATTGCCGAACCGCTGGGCATGTTCTCCGTTGCCGGCACCAACCCCACCAGGTTGATCGGTAGCCGCAGCCGAGCAGCCACATAGAGCGTCCCGATGACGGAGGCAGCGCCGTGCATATCGGATTTCATCTCGCTCATGCCGGCAGCGGGCTTGAGAGAGATGCCGCCGGTATCGAAGGTGATGCCTTTGCCGACGAGCACAATCGGCGCCACCGACCGCTCCGTCCCCCAGTACTCCATGATGATGAACACGGGCGGGCGCGCACTCCCGCGATTGACCCCGAGGAGCCCACCCATGCCCAGCCGTTCAATTTGCGCCTTCGAGAGCACGCGTACGCGGAAACCGGCTTCCTTTCCGGCTGCGCGCGCACGCTCGGCGAGTGTTTCGGGATAGATCTCGTTGGGCGGAGCATTGGCAAGGTCGCGCGTCAGGAATACCCCTTCGCACAGGGTGCGCACGAAGTCCACCACCGGCTGCCAGCGCCGCTGCTGTTCGGCGCTCTCTACGGCAACCGTTATGCGGCGGACCAAACCGTTGTTCTCCGGCGGCTGTGTGATGTACTTATCGAAGCGGTACTGGCTCAAGACCGCTCCCTCCAGCACCGCCGTGAGCCATTCCTCCGATTGCAGCACCGGCGAAGTCGTCACAGGAATGAGGAGATGGCTCAACTTCATCCCCCCTGCTCGCTTCGCAGCGACTGCGGCAGCTCGGCGGAGTGTCTCCAGCTCCAACTTCTCTCCCGAGCCCACCCCCACCAGCAGCACTCGTGGTGCTGCAATCGCCCCGTTCGTGTATGCCAGGACGACCTTCTTCGCCGCTCCGGTAAAATCCCCGCTGTCGAGTGCGGCGACGGCTGCCGGGATCTCTCGCTGGAGCCGCTCCCGAAGCTCGGGGAGCTCCTCCTCACGGGCAAAGAGAACGACGGCATCGGCAGCAATCCGCTGCCAGCGCTTGCGTTGAAGCTCTAGTTCCACCATTGTGCATCCCACGTTGCAAACACCAATGGCAAAACTACGAAGCCGCCGCCTCCCCTTCGGGAAAAGCGCACCGGACGGCATAGCCTCATCCGCGTCGAGCAGCAGCAAAACTCCCTCTTGCGCCTTCCCGGGAGCGCGCCTGTTCGCGCTGGCTGCCCTTTCCGTTCCTGCAGCGCACGGTAACTTTGTAGCGTTGGTCCCACAGCCCATACGCTGCCTCCATGGAACGCCGTGATTTTCTCGGCTTGCTCGGTCTTCTGGGCGCCTTCGGTGTACCGCTGAGCACACTGCAGCAACGTCCAGCGCCCTCCTCTCCAGGGGAGCAGCCCGCTACCCCTGAGCACACGCTGCCTCCATTGCCCTATCCCTACGACGCGCTGGAGCCGTACATTGACGCCAAGACCATGGAACTGCACCACAGCAAGCACCATCAAGCCTACGTAGACGGGCTCAACCGAGCAGAGCGTGAGCTGGCGCGCGCCCGAGCCAGCGGGGATTTCACCTACGTGGAGTACTGGTCAAAGAAGCTCGCCTTCAACGCCGGCGGGCACTTCCTGCATTCGCTCTTCTGGCAAATCATGGCGCCCCCGGGTGCCGGCGGGGGCGGCGAGCCAACGGGCACCCTGCGCCAGAAGCTGGAGCGGGACTTCGGTAGCTTCGATGCCTTCCGCCGCCATTTCTCCGCCGCTGCACTCGCCGTTGAAGGCAGCGGATGGGCATTGCTCCACTACCGTCCCAGCGACGACCGGCTGCTCATCCTGCAGGCGGAGAACCAGCACAAGCTCACCGCCTGGGGCACCATCCCCATCATGGGCATTGACGTCTGGGAGCACGCCTACTACCTCAAGTACCAGAACCGACGCAAGGACTACATCGACGCCTGGTGGAATGTGGTCAACTGGGCACAGGTGGAACGCAACCTCCTTGCCGTCAGTCGGGGCAGCCGCTAAAGAACGATGGATGCCGTCATCATGGCAGGTGGATTGGGCGAGCGGCTACGACCGCTGACCAAGATCATCCCCAAACCGCTCCTGCCCATCGGTGAGCGCTCCGTGCTGGAGATCACCCTGCTGGCGCTGCGCCGCAGCGGTGTCCGCCGCATCTTCGTGGCGCTCAACTACCAGTCGGAGCTCTTCAAAGCCTTCCTCGGTGACGGCAGCCGGTGGAACCTCTCCATCGAATGCTCCGTCGAGGACACCCCACTGGGAACCGCTGGACCGCTGCGCCTGTTTGCCCCGAAGTTGCGCCGCTCCTTTATCGTGCTCAACGGGGATATCCTGACGAACCTGGATTTCCGCGAGCTGCTGCGCTTCCATCGCCGCCGGAAGGCGATGTTGACCGTTGCCACCAAGCGCATCACGCTCCCGCTGCGCTACGGCGTCATCGATGCTACTGAGGGCTGGATCCGCCAAGTGCAGGAGAAACCCAACCTCTCCGCCGAGGTCGTTGCGGGCATCTACGCCTGCCATCCGGCAGTGCTGGAGTTTATCCCGCCGAATCGGTACTTCACGATGATCGAGCTCATCCAGCGCTTGCTTGCCGAGGGGCTTCCCGTCGCGCAGTTTCCCATCCAGGACTACTGGCTCGACATCGGGCAATTGGAGGACTACAAGCAGGCGCAGCAGTTGTATGCCCAGGGAGTCTTCGACCGCGTCCTCAAATCCGATGGCACGTGAGCCGAACTTCTATCGCCCGTGGTATCCGACGGCGCTGGAGCTTTTTGACTGGGGTGCACGGGGACGCCGCTGCAAGGTCATTGACGTCGGCGGTGGTGCTGCCGAAATCGCATGCATGCTCCGCGAGCGTGGGCATGAGGTGGAGCTGCTCGATCTCGACCCCGACAACGTTGCCCGTGCCCGTCAGCTCGGCTTCCGAGCGTATTGCCACGATGCCAATCTCCCCTTGACCCAAGTTCTTCCCCGCAACGCCTACGATGCCGCGCTGCTGCTGGAGGTCATCGAGCACGTGTTTGCCACGCAGACACTGCTCCGTAGCCTCTGGGAATGCCTGACCGATGGCGGCTTCCTCGTTGTGACCACCCCGAACGTGGCATACCTGCGCTATCGGCTGCGGGCGCTCCTGGGCGCTCCTCCGCGGGGCGAAGGGTACCACGTGCGCTTCTTCACCTACCGGCTGCTGCGAGAGGAGCTCCACCGCGCTGGCTTCCGGATTGAACGGGAAGCGCACGCAACCTCGACCTTCGGCATCAATGCTGTGCGCAGACTTCTGGGGCGACCACCGGTGCGGCTGCCACTGCCGAGCTGGGCTCGCGGACTGCTGGTGCGCAACTTCGCTCTTCTCGCGCGCAAATGCTGATGCTCCCGTGGGAGGACTTCTGGAACGAGCGCCACGTCGTCGTACTGGGCGGCGCGGGATTCCTGGGAAGCCACCTTGTGGAACTGCTGGAGCAGTTGGGCGCCCGAGTGCTCGTCGTGGATGCCCTCGTCCCCGGCAGCGGTGGAACGGTTGCCAATCTGCCTGCCTCGGTGGACTTTCTCCACGCCAACGCCGGCGAAGTGGAGCACTGGCTCCCATTCTTGCAGCCCGAAGGCGTTATCCTCCACTGCGCTGCGTTTAACACCCACCGCTGGTGCAACGAGCACCCCGAGGAGGACGCCCGGTGGAACTACCTCCCCAACTGCCGTATCGCGCAGGCACTCCAAGGCTTTCCGCAACGGCTGCATCTGCTCTACGTCAGCACCCGCACGGTGTACGCTCCCACACACCGCCGGTGGATCACAGAGGAGCATCCGACCGCGCCTGCCGATGTGTACAGCCTCCACTGCCTGGCAAGCGAGCGCTTGTTTGCGCTCACAGTGCCGTCTCGGCACCGCCTTCTGTGTGTGCGCTTGCCCCATCTGTATGGTCCGCGCCAAGCTCTCCATCGGCTCGAACCTGGCTTCCTGGGTGAGCTTCTGCGGGCTGCGCTCTTCGATCGCCCGTACACCCTGTACGCCCACGGAATGGTACGGCGCGATGTGCTCGCCGTACATGACGCCGCCGAAGCGCTGCTACGCCTCCTTGCCAGCGGCGCCCAAGGGACCTTCCATGTGCCTGGAGTGTACGTCTCGGCGCTGGAATTGGCAAGGACGCTCAGCAAGCTCACCGGCTGGCAGCAGTACACGCTCTCGGAGCTCCCTGCGGCATCACTGCCACGCCTATCGGGGAAGCGGCTGCAGAGGGCTCTGAACTGGCTTCCCCGAACTCCGCTTGAGGAGGGGCTTGCCCGAACCGTTGCTGCTCTCCGCACCGCATACTCAGCGCCATTGCCCTAATTTCGCAGCCGGTATCGTTGGCTCACTCTCGTGCTGCCAATGGCGTTCACAGGCGTTGACTACTACCGGCTGGATGACCTGCTGACCGAGGAGCAGAAGCTCGTTCGGCAGACCGTGCGCGAGTTCGTCGAACGCGAAGTCGTGCCCATCATCGAGCAACACTACCGCGAGGGCACCTTCCCCATGCACCTGGTGCCCAAGATGGCGGAACTGGGGCTGTTCGGGATCACACTCCCACCGGAGTACGGCTGTGCGGGCGCGGATAACATCACCTACGGGCTGGTCATGCAGGAGCTGGAACGTGGGGACTCCGCCATCCGCTCCTTCGTCTCCGTGCAGAGCGCCCTGGTGATGTACCCCATCTACACCTACGGCACCGAGGAGCAAAAGCGCAAATGGCTCCCGAAGCTAGCACGCGGGGAAGCCATCGGCTGCTTCGGCCTGACCGAACCCGATTACGGCTCCAACCCAGCAGGGATGCTCACGACCGCCCGCCGCATCAACGGCGGCTTTGTGCTCAACGGCACCAAGATGTGGATTACCAACGGCTCCATCGCCGATGTGGCGGTCGTCTGGGCAAAGCTCGATGGCGAGGTGTGCGGCTTCCTCGTCGAACGCGGCACACCGGGCTTCACCACCGTGGAGATGAGGAACAAGCACTCGCTGCGCGCCTCCGTCACCTCGGAGCTCATCTTCCAGGACTGCGTGATTCCGGAGGAGAACATGCTGCAGGTGCGCGGGCTGAAGGGTCCCCTCAGTTGCCTGACGCAGGCGCGCTACGGCATCGCTTGGGGCGCGGTAGGCTCGGCAATGGCAACCTTCGAGGTGGCGCTCAACTACGCCAAGACGCGCATCCAGTTCGGACGCCCCATCGCGAGCTTCCAGCTCATCCAGGACAAGCTCGTCTGGATGCTCACCGAGATCACTAAGGCGCAACTGCTGTGCTTCCGACTGGGGCAGCTCAAGGATGAGGGCAAGATGACCTTCCAGCAGGTCTCCCTCGCCAAGCGCAACAACGTGGATATCGCGCTCACCGTTGCCCGCATGGCACGCGAGATCCTGGGTGCCAACGGCATCCTGGACGAATACCCCGTGATGCGCCACATGGCGAACCTGGAATCGGTCAAGACCTACGAGGGGACGCACGAGATCCACACCCTCATCATCGGAGCGGACATCACGGGCTTCCCTGCCTTCACTTAGTCGGGCACCAGCACGCTGGGGTCGTCGTTGCGCGGATTGTTCAGCCGCCGGGAGACAGGCGCACACTCCATCTCCTCCGTCGGATACGGACGCAAGGAGGCAAGCACCTGCGGCAGCGGGACATCGGGCTCAAGCCACAGCTCCTCCGCTTCCGGCAGCAAGATTGCTGGCATGCGGTCGTGGATGGGTGCCACCAGCGCATTTGCTGGCACGGTGATGATGGTAAAGCTCTCCAGCAGCTCACCGGTGAGCGGATTGCACCATTGGTCCCACAATCCCGCCATTGCAAAGAGGCGCTGCTCTCGCAGGAAGAAGCGGTAGGGAACCTTCCCACCCTGCCCTGTGGGCGCCCATTCGTAGAAGGCGGTAGCAGGCACCAAGCAGCGCTGCCGATGGAGAAGATGCCGGAACGCGGGGCGCTCCCGTAAGCTCTCCGCCCGCGCATTGATAAGCCGCCCTCCGAAATCCTCCCGTGCCCAGGCAGGGGTCAAGCCCCACCGGAGCCATCCCAGCTCGCGCGCGCCCTGGCGTATTCGGACGACGGGCAGGACCTGCGCTGGCGCAGCATTGTAACGCTCCACAGCGGCTCCGGAGACCCGAAAGCGTGTCTCCAACTCCTCACTCCCCGCAACGAGCATGTAGCGTCCGCACATCCTCCGCACACTCCCTGTGGCGCAGTACAAGAGACGAACGGCTCCGCCGTGTAAGAAGATTCCCACACCATCGAGTGCCGCGCCCCATCGGTGGGAACTCCGTAGGTTTGCCTCGGGTACACAGGCTCGGCAAATGCACAAGGCCGCAGTAGCGATGTCAACGCGCTTGTACACACCCGAGCAAGCTCGCTCCGCCCTCCGCTACCGGCGGATAGCACTCGCGCTTGCATTCGTCGCCGCTGCGTGTGCCACTGCCATTGCGCTCCTGGAGCTGCTCCGCCACCTGGGCACCTGAGCTTTGCACCACGTGCCCACACTACAAGTGGTTCGGCGCCCTCCGCTCCTATCCCTCCGCTTCCGAGCAAACGGCATGCGATAGCCCACCGCCGCGCGAAATTTGCGTTAGGGGGTACGTTCAACCACCCGCGACGTGCACACCATGAAGCCACCCCTGACCGATGCAGCGCTGACGGAGCATCTCAACGCCCTCACCGCAGAGGCAGTGCTGCAGCTTGCAGCCGAGCTCGAGCAAGACCTCACGGGCGCGCTCGCCGAGCGCTTCGAGCTCTCCACCATCCAACAGGAGCGGCTTCGGAATATGTCCCCACACGACCGATTGCTACTGGTCAATGCGCTGCGCACCCTTGGGCAGCTCCGCTCTGGCGGGCAGCAGGTGGTCTTCTCGACCGTAGGAATCGCTCCGGCGGAGCCCTCCGGCGCAGCTCTGCGCATCAGCGCAATCGAGCTGGGGCACCATCCAGGGTGCTCCTTCTACATCCGCATCGAGTTCGATTGAGCTGCCGCGCAAACTCCGCAGCCGCTGGCTCCTGTGCGGTCCGGTACAACCTGCACGGTTGGCGCCGTATATTTGCAGTCGAAAACGGCGCACAGGAGCGCCGAGGTGTATGTTCCACAACTGTGGTGGGTGTACCATGAAGCGCGTCGCTGTTGCTCTGCTGATCGCCGCTGTTGCGGGCACGAGCGCATGGGCGCAGAAGACCAAGGAGGGGGACAAGGCATGGCTCTTCACGCTGAGCGGGCTAAGCAATCTGGGCGTGGGTGGCTACAACGGAGGGCTGGGACTGCTGTACTACTTGAGCGATGACCTGGGACTGACCGTTGGCTTGGGCTTCAGCACCAGCAGCACAACCACGAAAGCACCTGCGGGAAGTGGCGGAGCAGATCAGAAGGAGTCCAGCTTGGGGCTGACGCTGTCGCCGGGCCTGCGCTTCAACATTGCCTCCAGCGGTCCGATCGTAGGGTACGTTGGGGTCGGCGTGCTGGTAGGGATTTCGAGCGAGACAACGGAGAACCCGAACCACGTCAGCGGCAACAAAGTTGAGACATCGAGCACAAGCATCGGCGCAGGCGTCACCGTTGGTGCGGAGTGGTTCGCCTGGAGCAACGTGAGCTTGGGCGCCAGCTACTCCCTGGCGTTCACGACGAGCTCCGGGAAGACCAAGACCACTTCCGGCGGCACCACAACTGAGCAGGATGCGCCCTCGACCACAACGATTGCCACAACGCCTTCGGGAGCCTTCACGCTCTCGATCTACTGGTAAGCCGTTGTCCACACAGCGGAAAACACGAAGCGCCCGTGGGACTTTTCACGGGCGCTTCATTATTGCTCAGCGCGGTGGTCAGGGAGGGATTCGAACCCCCGACACGGGGATTTTCAGTCCCCTGCTCTACCACCTGAGCTACCTGACCAGCGGTCGGTTGCAAAATTAGCGATTCCAGCGGCTCTGGAGTCCCAATGGCGCGCTTCCGGTGGGCACAGTGGCGGGCACTGCCGGCAGAACTCCGGTGGCGGAAGCTTTGGGGAGTTGTCCGCCGCCGCATCCTGCGATGGCATTCGCCACCGGCAGGGTATGCCCTCCATGCCCCGGAGCTGCTGCTCTGCTCCGGTGAAATTGGTCGAGCACTCGAGGTTCCAGAGGAGCGGCTCCCGCTCCTCAAGCAGTGGGCAGAGCGGCTACGCCGGCACGAGTTCCTGCTCTTCCTGCCGTGCTGGATTCCACGCTCTGCGCCATCTGCTCCCGCACTCGACCTCCCAGAGCCCATCCGCAGTGAAGCCCTGCGCCTTGCTCGGCATTGCACTCCGGGCTACCATTGGGTAGACTGGCACACCGATCCACTTGCGCGCCCGCCGAAGAGGGGGTGTGAGGATCCCACGCAGTTGGGTCCAGACCCCAAAGTACCCTGGGAGCTGGGGCGATTACAGCACCTCCCTGCACTGGCGCTGCTTGCCCGCTGGGCGCTCCTCCGCAGGGAGGATGCCTACGCTGCCGAACTTCGGACCGAACTCCAGAACCAGCTCCTGGATTTCCTCGCGGCGAATCCACCCGGGCTCGGTATCCAATGGGACAGCCCGCTGGAGGTGGCTCTCCGCCTGGTGAGCCTTGCAATGGTGGAGCCGCTACTGCCGGATACACTCCAATTGGAGCGGGCTGCCGCCGCAGCGCTCCGCCGCAGCATCTACGAGCACGGCATGGCGTTGATGCACACCCTGGAATGGAGGGAGGGCTTGCGTGGCAACCACTACCTGGGCAACCTCCTTGGGTTGCTGGTCGCCGGTGCAGTGCTGGACAAGCTGCCACTTGCCGATGCCTGGCTTGCGTTTGCCCTCCGGGAGCTCATCACCGAGGTGCTGCAGCAGTTCCTGCCCGACGGCGGGAATTGGGAGGGCTCGCTCTTCTACCACCGCTTCGCCCTGGAGATGGTGCTCTTTGCCACTGCGCTGGTGCTGAATCTGCCACCGAGTCGGCGGCAAGCCTTGGCTGCCTACGATGAGCGCCTGTGGGCGGGCGAACGCCCTTTGCCGCCCGCTCCTGTGGCGGAATTTCCCCATCCTCGGCTTGGTGCAACTCCCTTCCCCACGGAATACTGGCAGCGGCTGAGCGCGGCGGTACACCTTCTCCAAGCCGTAGAGAAGCCCGATGGCACTGCCCCGCAGATTGGAGACCACGACAGCGGTCGCGCGCTCAAGCTTCTCCCAGAGCTGGAGCCGCTGCCGGCACAGCAGGCAGCCACGTTCCGTCTGCCCGATGGGCTGCACCCTGCCGAGCTGTGGGAGCAGCCACGCCGGCTTCGCCCCACGCTTGCTCTTGCAAGCCTCCTCTGCCCTCAACTGCGCACGGAGCCGCCCTCACCCGAAGCCCAGCTCCTCCCCTCGGTGGAAGCACTGGAGTGCTCCACACCCTCGAACCGAGAGCACTTCCCGCACTTCGGGCTTACGGTGCTGCGCGTTGGTCCCTTCTGGCTGGCCATCCGTTGCGGTGGAGTGGAATCTCTCCATCCCAGCGCCGGGCACGCGCACTGCGACCAGCTCTCCTTTGAGCTCTGCGTGGGTTCGGATACACTCATCGCCGATCCGGGCACCTACTGCTACACCGATGCCCGCTGGCGCAACCACTTCCGCGCCACAGCCGCCCACAACACTCTGGTCGTGCAGGGCAACGAGCAATTCCGCTTCTACGGGCACAGCCGCGAAGCTCTGTTCTGGATGTTCCGCGATAGAGCAAGCGCCCGAACACTGCAGTGTAGTGAGCGGGAATTTGTGGGCGAATTCCGCAACCACGCCTACTGGCACCGCCGCCACCTGCGCTTAGGGGAGTCCTGGGTCGAGGGCACGGACACCTACGAGGCGTCCGCACCCGCGGCGCTCCACTTCCATTTTGCGCCCGAGGTGGAGGTGCGCCAGGAATCCAGCTCCTCCTTCGTGCTCCGTACGCCAGGGCATACACTGCGCCTGGAGCTCCTCGACGGCGCCGGAGAGCTGCGTCCGGCGCTCTTCTCCGGTGGCTACCGCCTCCTTCAGCCGACGCTCCAGCTTCGGGTTGTGCCAACTACGGCGACACCAGCCTTCCACTGGCGGCTGGAGCTGCTGTAGGCACACTACAGCTCGAAATCCGCTCCTAGGAAGATGTACCGCTCTGCCCCGGGGAAGAAGTGGCGTCCCTCCGCCCCGGCAGCGTAGAGCACGTCGAAGAGGTTGTGCACCTGCAGCCGTAGCACCAAGCGCTGCAACCCGAATACCCCAGGGATTGCCCAGCGGGCATCCACATCCACGACCGTGTAGGGGTCAACGACGTTGTCGCGGTAGTCGGCTATCTTCGGGTCGCGCTGTGCGTATTCGGCGAGCTTGGTGCCGAAGTTGTCCGAATAGAAGCGACCGACGTGGCGCAGCAGCACCTGTACCTGTGCCTCGCCGAAACGGTAGCGCACAATCCCGGAGGCGAGCACCTCCGGGAACCCCGCCACCGGATTGCCGGCAAGCGAGAAGCTATCGCGCTCGGTGTAGTAGGTGTACTCCACGATTCGGTTGCGGCTGAGCGTTGCGGTTGCTCCCAGCGAGAGTTCGCCCAGCGTTGGACTGCGCAGGAGCGTGGCACTGGCTTCCAGCTCCAGCCCAATATGGCGCGTCCGTGGCGCATTCCCGTCAATTGGGGCGCCGAAGATATCCACCCGTCCGCTCTTGACCAGCTCGTCGAAGAACTCCATCCAGAAGGCGCCTGCCGAGAGGCGAAAGCGTTCGGTGCTCCACCGCAGTCCCAGCTCAATATCCAACAGCCGCTCGGGCTTGACCAAGGGACGGGAGAAATCGTAGCGCCGGACTCCACCGAGGGTATCGCTGGCAAACAGCGGCACCGCGCCGAAGTAGGAATCCTCGGCAGCATAGAGGTTGCGCATCCGCGGCTCGCGCGATGTATACGCCACCAGCGCAAAGAGCTCCTGCTCTGGGGTCGGGCGCCAGAGCAGCCCCAGGCGCGGGTTGAAGAAGGTGTAGCGCACGTCGAAGAGCGTGCCGCTGCCCCAGACGGTATCGCCGCGTGTGGTCAGGTAGTACGTCCAGCGGTTGCCCGCTCGCTCACGGCGAATGCGGTAGCTGTGGTGCACCACCTGTGCCTCCGCCGTCAGCGCAAGTTGTGGCGTTAGCTCGTAGCGCTCGCGGGCAAAGAGCGAGAAGATATCGCGCACCCCCTCGTAGGAGTAGATCTTGTACTCGGGGTCGAAGTTCGTCGGCAGCAACTCCGCATACCGCACCTTGCCCCAATGTTCGGAGCGATGCAGCCGCACCTCTGCACCGAGCAGGAGCTCACCACCGCGATGGCGCCACAGCAGGCGGGGAATCCAGCCGCCGTGCTTGTTCCCCACAAACGCCCGAATGATCGCATTGCGCGGATAGACCGTATCGGGCAGATCCCAGCCGTACTCCGGCGTCAAGCGCAGTGTCCGAGCATCCGCCCAGGAGCCGTCGAAGTCGAAGAAGCCGTCGCCGGTGTAGTAGAAGAGCACGGACTTGAGCTCGAGCGAATCGCTGATGCGCCAATCGTTGAGGAGCTCATAGTGCGGCTGGGAGAAGTTCTCCAGCTCGTTGGGACGGCGCTCCAGCGCAAAGCCGATTTGGCGATAGGTGGTGTCGTACTCCCACCAGGCGTAGTTCTTGCGCCGCAGCGTCCGATCGCGGATGTGCTCCTTCGGGATGCCGTAGTAGGTGAGCCCATCGGCAAGCGGACCGCCGAAGATGTTGACCTGCGTGGTGAGCCGCTCATCGAAGCGGACACCGCTGAGGAAGTAGCTGTTGAGCTGTGCCCAGCTCTGGTCGCGGTAGCCCCACGAATCGATCCGCGCCATGCGCCCATAGACGGCGTAGCGCCCCTCGATGAGCCCGGAGGAGACCTCCAGGGCGTAGCGCTGCACCGTGGGCTGCAGCACGGTCCTTCCTCCAGCACCGAACTGCTGCCAGCCATTGCCCAGGCTGATCCGGACCAGCCGCTGCTGCAGGAAGTTCAGCGTCGTGATATTGATGCTGCCGCCGATGGCTGCGGCTCCGTAGCTAACCAGCCCCGCACCGCGCTGCACCTGAATGTCGCTCACACTGGCTGCCAAGTCGGGGAAGTCGATCCAGTAGACATTGTGGTCCTCCGGGTCGTTCTGCGGCACGCCGTTGATGAGCACCGCAATGCGGCGCTGGTCGAAGCCACGCATGACCAGCGTGGAGTAGCCGATCTGGTTCCCATTTTGCGACCACACGAACACCGAAGGCAGGGTGTTGAGCAGCGTGGGGAGATCCTGCGCTGTGTAGCGGAGCTGGATATCGGCGGGCTCAACCGTGGTGAAGGGCACAGCAGATTTGCCCGCCTCGGCTCTGGTCGTCGTTACCGTCACAACCGGCAGCTCGTACCGGCGCAGTGTATCCGCCGCTGCCGTCCCTTCTGCTGCCACCGCTGATACAACCGCCCCCAGCGTAGCAAGAGCAACGCGTGTCCACATTGCACCACTCCACAGGTTGGTTCAACATTGCCCATCGCCCTGTGGAGGTGCTTACAGGGAGGCTGGAGAGGATACGCGCAGCAGGGCAATTCCTGCGGGCTGCTCCGTTTTCCCTACGCCGGCATTACCCGGATCAGGTTCGAAGGGTATCCTCTCAGCCTCGCCGCACCAGCGGCGAAGCACCCCCAACGGAGCCGCTACAAAATTAGCGTCTTTTGCTCTCACCGAACACCACCCACAACGAAGCGCAAGCCCGCCGTGAGCACCAGCTGGTCCCAATTGCCCAGCACGTACTTCACCTCGCCGAAAAGGGACCCAAAATCCAGCCTGGTCTCCCCGCCGATGCCGATATTCAAGCCGATCTCCGAGTCGCTCGCTGTGCCAAACCCAATATCAACGCTCTGCCGGGCGTACTGCAGCCCCGCAATCCCATAAATGCGCTGTCCGGCACGGCGGTTCTCCGTGAAGATGTAGTGCACATTGGCATCCAGGGTCCAAAAGCTCGTGCCCGAGCCGGTAAAGAAGTACTCGAAATCCAGTGCCCCCCGCACCTCCCGCGTAAACGATTGCAGTACCCGCAAATCCAGACCGGCTTCCTTGATATCACTCCCGTAACACAGTCCCACACCCAGGCTCACCTGCCCACGTACGGGAACACCCACCAACGCTCCACCGAGCAACACCGCTGCAACAGCCCAAGAGATCCAGCGCATGTGGCACTCCGCATTGTGGAACATGCAACGGAAGCTACGGACGTGCAATACGCACCCGCTTGTGTGCAAAGAAGCTGCGAATCGCCTCGGTAACGTACCGCTGCTGCTGCTCGGTCAGCTCTGGATACATCGGCAGCGAGAGCAGCTCCTGCTGCACGCGCCAGGCAACGGGGAACTCCTCAGCACGATGCCCCAGATGGCGATACGGCGGCAGAAAGGGCAGCGCCACCGGATAGTGCACCTGTGTCTGAATGCCACGAGCACTGAGGAACTCCTGCAACTCCGAGCGCCACGGAGTGCGGATGGCGAACACATGGAACACATGCCCGCATCCTGGGCGAATCCTCGGCAACACCAGCTCCTCCACATCCCCCAGCAGCTCGATGTAGCGCTGCGCCAGCTCCGCCCGACGCCGATTCCACTCGTGGATGTACCGCAGCTTGACATGCAGAATCGCCGCCTGGATACCATCCAACCGGCTGTTGATGCCCTCGAATTCGTGGTCGTACTTGACAAGCGCCCCGTGGTTGGCAAAGCGCCGCACGAAGAGTGCCAGCTCGTCCGAATCCGTAATAATGGCGCCGGCATCGCCGTAAGCGCCCAGATTCTTGCTGGGGTAGAAGCTGAAGGTTCCCAACGCCCCGAACGTGCCAACGTAGCGTCCGTGGTAGGTGGCAAAGTGCGCCTGGGCGCAGTCCTCCACCACCGCCAGCCCATACCGGCGCGCCAACTCCAGGATTGGCTCCATCTCCGCCGGCTGCCCGTAGAGATGCACCGGCACGATTGCCCGCGTGCGCTCGGTGATCTTCGCCTCGATCTGCTGCGGGTCGAGCGTGTAGTAGTCCGGTTCGATGTCCACAAACACCGGACGCGCCCCGACTTGCGAGATCGTCTCCGAGGTGGAGATCCAGCTCAGCGCCGTCGTGATCACCTCATCGCCCGGACCGATTCCAAGCGCGCGGAAGGCAATGTAGAGCGCATCCGTGCCATTGCCCACTCCGATGCAATGCCGCACCCCGTAGCTTTGGGCATAGGCGCGTTCGAACTGCTCGACGTACTTGCCCCGGATGAATGCCGACTCTGCCAAGACCTGTGCAATGGCAGCGTCGAGCTCGCCTTTGAGCTGCTCATACTGCGCGCGCAAATCCACAAACGGTACGTTCATCCCCCGTGCTGCTGCTGTGGTAACGACCGAAGCTTCCGTGCAGGATTGCCAGCGTAGATCCCCGGCTCCAGGATATCGCGGGTCACCACTGCCCCCGCCCCGATGACGACATCGTCCACGATGGTGACGGGCAGAATCGTGGCATTGCTCCCAATACAGACACGGTTGCCCACCACCGTTGGCTTCCAAAACTCACGGCTGGGTGCCGGACGCCCCAGTTGGAACGTGTCGTTGATGAACATCACCCCGTGCCCGATAAAGCACTCCTCCCCAATGGTGACCAGCTCGCAAATGAAGCTGTGCGACTGCACCCGAGTCCGCCGCCCGATGCGCACCCCGCGCTGAATCTCCACAAAGGGTCCAATGAAGCACTCATCGCCGATGACGCATTCGTAGAGGTTGACCGGTTCGACGACCGTAACCCCGTGCCCGAAGACGACATCGCGGATTTGTGCTTGCCAGCGCCGTGGCTCATTCATCGCTGCAGCGATCGGAATGGGACGGACCCGTAAGCTGCCGAGCAAGCGCCTGGAGCACCATCTCCACCGATGGTGGCGCGCCCGCGGTGCCAACGACGAGCGCATTAGCAGCGTATGGTCCGATTTTGCACGGGTCGCTGGCTTGGAAGATAGCAACCACGGGCGTTCCTACGGCTGCGGCAAGGTGCATAATGCCACTATCGTTCGTCACCGCCGCGCGGCAGCAATGCAGCAGCGCAGCAGTGTGCGAAAGGTCAAGCCTTCCGGCATAGACCCGTGCACTCGGAGCATACGCTGCAGCAAAGCGTTCAGCGTCTCGCCGCTCCGTAGGTCCGCCGACGAGGACCACTCCGTAGCCACGCTGTTCCAGCCATTGCGCCACGGCAGCAAATCCCTCCATCGTCCAGCACTTCTCCGGACGCCCGCTCCCCAGATGGAGTGCCACACAGGGACGTTCGCCAAAGTGACGCTGCAGCTCCCGACGCAGCGCTGCACATAGCTGCGCCGATACGGGATAGTGCGGGGGAAACGCTCCTTCGGGAATCGCCTCCCCAAGGATGCGCAGCAGGTCGAGATTCTCCTCAACCCGGTGCCGCTCCGGCTGCAGCGGTAGTACGTCGTGGTACAGGCAGGAGAGGTCGCGGTGCGACTCCGTGCCCGGCGGGGCTGCATGCTTGAGCCGCAGTGGTGCTCGGCTTGCTGCAGCAATGAGTCCATGGCGCAGCGTATTTGCCGGCTGCAGTGCAAGGAATGCATCGGCGCGGAGGCTCCAGCATCGCCGAAGGAGTTGGGCAAATCCCAACCATTCGTGCCATCGCTCGCCGTAGGAGAGCACCTCCACACCGGCGAAGGCGCGCGGAATCTCGGCAACTCCCCTGCGCGCAATGACGGTGAGCCGAAGCTGAGGACGCCGCTTGCGAAGCGCAGCGATGACCGGCGTTGCCATCACTGCATCCCCAATTCCGGCACCGCAGAGGAGAAGGCAGTGCCGGGCACTCCTCCAGCGCTGCTGGAGCTGCTCCGGAGAGAGTCGCTCCGCTGCTGCATGCCGACACAGCCACTGCCGAAGCTGCCATTTTGCCCACCGTGCCAGCCCCTTCACCATTGCTCCTCGACCAGGCGCTGGAGTCGTTCAGCATCCCACCATTGGGCAATCCCATCGAACAGCGCAGCCAAAACTGAGCGGTGGCGCTCCAATCCGTGCATCCGCTCAGCATAGGCGCGGCATCGCTCTCCCAGCTCCTGGCGTAGCGCCGAATCCTGTAGAAGCCGCTGCAGCGCTTGCAAAAGCTTTGCGCGGTCGCCCCCCGCGCATATCCCCAACCGTTGCTGTGCAAGCAGCGCGCCAGGATCGACCCAGAGCGATACCACCGGAGTCTGCCGCAACCATGCCTGCACGAAGGTGTTTGGGAAGCCCTCGTACCTTCCCGTGTGCAGCAGCACCCAGGCTCGCTCCAGCAGCTCCTCTGCCTCCGCCAGGCTAACGGCTCCGAGGAGCCGGACATTCTGCGGGATGGACCTATGCCTGCGAAGCTCTGCCAACTGCTGCGGGCGCGTTCGCCCGGTTACGAAGACAAACTCCGCCTGCGGGCACTCCTGGGCAAGCGCCAATGCTTCGGAAAGCTGTGCATGTGGGCGGTAGTTATGCATCCAGAGTACCAGAGGCGTCGGGCTCTTGTGTACAGGGCGCTGCAATTCGGGATGGAGCGTGCGCACGAGCACCCCTGTGCGCCGGTAGCGCCGCAGAAGCCAATTGCGCTGCTGCTCGTGTTGGACGAAGATATAGGAAGCCTCCCGCAGCGTCCGGTGGAGCTGCCAATCCGCCCAGAGAGCGTAGGGCAAGAGCAGCCACGAGCGCCAGCGCGGCTGTCGAAAGCGCAGGAACTGTCCTACCGTCGGATAGCGCCGCCGCAGGCTCCAATCCGAAGATATGGCGAAAACGTACGGCACCTGCCGCTGCGCACTCCATTCGAGCACGACCCCGCTCTCCTGCAGCACGCTGGGTCCGCGCTGGTAGAGCACATCGGCACCGATCTCCTCCAGCACGTGCAGGAGATAGTGCCGTGGGACGCTCATCCCAAGCGGGTAGGGCGGCAGCCAGTAGAGCAGGCTTCCATCGGCAAGCTGCTGCCAGCCGGTGCGTCCCTGCAGACTGTGGCAGAGGTGGACCACTTCCCAGCCCGCCGAGCGAAGGGCTTCCCCCACGTAGCGCGTCTGCAGCTCTACGCCGCCGGGATATTCGCTCCAGTGGCGGTGTCCAGCAATGCAGAGCCTGGGCATTGTTCAGCGGCGCAGCCATGCTTGGTACAGCTCCTGGAAGCGCTCCGGCGACAGCCGCTGCTGCGCATACAGCCCTTTGCTCCACCGCTGGCGGAATGCCTCGTACAAGCTCACCGCGCACGCCACTGAGATGTTGAGGCTCTCGACCATCCCCACCTGCGGGATGGCATAGACCCCGTCGGCAGCGGCGAGCAGCTCTGGAGAGACCCCACGGTGCTCGTTGCCGAAGATCAGCGCCACTGGAATGGTGAGGTCGAGCTCATAGAGGCTGCGCGCCTCCGGATGCGGAGCCGCCACCCACAGGCGCTTTCTCTCTGCCCGAAGCCGTTCGATGCATTCACGAACGCTCCGGTGCCGCCGCAGCTCCACCCATTTGTAGGCGCTCGCCGAGGTCCGATGGCTCAGCTCCGGAAAGGGCTCCACCGTGTAGAGCAGATGCACCTCCAGCACTCCAACGGCATCGCACGTGCGGAGCACTGCCGAGACATTGTGCGGATCGTGCACATTCTCCAGCACAACGGTCAGGTCCGGCTGGCGCCGTTGCAGGACAGCAGCGATCTTTTGTTGGCGCTGCTGCGTGCGCTCCCGTTGCATACACCCTGTCCGGCTGGAGTGGCTTACTTATCGGCTTCCCCCATGACCGGGTCAATCGAGCCGATGATGGCAACGACATCTGCCACCATTGAGCCCTCGCACAGGTAGGGCAGGGCTTGGAGATTGGCTGCAGAGGGGGAGCGGATCTTGAGCTTCCACGGCTGTCCGGTGCCGTCGGAGACGATGTAGAATCCCAGCTCGCCCTTGGGGCTTTCGATGGCGGTGTAGGTCTCCCCAGGCTCGGGCATGACGCCGAAGTTGATGAGCATAAAGTCGTTGATGAGCTCCTCCATGCGCGTGTACACGCGCTCCTTCTTGGGGAGCACGAACTTGGGGTCGTAGGCAAGCACCTCGCCTGGAGGCATCTTGTCGAGCACCTGGTGCAGGATCTTGACGCTCTCCTTCATCTCCTGGATACGCACCATGTAGCGCGCCCAGGAGTCCCCGTCCGGGTAGGTGATGACCTCGAAATCGAGCTGGTCGTAGACCAGATAGGGCTCGTCGCGGCGCAGGTCGCGCGCGACCCCGGAGCCACGCAGCGAGGGACCGGTCAAGCCCAACTGGATGGCTTTCTCGGCGGAGATATAGCCCACGCCTGCCAAGCGCTCTACAAAGATGCGGTTGCGATGCACGAGCTTCTCAAAATAGGCAAGCTCCGAGGGGAACTGCGCCAACCACTCCCGAATCTTGGCGAAGGCTTCCGGCGGTACATCGTTGGCAACGCCGCCGATACGGGTGTAGCTCGTGGTGAAGCGAGCCCCGCAGATGAGCTCGAAGATGTCGTAGAGCTTCTCGCGCTCGCGGAAGGTCCACAGAAAGAGCGTCATTGCGCCGACATCCATGCACGTGGCGCCCATCGCCATCAGATGCGAGGAGATACGCGCCAGTTCGGCAACCAGGACCCGTATCCATTGGGCTCGCGGTGGCGCCTCGATCCCACAGGCGTTCTCAATGGCTAAGGCGATGGCAACGTTGTTGGACATGGGGGCGATGTAATCGAGCCGGTCTGTGTGCGGGATAAACTCGTGGTAGGTGATGTTCTCGGCAATCTTCTCATAGCCCCGATGCAGATACCCCAACTCCGGCACGCACTTGATGACGGTCTCCCCATCCAGCCGCAGCAGCACCCGCAGCACGCCGTGCGTGGCGGGATGCTGCGGACCCATGTTCAGCACCATATCGTTTTCCAGCGGGTCCTCAAAGAGCAGGCTGATGTCGCGGTCGAGTAACTGGCGCAAGATCTTCGCCTGCCGCACCTGCTGAACGTGCTCGACGAAGGCTTGTTCGTCACGGAAGCGCTGCTTTGCCATCGCACCACTCTCCTGCTACTGGGGCAAAAATAGGGAGGCAGGCTGTCGTAGCTACCGAAAGCTCTTCCACAGCATGGATTCCACCGGAATCGGTTTGCGCTCCCGGTACTTCGCCGTCGGCTTGCGGTTGTAGGGGGTGAGGACCTCGCCCTTGACCTCGAAGTAGATGAGCTGCCCGATGGGCATTCCGGCGTAGACCCGCACGGGCTTCTTCACCGAGATCTCCAGCGTCCAGTAGTTGCAAAACCCCACATCACCCTTGCCTGCGGTCGCGTGGATATCGATCCCCAAGCGCCCAACGCTGGACTTGCCCTCCAAGAAGGGGACATGGGCATGCGTTTCGGTGTACTCCTCGGTGACGCCCAAGTACAGCATGTTGGGCTGCAGGACGTACCCCTCCTCGGGAATCTCGAAGAGCTCGATGCGATTGTGCTTGCGGGCATCCAGCACCTCGTCCACGTACACCCCGAGCACCTTGCCCAGGTGCACGTCGTAGCTGTTCGACCCCAAGCACTCCGGACGGAAGGGTTCGATGACGATGAGCCCTTTGGCGATGTTCTCCAGGATCTCCTTGTCCGAAAGGATCATGACCGTCCGGCCCGCTGTTACACACTCTTGAGCGCTTCGCTGATGGCTTCCAGCGACTGGCGCGCGTCCCCAAAGAGCATGTACGTGTTGGGCTGGTAGAAGAGCTCATTCTCCACGCCGGCAAAGCCGGGATTCATTGAGCGCTTGAGCACAATCACCGTGCGGGCACGGTCCACATCCAGAATCGGCATGCCATAGAGCGGGCTTGTAGGGTCCTTGCGGGCAGCGGGATTGACCACATCATTTGCCCCTACAACGAGCGCAACGTCCGTGTGCTCGAACTCGGGATTGATGCGCTCCATCTCGTAGAGCAGATCGTAGGGGACATCGGCTTCCGCCAGCAGCACGTTCATGTGCCCGGGCATGCGCCCGGCAACGGGATGGATGGCGAATTTGACGTCCACCCCACGCTGCTGCAGTAGGGTGGCCAACTTCTTCACCGCATGCTGCGCCTGGGCAACCGCCATGCCGTATCCTGGCACGATCACCACCGACCGGGCATAGCCCAGAATTACAGCAGCATCCTCGGCCGTGGTGCTCCGGACCACTCGGTCAGTGGCTACCCCACTGGCAACCTCGGCGCCAAAGCCTCCAAAGAGCACGTTCAGGAGCGAGCGGTTCATCGCCACGCACATGATGTTGGTCAGGATGAAGCCGGAAGCCCCAACGAGCGTGCCAGCGATGATGAGCAGGTAGTTGTGCAGCACAAACCCCGTGCTGGCGGCTGCCAATCCCGAAAGGGAGTTCAAAAACGAGATCACCACCGGCATATCCGCCCCCCCGATGGGCAGAACCAGCAGGATGCCCAGGAGCGCCGAAATCGCCGTCACAACACCGAAGAGCTGCAGCAGCAAGCTCTCCGACCATGTCTGCTGCTGGAGCACAATGAGCACCGAGAGGACCACAATTGCCGCCGCCTGCAGCGCATTCCAGCCATGGTGGAAGGGCAATATCAGCGGACGCCCCGAGATGAGCTCCTGCAGCTTGCCAAAGGCAATGACACTCCCGGTGAAGGTCACCGCACCGATGACAACGCTGCTCAGAATCGTCCCCACCAGCACGCCCGGGGCAGCCGCAATGCCATGGTGGAGTGCCAGGCGTTCCATCTCGGCAATCGCCACCAGTGCCGAAGCAGCACCTCCGAAGCCATTGAGCAGAGCAACCATCTGCGGCATCGCGGTCATGCGTACCCACAGTGCCATCACCGCACCGATGAGCGAGCCCAGCACTATCCCCAGCAGAATCCATTCGTAGCGGACCACATCGCGGTGCAGCAGCGTCACGATAATGCCCAGGAGCATCCCCACTGCCCCGAGAGCGTTACCAGAGCGCGCAGTCCGAGGAGATTGCAGGCGCTTGAGCGCGATGATGAACATCGCCGATGCCAGCAGGTACGAAAGGTTAATGAGCACGTCCATCCCGCCCCTCGCGCTGCTGCGGACGGAACATGCGCAACATCCGGTCCGTGACAAGGAACCCGCCAACGACGTTGATCATCGCACACGTCACTGCGGCAACTCCCAACACCGTCAGCAGCGGCGACTCCACCCGTCCGGTAATCAACAGGGAGCCGATGATGGTGATGCCAGAGATGGCGTTCGAGCCCGACATGAGCGGGGTGTGCAGCGTCGGAGGCACCTTGGTGATGACCTCAAAGCCCACGAACGCCGCCAACGTGAAGATGAAGAGGGCAAAGAGCAGCTCGGTCATTGCGTTGCTCCCGCTGATGGAACCGCTTCCGGGCTAAAGGGATGTAGCACGCCGTCGTGCACCAGGCAGGTTGCGCGCAGGATCTCGTCCTCAAAGTGCAATTGGAGCTGACCCTCGGCGCGGCGGAAGAGCAGCAGAAATTGCTCGAAGTTGCGCGCAAGCATCTGGCTGGCGTGCACGGGGAGCCGCGCCGGAAGATTGAGCAACCCCAGAATCGTCACCCCGCGATGCTGGAGGACCTGCCCGGGCTGGGTGAGTTCGCAGTTGCCGCCGGTCTCGGCTGCCAAATCCGCGATGACGCTGCCGGGCTTCATCTGCTCGACCATCGCTGCCGTGATGAGCCGTGGGGCGGGGCGTTCGGGCACGGCAGCCGTTGTAATCACAATGTCCGACCGCGCAACGTAGGCTGCCAGGGCTTCCTGCTGCCGCCGGCGCAGCTCCTCGGGCAGCTCCCGAGCGTAGCCGCCGCGCTGCTCCAGCTCCTCGGGTGCGGCTTCCAGGACGATAGGCAGGAAGCGCGCACCCAGGCTCTCCACCTGCTCCTTGACCGCCGGACGGATGTCGTAGGCTTCCACCCGCGCGCCCAATCGCCGTGCTGTTGCAATGGCTTGGAGTCCCGCCACCCCAGCCCCGATGACCAATACCAGCGCCGGTGGGAGTGTTCCCGCCGCCGTCACCATCATCGGCAGCAGGCGCGGGAAATACATCGCTGCTTCCAGCACCGCCCGGTAGCCCGCCAGCGACGCCATCGAGGAGAGTACATCCATGCTCTGCGCCCGCGAGATGCGCGGTATGCGCTCCAGGGCAAATACCGTCACCCCACGCGCCCGCAACCGCTCCACACGCTCAGGATACCTCCATGCCTGCAAGATGCCGATGAGCACCTGCCCGGAGTGCAACAACTCCAGCTCCTCCTCCGTCGGCATGTGGAGCCGCAGCACAAGCTGCACCTGGCGGTACAGCTCCTCGGCTTCCTCGACAACATGGGCTCCGGCTTCCCGGTACGCCGCATCCTCATAGAATGCTCCCTCGCCGGCACCGCGCTCGACGAATACCTCAAACCCTTGCCGGCAAAGGCGCATCACTGCGTCCGGTACCAACGCCACCCGCCGTTCGCCCGCGATGCGTTCCCGTACAATGCCAATGCGCATGGCATTCTCCCGCTGCTACCGCAGCAAAATTATCAAAAAGCGCACCGGCACCGGAAGATATGACTCACCTGCCCCAGTGCTGCGGCCTGGGGTTGAATCCATAAATTTGCATCCGTCGATGAATGCCCTGACCCGTCATATCGTGCGGATCGGCAAGGCGCTCTCGGAGCCGGCTCGGGTACGGCTGCTGGAGGAGCTCGCCCGGCGTGGCCGCATGTACTGCACGGAGGTTCAGCAGCTCCTGCAGCTTGCTCAGCCGACGGTCTCGCACCATCTCAAGGTGCTGTCGGATGCGGGGCTTATCCTCACCCGTCGTCGGGGGCGGCACCTTGAGCTTGAGCTCAACCCCGCCAACGTCGCATTGCTGCAGCAGTGGCTCCAAGCGCTTGTCGGACCGACTCAGCCACAGCCATGATTGTGCCGCTGCGCACACAAGAGCTGCAGGAGGGCGCCGGCGCCACCGTGCGCCGCCTCTTCCCGACGGTATACCATCAGCACCACGACCCATTCGTGCTGCTGGACGAGTTCACCGTCACCCCGCCGGCGCATTTTCCGGAGCATCCGCATCGGGGGTTTGAAGCGGTCACGTACATCCTCGCCGGAGGCTTTCGCCATCGGGATAGCCTGGGCAACGACGTCACCGTCTACGAACACAGCCTTCAGCGCTTTACTGCAGGGCGTGGCATCGTGCATGCGGAATACCCCGTCGAGCAGGGCGCGCACGGGCTACAGTTGTGGATCATGCTCCCACGCGCGCTCAAGGATATCCTGCCCGACTACCAAGCCGTGCGCGCCGAAGAGCTTCCGACGGAAATACTGCGTGGAGGGCAACGGCGCATTCTCATCGGGCAGGGCTCTCCGCTCCACCTGCACACACCGGTGGAGTATAGCGATATCGAGCTCAGCGCTGGGGCACGTTACGAATACGCAATTCCCCAGGGCTGGCAGGGGTTTGTGTATGTGCTGCAGGGCACTGTGCGCATTGGACCGGAGCGCCTGCAGCGTGGCGAAGGAGCACTCCTGAGCAATGAGCTGCTGCTGTACTGCTTTGCTCCGGAGCCGGCGCGCTTTGTGCTCGCGGTAGGTAAACCGTGGCATGAATCTATCCGTCTGCTCGGCTCGGCGGTGCTGTAGGATGGAGGTTATGCCCACCATCGTGCTGGGTTGGGTGTGCCTGCAGGTCTCCAGCCTAGAGCGCTCGCAAGCCTTCTACGAGCGCATAGGGCTGCGCACGGCACTGCTGAAGCCGCCTTTCGCAGTGCTCACCTCTGCCGATACCGCAACGGCGTTGCTCATCCTCTGGGAGCGCCCTGGGACACACCCTGCAGCGCCGGACATGACGGGATTGTACCACGTCGCTCTGCGGCTGCCTGGGGAGACAGCTCTGGCGGGCGTGCTCCGGCATCTGCTCCGGCAAGGAATCCCACTGGAGGGGGCTTCCGACCACCTGGTCAGCCAAGCGCTGTACTTGAGCGATCCCGATGGCAACGGCATCGAGCTCTACGCCGACCGTCCCCGCCACACCTGGCAGCGCCGCAATGGTGAGCTCCTGATGGCAACGCGTCCGCTGGATGTGGAGCGCCTCCTCTCCCGTGCTCCCGCTCCACTTCCCGTCCTCCCCGAAGGCACCAGCATAGGGCATCTCCACCTGCGAGTCGCCCAGCTCGACGCCGCAGAGCGCTTCTACGCCGGCATGCTGGGGCTGGAGGTGCAGCTCCGAAGCTATCCCGGGGCGCTCTTCTTTGCCGCCGACGGCTACCACCACCACATTGGGGTCAACACCTGGGGCGCTCCTCGACGGCTCCCCAGCGAGCACACTGCTGGGCTGGTTTTGTTCACCCTGGGACACTCGAACGAGGTATTCCACCAGCTCCGCCGCCGCTGCCAACCGGCTGCGATCGCGCAGCAGGAACAGTGGATGGTACTCTCCGACCCATGGCGCCATCGATTGCTTATTACGCCGCTTCCGGCGCTACCAACCACGCCGGAGGCTGCAGTGGGTATGTTGAACCAACTTCTGCAGGTGCTCCAATGAAAGGGCTGGTGCTCGTCGGTCGCATCCTCGTCGGGGCGTACTACCTCTACAACGCCCTCAACCACCTGGTATTCGCGCCGGGACAGCTGGCCGAGTACGCTGCCTCGAAAGGGGTTCCGCTCCCGCTGCTTGCTGTGATCGTCACCGGACTCCTGCTGCTCATCGGCGGACTGAGCATCCTGCTGGGGGTCCTCCCACGCGTCGGGGTGCTGGCACTGGTGGTGTTTCTGCTGCCTGTCACCTTCTGGATGCATGATTTTTGGAACGTTGCCGACCCGCAAATGCGGGTGTTCCAAATGACCCAGTTTGTCAAAAACCTGGCGCTCATGGGCAGCGCGCTGATGTTCCTGGCAATCCCCGAGCCGTGGGAGCCCTCGCTCAAGCTGGGCAAGAGGGCAGCCAGCAGGCAATAGAGGAAGCCGCACGGGCGTCCACCACGCCAAGCGGCGCCGGCTCACCGATGCGGCTGTACCCAACGCCGGTACCGGTGCCCACACAGGGACAAGCGAATGAGTAGAACTCCCGGCAGCGCCTTGCGGGGAAGAAGCCCGGGGCGCTGTCGGGAAATGCGCTCAGTGCCATGGGTGAAGAGTTCATCCACGTTGCCGGAATCGTGGGAAGCTTGCGGCGGGACTCCTACAACCGGTGGCTGCTGCGGGCGGCTCAGCAGGAAGCGCCTCCGACGCTCCGCATCGCCGAGCTTGGGCTGGAGGGGATCCCACTGTACAATCCCGATGGTGCTTCCCCTCCACCGCCTGCGGTCCAGCAGCTCAAGACCGCACTGTATGCTGCCGACGCGGTCATCATCGCAACGCCGGAGTACAACCATTCCATCCCCGGCGTGCTGAAGAACGCGCTCGACTGGCTCTCGGTCCCGCCCGAGGAGAATCCCCTGGAGGGCAAGCCCGTTGCCATCATCGGGGCAACGACGGGGAACTTCGGCACTCTGCGCGCACAACTGCATCTGCGCCAGGTGCTGTCCTACTTCAACGCCGATGTGCTCAACCGTCCGGAAGTGCTCGTTGCCCGTGCAAAGGAGAAGTTTGGCCCGGATGGAACGCTGCAGGATGAGCTCACACGGGCACTCCTGCGGCAGCTCCTGCAGGAGCTTGCCCTGCGGGTCTGGCGCCGGCGTTTTCTGAGTGCCCTGGAGCAGCACTGATGCAGGCACCGGCACTGTTGCGGCATGCAGCAGAATTGCTGCGGCAGCAGCTCAGCTCTGCTCAGCCCCCGGATGCGGTAGCACAGGAGTACTTCCGACACCACAAGTACCTGGGCAGCAAAGAGCGGCGCGCCATTGCCGAGCTGGTCTTCGGTACGCTACGCTGCCTGGAGTTGAGCGAGTTTCTCCTGCAGCGGCTCTCCTGCTCCGTTCCGGCGGGGATCGCCCGCGAGTGGCTGCTGCTGGTCGCCTTTGGGATTCTCAGCCCGGCGGTGGGGAATCCCCACATCGTCCCACTCCTGCGCACAGCAACGCTTTCGGAAGCGGACAGTTCGGACTCGGAATTCTGGTGCCGCCTCCTCCAAGTGCACGGCTGGAGCAGCGCGGAGGCGGAGCATTTCTACCGAGCCCTTCGCCATGGGCTATGCTCGCTCAAGGCTGCTGTGTCGCAGGTGCTGGAGCTGCCGCCGTCACGATGGGAGGAGCACCACTGGCAGCAATTTGCAGCCGCCTGCGCGCTTCCGCTATGGCTTGTGCGGGAATGGCTACAACATCCGCTCAACGGGCTCTCTGCGGCGCAACTCCTGAGCACATGCCAAGCTCTGCAGCGTCCGGCGCTTCCGTGCCTGCGCGTGAACACGCTCAAGGCGCATCCGGCAGCGCTGGTGGAGCTCCTCCGGCAGCAGGGGATTGCCGCGACCCCAACTCCCTTCTCGCCTGTTGGGATACGGCTGTGGGAACGGGTTACGCTGAGTACGCTTGCGCCCTATCGGAATGGTGCGGTAGAGGTGCAGGAGGAATCCAGCCAACTGGTCGGCTACGTGGTGGCTCCGGAGCCGCACTGGCGCATCTGGGATGCCTGTGCCGGTGCGGGTGGAAAAGCGCTCCACCTGGCGGTGCTGCAGCAGGACCGCGGAGAGATTGTGGCAAGCGACATCGCCCCGCTCCGGCTCCGTGCCCTGCAGCAGCGACAGCGCCGAGCGGGATTGCGCTCTATCCTCACTCTCCTGCTTCGTGCCGACGGCACTCTGCCGAAGTCGCTTCCCCGCAGCTTCGATGCCGTCCTCATTGACGCCCCGTGTTCAGGATTGGGAACGCTCCGGCGCACCCCGACGCTGAAATGGCGCCTGACTCCGGAGGGAGTGCAACGCCACAGCCAACGCCAGCTCTCCCTGCTGCTGCGCTACAGCGAACGGGTCCGCCCCGGTGGAGTGCTCGTCTACGCGACGTGCTCCCTGCTGCCGCACGAGAACCAGGCGGTCATTGCGCGCTTCTGCAGAGAGCGTCCGGAATTCTCCCCAGAACCGGCAACCGAGGTACTGGCGCGCTTTGGTATCGTGCTCCCGCAGTCCACTCCGGCGGGGGAGCCGCTTCAGCTCCTCCCTTCGGTGCACGGGACCGATGGCTTCTTCATCGCGCGCTTCCGACGGAGTCGGTAGCTTGTACGTCCTTTGCCGCAGCACTTCGAGCTGAGGAGGGCGCTGTGTGCATTGTGCGCCAGACATTGGCTGTGCTGGAGAAGGAGCTCCGTAGCGAGCTCCGCCGGCGCACTGGGCTCGCGGTAGTACTGCTCTCGGTCGGCAGCGCCGGCAGTATTGTTGCCCTCAGCACGGGTGGGCTAACTCTCGGCGCGGAGATTACCGCGGCACTGCTGTGGCTGGTCTACGTGTTCGCCATCTTCCCCGTGCTGGGGCGTAGCTTCCTCAGCGAGGAGGAGCGGCAGACTCGGCTCCTGCTGTGGACACTGGCGCCGCCTTCGGCAATCTACTGGGGCAAGCTCCTGACGGCATTTCTGACGAGCGCTCTCAACAATGCGCTGGCAACACTGGTCTTGGGGCTATTCGGCATTGGGCTTCCCGCTCGGGGTGTCACTGTTGTGCTGCTGCTCTTGGCGGCTGCGGGGCTGAGTGCGGTAGCGACGCTGCTTTCAGCGCTCGTTGCCGCCGTCCAGCACCGAGGGCTGCTCCTGCCAATTCTGGGGTTCCCGTTGCTCATCCCGGTGCTGCTACCCGGGATTGCTGCCACGCAGCTCCTGCTGGCAGGGGCTGCCGAACGCGAGCTCTTCCCCTCGTTTGCGCTCATGACCGCCTACGCCGGCATCGTGAGCATCCTGGGGTGGTGGCTCTTCGAGTGGGTGTGGCAGGAGTAGGGCACCCCAACGCGCTTCGGAGCGGGCAATCCCTGTGTGCGAATCACTCTGCCTATGCGCTGCCCTATACCTCAGCCACCACGACCGCGACGGCGTAAGCAGCCGTGTGCGCCAGCGTTAGATGGAAGCGGTGGTGGCGATAGCGCTCCGCCAGCTCTCCGGAGAGCACAAGCTCGGGCTTGCCCAGCACTCCATTGACAACGCCGATATCGCGCCAACGGCAGATGCCGCGCATCCCCGTCCCGATTGCTTTGCTAAAGGCTTCCTTGGCGGCAAAGCGCGCAGCGTAGTGCAGCGCACGTCCGCTGCCGAAGCGCTCGCAGTAGCGCTGCTCCTCTTCGGTGAAGACCCGTTCCAGAAAGCGCTCTCCGTAGTGCTCCAGCGCCCGTGCAATGCGGGCAACCTCTACGATATCCACGCCGATGCCGACAATCATTGCCGCTGCCGGCACCTCCGGACCCGTTCGAGCAGCTCCGGCAGCACCTGTGCCGCTGGAGCGGGAATCCGCACGTCCGCCAAGCCGCTGAGCTCTGTCCACCGCGGGTTGATCTCAACCACCGCCGCCCCGTGCAGCTTCGCCTGCCAGACGATGCCAGCCGCCGGATAGACCTCCCCCGAAGTCCCGATGCTCAGCAGCACGTGGCAGCGCTCGGCTGCCGACTGCGCCGCCTGGAAGACACTGCTGGGCAGTAGCTCTCCAAACCACACCACCGAAGGGCGAACGCGCCCGCCGCAGACCGGGCAGACCGGCGCCCGATCCGCGGGCAGCTCCTCCCCGTCGTAGAGCCGACCGCACCGATGGCAGTGCTGCTCAAAGATGGTCCCATGCAGCTCCAGCACCCGTCGACTTCCGGCGCGCTGATGCAGCCGGTCGATGTTCTGTGTCACGATCGTGAACTCCTCAAACAGCGGCTCCATCTGCGCCAACGCCCGATGCCCGGCATTGGGTTCCGCCGCCGCCATCACGGCACGGCGCTGCCAATACCACGCCCATACGCGGTCGGGATTGCGCTCGAACGCCTCCGGCGTTGCCAGCTCCTCCGGACGGAACTGCTCCCACAATCCCCCAGGGTCGCGAAAGGTGGGGATGCCGCTTTCGGCGGAGATCCCCGCTCCGGTAAAGACCACAACGCGCCGCGCCGCACACAAGAGCTGAGCGGCTTGCTCCAGGGACTGCTCTACCTCGGACATCCGCTACCACCGGGAGCGATGAGCAACAAATCACCCGTTCCAACGCCACGCTGCCGCAGCGTCTCCGTGCGAACGTACTCGAAATCGCGCGTCAGATTGTACAGCCCCAACTGCTGCACCGGATAGGGCAGCTCCAGGCGCTGCGCAATCTCATCGAGCAGCTCGCTCACGGGCACATCCTGCGGCAAGGACATGCGCACAATCTGCCCGGAGAATGCCCGCACGATGAACACCTCTACGGTGCCGCCCATAGCAATTCCCCACCAAGCTGGCGCAACTGCTTCCGAAACAGCACCACACTGTCCTCGGCAACGCTGCCTTCGACCTCGCGCACTGGCTCCAGCCAGGCATTCCGGGCATCCCCCTGCAGGCGCGCCAACTGCAGCCGAATGCGCGCGCCTTCGGGGACGCGCTCGATGGTGCCCCAGACGTAGTAGTCCACCTCCGCTGCCCGCAGCAAGCGCAGCTCAACGGGGCTGGGGGGACGGTAGTTCTCCGGCTCCATCAGCCCCGCACGCGCAAAGAGCGTATCGCGTGAGTCAATGTCGCAGACGACATAGCCGGGATGGCGCCGCAATGTGTCGATGAGCTGCAGCACCGCGTCGTAGGAGGTGACCACTTTGCGCGCAAACCAGTCCCAGCGCCGGAGCTCTCCGGTGTCGCGGTATTCGAGTCCGCCCACCACAAGCAACGGAGCCGGCACAACGCAGAATGGCTCCTCCTTTGCAGCGTAGAGCATGCTATCGCCCACTGCTACAGCGATTGCCCGCTGCGCTGCCTCCAGCAGCGCTGGGTCCAACAGCAGCCTGCCGCCGGTGCGGTGGGCATACCGGACGAGCGCAAACCCGCGCCCACGCTGCTCCTGGGCAAAGTTCTCCCCGAAGCGGAACACCACCTCCACGCGCACAAGGTGCTGCAATCGGTCCGCGCGGGCAAAGAGCATCCGCCCGCATCCCAGGCGCTGGGCAACGGCGATAGCGGTAGGCTCCTGTCCTCGGGAGCGCAGCTCCTCCACGACGGAATCCCGGCTCAGCGCTGCAACGGCGGTAAAGCGTCCGCTCAGCTCCAGCGCCAGCACCAGTGCCGCTTCCAGCTTGGCGGGGCTGACGCTATCCAATCCCGACCCCATCTGCGGCTGCACAATCAGCACCAGCGAATCCATCCCCGACGGCATCAGCCCCACCGGAGATGGCAACGGTGGGAGGAGACTCGCGCACGTGAGCGCTCCCGTTCCAAGCCAGCGCCACATTGCCCTTCTGGACCCCATCGTGCAGGGCAGAGACGCTCACCCAAAGCGCGCCATTGTGGCGAATACACGCCGAGCCCGCCCTTGCCGTCCATAGCGGCGGCGGAAGGGTACTGGGTGTGCTGAACCGCATGCGCATCGCGTGCACGATCGGCGACTGCAACGGCATCGGCATCGAAGTGTGGGCAAAGGCGCTGCTACAGCTTGAGCATGCTCTGCCGCGCTCGCCTCACCCTGTCGAGTGGCTCCTCATTGCCCATCCGCGCACGCTGATGGAGTACTTCGAAGGCTGCCGCTGCCAGTTGCCGGTGCATCCGTATCTGCGCGATTCCGAGCTCCGCTTGGGCTCGTTGCGCATTGAGGTGCTGCCCTGCTCTACGTACGCGCCCATCCGCTGGGGCTATCCCGACCGAACCGCTGCACAACTGGCAGCCGAAGCACTCCAGGTTGCCGCCGACCTTGCCCGCCAACGCCTGGTGCATGCTGTGGTCACACTCCCCATCTCCAAGCACGCGCTGCACAGCGTGGGATGGAGATTCCCAGGGCAGACAGAGTTCTTCGCCCGCCAGTATCCGGGCTACGAGCCCATCATGCTCTTCCACGCACCGGAGCTCCGCGTGGCGCTGCTGACAACGCACATCCCGCTGCGGCGTGTGCCGGGAGCGGTGCGCGCGGATACCCTGCGCTCCTTCCTCAAACGGCTGCATTCGGCGCTGCAGTGGGATTTTGCTCTGCCATCCCCCCGAATCGCCCTTCTGGGGCTCAATCCGCACGCCGGTGAAAACGGGCTGCTCGGCAAAGAGGAGCAGGAGTTCCTCCTGCCCGCCGTGCACCAGCTCCAGCAGGAGGGTGTCCAGGTGGAGGGACCCTTTCCCGCTGACGCCTTCTTCGGCTGGCACCGCTACCGCGACTACGACGCCGTCGTTGCTCTGTACCACGACCAGGGGCTCATCCCCTTCAAGCTGCTGGCACAGCGCTCCGGAGTCAACGTCACGCTGGGATTGCCCATCGTGCGCACCTCACCCGCGCATGGCGTCGCGTACGACATCGCCGGACAAGGCATCGCCGATGCCCACAGCATGGCAGCAGCACTCCAGCTCACACTGGAGCTCCTCCAGCGCCGCCAAGAACAGGACATGCTCCCCACCCCACGCAGCCGCCTATGAAGGTCAACGGCGTTCCATACCGCACGATTTGGCGCGAAGCCCCAGGGGTTATCGCCGCCATTGACCAGCGCTGGCTTCCTCACCGCTTTGTCATCGAGCGCTTTGAGTCCGTAGACGCCCTGGCGGAGGCGATCCGCCACATGCACATCCGCGGAGCAATTGCCTTAGGAGCCGCCGCAGCCTACGGCATGGAACTGGCAGCCGAACACGCCCGCGATGAGGAACTCATCCCGGTACTCTCCAGAGCAGCGGCACTGCTGTGCACTACACGACCAACAGCGGTCAATATCCGGTGGGCGGTGGAGCGCATCCAGAGCGCTCTCGCCGGTATCCAAGAGCCGCACCTGCTGCGCCAGCGGCTGCGCCATGCCGTGGATGAGCTCGTCGAAGGCGAGGTGGAACGCTGCCGCCGTATCGGGGAGCACGGCGCAGCACTCCTGGAGGAGCTTGCCCGTTCGATTGGCATCCGACCGCTGCACATCCTCACCCACTGCAATGCCGGCTGGTTAGGCTGCGTGGATTACGGCACGGCACTGGCTCCCATCTACGTTGCTGCGGAGCGCGGGCTTGCGGTGCACGTCTGGGTCAGCGAGACCCGCCCGCGCAACCAAGGCGCCGCCCTCACCGCATGGGAGCTGCAGCAGCAGGGCATCCCCTGCACCGTGCTGGTGGATAGCGCCTGCGGACATCTCCTGCGGCATCAGCCCGTGGATATCACCATCGTGGGCGCTGACCGCATCACTCGGCGCGGCGACGTCGCCAACAAGATTGGCACCTATCCCAAAGCGCTCCTGTGCCACCATCACGGCGTGCCCTTCTACGTTGCCGCCCCGCTGTCTTCGGTGGACTGGAGCGCCGAAGACGGTGTGCGCGACATCCCCATCGAGGAGCGCCCCGCCGAGGAGGTGCACTTCCAGCTTGGCAAATTGCCCGATGGCACGCTTGCCTCCGTGCGCATTACGCCCGAAGGCGTCGCGGCGTGGAATCCTGCCTTCGACGTCACCCCGGCGGAGCTCATCACCGGCATTATAACCGAGCACGGGATCGTTGCCCCGACCGCACTGGAGCTGCTGCGCAATGCCGAATTCGAACGCGTCCCGCGAGGGCATCCTCAAGTTTGAGTGCTGCTGGCAACCGGCTCCACCTCCGGAGCATCCGCTGGTCTGGGAGTTGTGCCACTGGCGGAATGTGCTGTACCGGGCTGGGCTCATTGGGGCAACCCCGGAGGGGATCGGCTACGGCAACGTCAGCGTCCGTAGTCCGGACGGCTTCTTCATCACGGGAACGGGCACGGGAGCAATTCCAGAGCTGACCCCTGCCGGATGCACCGAGGTGCTCTCCGCTGACATTGCCGCCAACCGAGTCGTGTGCCGAGGTCCCGTGCGCGCCTCTTCCGAAACCCTCACCCACGCGGCACTCTACGCCTGCGCCGCGGAGGTCGGCGCCGTCGTGCACGTACACCACCGCAAGCTCTGGGAAACGCTCCTGCAGAAGCTCCCCACAACGCCGGTGGAAGCCGAATACGGCACCGTTGCCCTGGCGCGGGCAGTTGCCGAACTCTATCCCGATTGCCTCCGCCGCGGGCAGCGTGTGCTGCTGCTCGGTGGGCATCCGGAGGGGCTGCTCAGCTTCGGCAGCACGCTCGAGGAAGCCGCCACAGCGGTGCTCCAGCTCCTGGAGGGATAGTCCTACCGCTGCCTTCCCGCCGGAGGCTGCATATCCCCGCAGGCGAAACCGCGCAACCGAGCTCTCGTGCCTCCACGCCGTCAGACCACCCCGAGCAGGCTATGCAGCTCGCGCTGCTGTGCTTCGGAGAGCAGCCCCTCGGAGCGGGCAACCTCCGCCAGCAGCAGGAGTGCGTGGCGGTAGGGCGCGCGCAGCGGCTCGGGAAGTGCCTCCCAATGGCGGCGCAGCGTCTCCCAATCGGCACGGACCACCGGACCGGTCAGTGGGATCGCCCCCACCGCGGCGAAGTAGTTCTCCACACTCGCCCGCACAATCGGCTCCAGGAACAGCGTCGGCGGAATCCCCGAACCTCGTGCCAGCTCCTCTGCCAGTTTGAGCACCGCTACGAGCAGGTTCGATGCTGCAACGGCAGCGGCATGGTAGAGCGCCCGCTGCTGTGGGGAACGCTGCACAAACACGGGAATGCCCTCAAGCGCCCGCACAAGCTCTGCCAGCACTCGTGCGGCCTTCGGTGTACGCGCTTCGATACTCCATGGGCAGCAGTGCAGCCGCTGAGGTTGCGCCGGCAGCGGAAAGGTCTGAAAGGGATGGGCAACCGCTGTTTCCGCGCCGACCTCTGCACAGGCGTTCAGCGGCTCCACTCCGAACGCGCCGGCGCAGTGGACCACGACCGAGCGCGCAATCCATGGCATACCAGCCCGGGCGCATTCACCGGCGAGTTCGGCAAGCGCTCGGTCCGGCACCGTCAACCACACCACCTCCACAGGCTCGAGCTGCTGCCATTCGAGCACGTACGGGATGCCGTGGCGCCGTGCCCATTCGGCGCTCCCTGGGGAACGCCCTTTGAGCCAGCGCAAACATCCCCTCTCGTGCAATGCCAGCGCCAGAGTTCGACCCAGCCGTCCTGGACCGATCACCCCACATGCAGGCAAGGCATCCATCGCCTACCGGCGCTCGATGATGTAGCCATCGCGCAGGTCTTTGATGAGGTAGCCCGCTTGCAGAATCTGCTCGCGCAGGGCATCGGCTTCGGCGAACCGGCGCTGCTGCCGCAACCGCCACCGCTGCTCAGCCAGGTGCCGAATCTCCTCGGGGATCTCCTCCGCCGGGCGGGTCCGAATCTCCCACACGTCCACAATCTGGTTCAGCTCGGCAAAGAAGCCGATGAGCTCGGCACGCGCCCGTGCCGAGAGCGCCGTCGGCGGTGTGGCACCGATGAACTCGAACAGCTCAGCAAACGCCTTCGGCGTGTGCAGGTCATCGGCAAGATGCCCGAAGACGCGCTCCCGCAGCGCGCGCACATCGGGCTCCATCCCCTCTGCCGGAGCTTCCTCGTGGAGCGCGTAGATGTACTCCTGGACTCGCTGCCGTGCCCGCCGAGCCGCTTCAATTCCGGCAAAGGTGAAGTTGTACGGCGAACGGTAGTGCGCCTGCAGCATGGCAAAGCGGATGTCCAGCGGGTCCAGCCCGCGCTGCAGCAGATCGCGCAGGGTGAAGAAGTTCCCCAGCGACTTGCTCATCTTCTGCCCTTCGACCTCGAGGAACTCGTTGTGCACCCAGTAGCGCGTCGGGTCAACGCCGTAGCCAGCCCAGCTCTGTGCGATTTCGTCCTCGTGATGCGGGAACTTCAGGTCAATCCCGCCGGTGTGGATATCGAAGGGCAGCCCCAAGAGCGCATACTCCATTGCCGAGCACTCCAGGTGCCAGCCAGGGCGACCCGGGAGCGCGTGCCCGTGCAGCTCGAACTCCCAGAAGGGTTCACCGGGCTTGCGTCCCTTCCAGAGCACGAAGTCGCTGACCTCCTCGCGTTCGTATTGGTCGGCATCAATGCGGGCACCGGGGCGGATCTGTGCCGGGTCAATCGGAAAGAGGCGCCCGTAGGGGGCAACCTGACGCCAGGCGGAGAGATCGAAGTACACGCTTCCGGCAGCGATGTAACCGAAGCCGCGTTCGACAATGCGGCGCACCAGGTCCTGCATCTGCGGGATGTAGTCCGTTGCCCGAGGCAGCGCTGCCAGATGCTCGCGCCGGATGTGCAGCCGGGCGATGTCCTCCAGGAACGCTGCCTCGTAGAAGCGCGTATAGCGGCGCAGGTTCTCGCGCGGGTCCTCGGTCTGCTCGCCCATCTCCGGCAGCCACTCCGGGCTCCCCGGCGCGCTGCCGCGAATGGTCTTGTCGTCGATGTCGGTGATGTTCATAACCCAGCGCACCTCATAGCCGCCCAGGACGCGCAGCACCCGCTGCAGGAGGTCCGCACACAGGAAGGCACGCATGTTCCCGATGTGGGCGTAGGCGTAGACGGTGGGACCGCACGTGTACATGCGCACCAGCCCTGGCTGCAGTGGCTCGAAGAGTTCAACCTGGCGCGTGAGCGAATTGTACAGCCGGATCTGCATCACTGCTGTGCTCCGTTTGTGCTGCTTTTGCCCGAGTTCTTGCCCTTGCACAAGACCGGGTCGATCTCGTAGCCAAGCTCCCGGCAGCGCTCTTTGAGCTCGCTAATCTTCCGAGACAGCGTCTCTCGGCGTATCCCCAGTTCCTTTGCTGCGCGGGTGACGTTGCCGCCGTGCTTGCGCAGCGCCTCCCGAATCTTCTGGCACTCGGTGCGCAACCGGGCATCGACCAGGCTCTCCACAGCGCTGCTCGGTACCTGCGCGTGCTCCTGCAGCACCTTGCGCACCAGGCGCGAGGTGATGGTCCTGGTGCCCTCCAGCGTTGCCTCCACCTGCACCCGTTTGAGGATGTGCTGGAGCTCGCGCACGTTTCCCGGCCAGTGGTACTCCAACAGCACCTCCTCGGCGGCGGGGACAAGCTCGCATCCGTGCTGCTGGAGGAGATGCCGTGCCAGCAGGGCAATATCCTCCGGGCGCTCCCGCAGCGCGGGGAGCTCGATCGTGAAGGCCGTAATCCGGTAGAAGAAATCCTCGCGGAAGCGCCCTCGGAGCTCCTCCCAGGCGCGATTGGTCGCCGCAATGATGCGGACATCCACCCGTTCTGCGGTCGTACTGCCCAGGCGCCGGATCTGCTTCTCCTCGATGGCTTTCAGGAGCACAACCTGCGCCTCCGCGGTGAGCTCTCCGATCTCGTCCAGAAAGAGCGTCCCGCCGTTGGCAGCGTGGAAGGCTCCATCGGTGCGGCGCGCTGCTCCGGTATACGCGCCCGCTTCCGCTCCGAAGAGCTCCCTGGAGAGCAGGTCCAAGGGCACTGCCGAAACGTGCCAGTCCTGGAAGGGTCCTTTGGCTCTGGGGCTGGCATCGTGCAGGGCACGGGCAACCAAGCTCTTGCCCGTGCCGGTCTCGCCCAGAATTAGCACTGGCTCCTCGACCATGCTGTACGCTCGAATGCGCCGAGCAACCTCCTCCATCCGCCCAGAGCAACTGAGAATGCCGAAGCGCTGCAGGAACTCCTGCCACTCTGGAAAGGCGCGGCGGCGCTCTAGCACCGTGCGGAGCCGCACCTGCAGCTCCTGGGGTGTCAAATGGCTCTTGTGCAGCACCTCCACGCCGTAGCGCGCTGCCTGACTCCCCCAGCGCAGCGTATCCGCTGCAACGTCGTGCCCGGTCAGCAGGAATACCTGCGGCACCTCCGGCAGCTTCTGGAGTTCGGGCAGAAATTCCAGTCCGGCTTCCTCGCCGTTGGGAATGTTGTCGAAGCGCACATCCAGCAGCACGACGTCAAAGGGGCGCTTCTGCAGCAATTGCAACGCTCCCTGCGGAATGGCGGACTCCATCACCTCGCACGTGCTACCCAGCCATTCACGGCAGCGGGCGCGGAAGCTTGTGTCGTCGTCCACGATCAAGACTCTCGGGCGCATGGCGGGTGGTGCGCATGTTCAACTCAACAGAGCAAATTTACAGTGCACTCCCCTCAGCGCTGAGCAGTGCGGGCGCGCTCCAGTTGCTCGTAGAGCTCCCAGAGCGGTTCGTTGCCATGCGTACGGTAGCGTGGGTTCCACACAGCGCGCTTGCGCGTGACCGGCGGCAGCACGTACTCCACAAAGCGTTGCTGGGCAGCCGGGACGTGGAAGGCGGGCACCTGACGAAACGCCTGTAGTGTCTGCTGCAGCAACGTGCAGTAGAGCTGTGCGTCCAGCCGCCCGATGCGCACCCGCTCCCGCAGGGAATCTCCGCTGGCGCGGTATGCAAAGAGCTCGCCCGTTGTCCGGAGCTCGTAGCCGCGCACATCCAGCCCGAGGCTATCTTGCTCGCCCCAGCGGATGGTCAGTGCCTCCAGCGTTGGGGTCACACACGGAGGCACACTGCGGCAGGCAAGCAGCAGGGCTACTCCAATTGCGCTTGCAGCACGGGCAATTGCTCTTCGAGAAAGCTGTGCAATCGGCGAAGGCATTCGGACTTGCCCAGCACCTCCATGGTTTCGAACATCCCGGCACCGACGGATTTGCCCGTCAGAATCAGCCGCAGTGGGTGCACGATTGCCCGCAACGTGGCACCGCGCGCCTCGATGAAGCTACGCACCCGTTGCCCGATGATCTCAGCCGTGAAGGGCTCCACGCTCTCCAGCTCTCCGAGCAGTTGCCGCAGCCACTCCGGCAGCTCCGGGCGCCAGTACTTGCGCAGGTACTCCCAGTCGTAGTGCCGAGGCGGAGCAAACATGTAATCGCCGAAGGTGAGGATCTCAGGCAGCCGCGTCACCCGCTCGCGCAGCAGCGCGATGACGCGCTGGAGATACTCCAGGGGGTACTCCGGATAGCCCGCCTCGCGCAGCCATGGCTGCAGCTCGCGCGCAAGCCGCTCCAAAGGCAGCATCCGCAGGTATTGGGCATTCATCCAATCCAGCTTGGCGCGGTCCACAATGGCGGCAGCGCGATTGACCCGCTCCAGCTCAAAGCTGGCAACCAGCTCCGGCAGCGAGAAGAGCTCGCGATCCGCTGTTGGATTCCACCCCAGCAACGCCACGAAGTTGACCAACGCCTCCGGAAAGTAGCCCTGGCGCCGGAAATCCTCAACGGCAACATCGCCGTGCCGCTTGCTCAGCTTGGAGCGATCGGGATTGAGCAGCAGCGGCAGGTGCGCAAACTGCGGCATCTCCCAGCCAAACGCTTCGTAGAGCAGCACGTGCTTCGGAGTGGAGGGGATCCACTCCTCGCCCCGAATCACGTGCGTAATGCGCATGAAGTGGTCGTCCACGACGTTGGCAAGGTGGTAGGTGGGGAAGCCGTCGGACTTGAGCAGCACCTGGTCGTCCAGGTCGCGCGCGCTCACGGTGATGGCTCCGCGGATGATGTCGGTGAAGCTCACCGTGCGGTCCAGCGGGACTGCCAGGCGCACCACCGCAGGGGCACCCTCGGCGAGCAAGCGCCGAACCTCATCCTCGGGCAGTGTGAAGCTATTGCGCATGCTGAAGCGGTCGTACTTGGGTGCAACACCGGCAGCACGCTGGCGTGCACGCATGCGCTCCAGCTCCTCCGGCGTATCGAAGGCATAGTATGCGGCGCCGCGTTCCAGGAGCACCTGCGCCTGCTGCCGGTAGAGCTCCAGCCGCTGGGATTGCACGTAGGGACCGTACGGTCCCCCGACGTGCGGTCCCTCATCGAACTCCAACCCTGCCCAGGACAGCATCTCGATGATGTTCTCCACAGCACCGGGGACGGTGCGCTCCTGGTCGGTATCCTCAATGCGCAGGATGAACTGCCCGCCGTGGTGGCGAGCAAAGAGGTAGTTATACAGCGCCGTGCGCAATCCGCCAATGTGCAGAAACCCCGTCGGCGAAGGCGCAAATCGCACCCGTACACTCATGCTCCTCTCCTACGGCGTCGTTGGACTGTCGCCCAGCGGAAGCTCCAGTTGGACCTCCGCAAAGGTGCGCTCGGTCTCCTGCACGCGGACCCGAAGGCGGCAGAGATTGCTGTAGCGGGAAAGCTCTCGGGCAAGCCGCCGGGCAATGTAGGCGGCAATGTTCTCCGCCGTTGTGGCAAAGGGCACGTAGACGACCTTGAAGTGTGGGTGCTGCCGGAAGAACTCGCACATGAGCGCATCGGACTCATCGCACAGGAAGGCATGGTCGAGCTCTTGCACAATCGGCTGCATCAGCCGAGCCAGCTCCAGGTAGTCCAGCACCATGCCCTGCGGATCGGGTTCGCCCTCCAGCTCCACCCATGCCGAGTAGGAGTGCCCATGGAGGTTCTGGCAGCCCCCGCTGTGGTAGGGCAACCGATGCGCCATCTCCCAGCGGAACTCCTTGGCAATGCGGGTCCTCATGGCTGGGTCCGCTCGTAGCGTGCGGTGATAATCGAGCGCATCCCACCGCGGGTGTTCCACTCGGTGGTCACCTCCATCTCCAGCGGGTCGCAGGCTGCCACCAGGTCGTCCAGAATGCGGTTGGTGACGTCCTCGTAGAAGATGCCCATGTTGCGGTACTGCAGGAAGTAGTACTTGAGCGACTTGAGCTCCAGGCAGAGCTGGTCGGGGACGTACCGGATCGTCACCGTCCCAAAATCGGGCAGCCCCGTGCGCGGGCAGACGGAGGTGAACTCCGGGTTGATGTGCGTAATCCAGTACCGGCGTCCCGGCTTGGGGTTGGGGAAGGTCTCAATCTGCGCTGCCATGGCTTCGCGTTCGGTTGTGCACGGCTGCGGTGCAAAATTAGCCCACCGCCCACAGGCGCAGTGGCTACGGCAGCTCGATCACCACCGGCTGGCAGCGGCAGTATTGGGCAACGCGCGGAAGCGCCTGCTGAGCGGCTTCGCGCGTTGGGTAGTTGCCCACGACGACGGCGTAGTAGGTCTCTCCACCGAGCTGCTTGACCACCACGGAGGCACGGAACCGCCGCCGGCGCAGCCGTTCCAGCTCCTGTTCGGCAGCCTGGCGCGCGCGGAAGCTGGCGATCTGCACAGCGTACCCGTGTGCCGATTGCGCCACCGAAGGCGGCTGCTTTGCCGGCGTTGGGGCGAGCTCCGGAGGCAACCCAATGGTTGCGCGTACCGTCTCCCAGGCGTAGAACAGCAGGTCCGAGCTTGGATACCGCTGCAGGAAGGTACGCAAGCCCTGCCAGGCGCGAGCGGTATCGCGCTGCAGAGCGCTGAGCTGGACGATGCTGCAGAGGGCATCGTCAGCCCAGATACTCTTCGGGTGCTCCCGCAGAATCCGCTCGTAGAGCGGAAGCGCTTGCTGGGCATCCGAGAGCAGCCGAGCTTGCAGCAGGAGGACTCCCGGCTCGTTGGGGTAGCGCCGGAGCAGCTCCGGAAGGGCTGCGGCAAGGCTGTCGCGCTTGCCTTGGGCTAAGCGCAGCAGTGCCTGCCGTACTATGCCATCCACCTCCTGGGCTGCTACCGGTACGGCAACGCTGCCGATGAGCACCACGCATGCTGCAATCGACCACCGCATCCGCAGCTCCGTGCCGACGGCGCGAAAATACGCAACCGCCCGATGCTGCCTAAGTTTGCATCCAACCGTGCTGCAGGAGGAACTGTGCGGATCCTCATCGCCGCTGGTGGGACGGGTGGACATCTCTTCCCCGCCCTGGCAGTGCTGGAGGAGCTCCAGGAGCTGGGGCAGGTGGAAGCCTGGTTCGTCGGGCGCGCCGACCGCATCGAGGGGCGGGTGGTGCCCGCGCTGGGGTACTCGCTCCAAGCTATCCCAATGCGGGGCTTTCCGGGATGGCGCTCTCCACAGGTGCTGCGCCTTCCAATAGCCCTGGCACAAAGCCTGTGGCTGGTGCGGCAGCGTGTGCAGGAGTTCCGTCCGCATGTTGTGTTAGCAACGGGAGCATACAGCAGCCTTCCCGTGGGGATCGTTGCGCGCTGGTATGGCATCCCCCTGGTGCTGCTTGAGCTCAATGTGCACCCTGGACGCGCCGTTCGCCTCCTTGCGCGCTGGGCTACGGCAATCATCACCGCAATGGAGCCGACCGCGCTGCACCTTCCTCGAAGGGCGCGGGATCGAGTCCAGTGCTGGGGAGCCCCGGTTCGGCGCGCTTTGCGCCAGGTGAGCACTCCATCAGAGGCACGGCGGCTCCTGGGGCTTTCTCCAGAGCTGCCGACGGTGGCAATCCTGGGCGGCAGCCTGGGCTCGGCTCGGCTCAATCGGGTTGCGCAGCGGCTTCTCCCGCATGCCGAAGCCGGGAGGATGCAACTGCTCTGGCAGCATGGAGCCGGTTTTACGCCTCCGCCGGGGCTTCCCCGCACGGTGCTTGCACGCCCCTTCTTCGCGGCAGAGCTTGCGGCATTCTACGCTGCTGCCGACTGCGTCGTTGCCCGTGCCGGAGCGATGACCATTGCCGAACTGTGTGCGGTCGGACGTGCGGCGATCCTGGTTCCCTACCCCGCTGCAGCCGAGCAGCATCAATGGCACAACGCGCGCTGGATGGAGTCCCACGGCGCTGCCATCTGCATCGCCGATGAGCGCGCCGAAACCGAAGTTCCCGCGCAGGTGGAAGCGCTGCTTGCCGAACCCGAACGCCGCCATCGCCTTGCCGAGGCGGCACGCCGACTCAGCCGTCCCGATGCCGCTGCGCGCATCGCCCAATTGCTGTGGCAGTTGGGGACGGACTCGCTCTCTGGCGCCCGTGCATGAGCGCCGCCGTGCGGCTTTCCATTGCGGCAGCTAATTTTGCGCCGTGTGCAGGACATCGCTGTACAAACCCGGCAACCAAGCCCGACAGTGTCTCCGGCAATGAGCCCAGCAGAGCAACAGGAGCGCGTGTTCACCCCGCGGCTGGATATCTACTGGCGAGCACTGGCGCTCTACGCACTGGCGCTGCTGGCATACGGATTTGTGCGCAGCGGCTTGCGCAATGAGGTCACCGTCCCGCTGAGTGACCCGCTGGCGCTGCTGCTGCTGGTGTTTGCCCTGTGGGCACTCTGCGCGCTGGTGTGGACCTGGTACGTGCAGCCAAGGGTGGCGCTCGGGGCAGACTACTTGCGCATAGGGAACCGCTTCCGTGAGCGTGTCATCTCGGCACGGGATATCCGGCGCATCGTGCTCCCCCGCCGCTACGGCTGGGGGCGTCTGGTGCGCATCTACCTGCGCGGGCGGCGCCGCGTGCTCCTGCTCCGTCCGGCAGCCTACGCAGAGGGGAGGGAGCTTCTGCAGGCGCTGGCGCGACTGCAACGGCGGCTGCAGTGATGAAGTGGATCGCCTGGCTGCTTCCATTCCCGCTGCTGGCACAGCCTCCCACGAACGTTGCGCAGTTGTACCGGCTCGCCGATAGCCTTGCAGCGGAGCTCCTGCGTGCGCTGCCCCAGTCGCAGTCCCTCCAGCTCCGGGTTGTTCCCCATCCAGCGGCGTGGTTGCTGGAACATGCACTGGCGCGGCAAGCCGAACGGTTTGGTGTGGCGATTGTTCCGGCAGATTCTGCCCAGGCGAGCCTGGAGCTGGCGATCGTGGAGGTGGGTATCCGCTACGACCCCTTGCCCGATGGGCTGCTGCGCCGCAGTGCACAGCTTTCGGTATCTGCGCTGCTGCGTTCCTCACCGGCGGCGATGCACCCACTGCCTCTGTACCGGATGGCACTTGTGGACACGCTTCCGCGCCGAACTCTGCCCGCAGTGGAGCAGCCCGAATACCCCTTTGCCACTGCGCCGGTAGCTGAGGAGCGCTCCCTCTGGCGCGAACTGCTGGAACCCGCCATCGCCACCATTGCTGGAGGGCTGCTCCTGGTGCTGCTCTTCACATTGCGCAGTCCGTGAACGGCTACTGCCCTTGGGCAGTCTTCGGCGGCAGCATTCGGACCTCCAGGCGAGGCGCCGCGCACAGCTCCGCCACTGTCTGCCGCAGGAGCGCCGGAGTGAGCTGCTGCTCCAGCCACTGCGGGTAGCTCAGCAGCGCCTCCAGCGCATCCCCATCGCGGTAGTGGCGCTGCAGGAGCGTTGCCCAGAATTCATTGCGCTGCTGGTCCAGTTGGTAATCGTGCAGCAGGACGCGCCGGACACGTTCGACCTCGTCGAGTGTGGGACCCTGCGTGCGCAGGCGCTCGAGCTCACGGTACAGCTCCTGCACGAGTGTATCCGCCCGGTCGGGGTCGCAGGAGAAGGCAATCTGGAGGCGGTAGTGCGGCAGCGGCTCCTTCTCCGCCCATGTCCAAACGAAGACGGCATAGACACCTCCGAGCTCTTCGCGCAGCCGCTCAAACAGGCGCAGATTGAGCAGCCGCTCGAGTGCCTCCAGCCGGAACTGGTTGTGCACGCTCCAGCGGAACTCTCCGCCGTAGACAATGCCCACCCAGGTTTTGGGCTCGTCTCCGCGCTCGAACTGCACCACTGTGCCCACCGGGGCTGGGCGCGCTCCAACGTCCCGGGGGTGCTCACGCCGGCGCGGGTCGCCGGGAAGCCCCGCAAGGTAACGCTCCACCAACGGGCGCAACTGCTCTGGCTTGACCGCCCCGACCACGATAAAGACCCAGTCGGCAGCATTGCTCACGCGCTGGCGATAGAACTCATACGCCGCCGCGGGGTTGACCCGCTGCAGGTCCTGCAATTGAATGGCGCGCTTGCGCGGATGCCCTTGCCAGTAGAGCGCCTGCAGGGTATCGAAGAAGACCGCTTGGGGCGATTCCGTCCTGCCCTGTAGCAGGGAGCGCCGTGCGGCTTGGTATGCCTCGACACAGGCGCTGTCCATCCGCGGACGCGTCATGTACAGGTGCAGCAACTGGAGCGCAAGTTCGAGCTCCTGGGCACCGGCTTCCAGCCAGATCCTCTCGCCCGTCTCACCGATGCCGAGCCGGATCTCCAGCTTCTGCCCAGCAAGCCGTTTGCGCAGCGTGAAGGGATCGAATTCCCCAGCGCCGCACTGCTCGACCAGCAGCATGGCTTCAGCAGCGGACCAGTACAGCGAATCCGGCGCCAGCGAATGCCCGCCGGGGCTGAGCGCCCACACGATGACTTGGTCCTGCTTGAGCTGTGTAGGCTTGACCACCACCCGTGCCCCGTTGGAGAGGGTCCACTCCAGGGCATCTCCAGCGGGCAAGCGGCGCTGGCGGAGAATTCGCCCCTTGCGCGGAGGCTGCGCAAGCAGCGCGGGGAGCTGCTCCTCGGCTTGTGGTTGGGCACGTAGCCCGCGCTCCAGTCCGCGCTGGATCGCCTGCCACAGGCTGGCGCTATCGGGGGCGACACGACCGGGCTGCTCCCGCGCCGAGACCAGCACCACCCAGCCCTCGCGCGGGAAGAGCTCGGCAAAGACCTGCTCGACCTCTTCGCGCCGGATCGTCGGCAGCAGGCTCTGTGCAAGCTCCAGCTCCTGCGCCGCACTGAGCAGGGGCATCCCGAAACGGGCATGGTCGCGCAAGCGGAAGAGGTGCTGTACCGATTCCGTCCGCTCCTGTTCGGCGACCGCCTCCTGCAGGCGCCGTTGGAGCTTGGCTTTGTGCCGCTCCAGTTCCGATTGGCTCACCCCTCCGCCCTGCCAGGCACGGGCAAGCTCGTAGGCGAGCAGCTCGGCTGCCGTTGCAATGCTCTCATCGCGCACGGCAAACATGCTGAAGCTCATCCAATCGTAGCGCTGAGAGAAGGGGCGAATGTCGGCAAAGACAACCTGTGCCGGTGCATCGGGCGTGTAGGTGTATGCATCGAGCCGTTCCAGGAGGATCCCCAGCGCCAGCCGACGGAGCAGGAAGCGCCGGTACTCCGAGCGCGTCTGCGGGCGCAGCGGCGGCAGGTAGGCGTTGAACTGCACCTGGGCAAAGCGCAGCTCTGGGTCTGTGCCCACCGAGATGCGGATACCGGGCGAGCTGGGAATTTCGGGATCGGAGAACGAGGGCACCGGCTCCTCCGGTGCCCGGATGCGCCCGAAATGGCGCCGTACCAGCGCCTCCAGTGTGTCCACGGCAATATCGCCGACGAGCATGACCGTGAGCAGCTCCGGGCGATACCAGCGGCGGTAGAAGCGGCGGACTGCTTCTGGACGGAAGGTGCGCAGGCTCTGCTCCGTGCCGATCGGGTCGCGCTCGGCATAGCGGGAGTTGCCGTAGAACGCTGCGTTGTGGAAGCGTCTCCAGATCCGCTCCTCGGCGCCCAAGCCCAGCCGCCACTCCTCCAGCACGATCCTGCGCTCGGTCTCGATCTCTGCCGAATCCAGCGTTGCGGCGAACGCCATCTCGGCAAACACCTGTAGCAGCGAATCGCGGAACGCGGGCGGCTCCAGCGGCGCCGATGCCACAAGGTAGACGGTCTCGTGGTAGCCCGTGAAGGCATTGGCGTGTGGTCCCAAATCCACCCCGTACCGCGCCAACCACTTCGTCAGGGTGCGGTTCGGGAAGCTCGGCAGCGTGGCAAAGAGCATGTGCTCCAGCAGGTGTGCTAATCCGAGCTGGTCATCCTCCTCGTGCAGCGAGCCCGCGCGCACCGCCATCATGAGCGCTATCCGCCCCGGGGGGTAGGAGTTCGAGCGCACGAAGTAGGAGAGCCCATTGGGAAGCTTTCCCGCCCGAACAGCGGGATCGCGCGGCAACTGCTCCTGTGCCACCGCATACGTGGACGCCGCCAAGACCAGCGCCATCCAGCATCCCAGCAAACGCGCCATTGCAGCACCTATATGGGGTTCAACCAGAGGCTTCCAGCACCACCTCCTGCCGCTCCTGTGCCGAACGGTAGAGTGCTTCCACAATGCGCATCCGGTGGACGGCTTCCTCGGCGGTTGAGACCGGAGGCACCACGCCGCGGACGGTGTTGAGGAAGTACTGCCACTCCAGCTCGTAGGAGCGCGTGTACTGCTGCAGCGGAGATGTTCGCCGCTCGGCAGTGATGCTCACAAACTCCCCGTCGCTGTGCTTGACCACGCGGAAGGGGTTGAGATACCCGCTCCCCTTCGTGCCGAAGATGTTGCAGTAGTACAAGTCCTCCGGGCGCATGAGCGACCAGGAGCACTCCAGCGTTGCGACGCTCCCGGAGCTGAAGTAGAGCGTGGCGATGACCAGGTCCTCGACCACCCGGGTCTGATGGCGGAACATCGCCGCATGCACCGAGCGCACGGCGGCGAAATCGTACATCCACAAGGTCAGGTCCAGCAGGAGGATCCCCAGGTCCATGAGCACTCCCCCGCCGGAGATATCGGCGCGCGTCAGCCAGCGTTGCTCGCGCTGGCGTGGCTGCAGCCATCCGGCTTTGATGTAGTAGATGGTGCCCAGCTCGCCCCGCACAACGTAGGACTTCAGCAGTGTGGCATCGGGGCGGAAGCGGTGATTCATCCCGACCATCAGATGCTTGCCCGTTCGGGCAACGGCGCGGGCAACCTCCTCGGCTTCCGCTACACTCCGCGCCAATGGCTTCTCTACGAAGACGTGCTTGCCGTGCTCCAAAGCTGCGATGGCAATCTCCGGATGCGAATCGGTCGTGGTGCAGACGTCCACGATCTGAACCCCCTCCAGACTCCAGAGCTCCTCCAGCCGTTCGGCGACGTACGGCACCGAGAAGCGCTCCGCAACCATCCGCGCCTTGGACAGATTGCGGTCGTAGAGCGCCACGACCTCCACCTGCGGCAGCCGCTTGAGCAGCGGCAGATGGACTGTCTGCGCCACATGCCCGGTCCCCACCAGCGCAACGCCGAACCGTTCCATTCCGCGCTGCCCAATTGTACGAGTGCAAATTCGCCAATTCGCGGCATACAGAGTGCCCTCCGGCGGACTTCCGTAAATTTGTGGTGCTGTGAACTCTGCCAACGGTGTTTGGATGCGTCGGATTCTCGCGGTTGCAGTAGCCGCTGCTCTTCCGCTCTTGGCACAGCGGGAGCATCCCAGCATTGGGCTGTGGGGAGGACTTGGAGCGAACCTCCACGCGCCCGATTTCTCCGTGAACGGCATCAAGTACGACCGCACCGCCACGGGGCTGGGATGGAATATCGGTGCCGGCGTGAGCTTCCCCGTTGCCTCCTGGATTGGGCTGGGCGTGCGCGCCGGCTATACGCGCCTGGATGCAGAACTGAAGGGCAGCACCGCCGATTCCCTGCTGCAGGCGCGCCTGGCAACGGTGGAGCTATTCCCTCACGCGCTCCTGTGGACGGGGCGCCTGTACTTCCCCATAGGGCTGGAGGTGGGTATTCCTGCAACTGCGTCGTACGAACGCACCGGGCAAGCCGCCCGCGATATCCCGCAGTCTACCACACGCCTTGCACTCAGCCCTGGAGTTGGGTACGCACTCCCCTTGAGCAGCTCGGTTGTGCTGACACCGGAGCTGAGCCTGCGGGTGCCGCTCTCCGACGTCTCGGGCGAATGGAAACCCTGGAAGGTCACGCAACCGCGCCTTTCAGTCGGGCTCCAGTTCCTGCTTGCGCGCGCACCAGAAGCTCCCAAGCCAACTCCGGCAGCGCCGGTGGTCTCGGTAACCCCAGGCAGGCTTGATGAAGCGGGCAACTTCTCTGCGATCTCGCGGCTGCGGGTCGAGGAGGTCAAGCTCACCGAGTACTTCCCCCTCCTGCCCTACGTATTCTTCCGCGAGCAGAGCAGGGACATGTCTGAGGAGTACTCTCTGCAAGCGAAGGGCGCCTTTGCTGCCGATAAGCTCCCGATGAACGCGCTGGAGGTCAACCGCGCGGTGCTGGATATCGTCGGCGAGCGCTTGCAAAAGTACCCCATGGCACGCCTTACGCTGACTGGCACAACCGATGGCAAGCAGGAGGCGCGCGATCCCGAGCTCCCGCGCCGCCGCGCCGAAGCCGTCCGAGAATACCTGGTGAATGCCTGGGGGATCTCGCCGGAGCGCATCAGCGTCAATGCACGCCGCATGCCGGAGAAGCCCTCCACCAGTACCTCCCCCGTTCCGGAGGACCGCCGCGATGGCGATGCGGAGAACCGTCGCGTGGAGCTCAGCGCCACGATGCCGGAGATCCTGGCGCCGCTGCCACTGGAGGCACAGCGCCAGCGGCTGGTCACCCCCGAGGTCATCGCGTGGAAAGCCGACCTCACCGCACAGTCCCCTGTGACCTCGTGGGAACTACTGCTGACCCAAGCGGGCGATACCCTGGAGATCTTGCGCGGTAGCGGAGCTCCTTCGGTGCAGCTCTGGCGTGTCCGCCCGGAGGCGCTCCGGGCAGGAGAGTTCCCCATCGAGTACCTCCTGCGCGTGACCGATGCCAACGGACGCTCGGCGCAGACTGTGGGCTCACTGCCGGTCGAATACGTCTCCATCCTGCGCAAGCGGAGCGAGCAACTGCCCGATCGCACGGTGACGCGCTTCAGCCTGGTGCTGTTCGACTTCGACAGCGATGCCCTCACGCCCGAAAACGAGCAGGTGCTCCAGACGCTGGTGCTGCCCGCCATCACAGCGAACTCAACCGTGCGTATCGCCGGCTACACGGACCGCATTGGCGAGACGAACTACAACCGGGAGCTCTCGCTGCGGCGTGCCCGGCGTGTGCGTGACTGGCTTGCCGCACGCGTCCCCACAGCGCGCTACGAGATTGCCGGCTACGGTGAAAGCGTGCTACTCTTCGACAACAACAGCCCCATCGGGCGCCAGCTCTGCCGCACGGTGCAGATTACCATCGAGACCCCAACCGGCGCTCCATGAACCCGTTCCTCGAAGGCTACCGATACCTGCCGCAGATCAACTCGCCAGAGGACCTGCGCCGGCTTCCAGAGAGCGCTCTCCGCGACGTCTGCGCCGAGCTGCGCTCCTACCTCATTGACGTCATCACCCAGGTCGGCGGGCACTTCGGCGCTGGGCTGGGCGTGGTCGAGCTCACGGTCGCACTCCACTACGTCTTCAACACGCCCGAAGACCGCATCATCTGGGATACCGGGCACCAGGGCTATCCGCACAAGGTTCTGACCGGACGGCGCGACCTCCTTCCCACCATCCGCCGCAAGGGTGGCATCTCCGGCTTCCTCAAGCGTGAGGAGAGCCCGTACGATGCCTTCGGCGCTGGGCACGCCAGCACGAGCATCTCGGCTGCCTTGGGCATTGCTACCGCGCGCGACCTGCTGGGGAAGAACTTCAAGGTCGTTGCCGTCATCGGCGACGGCGCCATGACCGGCGGGCTTGCCTACGAGGCAATGAACAACTGCGGACTGCAGCAGCGCGACCTGCTGGTGATCCTCAACGACAACAACATGTCCATCGCCCCGAATGTGTGGGCGCTGTCGAACTACTTCACGCGCCTGTTCGCTTCCCCAACGGGCATCAAGCTGCGCAAGGTTGCCCGGGAGTTAACCGAGCAGATGGACGAGCTCGGCGACCGGCTGCGCCGCCTGATCGCCCGGCTGGAGGGCGGCGTCAAAGCTGTCATCACTCCCGGCATGCTCTTCGAAGCGCTGGGCTTCAAGTACTTCGGACCCGTCAACGGGCACAATGTCCAACTCCTGGTGCGGCTGCTGCGTTCGCTCAAAGAGCTGCGCGGTCCGGTCCTGCTCCACGTGCTCACGCAGAAGGGCAAAGGCTACGAACCCGCCGAGCGCGACCGGCAGAACCTGCACGCCATTGGCAAGATTGACAAGCTCACGGGCAAGCCGCTCGGCGACAGCTCAGCGCCCAAACCCCCGCTCTACCAGACTGTCTTCGGCAACGCAATGGTGGAGCTGTGCGAGCGCGACCCGCGCATCGTCGGCATCACCGCCGCCATGCCCGATGGAACCGGGCTCAACATCCTGCAGCAGCGCTTCCCCGAACGCGTCTTCGATGTCGGGATTGCCGAAGCCCACGCCGTCACCTTCGCTGCAGGGCTGGCAACCGAAGGCATGCTGCCCGTGTGCGCCATCTACTCGACCTTCCTGCAGCGGGCATTCGACCAGATCATCCACGACGTGGCGCTCCAGCACCTGCATGTGGTCTTTGCGCTGGACCGCGCCGGACTGGTCGGGCAGGATGGTCCCACCCACCACGGGGTCTTCGACCTTGCCTACCTGCGCATCATCCCGGGCATGGTGGTCATGGCACCAAAGGATGAGCAGGAGCTGCGCAATATGCTCTACTCGGCGCTCTACTGCTACACCGATGGTCCGGCTGCCCTGCGCTACCCGCGCGGGCACGGCGTCGGCGTTCCGCTCGGTCCTATGCAGCCCATCCCGCTGGGCAAGGGTGAGATCCTGCGCTCCGGCGATGCGCTGGCGGTCATAGCGGTCGGGAAGCTGGTCCAAGAGGCGCTCAAAGCCGCCGAACTCCTCGAACGGGAGGGGATCCGCATCGAGGTGGTCAACGCCCGCTTCGTTAAGCCGCTCGACACAGAGCTGCTCGAACAGCTCGCACAGCGCTTCGAGCTCTTGGTGACGGTCGAGGACGGGCAAGCCATCGGCGGATTCGGCTCGGCGGTGCTGGAGTTCCTTGCCCAGCGCTCCAACCGAACGACGGAGGTCGTCGTCTGTGGCATCCCTGACCGCTTCATCGAGCACGCCACGCAGGAGGAGCAGCTCCACGACCTCGGGCTCGATGCTGTGGGGATTGCCCAGCGTGTGCGCCAGCTCCTTGAGCAGCGTAGCTCCCGACGGTGGTGGACCCGTCGCTTCTTCCTGAGCCGATGACCCGGGAACTCCAGCATCGCAGCGTGGATACCGACAGCGCCGCTGCCATCGCCCCACAGACGGCGCTCTTTGTGCGCACGGTTGCTCGCTCCTGGAAGCTCATTCTGGGGTGCACGCTCCTGACCACTGCACTTGTGACGGGGCTCTCCTTCCTGCTGCCGAACTGGTACGAAGCCGAGGTCAGCGCCGTCCCGGCAACGCAAGCGCTTTCGCCGCTGGAGAGCATACTCGGAGGCACAGCGGGGATACTGCGCGATTTAGGGGTGATGCGCCTGGGTATGGCAGCCCGCGAGGGGTACAACTTCCTGGTCATCCTGGAGAGCCGCCGGCTGAAGGATTCCCTCATCAACCGCTTCCGGCTCTGGGAGCTATACGACCTGCCGGATACGGCGCGTGACCGCATCCACCGTGCCTTGGAGGACGATTTCTCCGTGCGCTACGAACTCAACGGCAACTACGTCGTGAGCGTGCTGCACAAGGACCCGCGCATTGCCGCCGAGATGGCAAACGCCGCCATCAGCATCGCCAACACCATTGCTGCCGAGGTGCGGCAGACCGAAAGCGGGCAGTTGCGGCAATACCTGGAGCAGCGCCTTGCGCAACTGGATGCAACGCTGGCGCGCTTGGCGGACTCACTCCAGCGCCTTTCGCGCCGCACGCTGCTGTTTTCGCCTCTGGACCAAGCTCAGGCAGCCGCCCGCGCCTTGGTCGAACTCAAAGCCCAGGCGCTGCACCAGCAGATCCTCACCGAAGCTCTGCGCCAGGCATATGGTCCCTCCGACCCCATCGTGCAGGCGCAGCAGCAGCTTCTCAATGAGCTTGCCCAGCAGGTCCGCCGAGCCGAGATGCAACCGGGTCTGGTGGGCAACTTCCCGCTCCGCGAAGCCGCCGATGTAGGGCTGCGCTTCCTGCAGCTCTATGCCGAGCTGGAGACGCACCAGCGGGTGCGTAGCCTGCTGCTGAGCAGCATCGAACAGGCGCGGGTGGATGAGCAGCGCACCCGCCCATTGCTGTACGTGGTGGACCCCGCCGTTCCACCGCAGCTCAAGGCACGCCCGAAGCGGGTACTGATTGCCGCCGGCAGCTTCGTCGGCTCCCTGCTGCTGACTCTGCTGGGGTTGCTGGCATGGCAGCGCTGGCGGAGCCTCCAAGCCCTCCTGCAGCAGCGCGATGGAAGCCCGACCACTTCCGCTTGAGCGCCCGAAGGCTCGCTTCTGGCTTGGGCTGCTCGCTGTGCAGCTCCTCATCGGAGGAATTGCCTTGGGGACGCGCACGGAGCTGCTCGTGCTGGCGGGCGTTGCCGCCGTTGCTCTCGCCGCGGCTTGGACCCTGCTGCCATCGCTGTGGACTGGCAGCCTTGTACTCTCCACCGTAGCGCTCAACCTGCTGCAGAGCGAGGAGGTAACGGCGGTCGAAATCGTAGTCGTCGCTGCCCTCATCGGTACGTTGCTTGCCTGGCTTGGTTGGCACACCCTGGTCCAACGGCGGCGACTGGTGCTGCACTGGGGGGATCTGCTCCTGCTGCTGTTTGTGGGCTTTGCGCTCCTGAACCTGCCCATTGCGCTGCTCAACGATGTGCCGCTGCTGGAGTGGATGCGCGGGTGGGTGCCACTGCTGCTGCTGCTTGCCTACTTTCCGGTACGCCACTTCATCCGACGTCCCGAGCAGGTCCACCTCTTCCTGGGCTTGCTTCTGCTGTGCGGAATCGTCATCGCTGCTGTTGCGCTGTGGCGCTACCGGCAGGGGGTTTCGCTTGCCGAGTACGCCTACCAGCTCCGCACTGGAATTGCCCGCAGCCATGGGGAGCATCTGCTGGCGTTTCTGATTCTGGGCTGCATCGCGGGGATGCTCTTCCTGCGGCGCTGGTGGTGGCGGCTGCTGTTGGCTGCGGGCGCTGTATTTATGGGCGCTGCGGTGATGGTGACGTTCTCGCGCACCGCTTGGCTTTCGCTCGCCATCGGAATCGTGGTGCTGTGGCTTGCCCTGCGGTGGAAGCAGCGTCTGCAACTGCTCCTTGCCGGTGCAGCACTCTCCGCCGCTGCAACGTTGATTCTGACCATCGGCTTCCCCCAGGTGTCCGATATCTTGCTGCGCTTGGTGCAGCACCGCTTCGCCTCGATTGCCCAAGGGCGCCAGGACCTTGCCGTCGGCGGGCGCTTACACCAGCTCAGCATCGGCGTTCGGAAGACACTGGAGCTCCCGCTCGGTGGGCATGGCATCCGCAAGCCCTATAGCTATCTGGAGCCAGCGTACCGACGGCACATCTCCTACGCCTACATCCACAACGCCTACGTGGCAACGGCGTACCGGCAGGGCATCCCGATGCTGTTGCTGCTTCTGGGGATGCTGGGCGCGCACCTCTTCGATACGCTGCGCCGGCTGCGCCGCACCGCTCCCGATTCTCTGGAGCGCATGACCACAGCGCTGGGTGTTGCAGCGCTGTGCGCGGCGATGCTCTCGCTCATGATGACGGAGAACCCGCTCGATGGGCGAACCCTGACCATTACGCTGGCGTGGATCCTGAGCGTTGCCAATCTGCGGCTGTCCGCATGAACGAGCGCGAACTTCGGCTCCGGTTGCGTGTCCTCCAGGCAGCGCTGCTGGCAATAGCAGTGGTGTTCGTGGGACGCTTAGCCTATCTCCAGCTCCTGCGCGGGGATGTCTACCGCTTGCGGGCGGAGGCGCAGGCGCTCAAGCGCATCGTCGTGCATCCGGTGCGTGGGAATATCTACGACCGCTTCGGTGTACCGCTGGTGGAGAGCACCCCTGCCTTCACCATCAGCGTCGTGCCGGCGGAATTCCCGTTGGAGCGCACCCCACTCCTGGCAATGCTCCTGGAGCTGCCAGAGCCCTGGCTGCGGAAGCAACTCCAGGAAGCCCGCCGGGCAGCCCCGTTCGTTCCCCTGCGCTTGGTACGGGATGCCGAATTCCGCTTTATCGCCGCTGTCGAGGAGCACTGGACCGAGCTGCCAGGAGTACAGGTGGAGATCGAACCCAAGCGGCATTACTTGACGCAGCTCCGCTTGGCGCATGTCCTGGGGTACGTGCGGGAGGTCTCTCCGCAGCATCTCGAACAGCTCGGCGACCGCTACCGTCCGGGCGATCCCATCGGGCACAGCGGAGTGGAAGCCAGCTTTGAGCCCTTCCTGCGCGGGGAGAAGGGCTACCGCTTCGTCGCCGTTGATGCGCTTGGGCAGCCCGTTGCCCGCTTCAATGAGGGGCGCTCCGATATTCCCCCACAAGCCGGCTTCGACCTATACCTGGGCATTGACGCACATCTACAGCAGACCGCCGAGCAGTTGCTCGAAGGGAAGCGCGGCGCCATCGTCGCGCTCGACCCCCAAACCGGCGAGGTTCTGGCAATGGTCAGCAAGCCGGATTTCGTTCCGGATTCGCTCTCCGGACGGAAGGCGGTCCAGTACTTCCCCCAGCTGCTCTCCGATCCCGAACGCCCGCTCCTTAATCGGGCAATCCAAGCCCTCTACGCCCCAGGTTCGACATGGAAGATGCTCGTTGCCCTGGCAGCGCTCCAGGAGGGGCTCATCTCTCCACAGACGCAGCTCCTCTGCGCTGGCGGCTTCACGTACGGTGGGCGGCTCTTCCGCTGCCACCACGCACACGGGAGCGTGAACCTGCGGCGGGCAATCCAGGTCTCCTGCAACACCTTCTTCTACCAGCTCGGCTTGCGGGTGGGGCTGGATCGGATGCACCAGTACGGGCAGCTCTTCGGGTTCGGACGCCCCACAGGGATCGACCTCCCCGGCGAGCGCGGGGGAATCCTTCCCTCGCGCTCCTTCTATGACCAGCGCTACGGGAAGGGGCGCTGGAACGAGGGTGGACGTGCGGTCAATCTCGGCATCGGGCAAGGGGAACTCAGCGTTACTCCGCTGCAGATGGCGGTCTACGCCGCTGCTCTGGGAACTGGTGTCATCCGCCAACCCCATGTCGTCCGCGCCATCTACAACAAGCGCACGCAGCAGCTACAGCCCCAGGCATACGCAGAATATCCCGTGCCCATTCGGGCTGAAGTGCTTGAGCTCATCCGCGACGCGATGTACGACGTTGTGAACACCCCTGGCGGGACGGCGCTGAGCGCGCAACTCCCCGGTATTGCTGTGTGCGGGAAGACCGGAACCGCTCAGAATCCGCACGGGCAAGACCACGCGTGGTTCATCGGGTTTGCTCCTCGGGAGAATCCCCGGATCGCCTTCTGCGTGCTTGTGGAGAATGCCGGCTTCGGAGGCGCCGTTGCCGCACCGATTGCGCGGGAGCTCCTGCGGAGCTTCTTCTTCCGCGCCTCTCCCGAACAGGTCCAGCTCCCGCCGCCCCAACGGAGCGGGAATCTGTAGTTTTGTGCCTCACAAACGGTTCCACACGTTGCCCATCGCCGAATGGACGCACGCCGCATCAAGTGGATTCTGGGTGCCGTCGTCACCGTCACGGCGCTGACGACCTATGTCCTGACCCTGCAGCCTTCGGTTCCGTTCTGGGACTGTGGAGAGTTCTCCGCCGCGATTGCACTCCAGCAGGTGCCGCATCCGCCCGGAGCTCCGCTCTTCCTCATGGTCGGGAAGCTGTTCCATCTGCTCCCCTTTGGCGATCCTGGCTGGCGGATGAACCTCATCTCCGCCGTTGCCACCGCTGGAGCAGCGCTGGTACTGTACCTGCTGCTGAGCCTGGTCTTGGAGCACATTTGGCGTGCGCCGCGTGAGACCCTCTTCCAAGCCCTTGCTCTCTACGGTTCTGCCCTGGTCGGAGCACTCGCGCTCACGTTCAGCGATACGGTCTGGTTCAACGCCGTAGAGTCCGAGGTCTACGCCGCCTCGCTGCTCTTTGTTGCACTGGTGCTCTACCTTGCCTTCCTGTGGTACGTGCGTGCGGAGGAACCCGGCAGCGAGCGCTACCTCCTGCTGGCGGCGTACCTGGTTGGGCTCTCCATCGGCGTCCACCTCCTGAGCATCCTGACGGTCATGGGGGTGATGTACCTGGTGGTCTTCCGGCGCTACATGCCCTCCTCCATTGCTTCCCGGGAGCGATTCACGCCGCGGACGCTCTGGCTGCTCGTGGGGGTCCCGCTGCTGGGCTTTCTGACGGTCTACTGGGGCATCACCCAATGGCTGCCCGCACTGCTGGCAGGGGATTTCCCACTGAAGAACGCCGCGCGTGAACATCTCATCGAGGACAGCCCCGTACTCACCATCCTTACCCTCTTGGGGCTGGGAGGGCTTGTGTGGTGGCTTGTGCAAGCCTATCGGAAGCAGCACCACACGGAGGCGCTGGCGCTATCGGCACTCCTGGCAATGGTGCTGGGCTTTACAACGTACGCGCACGTCATCATCCGGGCAAATGCCCATCCCCCGATGAACGAGAACGAGCCAACAGACCTCAAAACCCTCATCAGCTACCTCGGACGGGAGCAGTACGGCGAGGCTCCGTGGTGGCCGCGCCGCTACCGCTTCGACGACCCCTACTACACGCGCAACTACTCCAAGTACGGTGCCTGGTACCCGCCCCGGATGAAAGCCGTTGAACGCCGTGATGGCTCGCTCACGCGCGTTCCCGAATGGACCGTCATCAACACCAGCGGCGAGCTCTCCTACCTCTGGAACTACCAGGTCTACCACATGTACCTGCGCTACCTCTTCTGGAACTACGTCGGGCGCCTCAGCGATGTCCAGGACGCCCCTGCGACCCTTGTGGGGAGCAAGCGGGATGCGCTGCTGTACAACTACGATTCCGGCTATGCCCATCTGTTCCCGGTGCGCTTCTTTGGGCTCCCGCTGCTGCTGGGACTCTTCGGGCTGGTCGGGCACTTCTCGCGCGACCGCCGCACCGCTTGGGTGATGCTCGTCTCCTTCCTGCTCATGGGGGTGCTGGCTGCAATTGCACAGAACCAGCAGGAGCCACAGCCGCGCGAGCGCGATTACTTCTACGTCGGCTCCTTCTTCGTGTTCTGCTTCTGGATCGGCATTGGCACCTACGAGCTGGTTGCACTCCTACGGAAGCGCCTTGCCGAAGCCCCCGCTGCCATCGCTGGAGTTGGCATCCCTTTGGTTGCTGTCCCGGTGAATATGGCGGTGCAGGGATGGTCTATCCACGACCGTTCGCTCAACTACCTGCCCTTTGACCACTCGTACAACATCCTGCAGAGCTGTGAGCCGAACGCGATCCTGTTCACCAACGGGGACAACGACACCTTCCCGCTGTGGTACCTGCAGGACGTCGCCGGAGTACGGCGCGACGTCCGCGTTGTGAACCTCTCGCTGGGCAACACGCTCTGGTATATTCGCCAGCTCAAGCACCGCGAACCGCACGGGGCGCAGCGTATTCCACTGAGCTTTCCGGATGAAGCTCTCGCTTCCGAGGATAGCCCCCGCGCCCTTGCCCCGGAACTGGGCGATGCCCGCCCCATCGCCATCCCCGTCCGACGCGAGATCCTCGAACGCTTCACCCGCGATAGTGCGCTCCTTGCCGATGGACACATGCGCTTTACCTTCGTCGGCATGCCCTACCGGCAGGAGGGCAATCGCACGCTCTACCTCTTCCGTGTGCAGGACAAGCTCATCCTGGACATCCTGCAGCAGACCCGCTTCGAGCGCCCGGTGTACTTCTCGATCACCGTCGGGCAGGATGCCTATGCGGGCTTGGATCGCCATCTCCGGCTGGAGGGGATGGTCTACCGCGTCTGCCCCGTCCCGCAGCCGCCGCAGTCCATGGACCCGACGGTCATGGAGGCATGCCTGTTCAACGTGGACAACACCGACGCCTACCATACCGAGCCGCACTACGGCTTTAAGTTCCGCAACCTCAACAACCCGCGCGCCTACTACGATGAGGTCCACCGTCGGCTCATCACCAACTACCGCGCGCTGTACCTGCAGTACGCCCGCTACGCGCTCGAAGAGCTGCGCGACCGCTCGAAGGCGCTCGCCGCACTGAATGTGCTCAACGAGAACATCTCCCCGACCCAGTTCCCGATGAGCTATCCCTTGGCATACAACGTTGCCCTGTTGTACCAACAGGCGGGGGATACGGCGCGGGCGAAGGAGTTCGCCCGTCTGGCAATCTCGGGCGCACAGCTCTTCGTGGAGAACCCAGAGTTGTCCCAGCGCGATCCGCTCGCCTCGCAGTACAACCCGCTCTGGCTGATGGCAGAAGCCTACCAACTGCTGGGCGAATACGACCAAGCCCGGCTGAGCTTAGCGCGCCTGCAGAGCGATTACCCCAACGATCCCTCCATCCGCGCCCGAATGGATGAGCTCACAGTTGCAGCCCTGGAAGCCCAGGGGAAGCTCCGCGAAGCGCTCGACACCGCCGAACGGTTGCTCAGCCGCTACCAAGCCGATAGCCAACTGCAGCCGATGAGCGGTCCGCTCCGCACCCGGGTCGAAGAGTTGCGCAGAAAGCTCAACGATACCGCTGCCCGAGCACCGACGCAGTAGCGCCCAATGGCGCAACCTCATCTCTCGCTCATCATTCCGGCGTACAACGAAGCCGGTCGAATCGGTCGCACGCTCCAGGCAGTGCTTGCCTACCTGCGGCAGCAACCGTACGAGAGCGAGCTCATCGTCGTGGACGATGGTTCGACCGACGGAACCGCAGAGCTGGTGCGCCGCACGGCTCCGGAGGTTCTCCTGGTGCAGTTGCCACGCAATCGCGGGAAGGGAGCCGCTGTCCGGCAGGGCATGTTAGCAGCGCGCGGACGCTACCGAGTCTTCACCGACGCCGATCTCTCCACCCCCATCGAAGAGCTTGCGCGCATGTTGGAATGCCTGGAGAAGGGCGCCGACGTCTGCGTCGGGAGCCGCGAACTGGACCCCTCCACCGTGCGGCGTCCGCAGCCGGCATACCGCCGCTGGATGGGGCGCCTCTTCCGCCGTCTCGTCCAGTGGCTGGTCTTCCGTGAATTTCCCCAGTTGCGCGCCATTGAGGACACGCAGTGTGGCTTCAAAGGCTTTCGCGCCGAAGCTGCCGAACGGCTCTTCCGCTGCGCCCGGCTCGATGGGTTCGGGTTCGATGTGGAGCTCCTCTACCTGGCAGCTCGATTCGGCTTGCGCATCGTGCAGATTCCGGTGCTCTGGTACAACGACCCTCACAGCCGAGTCCGCCTGCTACGCGACCCGCTGCGGATGCTCATAGAAGTTGCCCGAATTCGTCATCTCCACCGCCACACGATGTGCTCGGCTGGATGAGCTCGGCAGAGGGAGCAACGATCGCCACGGATTCGCACCAACGCACCTTCCCACATTGGCGCACGAACCTGCGCGTTCTCTGGATTGCTCAGATGCTGGCGATGATGGGGATGGGCGCTTTCCTGCCCTTCCTGCCGCTGTACGTGCGCCAGTTAGGGCATCTCTCGCCAGCACAAGCGCAGTGGTGGAGCGGACTCATCATCGCCGCCCCGTTCCTGACGGCGATTCTGGCAACGCCGCTGTGGGGCAACATTGCCGACCGCTTCGGGCGAAAGCTGGTGGTCATCCGCGCAGCCTTGGGACTGGGCATCACCGTATTCCTCATGGGGCTGGCGGAGACCGTCCAGCAGCTCTTCCTCCTGCGCCTTCTGCAGGGGCTGCTCAGCGGCTTTATTGCTGCAAACATTGGCTTCGTCTCGGCAGAGACCCCTCCCCACCGGGTCGGCTACGCTCTGGGAATGCTGCAGAGCGCAACCGCTGCCGGTAGCATCCTAGGTCCTCTGCTCGGGGGGATTGGCTCGGACCTCCTCGGCATCCGCTGGACCTTCATCGCCGTTGCCCTCTTGTGCTTGCTGAGCGCTGCGCTGGTGTGGCGCTACGTACGGGAGCACTACCCTCCGAACTCGGCGGCGCTTCGCCCTTCGCTCTGGGCACCGTTTGCGTTCGCGCTGCGCTCATCGCGAATTCTGGCGCTGCTGGGCGTGATTCTGGTCTCCCAAGCGGCAATGATGACCATTGCACCGGTCCTGCCGCTGTATCTGGAGCAGCTCCATGCTCCACGGCGGCTGCTCTCTACGCTGACCGGGATTGCCGCCGCCAGCAGCGGGGTTGCTATCGCGATCGCCTCGCCGCTGTGGGCACGCTCCGGAGAGCATCGAGGGGCACACTGGGTGCTGCTCACCGGTAGCACACTGGCAAGCCTACTGTACGCTGCGCAGGCGCTTGCGCCACACTACGGCGTACTCATCCTCCTGCGAGCTGCTACTGGAGTTGCCGTTGCCGGCTTGCTGCCGACGCTGTACGCACTGCTCAATCGGCAAGCCCCTGAATTCCTGCGCAGCAGCATTATGGCGCTGGGCAGCAGCGCAACGCTGTTGGGCAATCTGCTCGGTCCACTCCTGGGCAGCACGGTTGCAATCCGGCTGGGGATGGAGTGGAGCTTTCTTGCGGCAGCGCTGCTGATGGGGATGGTCAGCCTTGCGCTCTGGACGGCGCCGCGCACGGCGTTGCATGGCTTACAGCGCTTCCTCTCCCGGCACCGGTGAGGGGAGGAGGTCGGCGCGGTACCACTCCCACGTCGGGTCAATCCGCAGCAGCTCGTACCGGCGCGGGTAGCTCTGGCGAAAGCGCTGGAAGGTTTCCGCTTGGAGCGATTCCGGGAGCAGGCGCCATAACTGGAGCTGCTGCGTATCCTGCGGCAAGCGACGGCGTTCGCACAGAAGCTGATGGAGCTCCTGCGGGTCATCCCACGGGACCGGAGGCGTTCGAGGAGCCTGTGAGAGCGCCTCGTGGAACAGCTCGTCCGGGCACGTAAAGCCCGCCCATTGCGCCAAGGCTTGCACGATTGCCCACGTACAGCGCACCCGTCCCTGCCACGTATGCCCGGCAATGTGCGGTGTTGCCAGCATCGCCCGCACTGCCAGCTCCCACCGCGGACGTGGCTCAGTCTCCCAGACGTCGAACGCAAGGAAGAGCTCGCGTCGCTCCAGCTCCCGCAGTAGGGCGAGCTCATCCACCACACCTCCGCGCGCTGAGTTCACCAGGAGCGTCACCCGCTGGAGATACCCCAGCTCCTGCTCCCCCAGCAGGTGGTAGGTCGGGAACTCTCCGGTGCGAGTCAGTGGAACGTGCACGGTCACCACTTGGCAGCCGCGGAGCAGCTCCGCCAGCGGCACCGGGTGCACCCATTCGGGGAAGGCAAATCCCTGCCGCTCCAGCGGCGGGTCGTTGACCCAGACCTCCATCCCCAAGCGGCGGGCATAGAGCGCAACGCGGCGTCCGATATGCCCGAATCCCACAACGCCGATACGCTCCTTCGAGAGCGGGCGCCCCAGAATCAGCGCCCACCGGAGCACAGCAAAGATGGTGTACTCGGCAACGGCGTTGGCGTTGCATCCCGGCGCGTGGGCAACCGTGATCCCGCGCGCGCGCAGCTCTTCGACCGCGATGTGGTCCAGCCCAGCGCTGGGGCTTGCCACAAATCGCACTGGGGTCCTCTCCAGCAGCTGCGCATCCACCCGCACGTGCGTCCGCACAATCAGGACCTGGCATCGGAGCCGCCGCAGCAGCTCGGCGGAGAGCTCGTTCCCCGCCACAGGGTACAAGCGCGCGAAGGGCTGCAGCGCCTGCTCCAAGAGCGGAATCGTCGGGTCAATGCAGCAGCGCAGTTTCATGCGTTCCAATACTGGCGGTCCAAGCTGCGGTACTGAATGGCTTCGGCAAGGTGGTGTGGGGCGATGGCATCGGCGCCCTCCAAATCGGCGATGGTGCGGGCAACTTTGAGGATTCGGTCGTAGGCACGCGCCGAAAGCCCCAGCCGCTGCATCGCCGTCTGCAGCAGTTGGCGCCCACGCTCATCCAACCGGCAGAAGCGTTGGAGCTCGCGGCTGCCCATGTCCGCATTCTTGTACACGCCGGGAATGCCCCGGAAGCGCTCAGCCTGTCGCTGCCGCGCCCGCACGACCCGCTCCCGAATGAGTGCGGAGGGCTCCCCACGGCGGTCGCTTCCCAGCTCCTGGTACTTGACCGGCGGCACCTCGATGTGGATGTCAATGCGGTCGAGCAGCGGACCGGAGATCTTCGCCAAGTAGCGCTGAATCTGCTGCGGCGTGCAGGTGCACTCCCGATAGGGATTGCCGAAGTTGCCGCACGGGCACGGATTCATCGAGCAGACGAGCATGAAGTTGCAGGGGTACTCCACCGTCATCTTCGTGCGCGAGATGACGATTCGCCGCTCCTCCAGCGGCTGGCGCAGCACCTCCAGCACATTGCGGGCAAATTCAGGCAGCTCGTCCAAGAAGAGCACACCGTGATGCGCCAACGAGATCTCGCCTGGTCGGACCGTTCCCACGCCACCGCCCACCAATGCAGCATCGGAGATCGTATGGTGCGGCGCGCGGAAGGGGCGCGCCGTCACCAGCGCCTGCCCCGGCGGGAGAATCCCGGCAACGGAGTGGATCTTGGTCGTCTCCAGCGCCTCCTCCAGCGTCAATGGTGGGAGGATGCCAGGGAGCCGGCGCGCCAGCATCGTCTTGCCCGAACCCGGCGGACCAATCATAAGCACGTTGTGCCCACCAGCAGCGGCGATCTCCAAGGCGCGCTTGACCTGCTCCTGCCCTCGGACATCGGCAAAATCCAGCTCCACATGGTGCCGCTCCCGCTCGAAGAGCTCTTGAGCGTCCACCCGATAGGGTGCGATCTCGAGCTCGCCGCAGAGGTACTGCACCGCCTGTTGCAAGCTCTGCACTGGGACGACGCGCACCCCTTGCGCAAGCGCGGCTTCGGGCGCATTCCCTGCCGGAAGCAGCAGCGTGGGGATCCCCTCCCGACTTGCCATCAGCGCAATCGGCAGCACCCCGTGCACCGGACGCACCTCGCCGTCAAGGGCAAGCTCGCCCAGCAGCAGCGTGTCGCGCAATCGCTCCGAAGGGATCCGCCCAACGGCTGCCAGAATTCCCACGGCAATCGGCAAATCGAAGGCGCTGCCCTCCTTGCGCAGGTCCGCCGGTGCCAGATTGATTGTCACCCGCCGATTGGGGAAGCCAAAGCCGCTGGTCTTCAGCGCTGCCCAGACCCGTTCCCGCGCCTCTTTGACAGCGGAATCGGGCAAGCCCACGATGTTCACCCCAGGCAGCGCGTTCTCCAGGTGCACCTCAATCTCGATGGGGAGCGCATCGATGCCGAAAACCGCTGCAGAGCGGGCAGAGGCGTACATCTCGGTGGTGATGCCTTTGGCTCAACTTGCGGTGCACAAAATAGCGCTTTTGTCAAACACTACGGCTCCAGCTCCCGCGCCCAGAGCGTGCGCTCCCACAGCAGCTTGCCTTGAGCGGAGTAGACCCGGATGACCACCCGCCGCTCGCGCGCCGGACCCGTGAACTCCAGCACGGCAAAGTTGCGCTGCACCACCAGAGTCCCCGGAACCCGCAGCGGATTGGCTTCGTTGTCCGCCCCGGCAAAGGGTGATGCCGTCAGCGGAGAGACCGTCAGCTCGTACAGCGGATATGTGCCCGGGCGCTCCAGCCGGCTCAATTCCGTGAAGTGCCGGTCCCCGCTCACGAAGAGCACGCCAGGGATGCGCTGCTGTTGAAGCCACTCCAACAGGCGCTGCCGCTCCTCGGGAGCGCAGTTGCTGTAGGTCTCAAAGACCGGCAGTGGATTGAGGAATTGCCCGCCCATGACGACGAGCTTGAAGCGCGCACGGCTGCTGACGAGCGCCTCCTGCAGCCAGCGCAACTGGTGCTCTCCCAAAATCGTGCGCTCCACAGAGCGCAGTGCATTCGGCGTGCGCCAGAAGCGGTTATCCAGCAGGAACAGGTCCACATCGCCCCAGCTTACTACAGTGGTGATGCCGGGCAGTCCATCAATGCCCATCGTCGGATTGCACCAGAACAGGCGGAATGCCTCCAGCGTTGTGAACTTGTGCACAAAGCTGCGGTCGCTGTCGTTGGGACCGTAGTCGTGGTCATCCCAGATGGCGTAGTGGGTGGTTGTTGCCAGCAGGCGCTGCAGCTGCGGGAGTGCTCGGTCATGGCTGTAGCGGCGCAGTACGCCGGTGCGCGAGTCCCAGTCGCTCTCGCGCAGGTAGACATTGTCCCCCAGCCACAGCATCGCATCGGGCTGCAGGCGGGCGATGGACTCGAAGATCTCGTACTCGCCGCCGTACGGGGGACCGGGGCGATCGAAGGCTGTATCGTTGATGAAGGCGCAACTGCCCAGCGCAATGCGGAACGTCGGCGGCTCTCCGCGCCAACGCCACAGTGGAGGCGTACGGAAGCGCGGCTGATACGGCAAACGCACCGGCTCGCCATTGAGCCAGAGCTCGTAGAAGTACACCCGCCCGGGCAGAAGGCTATCCAGCAGCAGATGGGCAACGTAGGCGTTCTGCGCGGAGGTCTGCACCGGCTGGCTCCAGAAGCGGTGCTGCGGGCTCAGGCTATCCCAGTAGGCAACCTGCACCTGCGCTGGAGCCGTCGTCTGCACCCATATGCACGCCTCGCGCATTGTGGCGTAGCCCGCCATCGGTCCAGCATGCAGGAGGGGATGCCGCTGCTGTGCAAGGACAGCGGTTGCCCACAGCACCCCAGCAAGGACAGCTCTCCAGTAGCGGAGCATATTCTGCCCACCGTTGGTCCTACCGGTTCAGCGCTGCTACACCATCGGAGAGGCGCTCGGGCAGCAGCCGGACAGTGCTCCAGCGTTCGGGCACGCACAGCTGTGCTGCTGTCTCGACGATCTCCTCGCGCGTGAGCTGCTGCAGGTATTCGAGCGCCTGCACGAATGGGTCTGCCATTGCATCTGCCCTCCCCTCCATTGCGCTACGCGCCAGGATTCCCATCCGCTCCGGCAGGCTGTCGAAGGAGCTCACCATCTGGGTGCGCAACGTCTCGGTCGCACGCTGGATCTCCGCCTCCGTTGGGGGCGATTCCACCATGCGCTGAAGCTCCTGGCGCAGGAGCTGCTCCAACTGGGGAAGGGTTGCAGCACTGCAGACCGCCGTGATGCTCCAGACGGCGGCATCGGAGAAGTGCTCCACCTCGGAGCTAATCGAGTACGCAAGCCCATGGTGCTCGCGGATGCGCTGGTACAGTCGCGAACTCCACCCTTCGCCCAGCAGGAAGTTGAGCACGGCAAGGCAGAAGCGCTGGCGCGGCGTCGGCTGCACTAGAAGCTGCCCCATCATAACGTACGCCTGCTGCGCAGAATGCGTCAGCGTACGCTCCCGCGCGGGCAAGTTCACTGGAGGATAGCGGACGGGCAGCGGTTCCCGACGCGCAGGCAGGCGCAGCAGCTCCTGTTGCAGCTGTTCCAGAGAGAGCTCGGAGAGATTTCCCACCAACACCGCCACTGCACGCTCGCCAACGTAGAAGCGCTCGTAGAACGCCTCCACCTCCGGCAGCCCAATTCGGGCAAGGCTGTGCCGGGTTCCGGCGATCGGCAGCGCCAGCGGATGTTCGCCGAAGAGCACCTGCTCGAGCTGTTCGGCGAGGAACTCTTCGGGGTCGTCCTCGTAGAAGGCGAGCTCCTCCAGGATGACGCGGCGCTCGTGGCGCAGCCGACGCCATGAGAATGCCGGCTCCAGAATGCCTCCAATCAGCAGCCGAAGCGCCTGCGGAAGCTGCTGGGGAAGCACCTGCAGGGTGTAGCAGGTGTGCTCCTTGGTCGTGAAGGCATCCAGCACAGCTCCCAATCGCTCAAAGGCGCTTGCCCAGCGGCGCACGGAGTAGCGCCGGGTCCGCCCCGCAAGCATATGCTCCGTCAAGTGTGCCACCCCGTTGTGCTGTGCGGACTCATCCCGGCTGGCAGCGGCAAACCATAGCCCACAGAGCGCCGAGGACGCCCATGGGAGATGGTCCATCACCACACGTACTCCGTTGGGCAAGCGGTGGTACTGCGGCGTACGGAGTTGGAGTCTCTCTACGGTGTCGGTGGCGTGGCGACGTCGGCGCATTCCCCTGCAGCCAGCGACAGCTGCACCAGTTCCACTCGCCGCTTGGACGTTTTCAGTACCTGGCACGTGTAGGCTCCCAATTGGCAGCAGGCACCCTCCCGGGGAATCTCACCGAAGGTTGCCACCACCAGCCCGCCCACCGTTCCCCACTCCGGCTGCTCCGGCAGCGGCACCGGCAGGTAGCTATTCACCAGCGAAAGTGCTGCCGTCGCCCGCACCAGGAAGCTGTTCTCCCCGAGCCGCTCCACCGGGGGCTCCTCCTCGTCGTACTCGTCCTGAATCTCCCCGACGAGCTCCTCCAGGATGTCTTCGAGCGTGAGCAACCCCGCCGTGCCGCCGAACTCATCGACCACGATGACCATGTGCACGCGCTGCCGCTGCATCAGGCGCAGGACCTGCTCCACTGGGTCCTGCTCGCGCACGAACGACGCCGGGCGCAAGATATCGTCCAAGATGAGTAGCTCCCGATGCCAGAGCAAGCGCAAGACGTCCTTGGCGTAGACGATGCCGACGATGTTGTCCAGCGTGCCGTCGTAGACGGGCATTCGGGAGTAGCCCTCCTGCAGGAACAGCTCCACAAGCTGCTGCGTGCTTGCCGAACGTTCGACCGCCACAATCTCGGTGCGCGGCACCATAATCTGGTGAACCCGCAACTGCGGGAAGCGCAGCACGTTCTCCAGAAGCTGCCGTTGCTGCGCCTCCAGAGTCGTCTGCTCCCGCAGCAGAACGCGCAGCTCCTCGGCGCTGTGGAGCTCCACCCCGGGCATTGGGCGCAACCCCAGGAGCCGTAGCACCCGCCACGCCAGCCAGTTGAGCGCCCGAATTAGCGGACCGAAGACCAATGCAAAGCCCTGCAGCGGGATTGCCACCCCCAGGCTCACTGCCCTGGGATGCTGGATTGCCAAGGATTTCGGGGCAAGCTCCCCCAGTACGATATGGAGCACGGTGATGAGCAGAAACGCCGTCGGCAACGCAATCTGATGCGCCGTCTGCGTGCTCAATGGCAGCCCCAGGGCAAGGAAGAGCCCCATGAGCAGGCGCGCAACCACTGGCTCCCCAATCCACCCCAACCCCAAGCTGGCGAAGGTGATGCCCAACTGCGTTGCCGAGAGGTACTCATCCAGATGCTGGCGCATCCGGCGCACCAGCCGCACCGCCCAGCGCCGCTGCGGAAGCAGCTCCAACTGCGCATCGCGGAGCCGGACGAGCGCAAACTCTGCTGCCACGAAGAAGGCGTTGAGCAGCACCAGGAGGGCTGTCAACAGAATCTGCCCAAGCATCACCGAGCGGGCGCCGACTCCAGCGGCTCCCACAGTTGCACACTCCGGAAGGTAAGCGCTCTGCCCAGGTGGTGCCCGAGATAGGCAGCGAAGAATCCTGCAAGCCGCCGTGCCTGCCTCCACTCGATGGGGAGCTCTCTCCCGGCAGCAAGCTCGCCCAGGAGCGCAGCGTCCTCCTCTGCCAATACAATCCCGTGTGGCAGCGCTGCGTGTTGGGCATTGCCGCCGCGGACCATCTCCTCCACCGGCAGCGCAAACCCCAGCACCGCTGTCAAGCGCAGGAGAAAGCCGATGGCAACGGCTTCCGGTCTGCTGTGCTCCTCCTCCAGCCGCTGCAGAGCCTGCAGAAGCAATCCAAACAGGGGTGGGTTCGATTCGCCAGGCTCCTGCGTCAAGAGCACCGCCTCCGCAACGAGCGAGGCAGCCGCCAGGCGCTCCACCGAGGAGCGCACGAGCTTGGGGAAGCTCACCAGCTCTGCCGTGCGCAGGAGGTACAGCTCCTTGCGTGGGGTGTAGTAGAAGCTCACACGGCTATGGCAGAAGAGCTCCAGCGCCGCTGCACGCTCCGAGCCCTGGCGCCGCGCACCCTTTGCCAGCACCGAACACTTCCCGTAGAGCGCCGTGTACAGAGTGGCGATCAAGCTGGTTTCGCCAAAGCGCTGGGTGCGCAAGACCACGGCTGGCGTCTCTACGAGCATCCTCTGTCGGGCTTGCGCGACTGTGGAATTGCTCGGCCAACGGCTTCACTCATCGGCGCGGGCTCGAACGCTGAGTGCTCCCCGCACATCGCCCAGCCGGAAGTTCCGTGCCCGGTCCTCGGGATAGCGCTCCTGCAACAGTTGCGCCACCGCCGGAGGGATCTCCTCGGCAGTGCCATGGCACATCAGGCAGATGGGGTTGCCCAGCACAATCGGCTTGAGCACATGGACGTAGCCATCGTAGCGCAGCACCACGACCGTATCCAGCGTGCGCCCCTCCTGCTTCCACTGCTGGAAGCGCTCAATCCAGTACGCCTCGAGCGAATCGGCTCGGTTGCGCGGATTGCGCCACCGCAGAGCGGCTCGGCGCAGCTCGATGCCGTACTGACGAGCGTACGCTTCGGTGAAGCGCTGTGCCGTATCGGCACAGATGCGCACGGCAGCGTCCGGACCCGACTGCAGCGATTGCAGCAACAGCCCCTGCAGCCGCTGGAGGAACCCATTGCCGAGCACCAGGAGCGAATCCGCCGAATACCGCACCCGTGCCCGCTGTGCGTGCTGCTGCCACCAGAGCATCCCCAGCACAACCGCCATGAGCGCCAAAAGGAGCAGCCCCAATTGGAGACTCCGTTCACCGCTGCGTGGCATTGTTCAGATCCGGCATCGTTCTCCCTGCCAGCAGTAGCGAGTTCGGGCAACCACGCGGTAGCCCAATCGCCGCAAGGGGCGCGGCACCCAGCGCAGGAGTCGCGCGCCCCAACGCCATATCCCTCCCAATTGCTGCAGCACCTCCAGCACTGCGGCTTCGCCGGAAAGGGTCCGTCCGGCGATGCTGAGCCGGACTGCATCCGCGTCCGGCGGCAACGGGAGAAGGTGCAGCTCCACTGCACGATGCTGTGCCCGACGCTGCAGCCACTGCCCGAAGCGCCGGCAGAGCGCACACTGTTCGTCTACCCAGAGCCGGAGTTCTGCAGCCATTCCAGTGCAGTCCACGCAACCGCTGCAAGGAGTGCTGCCCCTATGGGCAAGGCGTCCTCGCTCGGAGCGAAGGACGGATGATGCAATCCCGGCATTGTCGGCAGCTCCGGTGGGCGCACCCCAAGCATCCAAAAGGCTGCGGGGAAGCGCTGGCTGTAGTAGGCAAAATCCTCCGCCCACATCACCGGGGCAAAGGGGAGGACGCTGTGTTTGCCGAGCAGGGATTGCGCCACACTGCGCACCAACGCCGTCGGCTGAGCATGGTTGACCAGCGGCGGGTAGCCGGAGCGCACCTCCAGTTCGGCTTCCACCCCGTGGAGCTGCGCAATTGCCCGTGTTGCCTGCTGGATCTGCTCCAGCGCCCACTGGCGCCACTCCTGCGCGAAGCTGCGCAGGGTTCCCTTGAGCTCAACCCGTGCCGGGATGATGTTCGTAGCCTCCCCACCGTGGATGGCGGTCACCGAGAGCACTGCCGGCTGGAGCGGGTCGCGGCGCCGGCTCACCAGTGTCTGCAGGTGCATGACGAGCTCGGCTGCCGCAACGATGGGATCCCCACTGCGATGCGGCTGCGCAGCATGCCCCCCGGCAGCCCGAAGGTGCCAGTAGAGCTCGTCGGTAGAGGCAAAGATCGTACCGTCGGCGAGCGCGACCGTGCCGACCGGAGCCTCTGGGTAGACATGCTGCCCGAAGACCATCTGCGGCAGCATCGGCGCAAGAGCATTCTGCTGAAGTATTTGCACAGCCCCGCCGGGGAGCTGCTCCTCGCCCGGCTGGAAGATGAGCAGCACGGTGCCGGGAAGCCGCTCCTGATGCGCCTTGAGAAGCGCTGCTGCCCCCAGGAGCATCGCCGTGTGCATATCGTGCCCGCAGGCGTGCATTATGCCCTCGTGGACGGAGGCAAAGGGTAAGCCGGTCTGCTCCTGGATCGGCAGGGCATCGATATCGCAGCGCAGCGCCACACACGGCGGCATCTCCCCAATGGTGGCAATTGTGCCCGTTTCAAGCACCGTGCGGAAGGGGATCTCCAGCTCCCGCAGCACCGAGCGGATGTACTCCGCCGTGCGGTACTCCTGAAAGGAGAGCTCCGGATGCTGGTGCAGCAAGCGCCGATGTGCCACAAGGGAGGCACTCTGCTGGCGCGCAAGCTGGAGCCAATCCGGCTGCATCAGCCCAGGTCCTCCAGCGTGACCTCCAACGTGTCCTCCCCTACCCACTCCACCTCCCCCTCCAGGTACAGCGCCTGCAGGTGTGGGAACTCCCCCTCCCAATCCACTACGAGCAGGCTGCGGCTGGTGGGCAGGATCTCCACGGGTGGTCGGACGCGGTACCGCTGCATTGCCACCAACGCCAGGGCAATTGCAGCAGTGCCGCACGAGCCCGTCTCCTCCTCAACTCCGCGTTCGTAGGTCCGTATCGCAAAGCTGCTCTCCTGCGTGCGCACGTAGAGGCTGACGTTGACCCCTGCGGGGGCGAACTCCTTGGCGTAGCGCACCTGGCGTGCCAGCGGCTCCAGGGCAAAGCGCTCAAGTTGCTGCAGCGTCGCCGGCTGCCCGATATCCTCCAGTGCAATGAGGGCGTGCGGGGCACCGACGTCCACGCTCCACAGGTGCAGCCGCTGGTCTGGAAGCTCAATCATCCGCTCCTCGGGAGGACGCGCCGGGGGCGCCATCCGCAGGCGAATTCCCCGCTCACTCGGCGTTGCTTCCACCTCCTGCCCTGCCAGCACCAAGCGCACTGGGGGCACCACGCCCTGCTGCCGAAGCACCACCGCGGCAGCGCATCGGGCGCCGTTGCCGCAGAACATCCCCGTAGAGCCGTCGGGGTTGAAGTAGAGCACCGACACCGGCTGCCCAGGTTGGACCGCTCCGATCACCAGCAGCCCATCGGTCCACGGGCACAGTTGCGGCGCCAGTGCTCTCCAGAACTCCGGCGGATACCGCCGCTCGCGCGACTGCACCACCGTGAAGGCATTCCCCGCGCCCGAAAGGTAGCTCACGCGCATCCGCATCGCTTCACTCCTGCAGCACCCGCTGCATCTGCGTATGGATCCGCCCGTTGCTTGCCAAGATGTTCGAGCGTGGCTCCAAACGATGAGGCGAACCGTCGTAGTGTGTGACCATGCCTCCGGCTTCGAGTACCAGCAGAATCCCGGCGGCGACATCCCAGGGATTGAGCGCAATCTCCCAAAAGCCATCGAAGCGCCCCGCTGCCACGTACGCCAGATCCAGGGCTGCCGAACCAAGGCGGCGAACCGGCAACCCTCGCTGGAGGAAGCGCACGAAGTGCTCGATGCAATTGCCCGGGTTCTCCGCAACGTTGTACGGGAAGCCCGTCACCAGCACCGCTTCGTCCAACTCCCCAACGCTGGAGACGCGCAGCCGATGCCCATTGAGCCACGCTCCAGCACCCCGCAGCGCCGTGAAGAGCTCGCCCAGCATCGGCTGGTAGATCACCCCACACTGCAGCTCCCCCTCGAGCACCGCTGCAATGCTCACACAGAAGACCGGAATGCCGTGGGCAAAGTTCACCGTCCCATCCAGGGGGTCCACTACCCAGCAGAGGTTCTGCTGACGTCCTTCGAGCTGCCCGCTCTCCTCGGCGAGGAAGCTGGAATCGGGAAAGCGCCGGCGAATGGTCTCGACGATGAGCGCTTCGCTCTGCCGGTCGTATTCGGTGACCAGATTGTGGCGCCCCTCTTTGCGTTCGATGACCACAGCGCGACCGAACCCCGTGCGGAGCAAGGCTCCCGCGCGCAGCGCCGCCTCCACGGCGCAGGCAAGGAGCTCTTCGGCATGCACCTGCCCTACCGCCATTGCCCACACCTCCGGAGAACCCCCGCCGCACACCCTGTCAACACGAGTGCGCACCCCAGCCCGACAACTCCAGGAGACAGCACCGGTTGCAGTGCCGCTGCCAACAGCGGTCCGAGCACAATTCCGCCTGAGTAGAACACGTAGAGCAACGCAAATGCAGAGCCGCGCAGCTCTGCCGGCGCCCATTCAAAGGTTTGCAGATGTAGTGCTGGGAACAGGGCGCCGAATCCAATCCCGTACAAGCCCAGGACGAGCGCGCTGGGCACTACCCCAACAACCCCCTCCAATGCTGCCAGAGCGCCCCCCACCAACGGCAGCCCGCCGAACATCCGTAGCTGCAAACGACCGTGCAGCAGCACCATAACCACTGCTGCCACCAGCGCCATCCATCCCAGTAGTACACCCGCCGTTGCGGTCGTACCACCCCATTCGCCGACCCGCAACGGGAACCGATACGCTAAGATCCCCGCACACAGGGTGAAGCCCAGCGTCAGCAGATACACCCCCACCAGCGAGCGGACACGCAGCACCTGCCACGGACGCGGCAACGACGCCCCAGAGGAGCGCACGGTCTCGGGAACATAGCGCCAGGCAATCAGCGCCGCAACCGCCATGATGCCTCCCAGCCCCACAAAGCAGAGCGTTGCCCCGCCGATACGGTAGAGTGCCCCGCCGATTGGGGGAGCAACGATAGCAACCACCGCGATCGCTGCTCCGAGCCGTCCCATCATGCGCGCTCGCTCGATTCCGGCATACTCCCCCGCCGCGGCAAAGAGTGCTGGGATGAACAGTGCCCCGGTGAGCCCGTGCATGCTCCGGACGAGCAGCAGTGTCTCAACCCGCTCCGCAACGCCGTAGAGAGGCAACAGCACCGCTGCCCCCAGCAAGCTCCACAGCAGCGAGCCCCTGCGCCCTCCAAACCCATCCACAACGGCACCGCTGCCCACCTGCGCGACCATGCTCAGCAGGGAATACAGCCCAACGGTCAGTCCAATCGCCCACGGCTGCGCCCCCAGTTCGCGGGCATAGACCGGAAGGACGGGCAATAGAGCAAAGGTGTCGAAAAACCCCAGGAAGGCAATCGCCACAAATGCCCGCTGTCGCGTATCCACCGCAGTCCCTGCTCCCACGCTCCACAGAGGGCGACCTCGCCAGTCGCCTGCCATCGGTGCAGGAGGTGGGACTCGAACCCACACGGGGTGTGCAGCCCCGCCGGATTTTGAGTCCGGCGCGTCTACCAGTTCCGCCACTCCTGCGTGGGCAGAGGGAGAGTCGAACTCCCGACCTCTTGCTTGTAAGGCAAGCGCTCTGAACCACCTGAGCTATCTGCCCAGCGCTGCAAATTTACGCCGTCTTCGCCACAAAGAAGCTGCTCCGTTCGTCCATCAGCCCGTGTAGGCTTTGCACAACGGGCATGCCATGGCACCTGTGACCACGCCGTACCGTCCCAAGCATCGGATTCGCATTGTCACGGCAGCATCGCTATTTGATGGGCACGACGCCGCCATCAACATCATGCGGCGCATCATGCAAGCCACCGGCGCCGAAGTCATTCACCTGGGGCACAACCGCTCTGCACAGGAGATTGTCGAATGCGCCATCCAGGAGTACACCCAGGGCATCGCCGTGACCAGCTACCAGGGCGGGCACATGGAGTTCTTCACCTACATGTACGACCTGCTGCAGCAGCGCGGCGTGGGGCACATCAAGATCTTCGGCGGAGGCGGTGGGACAATCCTCCCCTCCGAAATCCAGGAGCTCCACCGCTACGGCATTGCCCGCATCTACCACCCCGATGACGGGCGCGCCATGGGGCTGCAGGGCATGATCAACGACGTACTCCAGCGCTGCGACTTCCTGCCCCCGATTACCTACAACGGCGACCTCCTCAGCTTCGTGCTCCAGCGCGATTACCTCGCCGTTGCCCAATCCATCACGCTGGTCGAGGAGTACCCCGAACAGGCGCCGGAGTTCCTGCAAGCCCTGCGGGCGCACCTCCCCGCACGCCCCATCCCGGTTGTGGGCATCACCGGAACGGGCGGCTCCGGGAAGTCCTCCCTCACCGACGAGCTGGTCCGGCGCTTCCTGACTGACTTCCCGGAAAAGACCGTTGCCATCCTCTCGGTGGACCCCTCGAAGCGGCGCACCGGTGGGGCACTGCTTGGGGACCGCATCCGCATCAACATGGCGAGCCACCCTCACGTGTACATGCGCTCATTTGCCACGCGCGAAGCCAACGTGGCGCTCAACCGCAATGTCCGCGCCGCCATCGACATCGCCAAAGCTGCTGGCTTCGACCTCATCATCGTGGAAACCGCCGGCATCGGGCAAAGCGACACCAGCATCGTTGACATCGTCGATGTGGTCCTCTACGTGATGACCCCCGAGTACGGCGCCCCGAGCCAGTTGGAGAAGATCGACATCTTGGACTACGCCGACCTGGTCGCCATCAACAAATTCGACCGCTTCGGCGCGCAGGATGCCCTGCGCGATGTCCGCAAGCAGTACCAGCGCAGCCATGGGCTCTGGGACCGCCCCCTTGAGGAGATGCCCGTCGTGGGCACCATCGCCTCCCAATTCAACGACCCAGGGGTCAACGCGCTCTACGCCCTGCTCGTCAACACGATCGCGCGCAAGCTCAATCTGGATTGGAAGCCGCACCTGGACCTGCACTACGAGCTCACGCGCAAGATCGAGATTATCCCCCCACACCGGCGCTCCTATCTGGGCGAAATCGTCGAAACCGTCGAGTCTTACAACCGCTTCGTGGAGGAGCAATCAGCTCTTGCTTCGCGCCTCTACCAGTTGCACGGCACCATCGAGCTCCACCGGCAGCAGAACAAAGACACCAGTGAGCTGGAGGCGGAATTCGAACAGCTCTGGAACCAGCTCGACCCGCACTGCCGCACCATCCTGGAGCAGTGGGAGCAGAAGTGCCAGCGCTACCGCACCGAAGAGTTCACCTACACCGTGCGCGGGAAGGAGATCCGCGTGCCGAACTTCACCGAAAGCCTCAGCCGCCTGAAGATTCCCAAGATCGCGCTGCCACGCTACCGCGACTGGGGCGACATCCTCCGCTGGGCGCTCCAGGAGAACTTCCCCGGGGAATTCCCCTACACCGCTGGCGTCTACCCCTTCAAGCGGCAGACGGAGGACCCCACGCGCATGTTCGCCGGGGAGGGCACTCCGGAGCGCACCAATCGGCGCTTCCACTACCTCAGCTATGGGATGCCCGCGGCGCGGCTCAGCACGGCGTTCGACTCCGTAACGCTCTACGGCGAAGACCCGGACTACCGTCCGGATATCTACGGAAAAATCGGCAACTCCGGCGTCAGCACCGCCACCATTGACGATGTCAAGAAGCTCTACTCCGGCTTCGACCTGTGCGCCCCCAACACCTCCGTCTCCATGACCATCAACGGTCCAGCGCCAATGCTGCTGGCGATGTTTCTCAACACCGCCATTGACCAGCGCTGCGAGCAGTACATCCTGCAAGAGGGGCTGCGCGAGGAGGTCGAACGCCGCATCCAAGAGCTCTACGAACGCTCCGGTGTCCCTCGCCCAGTGTACAACGGTCCGCTCCCCGAAGGGCACAACGGGCTGGGGCTCCTTCTGCTGGGCGTCTCCGGCGATGAGGTGCTCCCGCGCGAGGTCTACGAACGGCTCAAAGCCGAAACGCTGCGCGTTGTGCGCGGCACCGTCCAAGCCGATATCCTCAAGGAGGACCAAGCCCAGAACACCTGCATCTTCTCCATCGAGTTCGCCCTGCGCCTGATGGGCGACATCCAGGAGTACTTCGTGCGCCACAAGGTGCGCAACTTCTACTCGGTCTCCATCTCGGGCTACCACATCGCCGAAGCCGGCGCCAACCCCATCACCCAATTGGCGTTCACACTGGCAAACGCCTTCACCTACGTGGAGTACTACCTCAGCCGTGGGATGCACATCGACGAGTTCGCTCCCAACCTCTCCTTCTTCTTCAGCAACGGCATGGACCCGGAGTACTCCGTCATCGGGCGGGTTGCCCGGCGCATCTGGGCAAAGGTCATCCGCTACAAGTACGGCGGCAACGAGCGCTCACAGATGCTCAAGTACCACATCCAGACCTCCGGACGCTCGCTCCATGCCCAGGAGATCGCCTTCAACGATATCCGCACCACCCTCCAGGCACTCTACGCCATCGCCGATAACTGCAACTCGCTCCACACCAACGCCTACGACGAGGCAATCACCACCCCGACGGAGGAATCGGTCCGCCGCGCCGTTGCCATCCAGCTCATCATCAACAAGGAGTTCGGGCTGACCAAGAACGAGAACCCCTGGCAGGGCTCCTTCTTCATCGAGGAGCTCACAGACATGGTCGAGCAAGCCGTATTGGCGGAATTCCGCCGCCTCAACGAGCGCGGTGGCGTGCTCGGCGCCATGGAGCTCATGTACCAACGGGCGAAGATCCAGGAGGAGTCGCTCTACTACGAGCAGCTCAAGCACTCCGGCGCATTGCCCATTATCGGTGTCAACACCTTCCTGGGCAAGGACGGCTCGCCCACGACGATCCCCGGCGAAGTGGTGCGCTCCACCCGCGAGGAGAAGGAGCAGCAGATTGCCAACCTACGCGCCTTCTGGCAGCGCAATGCCGAGCGTGCTCCCGCCGCACTGGAACGCCTCAAGCAAGCCGCCGTCCGTGGGCAGAACCTCTTCGATGAACTCATGGAAGCTGTCAAGGTCTGCTCCTTGGGGCAGATTACCCACGCCCTCTACGAGGTCGGTGGACAGTACCGCCGGGCAATGTAGCGGCAAAAAAGACGCCCCGCCTCCGCAGCGGGAGACGGGGCGCTCGTACACGCACACACGCTCCTTACCGCACCACAACGAGCGGAAGGCGCACCCACTGTTGCCCGATGCGCACGTGCACCGAGTAAACCCCGGCAGCACAGTCTCCAAGCGACAGCTCCACACGCTGCATCCCCGCAGGGCTCCTCCACTGCTGCAGGAGCCGTCCAGAGAGGTCTCGCAGCTCGACCACCGCACCAGGATGCCCTTCCGGCAAGAGGAGCGCTGCCGCCTCTGCTGCCGGATTCGGGAGGAGCCGGATCCCCAAGGCGACGGGCTCATCAATCCCCACCGTTCCTATGCCGCTGAGCAGGACGATGGATTCCGGCTCCTGCGGGTCATTCGAGCGGAGCACCATTTGCGCAGAGTGGAAGCCCTCGCGCGTCGGGCGGAATTCGATATCCAACTGCGTCTCCTGCCCAGGGTCGAGCACAATCGGCACCACATCGCGGTCGGGGACATTGAAGGCGCTGGCATCCTGCCCCTGGAGCTCGATCTGCTGGATGCGCAGCGTCCCTTCACCAGTGTTGGAGATCGTCAGCGTTTGGACAGAGCGCTGCCCTACCTGCGTGGTATCGAAGCGGATGGAGTAGGCGCTCAACGCGATGCGCGGCTGCGCCTGCTGCCCGCCACTGCCGAGCAGCCATGTCACAATACGGTCGAGTATCTGCAAGCGCAGTTGCCCATTGGCAATTGCTTCAGGACCGAAGCTCGTGTAGACCACCCGGGCACCGCTGGGCAGGATCACGCGCACGCCTCCCAGCGCCGAGGGCGTATTGTCGTAGTAGAAGACCGCCCGCGCAGGGCTGCCCGCGGTCGTGGCGAAGATGTCCGTGTAAAGGTTGTAAAACGAGGTGCTGGTGTTCGCCGTTGCGGTGATGCCATCGCCGATGGAATCCCCCGCCACCCCGCTAATGGGGAAGGAACTCAGGTAGACGTTCCCTCCACTTTGGGTAAAGCGCTGCTGCAGGCGCGTGTACTGGATGCCCAGTGTGGTGCGGAAGAAGCTCTGCACATCCGGCAACCGGTTGGTGGAGTTCGGATCGAACGCCCAGTAGAGCCCTGCATTGGCGGCAACATACACCCGCGTGCCCGCCTGCAGCGCCTGCTGCAGGTCATTCCAGATGTAGTCCAGGCTGCCATCCGCTGCCCGCAGGGGGACAGTTCCCATCGGGAGGATTGCAAGCTGGAACTGCCGCATAGGAAATGCCTCCATCACCTCCGGCAGCAGCGGCAGCGGAGCAAAGTCCTGCCCAATGGCGGGAAGCTGCTTTCCCGGTTGCCAATACACGGAGCTAAACCAACTATTGGCGCCCCAGTAGGCAACGTAGCGGGTGTTCTCCGAGAGCAGCCCGACCAGCACCGTTGTATCGCGGAGCTCCAGAATCGCACCCGGCTGAGTGCTCAGCAACTGCGGCTTGATTACCAGATGGGCGTATTCGGCTTGCGCCGATGTGCTCACCCGCAGCGTGAACTGCTGAGACTGCCCAGCGGGGATCTCTACCGAATCGGGCGCGATGCTCACGCTCCACCCCTGCGGCACCAGCGACGCCGACGCATCCACAATGAGCCGGAAGCTATACGGGCGGTCGTTCAGATTGCGCAAGGTCAGCGTACGCGTAATCTGCTGCGAGCGCGGTACCTGCGCAAACTGAGGAGATGGTGCTGCCAACTGGACCCGCACAAGGGTGAGCCGCTGCTCCAGATTCGTGCCCGCATCAATGACCTCGCGCGTAGAGGTGTTCTGCACGAACGCTGTCACGTAGTCCTGCCCGGCAGGCCAGAGCTCTCCCGTGCCCAACTGGTAGGTGAACTGGAAGCTCTGCTCCTGCCCTGGTGCCAGGCTCCCCGAAAGCGCCGTCCCACTGGCGCTGGGCAGCATCTTCATCATGGCATCGTAGAAGACCGTCTCCCCGTTGGAGTTGGGGATGCGCCGCGGCAGGTCCGGAATCTCCACCTTGCGGTTGAGCACAACCACATGGAGCACGTGTCCGGCAAGGTTCATCGCCTGCCCGGAGACATTGCGCACCCGGACCGTAATTGCAATCGTGGGGGCATTCTGCCGATTCTCCTCAATCGAGATCGCCAAGCGCACCGGGCGCTGCAACTCCTGCTGAACCACCGTGCGGAAGTTCGCGCTGCGCGGGTCCACATTTTGCGTCCCCATGACGTAGGCGTCCGGAATTCCAGTAACGCCGTAGTACTGCCGCCGCGCGCCATTATCCGTCGGGTTTGCCAAGTAGAAGGGGTCGTTTGTGGGCTGGGGCCAATACATGTGGTAGCGCACCGAGATGATCCCCGCTGCGGGGTTCACAATCTGGTTGAGCGCTTCGGAGGCTGGAGCGCACGGCGGGCACGTCGCACTGGTAAACTCCTCGATAAGCACGTACTTCTTGGGCGTCTGCGCCCAAAGGGGAATCGCACACAGCAGAGCGATGGCGATGCGCTTCATGGGACCCTCCTGCCGTTGTGAGCAAGTGCCACTTTCGAGCAGCAAATGTACGCAAAGCGCTCGATGTATCAGCCGCGTTCGAGCAGGTCCACCTCCCCGATACGCCGCCGCTGCGGGTCCACCCGAAGGGTGGAGAGCGCAAAGGACTGCAGGTGAACGTCCGCGGCAATCCCCCACACGGGCAGCTCCACTCGGCAGCGGCGGGCATCCCCGGTGGGATTCCACAGCCGTACGATGACAGCATCACCGTGCTCGGCGTGCTTGAGCGCTGTGCACACGACCACAGGGTCGCTCACGGAGAGCAGCGGCTGCGGAGGCGCTCCCTCTCCGGAGGGCGCAAGCGGGAATACAACCGGCGGCTGCAGATGCTGCTGCGCTTCGCGTTCGAGCTGTTCGAGCCGTTGCTTTGCTGGTCCGGCGTTGAGCCAAAAGCGGAAGAGATGCTCCCCTTGGTCCAGCCGTGCGGTGAAGCGGTCCGGGGGTACTATTCGGGAGCCCTCTCCACTGGGATGCCCGGCGTAGGCGGGCGACCGTACCAAGGAGAGCCGCAGCTCCCCACTGCGGCAATCCACGCCATAGGTGGAATCGGTGATGCAACTCACGGCATACTCCCCTTCGCGTAGGCAGACCCAGCGCTGGGCAACCTGCTCGCTGCCATTTGCCGGGAGCTCCTCGACGGCGAACATGCTCTGCCCCAGCATCCTTGCGTGGAGCAGCGTCGTCGGGAAGCAGAGTTTGAGCAGCGCATTTCGCTCGTTCCAAAACAGGCGCAGCCGCAGCTCCAGTTCGGTGCCCTCGTGCGGAATCACGTAGTGCAGGCACGCAAAGGAGCGATACCGGTAATGCAGCAGCACCTCGACGATGGTGCAGAGCTGTCCCTCCTCGATGATGCGCACAGGATGGAGCGGCTCCACAACACCGGCGAACTCCGCCGCACGCGCCTTGGGCAGTGGACGGAAGCGTCCGATGGTGCGGTCGAAGCGGCGGCGCTGCATTCCCCAGGCATCGGCGTCGTCGGCAAGGAGGCGCAGCAACCCCATACCGGCACGTGCGTAGTTGCGACCACCAACGACGTAGCGCTCCAACAGTCCCGTCGTTCGGCTGATCTCCACCTCCAGCCACGGGGTTCGGATGCGGATTGCCCCTGTCGGCTGTGTCCGCACCGCAGGCGCGGTTGCCACAGGCTCCAGACGGCACTCGAAGCGGTGCATCCGCTGCGGCTGCAGCAGTGCGGGGAAGAGGATGCGCTTGCGTATCCCCAGCGCCCAAGCCCCTTCGGGCGTGAGCTCCTGGCAGGGGATCGGCTCCCCTTGTGCGAACACCTGCACACGCCACTGTCCGGCCGCGGGCTCCGGCTCCTCCGCGTGCAGCTCACACTCCAGAAGCGTCCGCACAGGGTAGGGATGCGGGTTGTACACCAGCACCGGTATTACTCCGGGTTCTGCGGGCTGCTGCCCAGCGCTGAGCGCAAGGAATGCGCGGAACTTCAGCCGCGCGAGGCTCTCCAGCCCATGCTGGAGCCGGCGTAGGGCGGATTCGTACGCCTGCTCCGTCGTCGTGCCTCCCAGGATGTCATGGAACTGGCAGAAGAGCAGGTCGCGGAGCGCTGCATCCAGCTCCTGCTTCGGGTAGGGCAACACGCCATTTGCCGCTGCGCACGTGCACAACTTCTCCGTCAGGAGGTACTCATCCTCCAGGCGGCGGTACAAGCGCTTGAGCCGAATCTGCGAGGTATAGGCTCCCACCGCCCACGGGCGCAGGCTACATTCGACGACCGGCAACTCTCTCCCCTGCAGCGCCTGCAGGTACATCTCCGGCGTTGCATGCTGCAGTTGCAGTCCTTCGCGTTCAAGCCGACGGAACTCCTCCATATCCTGCGCCGAGGGTCCACCCCCGTGATTGCCCACCCCCCACGGGAAGAGCACAGGCAGCTCTGCTGGAGCGGATGCCAGCCACTGCTGCAGCTTCTGTGCGGCTTTGCCGGCAGGCGTGTTGTAGTGTGAATCCGCGCGAATGGCAAGCACACGCGAGCCATCCACACCCTGCCACACGAACACGCTGGAGGGCAGCGGCAGCCACTGCTGCGGAGGACGGCAGAAGATGTATCCCCGGTAGCCGCTGCGGGCAAGGATCTGAACCAGCCCTCGGGAGTGCCCAAAGGAGTCCACATTGAGCGCAACCACCGGCTCTACGCCGAACCGCTCGCGGAAGTAGCGCCGCCCCACCAGAATCTGCCGGACCATCGCCTCCCCACAGGGCAGGTTGCAGTCCGGCTGAAGATACCAGCCTCCCGCAACGTGCCACTGTCCACGCTCCACCAACTGCCGAATGCGTTCGAAGAGCTCGGGGGCGTACTCCTCGGTCCATTCGTACAGCAGCGCTTCGTTCTGATTGAAGCGCAGCTCCGGATAGCGCTCGCACAGCGCCGCAACGCTGCGGAAGGTCGCCAGCGTGACGGCAACCCCTTCGGTCCAGTCCCACAGCCACACCGGGTCAATGTGCGTCTGCGCCAGGAGGTAGACCTTCGGCGGCATAGAGCCAACTGGGACGGAGGACAGACCCGCGCTCAGAGAGCGACACCAAGACGAAGGCATCCAGCTCCTCCTTGAGCTCCTCGCGGTGGGTGATGATGCCGATGGGGCGCCCTGAGCGCGCCAGCGTGCGGAGCGTTTGCACCACCAGAGAGAGATTGTCGCGGTCCAGGCTTCCGAACCCCTCGTCAATGAAGAACAGCGCGCGCTGCAGGCGGGATTGTGCCCGCACCCAATCCGAAAGCGCCAGCGCCATTGCCAATGAGGCTTGAAAGAGCTGCCCGCCGGAGAGGGTCTTCACCGAGCGCTCCCGCCCACCGTGGAAGAGGTCGAGCACCCGCAGCTCAGACTTGCCCTGTCGGTCGGTGCTGACCTCCAGCAGCAGAGCGCCATTGGTCCACTCGCGCAGGTAGAGATTCGCCTGCTCGCAGAGGCTGCGCAGGTAGTTGCGTGCCACGAAATCCACAAAGGCTTGCCCGCGCAGCACCTTCGCCAGTTGCTCCAGGAGCGCCAGGCGCTGGTCCAAGGTGTGGAACTTCGCCTGCAACTGCTCCCGCTCCTGCAACTGGCGGAGGAGCTGTTCAAGCTCCTGCTGCGCTGCTCCGAGCTGACGGTCCAGCTCCTGCCTGCGCTGCTCAAGCTGCTGGATGCGTTCCTTGAGACGTTCGTGCTCTTCGGGCTTGTACGCATGGGCATCGGGTTCGAGCTCGGCGATTCGCTGCTGCAAGCGCTCATAGGCACGCTCGAAGGCTTCCAGCTCCTGCGCTTCCTGCTCCAGGTCGGGCATCATCGTGAAGAGCTCCTCCAGGGCTTCCACGGCGATGCCCATCTGCGCGCAGCGCTGCTGCAGCTCGGCGTGCACCTCGGCACAGCGTGCTTGTTGCTCCTCGCATCGGTGCTGGGATTCGCTGAGCTCGCCGCGAAGCTGTTCGCAGTTGCGCACAAGCTGGGTGTACTCCGACTCCCGTTGCCGGTACTGCTGCTCCAACTCCGCAAGCTCACGCTGGAGCTGCTCGGCTGCGGCGCTGGGGTTCTCCGGCACCGCCTCCAGACCGCGCTGGGCAAGCTCCTGGCGGAGCTGCTCCAGTACGGCGTTGCGCTCGTGGAAGCGCTGCCGGAGCTGGTCGCTCTCCTGCTGCAGCTCCTGGAGACGCTGCCCGAGCTGGCGAGCATCCTGCTCAAGCTGCTGGGATTGGCGGTCCAGCTCAGAGAGCTGCTGACGCAATGCATCGCGCCGGGAGCGCAGTTGGGAGGAGGACTCCGGCGCGTCGGGCATGCCCCGGGCGTGCTCGTGGAGCTGCTCGGCGACCGCTTGTAGGCGCAGGGTAAGCTCGTGACGGCGCTCCTCCAGCATCTGCAGTTGCGCACGCAGCCATTCGATCGCTTTCGGGAGCTGCTCCAAGCGCTGCTCGCATTCGAGCTGCTGCTGTTCGAGCTGCCGCACCTGCTCGGCAAGTTCGGGGCTTGGGGCAAAGGGTGAGGGATGCTCCAGTGCGCCACACAATGGGCACGGCTGCCCGGGATGGAGCTCGCCGCGCAGAGCGGAGAGCATTCGGTGGCGCTCCAGCTCCTCGGCACGGCGGCGCAGCTCATGCAACTGCGACTCCTGACGGGCATACTCCTGCTGGAGCCATTCGAGCACGTCTTCGGGCTGGCTGATTGGGAGCGGTTCCAGCTCGGGGAGCCGGCTCCAAACCTCTCGGCACAGCTCCTGGCGGCGGGCTGCAAGCTGCTGCTCCTCCTGGAACAACCGCTCCTGTTCGCCGATGAGCTGCTCATACCGCTCCCGCCGGGGGATGAGCTCCTGGAGCTCGTCCAACTGCGCTCGGAGCTCCTGTTGCCGCTGCCGGAGCTGTTGCCATTGATGCTGCAGATGCTGCTGCTGGGCGCGCGCTTGTTCAAGCTGCATTGTGAGGGCATCGGTACGCTCCCGAAGCTGCTGCACCTCCTGCTGGAGGGCAAGCATCTGGGCAGCGCGCCGGTAGAGCTGTACGAGCTCCTGCTCTCGATGGCGCTGCTCGTAGCGTTGGCGGAGCTGCTGGAATTCCGGCTCCAGGTGCGCCCGATGCTGTTCGGCAGCTTCCCACTGCTGCTGGAGCTGGATGCAGCGCTGGCGCGACCGCTCCAACTGCCGGCGCTCCTCTTGAAAGCGTTCCCAAAGGTGCCGAAGTTGGCGCTCATACGCCTGGAAGCGCTCCAGCCGCTGGCGGCGGTGGCGCATCTCGGGTTCGCGCTGTTGCAGTTCATCCAGCTCCTGGCGGCATGCGGTGTACTCCTGCCAACGATCGCGCTGCTGCCGGAGCTGCTCCTCCTGTTGGCGGAGCTGTTCAAGCTGCTCGGTCACCTGAGCCCGTTCATGCTCGCAGTGCTTGAGCTCTTCGCGGAGCTGCTGCTCGCGCTCCGGTGTTGCGTGCGAGAGTGCCTGCAACTGCCGCTGGCAGGCATCGCGATCGGCGCGGGTGCTCTCCCGAAGCTGCCGGAGCGCCTCGGTGACGTCGTAGTGGTGCAGGGCAAAGAGCTCGGTGAGCACTTCGGTGCGCGCTTTGACCTCCATGCGGAGGAACTCATCGAAGGTGCCCTGCGGCAAGATGACCGCTCGGCAGAAGTTCTCGTAGGAGATGCCCAGTAGGCGTTCGGCATCGGGGTCCACGGGCTGCCAGTCTCCACTGTTCCAGTGGTAGGCGGAGCGCTCGGTCTTGAGCTCCCCACGTGGGCTTCGGTGCGCTCGGAGGATATACCGGTAGCGCGGCGCCTGCAGTGGGGCGTCCAATCGGAACTCCAGCTCCACCTCCAGCCGCTGAGTGAGCGGATTGGCGACGCTCTCCACGCGCCTGCCCTCCATGCGCGGGGCGCGCCCGTAGAGCGCCAGGATTATCGCCTCCAGCAGTGCCGATTTCCCGCTGCCGGTAGGACCCAGAACGCCGAACAATCCTCCTTCGAGCAGCCGCCCGAACTCCAGCTCCTGCCGAGTTCGGTAGGAGAAGACCCCCTGCAGGCTCAGCCGGAGCGGGATCATTCCGCTGCCTGCTGCAGTGTCCACAGCTCACGGAAGAGCTCCTGTAGTTCGGGGCTGGGGTCGGTCCCCTCGCGCTCCCGATAGAAGGCGCGGAAGAGCTCCAAAGGGTCGAGCCCCTCCACGCGCGCCTGCGGTTGCTGGATCTGGGAAAGCGGCGAACTGAGCGGATCCAGGGCGATCTCCAGCCGCTCGTGTGCCCGCCGCAACTGCTCCAGCTCGCCTGGTCCCATCGGACAGGAGAGCAGCAGCCGGACGTACGCGGCGGAATGCTGCTCCAGGAGCCGGAGCGCCTCCTCAAGGCTCTGCGCTCGAAGCTGCACAATGGAGCAGCCTTCGCTGAGCCGGTAGCGCTCGTAGTGAACCTCGCCGGCGGAGAGCTCCAGCAGCACAACGGATTTCTCTGGTGCGGGATCGGTCGCGCTGTACTGGAGTGGGCTTCCCGCGTACACAACGGGGCAGCAGCCGCCGGGGAGTTCCATCGGGCGATGGAGATGCCCCAGGGCAACGTAGTCAATGCCCTCGGGGAAGCTGTTCACACCGATGGCTTCGGCGCCGCCAAGCGCGCTCGGGCGCTCCTCCTCATCCTCCTGCGGTGGTTCGCCTTCGGCGGGGATGCAGTAGAGGTGTGCCAGGAGCACCGTCGGGACATCTGGGCGGAGCTGTTGCACGCCGTGCCGCCAGCGCTGGTGCAGATATTCGGCTTGAGGCTGCTGCAGCCGCTCCCCCAGCCGCACCTCCGATACGTACGGGGTCAGCAGCAACTGGAGCGGCTCCTCCCAGCGCGGATGCAGGAGGCGCACCACTCCAGGAGTCAGCTCCTCCAGCACGGCTTGTCCCAGACTCAGCCGCGCCGACGGCAGAGCAGCAAAGGGGAGCCCGGCAAGCAGAATTCCCAGTGGGTATCCCCAGCGTGCGCGGGCATCCAGCCATTCGGGCAGATCGTGGTTGCCCGCAATTGCCACGACGATTCGCTCCCCACCCTGGGCAAGCTCGAAGAGCGCATCGTAGAAGAGCCGTTGGGCTTCTACCGGGGGCGTCTTCGTGTCGAAGAGATCACCGGCGATGAGCACCGCATCGGCACGCCACGCCCGGGCAAGGCGCACAAGCTCTTCGAGCACCCTCTGCTGCTCCTCCAGTCGTTCGAAGCGCCCGAAGCGTTTGCCCAGGTGCCAATCCGCCGTATGCAGAATCCGCAGCATGCCGTAGCCATGCCAGTGCGGCGCAAAGTTAGCAACTGCTGAGACTGCACCCGCACCGAAGAGGCGCCGTGGTTCGTCCTTTGCCGTGCATTGCAAGGCGGTCGAGCTTCCCATGCAAGCGCGCGTACGGGTTCGGGTCCAGGGACGGGTGCAGGGCGTTGGATTCCGCTACTTTGCCCTCCAGCATGCCCGCCGACTGGGCGTACGGGGATACGTGCGCAATTGCCCCGATGGCAGCGTAGAGGTCCTTGCCGAAGGCGATCGCACCGCACTGGAGGAGCTGCTTGCGCTCCTCCGGCAGGGTCCACCGGCGGCACGGGTAGACAGCTGCCATGCAGAGTGGGAGCCGTACGAAGGAAACTTGCCGTCGTTCCAGATCGTGTCCTTCAGCACGGAGCAGCGATGGAGCTGACGCAGGAGACCGTTGTCGTCATCACTGGAGCCTCGTCCGGAATCGGTGCAGCAACGGCACGCCGCTTTGCGCGGGAGGGCGCACGCGTGGTGTTGGCAGCCCGACGCGCCGAGCGGCTCGCTGAAATAGCCCAAGAGCTGCGCCAATCGGGAGCAACGGCACTGGCGATCCCAACCGATGTGACCGATCCGGAGCAGGCACACCGCCTCATTGAGCAGACCCTCGAGCACTTCGGACGGCTGGATGTGCTCATTAACAACGCTGGACGGGGCTACGTGGGAGCCGTCGAGGAGACAACGCCGGAGATGCTCCTCCGCATGTTCGCCGTCAACGCCTTTGCACTCTGGTACGTCACCGCACCGGCGCTCCCGGTCATGAAGGCGCAGCGCCGTGGGCACATCATCGTCATCTCCAGCGTGGTCGGGCGCTGGGGCTATCCGTACAGCAGTGCATACGTGGCGGCAAAGCACGCAGCGGTGGGCTTTGTAGCGGCATTGCGGACGGAACTCGTCGGAACCGGTGTGGAGGCAAGCGTTGTCTGCCCCGCCGCCGTTGACACAGACTGGGGGAAGGTGACCGACGGCGGTCCGCTGGGGGACCTCTACATCGCCGGAATTCGCCGCTCTAAAGCCATCGCCGCCGAGCGCGGTCTGCCTCTGGCACCACTGTCGCGGATCCTTTCCCCCGATGACATCGCCGAACAACTGGTGCAGCTGGTGCGCTCGCCGCGCAGCGACCTGTTTACCCATCCCGGCACGGCAGAGTTAGCTGAGCTGGCAGCTCGCGACCGCGAAACCTTCGAGCAGCGGATGCTGCCATTCTACCTGGGTGTACAGCAGGTCTACGCCGAATGGCGGCGCAATGCTATGCCGGAATAGTCTCGTGCTGCTTGCCGCAACCGCCATACTGGCTGCACAGCCCGTGTGGCAATGGGAGCGTGCGGAGCTGGACTCGCTGCGCCCGCAGATTGTTCTGGTGCTCAGCGGCGGCGGGGCACGTGGAATTGCGCAAATCGGCGTCCTCCAAACGCTCCACCGCGCCGGGATTCTCCCCGACGCCGTTGTCGGAAGCAGCATTGGGGCAATCCTCGGCGGACTCTACGCCAGCGGCTACAGCCCCGAGGAGCTGGAGGAGTTGGTCCGCCGCACCGATTGGAACACCCTCCTGGCACTGCAGGAGCAGGAGCGGCGCGAGCTCTTTGTGGAGCAGAAACTCGAGCGCGACCGCAGCCTGCTGACGCTGTATTTTGAGAACTTTCGCCCTATCCTGCCGCTGGCGGTCGTCACCGGCAGCCGCATCACCGCCTTCCTGGAGCAGCTACTCTGGAATGCACCCTACCAGAGCAGCGATTTCGACCGGCTGCGCTGCCGCTTCCGCGCCGTTGCTACCGACCTCTTGCGTGGGGAGTCCATCGCACTGAATTCGGGCGATTTTGCGCTTGCCCTCCGCGCCAGTGCCAGCTTTCCGCTGCGCTACCCGCCGGTACAGTGGGATAGCCTGCTCTTGGTGGATGGCGGGCTCAAGGCGAATCTACCCGTTCGCCTTGCCCGTAGGCTCTTCCCCCGGGCAATTCTGATTGCGGTCAACACCGTCGCCCCGCTGCGCAGCGCCGAGGAGCTGACCAGCCCGTGGGCGGTTGCCGACCAGAGCGTTTCGCTGCTCATGCAGAGCTTTGTGGAGCTGGACCGCGCTGCTGCCGATGTGCTCATCGAGCCGGAACTGGGCAGGCACGGCACCTTGGAGTTCTCCAACTTCGATACCCTGCTCACAGCAGGGCGTCTGGCGGCTGCGCGGGCGCTTCCGCAGCTCCGCGAGCGCCTCCAGCGCCATTGGGATTCCGTGGCGCTCCATTTGGCACAACCGTTGAGCTCCGGCAGGGCGCTTCCCCTCTCTGCGCTCCAGTTGGAGGGATTTGCCCCTGAGGACCGGCAGCGCCTGCTCCAGCTCCAGGGGCAGCCCCTTGCCCGTGCGCTTGCAGAGATTCTCCAGTGCACTGCCGATGGCTGCTACCGACGCCTTGCCTGCAGTGCCTCGGTCAACGGAGCAGCCGTCGAGCTCATCTGCCACGCCCAGCCCTACGAGCAGCTCCACCAAGTGGAGTTCGAAGGCGATTCGCCCCCAGCAGCCGTGAGCGCACTCGTGGAGGCATCGGGGGCAGCTCTCTCGGAATGCCCTCGCCATCGGTGGCACACCGAAACGCTGCTGCGCACCCTGCTGCACTCCTTTGGGAAGCGCTTTGTGCAGGTAGAGCGCTGGGAAGCTGTAGACTCCTGCCTGGTGGTTCGGCTGCATACCCGCTCTGCTGCTCAGCTCCAGTGCATTGGGCTTTCTGCTACCGAATGCGCCGAACTGCAAGGGCTTCTCCGCGTACACCCCGGGCAGCAGTTGCCCGAGGACTTCCTCACCACGTGGAACCGGCTGCGCAACTCCGGACTCTTCCGGGCGTTGGAGCTCCGCGCGTTCGAGCACGCCGACAGCCTACTGCTGCAGCTCCATCTGTGGCGGGAACCCTCTCAGCGACTGCACATCGGCATCCGCAGCGACAATGAGCGCTTCACGCGGCTCTGGTTGGAAGCCCTGCACCATCAAGGGCTCTCCTGGCGCTGGGAGCTACGGCTGCAGGGGATGCTCGGTCCACGCGACGCGGCAGCAGCGCTGGGGCTGAGCCTCCACCGCCTGTTCCCGGACATCTGGGCTTCGGCACGGATGCAGCTCTACGCATCCCAGCAGCTTCTGCCCGAATTCGCCGAGGAGCCTTCGCCCACGGGCTGGCGCATCCTCACCCGCGGAGAGCTGCTCCAGCAGCGCATCGGCGCGCTTGCCTCCATCAGCTTCCCCTTCCAGCCCAACGGCATGCTGGAGAGCTATCTCCGGCTGGAGCGCCAGCGCGAGTATCCCAGCAACGGCACCCCCGCCCCGTTCTACAAGGTCCTGCTCTGGGGCGCATCCTTCCGACACGACGACCGCGACCGTGCCGAATTCCCCACCACCGGACAGCTCTTTGCCCTGACACTGGAGGGAAGCCTCCCAGGCGTCCGGGAGGCGGTCTCCTTCAGCCGGGCGCATCTGCACTACGAGCGCGCCACAAGGCTCCAGAATGCCCACACCCTCACCGTTGCCATCGAGTTTGGCGCCGGCGATGCTACAATGCCTTCGGTGGAGTTCTTCTCGCTCGGCGGACTCCACAGTTTTCTGGGGATGCGCGAGGGGCAATGGCGTGGACGGCAACTCCTGCGCACGGCGGTAGAATATGCCTTCCCCAGCCCCGTGCACCTGTGGTTTCCAACGTCCGTCTTTGCTCGATGGAACGCTGGCAGCGTGTGGGCACTCCCCGAACAGATTCGGCTCTCAGAGCTGCGGCACGGCATCGGCATCGGCATCGTGCTGGAGACCCCCATCGGATTGGCTCAGGCGGCGATTGGACGCAGCTTCCGCTTCTTCCAGACCGGACGCTTCCTGCGCTGGGGTCCGACCCTGCTCTACTTCAGCATCGGCAGCCACATGCCATGAAGCAGCCCATCGTCACGGTCTTTGGAAGTTCCCGCAGCGGACCGGAGGAGGAAGCCTACCGGGAAGCGGTCCTACTGGGGGAGCGCTTAGCAGCCGCGGGGATCGGCATCGCCACCGGCGGCTACGGCGGCATCATGGAAGCGGCTCTGCGCGGAGCGGCTCCCTTCGATGTGCCCAGAATCGGCATCATCGCTGATGAGCTTGTGCAGCGCCGCGTCAACCCCTTTGTCGGCGAGCTTGTGCGCACGCGGAGCTACCTGGAGCGTCTGCAACGGCTGCTGCACTTGGGCGATGGCTACGCGCTTTTCCCGGGCGGCACGGGCACGCTGCTGGAGCTGCTCTCCATCTGGGCACTGAGCGAGCGCGGGTTGCTCCCTCCCAAACCAACGGTCTGCATTGGGGTGCGGTGGAGAGAGCTGCTCAGCTGCCTCCGCAGCGGTCTGGAGGGTTCACCGCCGCATGTGACCATCGTTGCAACGGCACAGGAAGCCGCCGAGTACCTGATTGCCCAACTCCAGGGGCAACCGAAGGAGCCGCCTATTCGTCAACACAGAGCGCAAGGAGGGTGAGAAGCATGAGCTCGCTTGTGCGCGAAGTCGGTGCGCTTGTGCTGCTGGTCACGGCAGTGGCGCTGCTCTACAACACATTCAATCCCGCCGGGCTCCCGCTGCTGCGGTCGGAGCAGCGTCTGCCCACCATTGCCGATAGCGCGCTGCTGCAGGAGCTTGCGGCTTTGGCACCGGACACCGGCTCCACCTCCCCAGCCCCGAAAGCAGCCCCGGACACTGCAGCGCAGCCATCTGCGCGGATGGAGCGTCCGGCTGCACAGAACCCTGCAGAACGCTCGCCTACTGCAGCCCGGCATCCTGCTGCGGCAGACACCCAGGGCATCTGGGCAATCCGCTACGAACAGCTTGTGCAATTGCTCAACCATCCGGAGGTCCTGCTCATTGACGCCCGGCGTCCGGAGGACTTCCAGGCAGGGCATATCCCTGGGGCGCGCAACATCTTCGCCTACGAGTTCCAACTGCACATCCCCGAGCTCATCGCCCTTCCTCGCACCAAGCCCGTGGTAGTCTACTGCGACGGCGGGCAATGCGAACTGAGCCACTACTTAGCCGAGCAGCTCCGCACGCTCGGCTTCCGCAGGATCTACATCTACGAAGGCGGCTGGGCGGAATGGCGCACCCGGCACCCATAGAACCCAGCGAGGCGCAGTTTGAGCTGCTGCAGTGGCGCTACGGCATTGTGGGACGCTCGCCAGCGCTCCGCCGTGCTATGGAGTTGCTGTTGCAAGCCGCCCCAACGGAGCTGACTGTGCTCATCACCGGCGAGACGGGTACGGGCAAGGAGCTCTTTGCCCGGGCAATCCATGGCTTGAGCCCACGCCGCCGCTATCCCTTCGTTGTGCTCAACTGCGCGGCAATTCCGGAGACCCTGCTGGAATCGGAGCTCTTCGGGCATGTGCGCGGCGCCTTCACCGGTGCCGTCACCGACCGGCAGGGCTACTTTGAGATTGCCAACCGCGGGACGCTGTTCCTGGACGAAATTGGAGAGCTGCCGCCGGCACTCCAGGTCAAGCTGTTGCGGGTGCTGGAGACGGGCGAATTCTCCCCGCTCGGCTCCACCGAAGTACGCCATACCGACGTTCGGCTCATCGCTGCAACGAACCGCGACCTGGAGCGCGCCGTCGAAGAGGGCACCTTCCGGCAAGACCTCTTCTTCCGGCTCAACGCCGTGCGGATCCATCTACCGCCGCTGCGGGAGCGCCCGGAGGATATCCCGCTGCTGGTGGAATACATCGCCACGCGCACGTGCGAACGGCTGGGGATCGAGTTCGAAGGCATCACCCCGGAAGCGCTGCAACTGCTCCAGCAATACCACTGGCCGGGCAACGTGCGCCAACTCCGCAATCTGGTCGAAACGATGGTGACGCTGGAGCACGGGCGCCTGATTACGCCCGAGCTTGTGCGCAAGTACCTGCCCGAAGAGCGCCCCACCGAGGCAGCTATGCCCGTGCCGGTTCAGCGCGCGATCGTTGCGCTCCCGCGCCCAACGGCACCGCTGGCGGGATTCGATACCGGCTTGCTCTACCGTGTGCTGCTGGACATCCGCAGCGAGCTCTCCGAACTGCGCCGTGCTGTTGCACTGCTTGCCCCAACGCTGGAGCTACTCGAGCAGAAGCTGGAGCGCTTCGAGCAGCATCTGCACAGCAGCGATTCGGACGAGCACACCATCCGATTGCGCGATGAGGCGGATTTCCGGCTCCAGGAGCTGGAGCGTCGGCTCATCCTGGCAGCGCTAAAGCGCTTCGGCGGGAACCGGCGCCGAGCAGCTCGCGCCCTGGGCATCAGCGAACGCACCCTCTACCGCAAGCTCTCCGAGTACGGCTTGGGGGAGATGCTCTGATGGAGCGCGAACGCATCCACCGGAGGCTACTCCAGTGGTACCGCCATCGCCGCCGTCCACTCCTGTGGCGGCAGCGGAGCTGGACGCCCTACGAGGTGCTCGTCCGCGAGGTCATGCTGCAGCAGACCCAGAGCAGCCGAGTGGAGCAGGCGCTCCCCGCCTTCCTGCAACGCTTCCCGACGCTGCAGGCGCTGGCAGCAGCACCTCTGGCGGACGTACTGCAGCAGTGGGCTGGACTGGGGTACTACGCCCGTGCCCGTGCGCTGTGGCGCTGCGCCCGCCTACTCCTGGAGCGCTACGGCGCCACCATCCCCGAGGATGAGCGTCTGCTGCGCCGCTTGCCTGGAATCGGTCCGTACACCTCGGCAGCGCTGCTGGTGTTCGCCTTCGGGCGGCAGGATGTGCCGCTCATCGACACGAACATCCGTCGGGTGCTGCTGCGCGTGACCGGCTTGGCTGCAACACCGCCTGCGCCGGCACAGCTTCGAGAGCTGGCGCGCGCATGGATTCCCACGGGCGCTTCGGCAGAGTGGCACGAAGCGCTCATGGACCTGGGAGCGACCATCTGCACGGCACGCCATCCCCGATGCAGTGAGTGCCCCATCGGGCAATGGTGCCGCAGCGCCCACCGTGTTCCACCCCCACCGCCGCGCTCGGCTCGGCGCGAGCCCGAGTTTGCCGGTCTGCCACGCAGACTTTGGCGTGGACGGCTGCTGCGGCTCCTCGTCGAGCGCAATCCGCTCCCGCTGAAGCACGCAGCAGAGCTGCTCTTCGGTCCGGCACCCTCGGTGGAGCAGCGCCGCTGGCTGCTTGAGCTCGTTGCCGCGCTGGAGCGCGATGGCTTGCTCGACCGCCGCAATGGTATCCTCTGCCTGCCCAATGCACCGCAGGCGCCGAGAGAGTCCATCCCCTCTGCCGGAGAGCCCCGATGAGAGCTCCGCACGTTGCCTTCGCCGCCGTCCTTGTGCTCGCCACGCTACCGCAGCAGCCGGATTGCCCCCCGGGGCAGTGGGCTCGGAGCATCCCGAACGAAGCCTTTGGATTCGGCGAGCGGCTGGAATTCGACGTCAAATACCGCTTCATTACTGCCGGGCAGGCTTACTTCCAGATTGCCCCGCAGCCGGTCTACCGGCACGGTCGCCCCTGCTACGAGATCCGCTTCGAAGTCCGCTCCCTGCCCGTGCTGGACTGGCTCTACCGCGTGCGCGATCTGTACCGCACCGTCGTTGACGTTGCCGGCATCTTCCCCTACGAGTTCGAACAGCGCATCCGCGAAGGCAACTACCGACGGGACTTCTCTGCCGTGCTCGACCACGCTAACTGCCGCGCCCGCACAAACGAGGGCGAATTCCCCATCCCGCGCTACGTGCAGGATATTGTCTCGGCGTTCTACTACGTGCGCACGCTGCCCCTGTCGAGGATGCCCAAGGACACGGTGCTGCAGCTCCAGAACTTCTACGGCACGAAGACCTACGAGCTGGGCGTGCGTGTGCACGGCAAGCAGATTGTCACCGTTGCTGCCGGGACCTTCCGCTGCGTCGTCGTTGAGCCGCTGGTCGTCGAAGGCGGTCTCTTCCGCAGCGAAGGGCGCATCCTGATCTGGCTGAGTGACGATGACCGCAAGATTCCGGTCAAGGTCGCAACCAAGGTGCTCATCGGCACTATCGATGCTGAGCTGACGGGCTACTCCGGGCTGCGCGGACCGCTCCTGGCAAAGCTGCGATGAGGTATGCCCTGGCATCCCTGCTGCTGATGATGGTGGCGCTGGGCTCGGAGAGCGCCATCCGGCAGCACTACAGCCGGCTGCAGAGCTTCTCCGCTGAGCTGCTCAACGCCGAAGGGCAGCGCTTCCGACTGCTTGCTGCACGGGGAAAGCGCTTCCGACTGGAGGCTCCGGAGTACCTGCTGGTGTGCGACGGCACCACGCTGTGGAGCTACTACCCGGCGCGGCGGCAGGCGTTGCGCTCGCACGCTCCCGACCACACGGGAGAGCTGGAGGAGCTCCTCCTGCAGCTCCTTCAGCGGGCTGAGCTGCGCATTCTGCGCCGCTCGGGCGATACCGTAGAGCTCCGCGTCGAACCGCTGCATGGCGGGGCAGAGTGGTTCCAAGGAGCGCTTCTGTGGCTGCGCCGTTCGGATTGGGCTCCTCTCCGGGTGGAGCTCTCCACCGCTATGGGTCCTCAGCGCTGGCAGGTGCGGAATTTCCGTGCCAACCCCGCACTGTCGCCCGATACCTTTCGCTTCCGCCCACCGCCGGGGACGGAGGTGCTGGAGCTGGGTCAGTAGCTGCGCTGCTCAAGCTGCGCGATGAGCTCCCGCAGAAGGTGCTGCGCCGGTGTTTGAGGGAGCTGCTCGAGTATCTGCATCGCCTGGGCGTACTCCTGCGCCACCAGTTGGCGCGCTTCCTGGAGTGTTCCCAGCTCGTCCAACAGCGCCACCATTGCCGGAATCTCCTCCGGACGTGCTCCCCGCTGCTGCCGGTAACGCACCAGCAGCGGATGCTCCGGAGCCAGCTCCAGTGCCCGAATGACGGGGTAGGTCAGTTTGCCCTCGCGCAGGTCCTGCCCGACGGGTTTACCCAGCTCCTCCTCGGTGCCTGTGAGGTCCAGCACGTCATCCTGCACTTGGAATGCCCTCCCCAGGTGGAACCCCAGCCTCTGGAGCTGTTCGCGGGTCTTGCGCCCAACGTGTCCGACGATTGCGCCCATCTCCAGCGCGGCTTGCAGCAATGCCACCGTTTTGCCCTCGATCACACGCCAGTACTCCTCCAGCCGCGGCTGCCGCTGCGGCAGCTCTAAATCGAGCGCTTGCCCCTCGGAGACCTCCAGCACCGCTGAACTCATCACCCCTATCAGCTCGCCAAAGCCGGGATGCTCCCGATAGCGCTCCAGCAGCCGATAGCAGAGCCCCAGCAGCACATCCCCAGCGAGGATCGCAAGCGGCTCCCCCCACGCATGGTGCACCGTCGGCTGCCCCCGCCGCAGCAGTGAACGGTCCATGATGTCATCGTGCACCAGCGTGAAGGCATGGAAGAGCTCCACCGCGACCGCTGCCTCCAGCGCCTCCATCGGTGATGCCCCCTCCGAGCCTGACGCCAGCATGCACAGCAGAGGGCGCATCCGCTTCCCAGGAAGCCGCACAACGTAGGCAACGATTTGGCACAGCACGCCCTGCGGGCTCAACTGCTCAGGAACCCGCTGCAGGCGCTCCTCGACGCATTGCCGGAGCTGCTCCACTGTGAAGCCGTGCTCGGAAGCTCGCGTCATGAACTCAGCTCTGGAGGTTCGACCCCACATAACCGCAGCGCTGCAGCAACCACGCTGGGTTCGGTATCGGAGTAGGTGCGCATGACCGCCCGAACAGCCTGCGGAACCGGCACCCAAGGCGTTCCCAGGAGCACGGCGATCGCTGGCGTTGTTCCGACCAATTCTGCCGCAAGCTCTGCCCAACGCCGCAGCGTACGGGGCGGCACCCGAGGTGCAGCGAAGAACGCCACAACGATAAGCTCCGGAGAAGCAAGCGCCGCTTTGAGCCGCACCAGCTCCTCGGGGCTAATCTCGGCGCTGACGTAGGCAAACTCGCACTGCTGCTGCGTGTGCTGCGCCAACAGCCGGAAAAACAGTGTCGCCTGCGGAGACTGCTGCTGCTCCACCAACGCAAACGCGGCAAAGGTGCGGTAGCGCGTGAGCGGAAGCAGCTCTGCCGGGGCTTCGAGCTCGATTGCTCTCCAGGCACTGGCAAGCGCCTGTGCAAGCTGCTGCGACTGCGGCGGTTCCGGCTCCGAGCTCCCCTGCGCTGGTGCAACCCGCAGGCGCATCTGATGCACCCGCGAGAGGCTCTGCCGGCGCTGCTGCCGAAGCTCCTCGGAACACTCCAGGGCGTGTTCGGCTGCCGCGACTGCCTCGTCTGGATCGGCGGGCATCAGGAGTAGGTCCACCCCGGCTCGGAGTGCGGCTTCTACGGCTTGCGCTGTGGAGAAGTGGCGGGTGATCGCGCCCATATCGAGCGCATCGGTCACGATGACGCCTTCGTAGCCCAACTCCTGCCGCAGTGCCGCAACGCAGGCAGGGGAGAGCGAAGCTGGCAGCTCCTGCGCCTCCAGGGCTGGCACGTGCAGATGCCCCAGCATCACGCTGCAAACTCCCGCGCCAATTGCTGTGCGGAAGGGCTCCCATTCGCGCTGCCGCAGCGTCTGCCCATCTACCGGGAGCGTGGGGAGCTCTTCGTGCGAATCCACCCATGTTGCGCCATGCCCGGGGAAGTGCTTGGCGCAAGCCCAGAGCCCCTGTGCCTGCGTTCCCTGAACCCACGCAGCAATGTGCGGGGCAGCTTGGGCTGCCGTCTCTCCAAAGGCGCGAACGCCGATGACGGGATTCTCCGGCTGGCTTGCCAGGTCACACACTGGCGCCAGGTTCCAGGTGATGCCAATGCGACGGGCGTCAGCCGCAATCCACGCGGCAATTCGCGCGGTCAGCTCCGTCTGCCCCAGCCGCCCCAGCGCAAAAGCCCGCGGGAAGGCAACGCCATCCTCAAAGCGCATCGGCAAGCCGTACTCCAGGTCCGCAGCCACCACCAGCGGATAGGGTGCAAGCCCCACCAGTTCAGCAACGGCAGCAGCGGCGTGTTCGCAATCTCCGCCGAAGAGGCAAACCCCTCCTAGCCCTTCGGCGACCAGCGCCTGCAGATGCCTCCGGTAGTGCGCATCGCGCCAGTACTGGGGGACGTCCAGCCGGAGCACGATGCTGCGCAATGCCAACCAGCGCGGCGGTGCACTCATGGCTCAATGTGGACGCTCTCCCCTTCGTGCTGCCGAATCAGGCTCCGGTAGGCGTCCTGAATGCGTTCGGGACGCTGGGTAGCGGGATTCAGATGCACCATCACCGTGCGCGCCCGCGCCAGAAGATGCCCATCGGGCTGCCGGCAGACCAATTGCTCAAAGCCCAACGAGCTGCGCCCGATGTAGGCAACGCGCGTGAGCACCTCGTACTCCTGATCGAACTGCGCCGCGGTGAAGTAGTCGATCTCGATGCGGGCAACCACAAAGCGGTGCTTCGTGATGAAGGTCTGCTCGTCAATGGGCAAGCCCAGATGGCGGAAGTACTCCACGCGCGCCACCTCCAGCCACTGCAGGTAGACAGCGTTGTTGACGATGCCCTGGCGGTCCACCTCGTGCGAACGGACCCGCCCGGAGAGCCGATGCCGGAAGTGCTCGGGTTCGACGACATTCCACCGATCCACGCTCATGTGAGCAACGCCCGTGTGGCACGGATGACAGCATGCGCCGCGTCAATTGCCTGCTGGCGCCCAATGTGCAAATGGAATACCGCGCGAGCATATCCAGGCATACCGGCGCTCAGGAGCACCCCCTCCTGCCGGCATGCCTGCGCAAACTGTGCAAAGGTGAGGTGCGCAGGATAGCGGAAGACCACGATGTTGGTTTGCACCCGCCGGAGCTCCAGTTGCAGCAGGGCAGATTCCGCAAGGAGCTGCGCGAAGAGGCGGGCGTGTTCATGGTCCTCGTGCAAGCGCTCCAGATGGTGCTGGAGTGCGTACAACCCTGCAGCGGCGAGGATTCCTGCCTGACGCATCCCTCCACCCAGGAGCTTGCGCCAGCGGCGCGCCTCGGCGATGAACTCCCGGCTGCCGGCAATCACCGAGCCGACCGGCGCCCCCAGCCCCTTGGACAAGCTGACCATGACGCTATCGGCAAGCTCGGCATAGTGCCGCGGCGGTATCCCGGTCGCCACCGAGGCATTCCACAGCCGGGCACCGTCCAGATGCACGGCAAGCCCACGCTGGCGGGCAAGTTGCGCTACCTCTTGGCAGTAGGACAGCGGCAGAATCGTCCCCCCGTGCCGATTGTGCGTGTTCTCCAAGCAAATGAGTGCCGTGCGCGGGAAGTAGTACTCAGGCGGGCGAATGGCACGCTGGATCGCCTCCACAGGCATCTGCCCCAGCTCCGACGCGATCGGCACAAGCTGCACGCGGGCAATAACCGCCGGCGCTGCAGTCTCGTACGTCACGATGTGCGAGGCTGCCTCAAGGATGACCTCATCGCCGCTGCGGCAATGCACCGCCAGGCAGATCTGATTGCCCATCGTGCCGCTGGGAACGAAGAGGGCAGCCTCTTTGCCCAACAGCTCGGCAACATACTCCTGCAATCGGTTGACCGAGGGGTCCTCACCGAAGACATCATCGCCGACGGGCGCCTGGGCGATGACGCGCCGCATCTCCTCGGTCGGTTGCGTGACCGTGTCGCTGCGCAAATCGATCATGGCTGCGTGCACTGCCGTTGGAGCAAAAATAGGGCTGGGCTTCAAATCAGGTAATCCTCTGGGCGAAAGCTCTGCAGCCGCTGGGCAAAGTAGGCGATGGTCTGCTGCAAGCCCTGTTGCAGAGTCCAGCGGGGAGCCCATCCCAGCACCGTGCGGGCTGCGGTGGCATCGGCGCAGAGGCGCTCGACCTCGCTGGTCTCGGGGCGCTGCCGCCGGGCTTCGCTCCGCACCGGAATTCCCTGGCGCCCCATCAGGCGGAGGATCTCTGCACACAGCTCCTCGACACTCACCTCCTGCCCCGTACCCAGATTGAAGCTGCGCCCGAGAATCCGCTCCAGCGGTGCGTGTAAGCACGCCAGGAAGCCAGCAACGGTATCGGCAACGTAGAGCAGGTCGCGCCGCGTGTGGCGATTGCCCAAGCGGATCTCGTTGCGCTGCAAGGCTTGCAGGATAATCGTCGGCACAATTGCGCGCGGACTCTGCCGAGGTCCATACGTGTTGAAGGGGCGCAGCACCACCACCGGCACGCCGTAGCTTGCCCAGAAGCTCAGTGCCAGCGCATCCGCAGCGACCTTCGTCGCAGCATAGGGCGATTGCGGCTTAAGGGGATGCTGCTCATCCATCGGGATGCGCTGTGCCGTGCCGAACACCTCGCTTGTGGAGGTCACCACCACACGCTCGGGCTGCTCCTCCAGAGCCGCCAGGAGGACATTGAGCGTGCCCACCACGTTGGTCTCGAGCACCTCGCGCGGGTGCACATAGGAGTAGGGGATACTGATTGCCGCTGCCAGGTGCAGCACCGCTGTGCACTGCCGAACCGCCCGGCGCACGCATTCAGCATCGCGGATATCGCCGCGCACCACCTCCACCTCGGAGAGCAGCTCCGCAGGCAGCTCCTCCAGCTTGCCCAGGCTTCCGGAGGAGACGTAGCGTACCAGCGCCCGCACTCGGTAGCCCTGCCGCACGAGCTCCTCGACCAGATGGCTCCCGATAAAGCCGCCAGCACCCGTGACCAGCACCCGCTGACTCATCGCTGCTTCCCTGCGCGTTCGACGAGCCTCTGGTAGATCCGGCAGCAGCGGCGCGCCAGCACATTCCAATCGAGCACCTGTGCCATCTTGAGTGCACACTGGCGTTGCTGCAGCCGCCGTTCGGGGCATTCGTACATGTGTGCCATTGCCTGAGCAAGCGCCTCCGGATCAGCCGGGGGCACAACCACTCCGGCACCGTAGAGGCGAACCATGTCGCTGGCTCCGTTCGTGCGCGCAAGGATGATGGGCAAGCCCGCTGCAGCCGCTTCGGCGCATGCCAGCTCGAAGCCCCCGCTGAGCGCAGGCGCAACGAAGACATCCGCGGCGAGCAGGCGACGAACCATCTCCGTGGGCGGATGCAGCGGCATCCCCTCTGGGGTGGATTCGGTGGGCATCTCCCCGAGGAGCTCTACGGGAACATCAGGCAGTTCGGCGCGCAACCGTTCCATCCCGCGCCCCATCACCCACAGCCGCCACCCGTGCGGGATGCGCTCGGCAAGCCTCCGAGCCGCCTGTAGCAGGATGTCGATGCCCTTGATCGGGCTGTTGCGCGCCACGGTGATGAAGACCAGCTCCGTCGGCTGCAGCCCGTAATCCCGGCGGAGCTGCTGCCGGTCGTACCCACGGAAGTGCTCCGTCCACGTTCCATTGGGCAGGAACAGGAGCATCGGCGTGTGCGGAGCGGCTTCGCGCGCAAGTTCGCGTGCCATCTCCACGCTGTGGTAGGTCAGCGCCCCCGCACGCCGGAGAGCACGGGCAATCCGCCGCGCATTCGAACGCTTCAGGCGCAAGCCATAGCGCAACGGCTCATAGGTGAGGATGTCCGCTCCCTGAGCCGAGAGCACGAGCGGGACGCCGATCCATCGCGCAAATGCGGCAGCATCCGCACCGGCAGGGTAGAGCATCTGCGCGTGCAACACCTGAAAGCGCTCCCTCCGCCACAGTTGCCAGAGAGTCCACCACGCCGCTCCCCACCGTGGGAGCCCTCGAATGCGCCGAAGCGGGACAATCCGGTACGGCACAGGCAAGTGAGGAGTCCGCTGCGGGGCAACGACGGTCAGCTCCACGCCCGCCTTCCAGAGCGCCAATGCCAGGGAATGCGTTGCCAGCTCCACACCTCCAATGCGCGGCAGGAAGTGATAGGTCAGCAGAACCACCCGCATGGGGCTACCCCATCCCCAGGAGCGGAAGCAGTTCGGTTCGGATGCGGCGCAGCAGCTCATCCCGGACGTCTCGGAAGCGCTGCAGCCGCTCCTCGGGGAGCTCGGAACCCAGGGCGGGGTCAGGCAGGCTCCAGTGCAGCAGGCGCGCGGCGTTGGGGAATACCGGGCAGTGTTCGCGCGCCCCATCGCAGACGGTCAGCACAAGGTCGAAATGCTCTTGCGCAAAGCGCTCGACCGATTTTGGGAACAGCCCATCGGCAGGGACGCCGATTTCGCGCAGCACTTCGATGACGTGCGGATCGACCTGCTCTGCGGGCTCCGTTCCGGCACTCTCCACAGAGCAGTGCGCCGGCAAGCTCCACTGCAGCAGAGCTTGGGCAAGCTGCGAGCGGCGCGCGTTATGCGTACACAGCACCAGGATGCGCATGGCTCAGTATCCGGCTTGCCGCAACAGCTCAAAGTAGCGCTGGATGAGGCGCTGGTAGTCCGGACTGTAGGCGTTCTGCAGTTGCTGAAGCCGCTGCTGGACGGGATGCAGATGGAGCTGTTCGGGGCGCAACCCCGGCGGGCTTGGGCGCACGATGTCCTGCCCTGGACGGGACTCGCGCTCGGGCTCGTAGTCGCGCTCATAGACCGAGCGCAGGGCATCGAGCATGCGGGAGAGGATACGGTGCTGCCGGCGCAGGGTCTCCATCGAGAGCTGCCCGCTGCGGAGCTCCTGCACAAGCTCGCGCATCTCCTCGGCGATACGGCGCAGGTCGCCCAGCAGGCGTGTACCTTGAGGCGGCTGCTGCTGGGCGAGCTCTTGGAGTGCTTGCTGCACCTGCGCCTGTTGCATTGCCAGGCGCGCCAACTGCGCCTGCTGCTCCATCGTGAGCCGCCCCTGGAGCAGCTCCTGCAGCCCTTGGGCGATACCCTGCTGTTGCAGCGCCAGTTGCTGGAGCCGCTCCAGGAAGCCAGCGCCACCAGCGCTCATCCCCGGATTGGGGCATGCCGAGCTGCCACCCTGCATGGTGGAGAGCGCATCCTGCATCTGCAGCACCGCACGGTTGAGCGCCTCCATGGCTTGCTGCTGGGCTGAAGTCGCCGGTGCCGGCATCCGCTCAGCCAGTTGCGTCATCGCTGTCCCCATCGCGCGCAGAGCAAGCCCAAGCTCGCGCAGCAGTTGTGGGCTGATAACGAGCGACTTCTGCCCCACTTCACTGACGCGCTCGGTTACCGCGGCAAGGGCACTGCGCAATCCCTCCTGCTGGCGGGCAAGTTCGGCAAGGCGCTGCGAGCCTACGGGCATCTGCTCGGTGCGGGTGCGCAACTGCTCCTGCTGCTGCGAAAGCTCCAGCGCATCCAGCAGCGCCTTCTGCAATTGGCGCTGGACGGCGCGGCTGAGCTGGGTTTGCAACTGCTGCCAGAGCTGCTCTACGGCTGCTGCTGCCTGCTGCATCCGCCCATGGGCACGGCGCTGGAGCTGCTGCGCTGCCCCGGACTGCCCTTGGCGCAGTTGCGATGCTGCCTGCTGCAGCTCCTGCCCGAGCTGAGGCGATTGCATCGCCTGGCTGGCTTGTGCGAGCGCCTCCGCCGAAAGCTCCTGCCCCAGGGCTTGCTGCAGAAGCTGCTCCAATTGGCTCCACTCCTGCTGCAGCTCCCGCCATTCGGCGTGAAGTGCCTCCTGCTGCCGCGCCAGATTCTCCTGCTCAGCTTCCTGACGGGCTTGTCCACTGCGCTCGGTCAGCTGCTCCTGCTGCTGCGCCAACTGCTGCAATCGCTGCCGGAAGGCATCCAGCTTCTGTTCCGCCTGCAGACGGCGCAGAATCGAGAGCGTGCGCTCCAGCGCCGCGCGGAACTCCTGCTCGTTGAAGCGGAAGTTCTGCAATGCCTGTCGCCATTGCTCCGGGCTCATCTGCTGCAGCGCCTGCTGCAGACGCTCCAGGGCACGCTGCAACTCCGGTGAATTCAACTGCCGCAGCAACTGCTGGAGTTCACGGTACTTCTGCAGCGTCTCCGGCGAGATGGCTTGGGCGCGCTCCAGCCGCTCGGTCATCTGCTCCAGACGCTGCTGGATCTGCTCAAGGCGTTGCTGGAGCGCCTGCTGTTGCTGCTCCAGTTGCCGCAGTTGCTGCTGCTGCTCCCACGTGGGTTGTCCCTGGCGAACCGAGGGGGTCGGTGTACGGCGCTGCAGCTCCTCGCTACGCCGACGCAGCTCGTCCAGTTGCCGCAATGCTTCGCGCAACTCCTCCGTTGCGCGGTTCTGCTCGCGCTCGGCATCGCGGACGATCTGCTCGATCCCGGGCAATTGCACCGAGCGGATGGGCGTGCGCGCTGCCTTAGGACCGCGCACCGCATCGTTGTCCCACACCTCCAGGAAGAACTCGTAGCGGTCCTCGGGCGAAATCCCCACCCGCGTCAGGTCCCAGATGTAGGGGACCTCCTGCACTGGAGCATCGGGCAGGAAAGGAACGGGCACACTCTGGAAGCGCTCCTGCGGCGGGACGTAGCGCGAATACACCAGGCGATAGTGCAGGAGCAGCCGCGAGAAGCCGTAGTCGTCGCTGATCTCCACGCGAATGGGCAGGAGTGCCTGCTCGCCAAGCTGGGCATCCGTTGCCGGCTCCAGCAGCCGAATGCTGGGCGGAGCATCCTCCAGCGCAATGACGCGGTAGCGGAGCGGGTCGGCATTGGTGTATCCGGCGGAATCCGTCAGCAGCACCGAGTACACTCCGCTGGAGTTCAAGCGGAAGGAGCCCATCGCTTTGGCGCCGTTCACCTGGAGCCGGTAGCGCAGCGTATCGGTTCGCTCGCCTTCGGTGCGCAAGAACAGCACCTGCGCCGCTGCCAGAGGCTTGTTCGATTCCACCTGCAACAGGATTTGCGAGCCGTACACGGCGGCAATCTCGGTGGTGCGTTCGTCAAAGGCGCTCGGCTGCAAGCGGGTGTACGCAGGTGGGCGGATCTCCCCACGCAACGAGCGGAGAATCGGGCGCTCCAGCACCTGCACGTATCCCTCAGGGCTGCGGACGAACTCGCCATGCCAGCGGGCAAGGGCAAGGAAGCGGAAATCCGTCTGCGCTGCCGGCAGCAGCAATTGGTAGCTGCCTGGCGTGTCCGCACGCAGCTCGTACTGCTGCTCCTGCCCCTGGCTGGGGATCACCCGCAGGAGCACCTCCGCCGGAGGGATCCCCGTTGCCCGCACGCGGAGCTGCACCGGTTCTCCACGCACCACCCGCAGGTATCGCTCCTCAAGGCTAAGCTCGAAGGGCGGTGGCGGCACAAATGAGCGCTCCCAGTGCCGGAGCCGGTACAGCGCAGCAGAGCCCGAGGGCAACCCGACGGCAAGGAGGAGCACCGGCACCAGGCTCCCCAGCAGCCAGAGCAACCGACGCCGCAACGGGCGCTTGTCGATGATGGCAGCAAAGTCCACCTGCTGGGCGCGCTGGGCAACCTGCTCAAATGCTGCCAGAACCAGCTCGCGGGACACCCCGCGCTGCTGCCCCTGTCCTGCCATGAGCTGCAGGACATTGCACAGCGCGTCGCCAATCTGTGGATACCGCTGCCCGACCCGCAGAGCCAGCTTCTCCAGCGGTGGTGTGGGCACGATCCCCGTCCAGCGAGCCAGCGCCGGCACGATCGCCCACAGCAGCGCTCCCGCAGTCGCCGCAAGCCAGCTGTGCCAGAGCACGGCGCGGAAGGCGCTGTTTCCCTGGAGCAGCATCTCCAGCACGATTGCGCCCACAAGCAGCCACAGAATCGCTATCGCCGCCGACGCTGCGCGCTCGCCCAAGCGCACCAACAGCTCCGCGCGCTGAACCTGCAGCAGCCGCCGCCGAATCTGGTGGTACAGCTCCTCCGTCCGGCTCATGGATTACCTGCACGTGTGGTGCCACAGACGTACGATGCTTGCGCTCCGGTGTAGGCTCCACGAAGCCCTCTGCCATATCGTCTCTGCGCGCAGTTGAACAGCCACCGGAAGCACCCAATGGTAGACGTGCTGGTCGAACAGATCCGCCAGGAGGTTCGCAAGCTGGGTTTTGAGGAGCTCCGCACACCGGCGGAGGTAGATGCTGCACTTGCCCGACCGGGCACGACGTTGGCGTTCATCAACTCCCTGTGTGGCTGCTCCGGGGGGATCGCCCGTCCGGCAGCAGCGCTGGCGCTGCACTCCGCGCCCGTCCGACCGGACCACCTGGTTACCGTCTTTGCCGGGCAGGACCGCGAGGCTACTGCCCGATTGCGGGAGTACTTGGTTGGAGAGCCTCCTTCATCGCCCTCCTTTGCGCTGTTACAGGATGGCAAGCTGCTTGTGATGCTGCACCGTGAGCACATCCAGCAGCGCACTGCCGAGCAGGTTGCGCAAATCCTTCGGGAGTGGTTCGCGGCGTATTGCACTGTGCCGCAGCAGTCGTGATTGCCCACTGGGATGCGCCCGCCAGAGCTCTTCGCTTGGCTACCAGCCCTGCTGGGAACGGCAGCGCTGGTAGGGTTTCTTGTGCTCTCTGGATTGGCGCTCGTGCCAGCAGTCCTGCTGCTCTTTGGATTTGCTGCGCTGTGCCCGTACCGGCACCATTCCTCGGTTGCTCGCCATCTGCTGTGGCTGCTGCTCCTGGCAGCGGTGCTGTGGCTGCTGCAGAGTTTGGGATTGCTGTTGCTGCCACCGCTGATTGCGCTGCTGGCGGCGTACCTGTTTGACCCGGTACTGGAGCGGCTCCAGCGCTACCGGATTCCTCGCTGGGTGGCGGCGCTGGTGATTGTGCTTGCCATCTTCGGCGCCGTTGGTGCGCTCTCGGTGCTGATCTTCCCGAAGGTCTTTGCGCAGTTGGACACCATCGTCCGCCAGATCTCCAACTTCTACACCGCGGCGGTGCAGTACTTGGAGAGCCGGCGCTTCTTCCGCACCTTTGCCCGCTACGGCATTCCGCCGGAGTTGCTGCAGAACTTGGTGCAGCAGGAGCTTCTGCCGCGTCTGGAGCAGGTGTTCCAAGCGCTGCTCAGCGCTCTGCTGTCCGTGCTCACGGAGCTATCACGGATCCTGACGCACCTGGTAAACCTGGTGCTGCTGCCCATCCTGATGGTCTACCTCATGGCGGACTTCCCCAAGCTGCGCCGCGTCATCCGGGAGGTGCTGCAGCACCAGTCTCCGGCAGCGCTGAGGGTGCTGCAGCAGGCGAACCCGGTTGCCCGCGCATATATCGGCTGGATCCTGTTCGCCTCGGCAATGATCGGGCTGCTGTCGGGCATCCTCTACGCCCTCTTCGACATCCCCTACGCCGTCATGCTGGGCTTGCTCAGCGGGCTGCTCAATCCCATCCCCTACTTCGGGGTGCTCGTCACGATGGGTGCTGGCGCTGTGGCGATTCTCCTGGCGCAATCGGAGCAGTTCCTACGGGATTTCCTGGTCATGAGCGCCATCATCAACGGGCTTCACTTCATCAACGCGTACTTTGTGGAGCCCAGAGTGCTGGGCAAACGCGTGGGGCTGCACCCGGTCATGGTGATTCTGGCGCTGCTGCTGTTCGGCAAGCTCTTCGGCATTGCTGGAATGCTGCTGGCTGTGCCTACGACGGCGGTTGCGATGACCTTCTTCAACCAATGGCGCGCCAACGTGCGCCAAAGCGCTGCATCTGTATCACAAGCCGAGCAGCCATAATGGTGTTGACGCCGCAGGAATTGGCAGCGGTCATTGACCACACACTGCTGCGTCCGACCGCAACGGCGCAGGAGACCGAGCATGCCTGCCAGCAAGGGCTCCAGTGGGGATGCGCCAGTGTCTGTGTGCTGCCCTGCTACGTTGGGCTTGCATATAGCATTCTCCGCGGTTCAGCAACGGCGGTATGCACCGTGGTGGGATTCCCCCTGGGGAGCCTGCACCGGCGCACGAAGCTGGTCGAAGCCGAAGAAGCTCTCGCCCAAGGCGCACGGGAACTGGACATGGTGATGAACCTGGCAGCCTTCTGCAGCGGCGACCTCCGCGCCGTGGAGCAGGAGATCTCCGCCGTTGCCGCCATGGTCCATCGGCATGCTGGTGGGAAGCTGAAGGTCATCCTCGAATGCTCCCTACTGAGCCCGGAGCAGCAGGAGCTGGCAGCGCGTCTGGCAGCCCATGCTGGCGCGGATTTTGTAAAGACCTCGACCGGCTTCCTCGGTGGAGGCGCCACTGTTGAGCAGGTTGCTCGGTTGCGTCGCGCGATTCCTGAACACGTCGCTGTCAAAGCCTCCGGCGGTATCCGCACACTGGAGCAAGCACTGGAGCTGCTTGCCGCCGGTGCCGCACGCCTGGGAACCAGCGCAACTGCAAGCCTGCTGGAGCAAGCACAGCAGCGTGTTACCAACTTGTAACACACCCACTTGGTGCCGCCCTCGCTAAGTTTGCGCGGCTGGAGTGTTCCCTTTACCGCACAGTGTGCTCATGCGCTTCCGCTCTATCCCCGTTGTGCTCACAGCGGCGATCCTCGGTATTGCAGCGCTTCCGCAGCAGACCATCACGATTAAGGGCTCGGATACGATGGTCATCCTCTGCCAGCGTTGGACCGAGGTCTACCCTGGGCGCGACCGTGTTCGCTTCCAGGTCACCGGTGGCGGGTCTGGCACCGGCATTGCAGCGCTCATCAACGGCACAACGGATATCTGCGCCTCCTCGCGCCCGATGCGCCCGGCGGAACTTGAGCAGATGCGCCAGCGCTACGGCAGACCTCCGGTGGAGATTCGTGTTGCGCTCGATGGGCTTGCCGTCTACGTCAACCGCGCCAATCCCGTGAGCAAGCTCACGATGCAGCAGATTCGCGACATCTTCACCGGCAAGATCACCAACTGGAAGCAGGTCGGCGGTCCAGATGCCCGCATCATCCTCTACAGCCGTGAGAACAACTCCGGCACGTACGAGTTCTTCAAGGAGCATGTGCTCGGTGGAGCCGACTTTGCCCCGAACACGCAGCACATGCCGGGAACGGCAGCCTTGGTCAACGCCGTTGCAAAGGACCGCTGGGGCATTGGGTACGGTGGTGCCGCATACGCTCGCGAAGTCAAAGAGATCGCCGTTGCCGAAGCCCCAGGGAAGCCGTACTACCTGCCCACCTTGGAGAACGTCATCTCGCGGCGCTACCCCATCAGCCGCTTTTTGTACTTCTACCTGCGTGAGCGCCCCAGCGGCGAGCTGAAGTCCTTTGTGGACTGGGTGCTCAGCGACGATGGGCAGCGCGTGGTCTCCGAAGTGGGCTACTTCCCGCTCCGCGCCATTGGAGAGAAGAAGCAACCGGCTTCTGCAGCACCGCGGAAGTAGAGCTTCTCCGAGCTGCTGCTGAGCACAATGGCAGAGGCTCACGGTACAACGGCAACGGCTCCCCCGCCAAAACGCCCCGCAGCGCTGCATACGGCTACCCGGAGGCACACGGTGATGCAGCGCTACCGGCGCTATGGGGAGATGCTCATCGAGACAGCAATCCGAGCCGTTGCCTTCCTGAGCATCACAGTCATCGCGCTCATCTTCCTCTTCATCGGACGTGAGGCATTGGGCGTTTTCTCCGCTGCTGAAAGCTCCATCCACGCCGAATCCAGCGACATCGCCGCTGAGGTCTACAACCCCGAAGAAAGCAGCGAATCCACACCCGCGCCGACCGCTGCCGAGCAAACCCCGCAGGAGACTGCCCCGAGCTCGCTATGGGCGAACCTCCTGGGCAGCACTTGGCAGCCGGTATCACGCCAGCCAAAGTACGGCATCCTGCCGCTGGTGGTGGGGACGCTCAAGATTGCGCTCATCGCCGTTGCACTTGCTGCCCCGCTGGCGATTCTGGCAGCGTTGTACACGGCGTTCTTCGCCCCAAAGTGGATGCAGGAGCTCATCAAGCCGGTGGTGGAGCTGCTGGCGGGGTTCCCTTCGGTGGTCATCGGCTTCTTCTGCTTGATGGTGGTTGCCAGCGCTGTCCAAGAGGCGCTGGGAACGACGTACCGCCTCAATGCCCTGGTGGGTGGCATTGGAGTTGCCATCGCCATTTTGCCCGTCATCTTCACCATCTCCGAGGACACCTTCGCGGCGCTGCCACGCCGCCTGTGGGAAGCCGGACTGGCACTGGGAGCCCGTCCGTGGGAGGTAGCCTTCCGCATTATGCTGCCGGCTGCAATTCCGGGCGTATTCGCAGCAGTCCTATTGGGACTGGGACGAGCAGTTGGCGAGACCATGATTGTGCTCATGGCAAGCGGGAATGCACCGCTGCTGTCCTGGTCTGTGCTCGCTCCAGCGCGGACGCTTTCGGCAACGATCGGTGCAGAGATGGGCGAGGTCGTCTGGGGTTCGCTCCACTACCACGTGCTCTTCCTGCTGGGGTTCCTGCTCTTTGTCGCAACGTTGACCCTCAACGCGGCTGCGGAGCTGTGGGTCCGCCGCCGGCTTCTGCAGCGCTTCCGCGGAATGAGCTCCTGAGGCGATGAGCGCACGGGCACAACACGGCTTTGCCCCTGGTGGTGTGGAGAAGCGCCTCATTGGCGCGGTTGCCGTGAGCGTCACTCTCATTGCTGCGCTCTGCATCGTGGGGCTGAGCATCGGCTTGCTGGGGCACTTTACGCTTGCGGGCTTGCCCCATGTGACGTGGGAATTCCTCACGCAGCCTCCGCGCAACAACAACACCGAGGGCGGCATCTTTCCGGCAATCTACGGGACTGTCCTGCTGGTGCTGCTCATGTCCATTTTGGGGGTGCCCATCGGTACTATCACGGCGCTGTACTTGAGCGAATACGCACGGGAGGATTCCCCGTTTGCGCGCGCGGTGCGGTTTGCCGTCAATACGCTGGCGGGTATCCCCTCGATTGTCTTCGGGCTGTTCGGCTTGGGCTTCTTCGTGCAGTTTGTGGGCAAGGGGATGGACCGGATGCTGGGGCATGAGCAGATCGTCTGGGGCAAGCCGGCGCTCATCTGGGCGGCGGCAACGCTGGCGGTGCTGACCCTGCCGGTGGTGATCGTCTCGGTGGAGGAGGCGCTGCGCTCGGTCCCGCGGCTTCTGCGGGAGGCTGCATTAGCGGTCGGGGCTACCCGCTGGCAGATGATTCGGCGTGTGGTGCTGCCGCACGCACTGCCGGGCATCTTGACCGGCTCGATCCTGGCTGTCAGCCGCGGTGCCGGGGAGGTTGCACCCATCCTCTTCGTCGGCGTGGTCTACTCCCTGCCCGAGCTTCCCAAGGGGATTACCAGCCAGTTCATGGAGCTGGGCTACCACCTGTTCGTGCTCTCCACGCAATCCCCCGATGTGGAAGCCACCAAGCCGCTCCAGTACGCCACGACCGTGGTGCTGCTGCTGCTGACCTTCGCGCTCAACCTGACGGCTATCCTCATCCGCAGCCGTATTCGTCACATACAGCGGGTCAGCTAAAGCAGCTCTGCCATGGCGCCGGCGCTGGAACCGAAGATTCGCACCTTTGAGCTCAACGTCTACTACGGCTACAAGCACGCCCTACAGGACGTCACGGTGGACATCTACGCCAACCGCGTGACGGCGTTCATCGGTCCTTCGGGCTGCGGGAAATCCACCTTCCTGCGCGCGCTCAATCGCATGAACGACCTCATCCCCTCGGCTCGCACTACGGGTCGGGTCGAAATTGACGGCATCAACATCTACGACCCGTCGGTGGACGTCGTTGAGGTACGGCGGCGCGTTGGGATGGTCTTCCAGCAGTCGGTGGTGTTCCCCAAGTCCATCTACGAGAACGTCGCCTTTGGGCTCCGTCTCAACGGACGCATTCCCAAAGCCGAACTGGACGAGCTCGTCGAGTACAGCCTTCGCCGCGCCGCTCTCTGGGAGGAGGTCAAAGACCGGCTCCACCATTCCGCCTTGGAGCTCTCCGGGGGGCAGCAGCAACGCTTGTGCATTGCGCGCGCCATCGCGGTCAACCCCGAAATCCTGCTCATGGACGAGCCCTGTTCGGCGCTGGACCCCATCAGCACGGCGAAGATCGAGGAGCTCATCGACGAGCTAAAGTCCCAATACACCATTGTCATCGTCACGCACAACATGCAGCAAGCCGCGCGCGTGAGCGACTACACCGGCTTCTTCTACCTGGGGCGGCTGATCGAGTACAACCGCACACGCGAACTCTTTACCAACCCGCAGCGCAAGGAGACCGAGGACTACATTACCGGGCGCTTTGGCTAAATTCGTAGTACAACAGGTCGTGCAGCCCCATGCTCCGCAGCTTCGAAGAGGACCTGGACAAGCTTCGCACCCGTCTCATCCGCATGGGGAGCATCGTGGAGGAGCAAGCCGAATTCGCCTTCCGTGCTCTCCTGGAGGGCAACACAGTGCTGGCACAGCTTGTCATTGAGCGCGACGAGAAGGTCGATGCCCTCGACCTCAAGATCGATGCGCAATGCCAGCGCATCTTTGCCCTGCACCAGCCCGTTGCCAGCGACTTGCGGCTGCTTCTGGCGGCGCTCAAAATCAACAATGAGCTGGAGCGCATCGGCGACATGGCGCTCGATATCGCCCGCATCGCGCTCGACGTGCCCCAGACCCGCCAGCTTGCCGAAATGGTGGGGCTGGAGCGCATGACGAAGGCAACCTTCACCATGCTTAAAAGCGCCCTGGATGCCTTCATCAATGCCGACGCGGACCTGGCAAAGCACCTGCTCCCGCTGGACAACACCGTTGACTCGCTCGAACGCGAGATCATCGAACGGCTCACCGAGCTGATGGAGAAGGACCCAAGCTGGATTCGCCCGGCAGTCCGGCTTATCCTGGTCGTCCGTGCACTGGAGCGAATGTCCGACCACGCAACCAATATCGCCGAAAACGTCATCTTCCTCATCGAAGCCCGTCTGATCCGCCACCGCCAACTGGAGGAGCTCTCCGGCTCACCACCCAGACAACAGCCGTAGAAGCCATGGAAGCCGAGCAGCACAAAGACTCTGTCCACACCGAAAGCCCAACGACGCGCGCTGGCTCGGTTGCCATCATCGGCAAGCCGAACGTGGGCAAATCCACGCTGCTCAATACCATCTTGGGCACAAAGCTCTCCATTGTCACCCCAAAGCCGCAGACAACGCGCAAGCGGGTCATCGGCATCTACACCGGCGAGCGCGTCCAAATGGTCTTCTTGGATACCCCCGGCATCCTGGAGCCGCGCTACGAACTGCACCGCGCGATGATGGGGTACGTCCACGATGCGCTCAAGGATGCCGATGTCATCGTGCTCGTGGTGGATGTCACACAGCAGCCCACTCCGGAGACCGTCGTCACCCCCGATGTAGCTGAAGCCTTACACCGATTGCGCAAACCCATCATCGTTGCGCTCAACAAAATTGACCTGCTGCGCTCCACTGCCGAGGTGCTCCCAATCATCGAACGCTACGCCGCAACGGGGCTCTTCGCCGAGCTTGTCCCCATCTCTGCCCTCAAGCACGCCAACGTGGATGAGCTGCTGCGCGTCATCGAGCGCTATCTTCCGGAATCGCCCTTCCTCTACGACCCAGAGCTGCTGAGCACCCAACCGGAGCGCTTCTTCGTTGCCGAGCTCATCCGCGAACAGATCTTCCTGCTCTACCGGCACGAGGTGCCCTATTCGACCGAGGTGCAGATTGTGGAGTTTCGGGAGCGCCCCGAGGGCAAATGGTTCATTGCCGCCGACATCATCGTGGAGCGGGAATCGCAGAAGGCAATCCTCATCGGCAGCGGTGGGTCACGGCTCAAAACGCTCGGACAGCGCGCCCGCGAGGCAATCGAGGCGTACCTGGGAGTACCGGTGTACTTGCAGCTCTACGTCAAGGTGCGCGGGCGCTGGCGCAACAACAAGACCATGCTGCACTTCTTCGGCTACTGACATGCCCGGATGGAGCGCCGAGGAGGTCCTCACGCTGAGCCTGCTACCGAAGCTCTCTGCGCAACTTCTGCGGCGCTTGCTGCAGGAGTACCCTGATTTTGCCACCCTTGAGCGTACCGCCGGTACTGGGCTGGCTCAGCTCCATCTCTTCGAGGATTCGGCGCTTCGGAGTGCCCGCAGCCGCGCCCAGGAGATTCTGGAGCGCTGCCATGCATTGGGCATTGCAGTGGTCCCCCTTCCGGACCCGCGCTATCCGCCGTTGCTGCGCCACATCCCCTATCCGCCGGTGGTGCTGTACATCCGTGGGCAGCTCCAGCCGGAAACTGTGCCGGTCATCAGCATCGTGGGCACCCGGCGGTGCACTCCCTACGGTAAGCTGTGCGCAGAGCGCTTCACCGAAGCCTGCGTGCATGCGGGTGCTGTCGTCTGCAGTGGGCTTGCCCATGGCATTGATAGCATTGCGCATCAGGCAGCACTCCGCGCCGGGGGCATCACCTACGCCGTCATCGCCTGCGGGATTGACCGCATCCAGCCCTACACTGCCGCTCGCCTGGCGGAGCGTATCGCCGACGCCGGCGGCGCAGTACTCTCGGAGTACCCCCCAGGCACGCGAGCGCTACCGGCGTATTTCCCCCAGCGCAACCGCATCATCAGCGGAGTTGCCCGCGCTGTCCTCGTTGTCGAAAGCGGCATCCCCGGCGGAGCACTCATCACTGCACAGTTCGCCTTCGACCAAGGGCGCGAAGTCTACGCCATCCCTGGCAACATCACTGCCCCCAAGAGTGCCGGCACGAACATGCTCATCCGGCGGCAGGTGGCAACTCCGGCGCTCAGCCCCGAAGAGTTCCTGGCTGATTTGGGGCTCTACACCGCGCCACGCGCCGCGAGCGCGCCTGCGTTTGCCTCCCCCACAGAGGAGCTCCTCTACGGGCTGCTGAGCGACGAACCGCTCCACATTGACCAGCTCGCCGAACGAGCACAGCTACCCGTCCAAGAGGTGCTGGCGGCATTGCTGGAACTGGAGTTCCGTGGGCTGGTGCAGCAGCTTCCCGGCAAGCACTTCGTGCGCGTGCCGATGTAAGCCCCGCCCGTGAGCTTGCTCATCTGTGCCGAGCTTGCAATCGGCTAATTTCGCCGCCGTGCGTTCCACAACAGTGCTGCCCCCATGCGAATGCCCATCGAGCCCTTCCGCATCAAGGTTGTCGAACCCATCCGCTTCACCACGCGCGAAGAGCGGCAGCAGCTCCTCCGCGCTGCCCGCTACAACGTCTTCCGGCTCCGTTCTGAGGATGTGCTCATTGACCTGCTCACCGATTCCGGCACCGCCGCCATGAGCGACCTGCAATGGGCTGCTCTCCTCCGCGGGGACGAAGCCTACGCCGGCGCCCGCAGCTACTACCGCTTCGAAGAGGCTGTGCGCCAACTGACCGGCTACCGCCACATCTTCCCCGTTCACCAAGGCAGAGCCGCCGAACACCTGCTCTTTGCCGTCCTGGGCGGACCCGGCAAGCTCATCCCCAGCAACACGCACTTCGACACCACGCGCGCCAACATCGAGCACACCGGCGCGCAAGCAATTGACCTGCCGATCCCCGAAGCGCTCAACCCCGTCCATCCGCACCCCTTCAAGGGCAACATGAACGTGGAAGCGCTCGAGGAGCTCATCCGCTCGGTCGGACCAGAGCGTATCCCCGTGTGCCTGATGACGCTGACCAACAACACGCTGGGTGGGCATCCGGTATCGCTGGAGAATCTGCGCCAGGTCCGGCAGCTCCTGCAGCGCTACGGCATTCCGCTCTTTCTGGATGCCTGCCGCTTTGCCGAGAACGCTTACCTCATCAAGCTGCGCGAGCAATCCCAGGCACACCGCTCCGTTGCTGATATCGCGCGCGAACTCTTCTCCCTTGCCGATGGCTGCTTCCTGAGCGCAAAGAAGGACGGCTTAGCCAACATCGGAGGCTTCCTGGCACTCAACGACGACGAGCTCGCCGAGCGGATCCGCCACCTGCTCATCCTCTACGAGGGCTTCCCCACCTACGGCGGTTTGGCAGGACGCGACCTGGAAGCCATCGCCCAAGGGCTGCAAGAGGTGCTGCAGGAGGAGTACCTGCGCTACCGCATCGGCTCGGTTGCCTACCTTGCCGAGCTTCTGCGGCAGGCGCAGATTCCCATCATCGAGCCCCCAGGCGGGCATGCCGTCTTCATTGATGCTGCAGCGTTTGCGCCACAGATTCCGCCGGAACACTTCCCCGGGCAAGCCATCGTGTGCGGGCTCTACGTCCAGGCAGGCGTGCGAGCGGTCGAAGTCGGCTCGCTAATGATGGGTGGCAGCAACTCTCGGGGCGCCCTACTGGAGCTGGTGCGGCTGGCGCTCCCGCGCCGCGTGTACACGCAGACGCATCTGGAGTACGTTGCCGAAGCGCTTGCTGAGCTTTACGCTGAGCGCAGCCATCTGCGGGGCTTCCGCCTGGTGCGTGCAGCCCCATTCCTGCGCCACTTCACTGCTGAGTTGGAGCCCCTATAGCGCCCACTGCCGGTACAACTGCACGACGCGCTCGACGTAGGAGCGCGTTTCGGCAAAGGGCGGAATGCCGCCGGCGGAGCGGACCCGGGCAGGTCCGGCATTGTATGCTGCCAAGGCAAGCGGCAGCGAGCCGAACTCCTCAAGCAACTGGCGCAGGTAGCGCGCCCCCGCCCGCACATTCTCCTCCGGGTCGAACACGTCGCGCACGCCCAGCATCCGGGCGGTGGAGTCCATTAGCTGCATCAGCCCCTTCGCTCCTTTGGGTGAGACAGCAGCAGGGTTCCCCGCCGACTCCACCCACACCACTGCAGCCACAAGCTCTGCCGGAAGCCCTGTCTCCGCTGCCGCCTGGCGAATGTGCCCCCAATAGCGCCGCAGCGGCTCCGGAAGCGGCTCTGGAGCAGCGGCATCTGGCACCAGAGCTGTCATCTGCGATGCAGTGCCCGCCGGCACGGCAGAGAACGCCCCAACGGGCTGCACACGCACACTCCGCGGAGGCAGCTCCTGCCCAGTCCAGTGGCGATAGAGCCAGCGCGCAAGCCCGATCCCGCCTCCACTGTGCGCCAGAAACTCCGCAAACGGCAGCAGTGCGTACTCTCCCAGCAGCGAATTGGTCCCGCCGCTGAGCCCTTCTTCTGCGTCCGTCTCAAAGAGCGGCTGCTGAAGCTGGCGATAGAGTTGGTACAGGAAGAGGGCTTCGAAATCCCTTGCCACCTGTGCCAGGCGCTCAGGTGCGCCCGCTGCAGAACCCTCCTGCCGAACCGCCGTCGGATGCACCTGCAGCATCGCCTCACTGGACGATGAGTTCGCCGGTGAGAGCGCCCGCTTCCTTGAGTGCCTGCAGAATGGCGATAAGGTCGCGCGGGCTCACCCCCAGCAGGTTCAAGGCAGCTGCAACATCCTGCACCGTCGCTGCCGCTGGCAGCGCCACCGCTCGGCGCTGCTCCTGCTGGACGGCAATGGTAGCGGTCTCTGCTACCTGGGTCGTTCCCAGCGTCAGCGGTGCCGGCTGGCTGATGATCACCTGGCGCTGGATCTGCACCTCCAATCCTCCGTGTGCAACCACTGCAGGCAGTAGGCGCACAGAACCACCAACAACAATCGTGCCCGTCCGCTCATTGATGACCACGCGCGCCGGCGGTTCGAGCTCCACTTCGGCATTCTCCACCTGTGCCAGCCACTGCAGGAGCCGCTCGCGCGGAGTTCCGGTGGGGATGCGCAGCACCACCGTTGCGGCATCCAGTGCACTCGCAGCCCCATTCAACCCCGGAATGCGCCCAATTGCGTCTGCCACGCGCGTTGCGACCGTGAAGTCGGGTTGATGCAGCAGAATCCGTATCTGCTCCCCCACAGCCAACTGCATGGGCGACTCCCGCTCCACGACCGCTCCACCGGGCACGCGCCCGGAAGCGACGAAGTTGCGCGCAGCAAGCGACCCCAGCGCACGGAAGGCGTATCCTCCGACCGAGACCGCCCCTTGGGCAACGGCGTAGACCGTGCCGTCGGGTCCGACCAACGGGGTCAGCAGCAGAATCCCGCCTTGCAGCGATTCCGCGTCCCCCAGGGAGGACACCTGCACGTCCAACCGCATGCCGGGCTTGGCAAATGCCGGAAGCGTTGCCGTCACCATCACGGCGGCGACGTTGCGCGTGCGCACCGTTGCATCGGCAACATTGACCCCGAAGCGGCGCAGCATGTTGACAACCGATTGCACCGTAAAGGCTGCCCGTGGTGAATCCCCAGTGTTGTTGAGCCCGCTGACCAAGCCATAGCCCACCAGGGGCATACCCTGCGTGCCTTCGATGGAGGCAATCTCCTTGATGCGCGCCCCCAGGAGGGGAAGCACACACAGCAGCATAAGCACACAGCTTCTGCGGAGCATGGCGGTACCTCCGATGTCAGAACAACAGGCGCAGTAACCGTGCAATGAGTCCGGGCTCCTGGGCTCGCGTGACCGTCCCATCGCCCTCGTAGAGCAGCTCCAAATCCGCCAGCGCGTACGACGGCACGGTATTGTTGGCGCCGAGATCGATCGGGCGAACTTTCCCGCGCAGCACGATGGTCTGCAGCTCACCATTGATGCGGGTTGTCCGCCGACCTTCGAGTACGAGATGCCCCAGCGAATCCACCGCAACGACCCGTGCCGTCAGCCGAGCACGGATGCGCTCGGAGCGGCTGGTCTCCCCCTTTCCTCGGAACTGGGCATCGCTGCGGAAGCTACCGCTGATGCGTCCGGAATGGCTCCCGAAGCTCCCCTCTGCTCCCAACCCCAGGGTGCTGCCCCGCTGTTCGCCCGTTTGCGCGGCATTGCTGGCTTGAGCATCCTCCACAACCAAGATGGTTACCACATCGCCCACCGCTGTTGCCCGCAGGTCCGAGGTCAGCGAGCGTACCCCGTAGCTTCCCCACTGTGCCTGCAGCAGTACCGGTAGCCCGATGAGAATCCACCCACAGCGCATCATGGTTGCGCCTCATGCGTTGGAACAACTTCCACCGTCGTTGCATCCACAACGCGGGCGCGCAGCACCGTACGGGAAGCGCTGCGCAGGACCCGAATCCACTCTCCCGGTAGCCCGTCCTCCAGCGCCTGAGCGGTCGTCCGCACTACCACAGCGCCCGCCCGCGCCACCAGCGTCACCTGGCTTCCCCGTTTGACCCCATCGAGCGGGAGGCAATCCAAACGGCGGAGCCACGACCCCGCCGGCAGAGTTCGCCGGAGCTGGCAGCGAGAAAGCTCCGCTGGCGGCAGCAGGAGGAGAGCTTCCTGTAGCCCAATCCGCTGGCGACAAACCTCCACCGCTGACGCCTCCAGCTTGCTCCCCGCTTCCACCGTCTGGCGCAACCGCACAACGGGAGCGTTGACGGTCACACGCACGGGAACGGGCACGCGCCGAATGCTCTCACCTGCGGAGAGGAACTCCACCCACACCCGTCCCCGTGCAAGCTCCTCCAATCCTCCGGTGCAGCGCACCACAACGGTGCCGGAGGCAACGCGCAGGGACGGCACTCTGCCGATTTCGACCTCCGCTGCAAGCGTATCCAACACGGCGGCAACGTACTGCTGAACTTGCGCCCGGAGCTGCTCTGCTGTGAACTCCGTTTGCGCCCACAGGAACGCAGCAGCGCTCATCCCAAGTGCCCACACCCGTAGCATCGCATCAGCTCTTGAGATTGACCGCTGTCTGCAGCAGCTCATCCGCCGTGCGGATCGCTTTGGCATTGAGCTCATAGGCACGCTGCGCCATGATGAGGTTGACCATCTCCTCGACCAGCTCCACGTTCGAGCTCTCCAGATGGGCTTGCAGCACTTCGCCCATCGAGCCTGTGCCCGGGGTCTCCAGCATCGGCGGACCCGAGGCAATTGTCTCAGCGTAGAGATTCTCGCCCAAGGCGCGCAACCCAGCGGGGTTGAGGAAGCGCGCCAACTGAATCTGCCCGAGCACCTGCTCGCTGCCATCGGCAAACTGCGCCGTGACAACACCATCGCGGCTGATGCGCAACTGTTGGGCGCTCTCGGGCACCAATAGCTCCGGTTCCAGAGCGTACCCGTGAATGCTGACAATCCGCCCCGTGCGGTCCAGCCGGAATGCCCCATCACGCGTATAGAGCAGCGTGCCGTCGGGTCGGCGCAGCACAAAGAAGCCCTCGCCGTTGATGGCAAGGTCGAGCGGGTTGTTCGTCGGCTGCAGATCGCCCTGTGCAAAGCTGCGTGTTGTTGCCACCAGCTCAGTTCCGCTTCCGATCTGCACCTCGTGCAGGCTCTCCATCGCCCCCTGCGGCGCGGTGGAGCCGAGCGTGCGCAAGCGCTCGTAGAGCAGGTCCTGGAACTCCGCCCGCACCCGCTTGAAAGCGGTCGTGTTGACGTTTGCCAAGTTGTGCGCGATCAGCTCCACAAAGCGTTGCTGTGCGGCAAGCCCCGTTGCAGCAGTGCGAAGTATCTTCTCCATGGTGCGGCTCCCTCAACGGTTAGACAAACCGCGAAAGCTCGATACTGCGCTCCAGCGTGGCATCATTGCTGCGAATGACCCGATGTCCCAGCTCAAACCGGCGCTGCAGCTCAATCAGTTGCACCAGCTCCTCGACCGGGTTCACATTCGACCCCTCCAGAAAGCCCTGCCGAACCCGGTACTCCTCTGCAGAAAGCGGCGTGAGCACCGCCCCAGGCAGCGGAGCAAACTGCACCCCATCGATGCGCCGGAGCTGGCTGAGCTGCACCCCAACGATGAGCAGTTGCCCAACAACCACGCCCTGAATGCGAAGCTCCCCCTCCGGCGTTACCTCCAGCAGCGGCAAGGCCGCCTGCCGAGCCTCCCCCGGCAATGGCTGCGCTTGCAGCAACTGCAGTGGAATGCGGAGCACTCCGGAGGTCCCCACCAACTCCTTGCCATCCGGAGTCTGCAGCGCCCCATCGGCGGTGAGCCGGAAACTCCCGCGCCGGGTGAGAAAGCGCTGCCCGAGCGCATCCTGCACTACGAAGAACCCCGGTCCCTCCAGCGCCAGATCGAGCGGATTGCCCGTCTGCTGGAGTGGACCTGGCGAGAAATCCGTGTAACTGCGCACGGGCGGATCAGCGCTTTCGGCATCGCCGGGGACATTGCGCAGGTTCTGCTCAACGCTGATGAGTGCGCTCTGGAAAAGTAGCTCGCGCTTGTAGCCTGCGGTGGAGAGATTCGCCAGATTGTGCGCTGCCAGTTCCAGCCGTGTCTGCTGGGGCAGCATCCCAAGAGCAGCGACGTAGAGCTCGCGGAGCATCCTGCTCCACCTGCTTGTTCGACGCATCCTGCGCGGACCCAAGCGAAGGTATCGGCACTCGGCGGGAAATCTTGACCCTACCGCAGGTGCAGCAGCGCCGTCAAGGGCAATCGCCGCAGCAGGCGTGCCGGTATCATGCTCACAGCAACCGAGAGCCCTACAGCAACGGCAACCACCAACGCTGGATGCCACATCACAAAGGCAACCGGCAATCGGTCCAAATGGTAGAGCGCGCCCTGCAGCCGAATAATGCCGAAGTGCACCTGCACCAGGCACAGGAGCAATGCCACGGCACAGCCCATGAGTGCCCCCGCCAAGCTCACCCCAAACCCTTGCCAGAGCAGCAGATTGCGCATCTGCCCGGCAGACATCCCCAGCGCCTGCAGGACGGCAAAGCTGGGCATCTTCTCAGCGATCAGCAGCACCAGGAAGGTCAGCACATTGAACGCTGCCACCAGCGTAAACAGCCCCAACACCAGCGGGATAGGCACCCGCTGCAGCTCAATCCAGGCGAACATCGGCTGATGTAGCTCATACACGCTCACGCCGTAGAAGGGGAAGCCCAAAAGCCCCGCGATCCGCTCCGGTGCCGCGCGCGCTGAATCCACCACCGGCAAGAGCATGTCCACCCCCGTTGCAGCAAAGTCGGGGAGCTCCAGCAGCCGCGCCATTGCCCCAAAGGGCACAAAGGCGTAGAGCTCCTCATACCGTGTCAATCCACTGCGGTAGATCCCCGCAACGCGCACCCGCCGAAAGGTCGGACGCAGCGGCGTTCCCATAGCGGTGATGAGCACGACTGTATCCCCCGCCCGCACGGAGAGGCGCCGTGCCAGCGCCTCCCCCAGCAGCAGCTCCAACGCCGTATCCGCCAGCATCCCCGCTCCTTCGAGCAGGTGAAACTGCTGCGGGAGTGAATCCCGCGCCATCCCCACCGCACGCAGCAGTACGCCGTCGAGCTCCCTCCCAAAGCGAACCAATGCCTCGCGCTCCCGCACAGGAGCAATCACTGCCCCAGGGAAGCCCGAGCGAAGCCGCTCCACAACGGCACCGTAGGCGAATGCCGTCCCTCCAACCGTGCGCACCTGCACGTGCCAGGTAAAGCGCGTTGCTTGCTGGAGCAGCGTCTGCTGGAATCCCTCCAGAATTGCCAGCGCCAGCACCAGCGCCATGCTCCCCAGCGCCACACTGACGAACGCCACCACCCGGGAGACGCGGAAGAAGCCCTGCTCCCCCTTCCGGGCGAAGCGCTGTCCCAGAAAGCGCAGCAGCTCCAGCGACATCTCACCCCCACCACATCCGCAACAGCTCGTGCTGGTAGAGCGTCAGCAGATCGCGCAGCAGCCGCTCCAGCGCATACGGACGCAGCACCGCCCGCATCCCCAGCAGCGGCATTGCCCGCAACAGGCTCATCCGAAGCTGCTCCAGCAACGCCGCTATCTCGCGCTCCAGCTCCGCTGCCCGCGCTGGTGAACTCTCCGGAGAAAGCCCCTCTGCCCAAGCCACCAGCTCGAAGAAGCGTGCCCGAATCTCCGCAAGCTCCTGAGCACATGCCTGCACGAAGCGCCCACATCCGAGCAGCTCGGCTTCCTCGGCAAGCGCACGGGCAAGCCCAACAGCAACAGCCCCGATCGAGGCGTACGCAAAGAGCGAAAACGGCAACGCGTACACGCTCAACCCTGGCTCCCACAGGCGCTGCCCAACCCGAAAGCAGCGCTCCGGCGGCACCACAAGCTCCCGAACCTCAAAGCTCCAGCTCGATGTCGCCCGCATCCCGAGGGGCTCCCATTCAGGAATTAGCGTGACCTCCTCCCGCCGGAAGGCGAAGGCCGCAATCCCCTCACCCTCCACCTCCGCCTGTGCTGTAAAGAGCGTTGCATAGGCGGCGCCACTGGCATACCTCCAATACCCGCTCACACAGAAGCCCTTCGGGAGCCTCCGGGCGCGCCCGCCAACGTAGCTCGTCCCAGCAATCACCGCCTCCGGTGGTGCAAACAGCTCTCGGGCAACCTCCGGCGGGAAGGAGGGCACGAAGAACCCACCACCAGCGCCGATCTGCACCAGCCACCCCAGGCTCCCATCCAGTGCGGCGAGCTCCTCGTACAACCGCACCGCCGCCGTCAGCGTGAACTCCAATCCCCCGAACTCCTTCGGCACGAACAGCTTGAACAAGCGCCGCTCCCGCAGCCAGGCAAGCAGCTCCGGAAGGATGTCCCCCCGCTGCTCCATCTCTGCAATACGCTCCCGCACCACCGGGCGCCACTGCCGAACCTCGGCAAGGAGCTGCTCCAGGAGCTGCTCCGGCATCACACTGCCCCGAACTGCTCCAGCAGCGCGCGCAACCGCTCCGCCGTTGGATACCGCAGCCCCGTTGCGCTGTGCCACCGATAGCGCAGCTCCCCACGCGGGTCCACCAGTGCCACCCCACGCCCAGCCCCGAAGATCCCGCCCATTCCGTATGCCCGGAAGCATCGGCGTTCGGGGTCGGACAGCAGCGGGAATGGAAAGCCGTAACGCCTTTGGAACTCCGCGTGCCGCCCCGTTTGGTCGGGGCTGATGGCGAAGACCAGCACCTCGGGGTGCTCTAACAGGTGCCACTGCTCGCGGTAGTGGCACAACTGGCGTGTGCAGACGGGCGAGAAATCACGCGGGTAGAAGAGCAGGAGATTCCACCGCGCTGCGACCGGAAGCTCTACGGCTACCCCCTCCGTACTCAGCAGCGTACAGCACGGCGCTTTTGCGGGCATCGCAGCGCAAATTGCCTGTAGCGCATAGGGGAGTCGAACCCCTGTTTCCGCCTTGAGAGGGCGGTGTCCTAACCACTAGACGAATGCGCCATCCGGCTGCAAAATTAGCACATCGCGCTCATTCGCCAAGCTGGTGCTGCGTTCTGGAACAGTTCGCGCGCGATTCGCTAATTTTGCTTGGACTTTTCAGCGCGGGACTCCTCTCATGAGCGTGCTTGCCGAACGGCTCTCGCAGCTTGCCCCTGTGTGGCGTCAGCAGTACCGTGAGTTCCTTGCCGAATACGGCAACGCAGTCGTGGCGGAGATCCGAGCCGGTCAGGTTGCCGGCGGCATGCGTGGGGTCCCAGCACTGCTGTGCGAGACCTCGTTGGTCATTCCCACCGAAGGGTTGCGCATCCGGGGCATCCCCATCCTTGAGCTTGAAGACCGCACGCCGGAGGAGATCTTCTACCTGCTGTGTACAGGCGAGCTCCCCAGCGCAGAGCACCGTGCAGCGCTGCAGCAGGAGCTGGCACAGCGGGCAACGGTCCCGGCGTACGTGTGGAACGCGCTCCGCGCACTGCCTTCGGATAGCCACCCGATGGCGCTGCTGAGTGCTGGGCTGTTGATGATGGAGCGCGAATCCGCCTTCCGCAAAGCCTTTGAAGCGGGAACCCCACGAGCTGAACTCTGGAAACCCCTGCTGGAGGATTGCCTCACCCTCCTCGGACGGCTCCCCACCCTGGCAGCGGGGATCTACCGTCTGCGCTTCCACGGTGCCGAACCGAATGAGCCCAATCCCCAAGCCGACTGGGCTTCCAACTACGCCGCAATGCTGGGGCTGCCCGACCCGGAGGGACGCTTCCGCGATCTGGTTCGCCTCTACTTGGTCCTCCACAGCGACCACGAAGGCGGGAACGTGAGCGCCCTGACCGGATACACCGTGGCATCAGCGCTCTCTGACCCCTTCTATGCCATCTCCGCTGCGCTCAACGGGCTTGCCGGACCACTCCACGGGCTTGCCAATCAGGAGTGCCTGCGCTTCCTGCTGCACATTCAGCAGGAGTTGGGTCCAGCACCCGATGACCACCAACTGGAGCAGTTCCTGGAGCAGTGGCTTGCCAGCGGACGTGTCATCCCCGGCTACGGGCATGCTGTGCTGCGGGTGACCGATCCCCGCTTCACTGCCTTCCGCACCTTTGCCCAGCGGCATGGGCTGCAGCACGAGCTCATCGCACTGGTCGAGCAGCTCTACCGAATCGTTCCGACCGTTCTCCAGCGGCAGGGCAAGGCGAAAAACCCCTGGCCGAACATTGACGCCATCTCTGGTGTCCTGCTCTACACGCACGGGCTACGGGAGTTCGAGTACTACACCGTGCTCTTCGGCGTCTCGCGGGCAATGGGGATCTGCGCCCAACTGCTGGTACATCGGATTCTGGACACCCCCATCATGCGCCCGAAGTCGGTCACGCTGGAGCAGCTCCGCACGATGGCGCTGGAACACAGCTCCCAGCCTCAAGATGCCGGCTCTCCGGCGTGAGTTCTCCTCGTGTGCGGAAAACAGCAACGCCCCTGCGTGTGCAGGGGCGTTGGTATTTGGTGGGCTCTGCTGGATTCGAACCAGCGACCTCTTCCATGTCAAGGAAGCGCGCTAACCAGCTGCGCCAAGAGCCCAACGGCGATGCAAAATTAGGGCTTCTGCCCAAAAGCGTGGTCATGTCCCACAGCACCGCATAGCTTCATGGTGATCGCACTCCTGCTGGCGTCGGGTCTGCTCTCATTGGGTATTGCATGGGTGTTCCGCCGCCGTGTCCTTGCTATCTCGGTGGATGCCGAAGCCTCCTCTGCAGAGGAAGCAGTCCGGCTCCGCGACATCGCCGGTGCCATTGCCGAAGGCGCAATGGCGTTTCTGCTGCGCGAATACCGGGTGTTGGGTCTCTACATGCTGGGCTTCGCGGTGTTGATTGCCCTCTTCATTGACGACCCCAACACACCGATGCCGGAGGGACCGTTCACGGCGCTGGCGTTTCTGTGCGGAGCCCTGTGCTCGGTGTTGGCAGGCTACATCGGGATGCGTATCGCCGTTCAGGGGAATGTGCGCACGGCTGTGATTGCCCGCCGCTCCCTGCCGGAGGCGTTCCGAACGGCATTCAACGCCGGGGCAGTGATGGGCTTCGGCTTGGCAGGGATTGCCATCGTGGGGCTTGTGCTGGTCTACCTGGGACTGGATGCGCTCCTGCAGGGTGTGGAGAAGCGCACGGTCATGGAGGTGCTCTCTGGCTTTGCCCTGGGGGGCTCCAGCGTGGCGCTCTTCGCTCGCGTGGGCGGAGGAATCTACACGAAAGCCGCTGATGTCGGCGCCGACCTCGTGGGTAAAATCGAAGCCGGCATCCCAGAGGATGACCCCCGCAACCCCGCTGTCATCGCCGATAACGTTGGCGATAACGTCGGAGACGTCGCTGGAATGGGTGCGGACCTCTTTGGCTCAGTTGCCGAGAGCACGTGCGCGGCATTGGTGATCGGTGCGGTTGCCTTCCAGGATAATCCTCCGGCACTCTTCTTCCCGCTTGCCATTAGCGCTATCGGTGTGCTGTGCAGTTGGATTGCCGTGATGCTGACGCGCGTGCGCACCGAAGCCGATGTGGAGAACGCCCTCCGCCGCAGCCTGCTCATCGCAACGGCACTGCTCGCAGTGGGCATCTTCATCGCCAGCCGCACCCTGCTACCGGAGCGCTTCACCATCTTCGGGAACGTCTACACGGCGTGGGGCGTCCTCTTCTCGGCGCTTGTGGGGCTGATGTCGGGGCTGCTCGTAGGGGTGACGACGGACTACTTCACCTCGAACCGCTACCGACCGGTCCAGCAGTTGGCAGACTCTGCCAAAACGGGCGCTGCAACGGTGCTCATCAGCGGGTTGGCCGTCGGCTACAATAGCGCTGTCGTTCCGGCCTTGCTGTTGGCGCTCACAGCCGTGGTGGGATACTCCCTTGCGGGGATGTACGGCGTTGCAATCGCCGCGCTGGGCATGCTGGGAACGATCGCTACAGCGCTCACCATTGACGCCTACGGACCCGTTGCCGATAACGCTGGAGGTATTGCCGAGATGAGCGGCATGGGCGCCGAAGTCCGTAAGCGCACCGATATGCTGGATGCTGCCGGGAACACCACCGCTGCAATCGGCAAAGGGTTTGCCATCGGCTCGGCAGCGCTGACGGCGCTGGCGCTCTTCTCCGCCTTCATCACGCGGGCACAGGAGTTTGCGCCCGAACTGGATGTGCTCCACACGACCAGCTTGCTCAATCCCTGGGTCCTGGCGGGCTTGCTCGTCGGCGGTGTGTTGCCCTTCGCCTTCTCTGCGCTGACGATGCGAGCAGTTGGGCGCGCTGCCTTCGACATGATCGAGGAGGTGCGGCGGCAGTTCCGCAGCATTCCCGGGCTGCTCGAAGGGCGCGCCCGTGCGGATTACCGCCAGTGCGTGGACATCTCCACCAAGGCATCCCTGCGCGAGATGATCGCCCCAGGGCTGCTCGTCCTGGGCACTCCGCTGCTGGTGGGCTTCCTCTTCGGCTTGAAGATGCTCTCCGGCGTGCTCATCGGTGCAATCGTCTCCGGCGTTGCCTTGGCAACGAGCATGGCGAACTCAGGCGCCGCTTGGGACAACGCCAAGAAGTACATCGAAAAGGGCTTCCTCGGCGGCAAAGGCTCCGATGCCCACAAAGCCGCCGTCATCGGCGATACCGTTGGCGACCCCTTCAAGGACACCTCCGGACCCTCGCTCAACATCCTCATCAAGCTGATGGCGATTCTGAGCCTAGTCTTCGTGCCCTTCTTCGTGCGCTACAGCCTACAGCTCTTCCAGTGAGCATGCCCGACGGCGTGCCAACGGTGACGGTCAGCGAACTCACGCAGCAGCTCCAGTTGCTGCTGGAGGAAGCCTTCCCCTACGTGCGCGTGCGTGGGGAGATCTCCAACTACAAGCTGCACTCCTCCGGACACCGCTACTTCACGCTCAAGGACGAGGGAGCGCAGATCGCCTGCGTGCTCTGGCGCGGGCGCCCGCTCAACTTCGAGCCCTGCGACGGAATGCGTGTTGTGGCGGAGGGCAACATCAGCGTGCGTCCGCAGCGTGGGCAGTATCAGTTGGATTGCTGGTCGCTCGAACCCGATGGCATTGGGAGCCTCTACGAAGCCTTCGAGCGGCTCAAGCAGGAGCTGCAGGCGCGGGGCTGGTTCGATTCCGCTCGCAAGCGCCCGCTCCCACGCCTAATCCTGCGCATCGGGATTGCCACCTCGCCCACCGGAGCGGCAATCCATGATATGCTCACCACGCTCCGCCGCCGGATGCCCGCAGCGCTCATCTACTTCCGTCCAACCCTGGTCCAAGGCGAAGGCGCCCCTGCAGATATCGCCCAGGCAATCGCCGAACTCAACCAAACCGATGCCCAGGTCCTCATCGTGGGTCGCGGCGGTGGCTCCCTGGAGGACCTCTGGGCATTCAACACGTTGGAGGTGGCGCAGGCGATCTACCACTCGCGCATCCCGGTTGTCTCCGCCGTTGGGCATGAGGTGGACTACACCATCGCCGATTTCGTTGCCGACGTACGGGCGCCCACGCCGACGGCGGCAGCGGAGCTGGTCTCGCAATTCGGTCTGCAGGCGATTCTGGAATGGCTTGCAGCCGTGGAGCAACGCCTGGAGCGCGAGCTGGCACGGGAGCTGGAACGAGCACGCCAGCGCTTGAATAGCGCCGAGCAGCATTCGGCATTCCGCCGAGTGCAGGAACGGCTCCACCTGCTGGGGCAGGAGCTCGATGAGTTCAGCGAACGGCTCGACGCCGCCATCGAGCGCGCCTTGGCACAAGCGGCAGAGCGGCTCCGCATGGTCGAGCTCCGCTGCCAGAGCCTCCACCCCTTGGCACCGCTCCGGCGCGGTTTTGCACTCCTGCAAGCCCGGGGAAGATTCGTGCCCGCAGAGCAACCACTCCATCCAGGGCAGCAACTGGAGCTGCTTCGCCTGCAGGACCGGCTCACCATCCGCGTTCTGCGGCGCCTCTCCGACGGAGATTCCCACAGCAAAGAGCGCCCCCATGTCCACCCCTCCGTCCCCGAACAACCTTCGCTCTTTTGAGGAGCAGATGGCACGGCTGGAGGAGATCGTTGCCCTGCTGGATCGGGGCAATCTTCCGCTGGAGCAGCTCCTGGAGCTTTACGAGGAAGCCGTTCAGCTGATTGCCGCGTGCCGGCGGTATTTGGAGAACGCCGAACAGCGCGTCATCGCCATCCGCTCCCGTGCTGGTGAGGAAGCCGCCGAGCCCTCTGCAGAGGGCTAATCCGGACGCTGTGCACGCGAGCGCCCACCACCGCTTGGCTCTGCGGGTCCGGAGCTGCCCTGCAGACTCTCTTGGCGTCTGTGCCCATCTCGGGAGCGTCCGCCATCCTCGGTTGTGCGCTTCTCCGTGCGCACCTCCACCCCTGCGTTGGACCCGGAACGCTTCACACCGCGGCGGCGTCCGCCCTGAGGTTGCTCGACTTGCTTGGCAGTAGCACTCTCTGCCTCCACCGGTTGTGCCCGCACGGTACCCTGAGCTGGGGTGCCCTGCTCTGCTTGCATTCGGCGGCGTCCGCCTGCACCGGCACTGCCGGCGCTTTCGCGCTCTTCGCGCCACTGCTCCACCGAACCGCGCTGGGGACCAAAGGTCCGGATACTCCGTACGGCGGGTCGCACAACCTCTGTCGGCACCACAACCACCACCCGTGGCGCGCAGTGCCGATAGCCATAGCAACGCCACCCCGAGGAGTACCACCCATGCACATGCCAGCACCACGCTTCATACCCAGCGCAGCATCCCGGAACGCCGTACCAGGGCGCATACCAATCCGCGTACCCCCACTCCGGCACGACCACCGTGTACGAGCAGGTCGGGGGTGCACTCCACGGGCGCGATGCGCGCGACTCCATCGGCACCCCCCGTGCGGGCTCCTCCACCGCCGGCGATGGCTCCTCCCGCTCCGGCACATGGTTGCGGAAGCCGAAGTAGTCTCGGCGCATCATCCCCTCCGGCGTGGCACACCCTGCCAGCACCAACAGCCCAACGAGCAGAGCGGACCTCCACATGAGGCTGCCTCCCGTGCTGTTCCAGCAGCGGAGACGAAGGGCACAGAGTTTGTGTGTGGCTCCGAAGGCGGCTTTTTCGTAATCTTGCAACTGCTGCCTGAGAAGGACACATGCGCGCTACCGGTCTGCATAGCCTCCTTGCTGCGTGGCTGAGCGCAGGAGCCCTCGCCGCTGCCCAAACCGTGCTCATTGGGCAGATTGACGGACCCATCGGTCCGGCAACGGCGGAGTACGTCGAATGGCTGCTGCGGACGGCTCGCGAGCGCCAAGCCGAAGCCGTTCTCATCGAGCTGAACACGCCCGGCGGTCTGTTAGAAGCCACGCGCTCGATCGTGCAGGAGCTGCTCAAATCCCCTGTGCCGGTCGTTGTCTACGTTGCTCCGCCTGGGGCGCGCGCTGCCTCGGCAGGGGTCTTCGTCACGCTGGCAGCACACATTGCCGCGATGGCGCCGGGGACGAATATCGGCGCCGCCCATCCCGTCGGGCTCGGTGGAGAGGGCGGGGATTCCGTCATGGCGGAGAAAGCCACCAACGACGCTGCCGCCTTTGCTCGCGCCATTGCCCAACAGCGCAAGCGGAACCTCCGCTGGGCGGAGGACGCCGTCCGCCGCAGCATCTCCAGCACGGAGCGGGAAGCCCTGCGCGAGCGCGTCATTGACCTCATCGCCCCTTCGCGCGATTCCCTCCTACAGGCACTGGACGGCTACGTTGTCGAGCTTACCCCCGGCAGGCAGCATCGCCTGCGCACCGCAACGGCTTCGCGCGAGGAGGTACCGATGAACTGGCGCCATCGCCTGCTGGCGCTTCTGAGCAATCCCAATATCGCCTACATCCTGCTCCTGCTGGGCATCTACGGGCTGCTCTTTGAGCTCTACAATCCCGGCGCTATCGTCCCGGGCGTCATCGGCGCCATCTCGCTGATTCTGGCATCCTACTCCCTGCAGATGCTGCCCATCAACTACGCCGGGCTTGCCCTCATCGCCGTGGCGGTCATCCTGTTCCTGCTGGAGCTCAAGGTCACCAGCTACGGGCTGTTGACCATCGCCGGCATCGTTTGTCTGGTGCTGGGCTCGGTGATGCTGGTGGACTCTCCGGAGGAGTTCCTGCGCATCTCCTGGTCGGTCATTGTGCCCAGCGTGGTTGCAAGCGTTGCCTTCTTCGGCTGGGTCTTGGGCAAAGGCATCCAAGCGCAACTTGCTCGCCCGCGCAGCGGCGGGGAAGCGCTCATTGGGGCGCTTGCCGTTACCGTCTCTCCAATCGCTCCTGAGGCACCCGGGCAGGTTCGCCTTCACGGCGAGCTCTGGACTGCCCGCTCCACCGTGGCGATAGCACCCAATACGCCGGTGCGCGTCCTCCGGCGCGAAGGACTCACGCTGTGGGTCGAGCCCGTGCAATCCTCTGCCTCGCAGCAATGACAGAAGGGCATGTCGAACCACTAAGGCAACACCATGGAACTGCTGATTGTGCTTGTGCTGGCGATCATCGTGCTGAGCTCGGCGCTGCGTATCCTCAACGAGTACGAGCGTGGCGTGGTCTTCCGCCTGGGGCGGCTCATCGGGGCAAAGGGTCCGGGGCTCATCCTGCTCATCCCCTTCATTGACCGCATGGTCAAGGTCAGCCTGCGCACCGTTGCCATGGAGGTGCCGGCGCAGGATGTCATCACGCGCGACAACGTCTCCATCAAGGTCAACGCCGTGGTGTACTTCCGCGTGGTGGACCCGGAGAAAGCCATCAACGAGGTGGAGAACTACCTCTTCGCCACCAGCCAGATTGCGCAGACCACGCTGCGCAGCGTGCTGGGGCAATCCGAGCTGGATGAGCTCCTTGCCGAGCGCGAGAAGATCAACCGCCACCTGCAGGAGATCATCGATAGCCACACCGAGCCCTGGGGGGTCAAGGTCAGCGCCGTCGAGGTCAAGCAGATTGACCTTCCCGTGGAGATGCAGCGAGCGATGGCGCGGCAAGCCGAAGCCGAACGCGAGCGCCGCTCCAAGATCATCAGCGCTGAGGGCGAATACCAAGCCGCCCAACGCCTGGCAGAGGCAGCCCAAACCATCCAGCGCTTTCCCATCGCCCTGCAGTTGCGCTTCCTGCAGACCCTCTCGGAGATCGCCACAGAGAAGAACTCCACTATCGTCTTCCCCGTACCCATTGATCTGCTGCGCCCCTTTGTAGAGCGGGGCAACCAAAGCTCAAGCGCCGGGGGATAGAAGCAGCCACTGGTCCTACGCCTCCAGGGGCGAACACCAATCCGCCCTTTAGGCGGAACGCCGCAGCTCGGCGGTGTTTGTCCGCCAGCCGGCTGCTTGCGGTGGTGGCGTATCTTTGCGTGCCGTCGGTATGCCGAAACGCCGCAGTGCGGCTTGCTGTTAGCGCCGTGCCATCTTAACCGGAGCTTGCTCCGATGCGTGTTGCCTTCTTCGACCTGGAGCCATGGCAGGTGACCTACCTGCAAGAGGGACTGGTGCAACTGGGGCTAGAGAGCGCCGTCGAAGCGCACTTCAGCACAGAACGACTGACCCTGGAGCGATGCCCTCTCTACGCCACGGTCGAGGCTATCGCCGCATTCGTGTGGACGAAGCTGGATGCCGAGCTGCTCGAAGCGTTGCCTGAGCTCCGGCTCATCCTGACCATGTCCACAGGCTACGACCACATCGACCTGGAGACCTGCCGCCGGCGGGGCATCACCGTCTGCAACGTCCCACACTACGGGGAGAACACCGTTGCCGAACACACGTTCGCGCTCATTCTGGCGCTCTCGCGTCGGCTTCGGGCTGCGCAGCAGTGGGTCTACCGCCCCAGTACGAGCATTGCCGAGCTTCGGGGATTCGACCTCTACGGGAAGACCCTGGGCGTCATCGGTGCCGGGAACATCGGGCTGCACGTCATCCGCATTGCCCGCGGCTTTGGGATGCGCGTGCTGGCGTACGACATCCGTCCGCAGCCGCTCCTTGCCGAGGTTCTGGGCTTTACGTACACGGACTTAGAGACGCTTTTGCGCAGCTCCGATATCGTCTCGCTCCACGTCCCCGCCACGCCGGAGACCTACCACATGATCAACCGCGAGCGGCTGAGCATGATGAAGCGCGGTGCCCTGCTCATCAACACCGCCCGCGGCTCGGTTGTGGACACCGAAGCGCTCTTGTGGGCGCTCGATGAGGGCATCCTTGCCGGCGCCGGACTCGATGTGATCGAGGGCGAGGAGTACATCAAGGAGGAGAGCATGCTGCTGCGCGCCCCCGTTGCCGAACAAACGCTGCGGAAGGTCGTGCAAGCCTACGTGCTGCTGCACCGCGACAACATCATCTTCACGCCGCACATTGCCTTCAACAGCGAGGAAGCCGTCCAGCGCATCCTGGATACCACGCTGCACAACCTCAAAGCCTTCCTCGAAGGGCGCCCGCAGAACGTGGTATCGGAGGCATAGCGGCTGGCGTCAGTACAGGTACCGAATGACATCCCCCTCAATCGTGTACGTGCGCAGCTCCAAGAGGTAGCTCAACACCGTGCCGTACGGCGGCAGCAGCAGTCCACCCAACGTTCCCAGCACGATCGGGATGAGCCCGTCCACCAGGGTCGTCTGCCCTTTGATGCGAATCCCAACGACGGCATCTCCCCGCGCCGCTGCAATCTCCTCTCGCACCACCTTGGCAAGGTCTGGATTCACCACCGTCACCAGCCCGAAGAGGGTGAACACCGCTTTTGCATCCCGCGTGAAGTGCCGGACTACTGTATACTGCCTGCCGGGATCGCCGCTCATCGCCGTGAGCTTGTCCACGCCGCCCATCGAAAGGTGCACCGTCGCACACCCGGACAGCACCAGCCCGGTACCCCACAGCAGCAGTGTGCGCCACATCCTGCCCTCCGCGATGCGGTCGAACATACACCATCACGGGCGCAAAATGCAAAAATTCCGCTATTCGCGCAAGTCGTGCTGCTTCCCCTCAAAGTCTGCCCGGATGCTGGCTAAACCCTCCTTCGCCGTGCAACATCTAAGCGCAGGCACGAGGTCCCACCCACTATGGCGCTGCCATGTCCGCAGGACCGCTCCTGTTCACCGCAGTACTTCTCCTGTGCAGCTGCGCATCCGCTGCAGCGCTACCGGCGGTACACACTACGGCTGCGGGCGATTCGGCACTGTGCCGACCTCGAATGAGGCTTTTCCTCTTCGGTCCGGAGGGATGCCTACGGCTGGGGGATTCGCTCAGGCTGCCGGATTCGCTGTGGCTGGAGTCTCTGGAACGCCTTCGGAAGCAGCTCTCCGAGCTACCCCAACTGCTTGAACAGCAGGAGTGGAAGCAGGAGTCAGAGCGGTGGCGACGCTGGCTGGAACAGGGGCGCGAGCGGTGGCAACGCTGGCTCCAGGAGCATCGGAGATTCCTCGAGGAGGAGCTCCCGCGCCATCAGCGTCAGCAGGAGCAGGAGCTGCGCGAACACCAACGTCAGCTCGAACGGGAGCGCCGTGCACTGGAGCGGCAACTCCGCGAACTCGAACGAGAACTGGAACGGCTACGCCGGCGCCTGGAATACCTGCGTCGAGCCCCACTGGAGCTGTAGCCTACTTGTAGCGCCGCAGAAACTCCAGTCGGTCCTGCAACTGGGCAATCGGAACCAGGAGCTGCTCCTTGTCCAGAATTGCCGCCTCACGCTCCTCGAAGACCAGCTCGTAGTCCTTGCTCATGACGATGGCTTCCTCCGGGCAGACCTCCTCGCAGAAGCCGCAGTAGATGCAGCGCAGCATGTTGATTTCGAACTTGACCGGGTAGCGCTCCTTCTCGCGCTCGGTCTCGCCGGCTTGCACCTCGATTGCCAATGCGGGGCAGACCCGCGAACACAGCCCGCAGGCGACGCAGCGTTCGCCATCCTCATCGAGCACGAGGACGGGGCGCCCGCGGTAGGACCCCAAGGGCTCCCACCGCTCCTCAGGGTACTGCCGCGTGAACTTGGGCTTGAACATTTGGCGCAGCGTAATGGAGAGCCCGCGCACGATCTCGGGCAGGTAGAGCCGCTCCCAGAAGCTCAGGCGCTGGGCTTCGGTATTCTCCGTGATATTCATCGCACGCACCGTGCGGTTGTTAGACAACGAGCAGCACCAGCCCGGTCAGCAGAATGTTCAACAGCGCCAGCGGCAGCAGCACCCGCCATCCCAGCCGCATGAGCTGGTCGTAGCGGAATCGGGGCACTGTCCAGCGCACCCAGATGAACAGGAACAGCAGCACTGCCGTCTTCGAGAGCGTCACCGCCGATTGGAAGAGTGCCATCCCCACACTTCCCTCCTGCAGCCCCAACCACTGCGGCAGTTGCGGCACAAAGGGCACATGCCAGCCGCCCAGGAAGAGCACCGTCATCATCAGCGACGCCACCACGATGTTGGAGTACTCCGCCAGGAAGAACAGCCCGAACTTCATGCCCGAATACTCCGTGTGGTAGCCGCCGACGAGCTCCGGCTCGGCTTCCGGCAGGTCGAACGGCGCGCGGTTGGTCTCGGCAAAGGAGGCCACCAGAAACAGCAGAAAGCCCAGGGGCTGGTAGACGATGTTCCACACCTGCTGCTGGCGCTGGATAATCTCGTACAGGTCCAGCGACCCTGCCACCATCACAACACCGACGACCGACAGCCCCAGCGTTAGCTCGTACGAGATCATCTGCGCCGAGGAGCGCAATCCCCCCAGCAGCGAGTACTTGTTGTTGGAGGACCAGCCCGCCAGGACGATGCCGTAAACCCCAATTGAGGTCATCGCCAGCACGTAGAGCAACCCTACGTTGATGTGCGGGGCGACCGAGAGGTAGACCCGCTCTCCGGCGATGAGGATGTAGTCGGCTATCGGGATGACCGCGTAGAGGCTCAGCGCGACCGCAATGGAGATGAGCGGCGCCAAGCGATGGAAGGTCCGGTCCGCTAACGCGGGCACCAAGTCCTCCTTGAAGTAGAGCTTGATGACGTCCGCAAAGGGCTGCAGCAGCCCGAAGGGTCCTACCCGATTGGGACCGATGCGGTCCTGAATCCACGCCGCCACCCGACGTTCCACATAGACCAGCCCCGCCGCTGCCAACAGCACCGAGTTGACGACGATGAAGGCTTTAACCGCCGCGATCAGGAGCTGCGCTGCAAGCGTCTCCATGGGCTTGCCCACTACGGTTTGAGCACATGTGACTCGTAGCGCATCGGGGGCACTGGATCGGGATTGCGCCCCTTGCCCAGCACAATGCCCTGGTAGACCTCCAGCAGCTCGTACGTCATCCCCGCAAAGGCAGGGAGCTCTGCGCTCAGCTCGCGGAAGACATCTTCGGATTTGCGCCAATTCCACGAGCTTCCCAGCAGGCGCGCAATTGCCTGCAGATGCTGCCACGTCTGACGGCACCGCCGGCGGGGACCGTGAGTCCAACGGTCGTTCCAGGCACCGAACTTATCCCATCGGCTCATCTGCAGCCCCTGGTAGCGTTCGCGCTCGGCTGTTGCAACGGCGGGGCGCAGGAGCTGCACCCGCCGCTGGATGTTCGTGTAGGTGCCCTCCAGCTCGGCATAGGTGGTCGTTGCCAGCAGGATATGTGCCCGACGCGCCGTCTCGGTGTGGTTGGAGGCATGCACGATAACCATCTCCGCTTCCTCCAACGCTCGTGCCAGCGCCGGAGAGAGCCCCGCCACGTCCTCCTCCACGACGTAGATGAGCCGAATCTGCCCGTAGCGCACCTTTTCGGGCAACTGTGCCAGGGTAACCGCTCCGGGAGCAGGGCGAATGCCGATCTCCAGCGCACCGGTGGTGTTGGGATTGCGGTCACGGCAGCGCAGCAGCTCGTCCTCAAAGTATGGGTCCTCCCGCCGCGGGAAGTCCAGATTGGGCGTCTTGAGCACGGTTCGCGCAAACTTGGCAAGTGCCCAGAGATCCTCGTTGGTCGAGCGCCCAGAGCCAATGAGCATGATCTCGTTCGGCTTGTAGCGGCGGAGTGCACGCGCGATCTCCTCATAGGCAGCATCCCAGGAGAGCCCCTGCTCCGTGCCACCGGTGCGCAGCAGTGCACCTTCGACCCGATTGGTGTTGACGAAGCCGTACTGCGTCAGTCGCCCCTCGTCGCACATCCAGTAGCCGTTGACGTGGAGGTTGCGGCGCGGCTCCAGGCGCAGAATTTCGTTGTTGCGTACACCGATCTTGATGTTGCAGCCGCGCGCGCACCCAGGGCAGATGGAATCCGTAAAGCTCATCTCCCAGACGCGGGCACGGAAGCGGAAATCGCGGCTGGTGAGCGCCCCCACCGGGCACAGCTCGATGACGTTCATCGAGTACGGGTTATCGAATTCCGCCCCCGGCGCCAGCTCAATGGTGACGTGGTCGTTGCGCTCGACAAAGGTCAGCACCGGCTGACGTGCCACCTCGTTGGCGAAGCGGATGCAGCGCGAGCAGAGGATGCAGCGCTCTCCGTCGAAGATGACGTTGGGTCCCCACACCACGCGCTTGGGTTTGTGCACCTTCTCCTCATCGAACCGGCTGAAGCCACGGCTGTAGCGGAAGGCGTACTCCTGCAGCTTGCACTGCCCTGCCTCATCGCAGATGGGGCAATCCAGCGGATGGTTGATGAGCAGGAACTCCATGACGGCTTCCTGTGCCGCAACGGCGCGCGGGCTCTTGGTGCGCACCACCATCCCATCAGCAACGGGCGTTGCACAGGCGATCTGCAGCTTGGGCAGGTAGGCAATGACAGGCTCTCCGCGCTCATCCAGCTCCGGGGAGCCATCGGAGCGCCGTTTGGGGAAGCCCACCTCCACCAAGCACATCCGGCAATTGCCTGCCACCGAGAGCGCCGGATGCCAGCAGAAGTGTGGAATCTGGAGTCCGTTCTCGTAGGCGGCTTCGATAATCGTCTTCCCTGCGGGAACCTCCAGCCGCTGTCCGTCGATCGTGATGACCGGCATCGTAGCGTGCACTGTAGCTCAAACTGCCTACAAAAATACGGGCTCGAGCAAGCTCACTCGTCCCACTCCGTGCGCGGCTCCCACGAGAGCCCCTCGCACGGGATGTAGTCGCTGCGGACATGCTCGTCCAGCAGCGTACAGAGCTGCCCGGTCTCCTCAAAATAACGGCACGACCCACACAGGAGCTCCTCCTTGAGCTGCTCGACGCGCTCGCTGAATTCGCGCCAGCGCTGGTATGCCGGGTAGACCACCACGCCCCACAGCGCGAGCAGCACAAGCCAGGCGTAGCGCCACAGGTCGGGCATCACTCCCAGCAGCGCCAACGTCCCCAGGAGTAGCACCAGTGTGCGCAGCACTGCCCCGTAGACGATTGTGCCGGCGGTAATCTCCGGCTCTCCGCTCTCGGAGCGGCGCCGGAACAGCCACGCGTCCTGTGCCTTCTGCCAGAGGGTCTCCATTGAGCCTCTCTCCCACTCCTACAGACGAGCGCCCCCGCAGGCTCACGCATTGCACCATCCTCTCTCCAGCTTTCGTCTCTGCACGCCGGACTGGGTGCCTACCATGAGCTACCGCGTGCTCTTCATCGGCGGCTCGCTCAACCAGACAACGCAGATGCACCAGATCGCCCAGCACCTCATGGGCGAGTGCGAATGCTACTTCACCCCGTACTACGCCGATGGGCTCATAGACTGGCTTGCCCGACGCGGATGGCTGGACTTCACCATCCTGGGCGGACGCTTCCGCCGCGCCACGCTGGAGTACCTACACCAGCACCAGCTTCCGATAGACGAGCGGGGGCAGCTCCACCCCTACGACCTGGTGGTGACCTGCCAGGACCTCCTGGTACCGCGCAATATCCGCGGGCGTAAGATTGTGCTCGTCCAGGAGGGCATGACCGACCCCGAAGGGCTGCTCTTCTACGGCGTCAAATACCTGGGGTTACCGCGCTGGATTGCCAGCACAGCGGCAACGGGGCTCTCGGATGCCTACACGGTCTTCTGCGTGGCTTCCGAAGGCTACCGGCAGCTCTTCCTGCGCAAAGGCGTCCGCGCCGAGAAGCTGCGCGTGACCGGTATCCCGAACTTCGACAACTGCGAACAATACCGGCACAACGACTTCCCCTACCACGGCTACGTGCTGGTGGCAACCTCGGACAGTCGAGAGACTCTCCGCTACGAGAACCGTGCAGCATTCCTGCAGTACGCCGCCCGTGTCGCCAAAGGGCGCCCGATCCTGGTCAAGCTGCACCCCAATGAACGGGTCGAACGAGCTGCCCGCGAGGTCTACCACTGGCTCCCCGGTGCAGTGGTCTTCTCGTCGGGCAACACCAACCACATGATCGCCAACTGTGAGGTGCTCATCGCGCGCTACTCCTCGGTCGTCTACGTGGGCTTGGCGCTGGGCAAGGAGGTGCATTCGGCGTTCAACTTGGAGCTACTGCGCCAATTGCTGCCGTGGCAAAACGGCGGACGCTCAGCAGAATACATCGCCGAAGTGTGCTGGGACCTCTTGCGGGAACGCCCGGTGCGGACCTTCTTCCCTCCGCCGAGCATGCCGCCACAGCTCCCACGCCGGCAGTTCCACCCACGCAAGAGGGTGATGCACACATGAGCGCACACGCCCGGGTTGTCATCGTTGTGCAAGCCCGAACGGGCTCGACCCGTCTGCCCGGCAAGGTGCTGCTGCCCATCCTGGGGCGCCCCGTACTGCTGCGGCAACTGGAGCGGATCGCCGCCGCGCGCGAATTCGATGAGCTCGTCGTTGCCACCACAACGCTTGCTGAGGACGACCCCATCGCCGAGCTCTGCCAGCGCGAAGGGCTCGCCTGCTTCCGCGGACACCCCACCGATCTGCTCGACCGCCACTACCAAGCCGGGCTCGCCTTTCGGGCAGACGCTGTCGTGAAGATCCCCTCGGATTGCCCGCTCATTGACCCTGCCGTCATTGACCGCGTGCTGAGCTTCTGGCGGCAGAATGCCGAGCGCTACGACTACGTCAGCAACCTTCACCCACCGAGCTACCCCGATGGCAACGACGTAGAGGTCATCCCAATGCCGATCCTGGAGCTTGCCTGGCGGCTGGCAACCAAGCCGTACGAGCGGGAGCACACCACCCCATTCATCTGGGACCAGCCCGAGCGCTTCCGCATCGGCAACGTCACATGGGAGACGGGCTGGGACTACTCCCGTTCCCACCGTTGGACGCTGGACTATCCGGAGGATTACGCCTTCGTCCGCGCCGTCTACGAGGCGCTCTACCCGTACAAGCCGCTGTTTTCGCTGTGGGATATCCTCAAGCTGCTGGAGGAGCGCCCCGAGCTGGCGCAACTCAATGCCCGGTATGCCGGAGTGAACTGGTACCGGCACCACCTGGGCGAACTGCGCACGATCACACCCGAAGACACCCGCATCCCTCAGGAGGAACAACCCACCTCGGAGACCCCCCGATGAACCCGCTTGCCCCCGCTCGCGCGCTGGAACTCGACCGGGTCCGCGCCGTTGCCCTCCAGGCACGGCAGCACTGCATCGAGATGGCTGCCCGCGGCGGATGCTTCCTGGGCGCCGCGCTCTCCTGTGTGGACATCCTGGCCTACCTCTACACGACCTACCTGCGGCTCTCCCCAGAGCGGCTCGAAGATCCCGAGCGCGATTACCTCCTGCTCTCCAAAGGTCACGCCGTGCCAGCGCTCTACGGCGTCCTTGCGGCGCTGGGGTATATCCCCGAAGAGCGGTTGCACCGCCATCTGCAGCCCGAGGATGCCATCTACTGGCACCCCAACCGCTCCGTCCCTGGAGTGGAGTTCCACTTCGGCTCGTTGGGGCACGGTATGGCGGTTGCCCTTGGTATCGCTCTGGAGTGCCGGCTGCGTCGGTCGCCCAACCGTGTCGTCGTCCTCCTGGGGGATGGGGAACTCAATGAGGGCTCCGTCTGGGAAGCCGCCCTGGTTGCTGCGGCATATCGGGTCGAGCAGCTCATCGCAGTCGTTGACCGGAACCGCCTACAGGCGAACATGCCCACCGAAGAGCTCATCCCGCTGGAGCCAATCGCTGAGAAGTTCCGCGCCTTCGGCTGGGGCGTCCTTCGGGTGGATGGACACGACCCCACCGCGCTCCATGCCGCCTTCTCCGCACTCCCGGAGCGTCCCGAGCACCCCAGTGTGATCATCGCCGATACCGTCCGAGGCAAAGGGTTGCCCAGCATGGAGAACCGCGTTGACCGCTGGTTCTGCGCAATTCGCCCAGAGGAGCTCCCCGCGCTTCTTGCCGAGCTGCACGGAGGAGCAGCAGCCACTCTCAGTTCGGCGGGTTCGGCAGAGTAATGCCGGAGGAGCAGATGACCCCGTACGAGAGCACGCTACTGGAGCTTCTGCAGCGTGATGAGCGGATTGTGATTCTCACGGCGGAAAACCGTGCTGCGCTGCGCAATCTCCCACCGTTGGCGGGTGAGCGCTTCCTCGATGTGGGGATCGCCGAACAAACCCTCATCGGCGTTGCGGCTGGGATGGCGCTGCGCGGGCGAATCCCAATCGCCCACGCCCTTGCGGCATTCCTGACGATGCGGGCATTTGAGTTCATCCGGACCGATGTTGGGATTGCCCGCCTACCGGTCAAACTCGTTGGCGGCTTCCCCGGCTTTCTCTCCGAGGGCAACGGTCCAACCCACCAATCGCTGGAGGACATTGCCCTGATGCGCTCCATCCCGGGCATGGGGATCTTCTGCCCGGCAGACGAAGCGGAGCTTGTGCTTGGGCTGCCCAGTGTGGTGATGGCGCCGCAACCCTTCTATATCCGCTATCCCAATGTCCCCGCTGCCGTCGAGCACACGCAGGAATTTGCGCTGGGGAAAGCCGAACGCTTCGGCGATCCAGAAAGCCCCATTGCAATCTTCGTCTACGGCTTCCTCCTGCGCGAAGTGTTGGAGGCACAAGAAATCCTGGCATCGCACGGCATTGGCGCTTGCGTCTACAATCTCCGCACCGTAGTGCCTTTGGATGAGGAAGCACTCCTCAACGCCACTCTGCATGCCCGCTTGTTGGTAACCGTGGAGGACCACTTCCGGCACGGTGGCATCGCCACTATGGTAGCGGAGTTCCTGACAGAGCGGCGCCTCGCGCTCCCTGTGCTTCCCATTGCCGTTCCTTCGCGCTGGGTTGCCGCCGCCCCCCTTGCCGAGCTCCTACGTCACGAGGGCTTCACCGGCAAACAGATTGCCGAACGCATCCTCGCGGCGCTACCAGCGCTGGGGGTGTGAGCCCTCTACCTCACTCCGCGGTACGCCCGTGGTCTCTGCAGCAGCGCCACCACGAGCATGACAAGCGTCATGTACCCCACCGTGAGCATCATCCAAGCGCCGACGATTAGCACCACAGCGAGGGCATAGACCCAAGCCACCGCCATAAACACCAGGGTGTAGAGCATCCCAATAACCCCAGCGCTGAGGCTGCCCAGCAGTACCCGCGCTGCCGTACGCTTCCACCCCTGCGGCACCTTCAGGACCAGGCTGCGCACCCACTCCATCAGCTTCGTGCGCGTACGATGGGTCCACCGCAGCATTGAAGGTGCTGCTTGGGTCATCTTCCAAATCTGCCGCGCCGACTTGCTGTAGCCGAGCGAGATTGGCATCCGCGCTACACGGGTGCTTGGGAACTGTCTTGCTCGAATTTAGCGCTTTCCCCGCTGCCGTGCGCTTGACCGCCGGGGAAGGAACCCCTCCTCCAACTTGCGCCGAAGCCGCTCCTGCATCTGCGCTCGCGCTGCTTCGGAGAGCAAGCCTAACCCCAACACCGATTGCCGAAACACATAGGCTCGGTCCAACCGAAACCGCCGCCCCGAAAGCACCCAAGCAACGAAGATTCCATCCGAGATCCCCGCCTCCAACTCCACCACCGAGGTAACATCCACGGGCAGAAACACCCCTTGCCGCACCAGCTCGTGCGTGACGCGCACCCCAATCTGACGCAGAAAGCGCTGAAAGCGCCGAACCCGCTGCAGAAAGCGCCGGTCAGGACTGCGCAGCGCATGCGCCCAGAACTCCAGGAATATCGGCGCATGGCGGGCATGCTTGCGGTAGAACTCCACCGCGCTCCTGCGCACGATATCGGCTTGCTCGAGTGGGTCGGCACTCTGCCGCAATCGCTCGCAGAGCCTCTGCTCAAACTCCCCCAGCCAATGGTCCAGCAGTGCGTAGAAGACATCCTCCTTTGCAGCGAAGTACTCGTAGAGCGTCGCCTTGCCCATTGCCGCCTGCTGTGCGATCTCCACCATGCGCGTTGCGTGGTAGCCCTTGCGGGCAAACACCTCCGCCGCGGCACGCAGGATCTTCAGCCGCTTAGCGTGCTTGTCCACCACTGCCGGCATCGGGGCTCCTGAGCTCCTGGACACACTGCAGAATCCATTCCGCACACACCCGCTTAGAGCGCGGTGGGAACATGCGCACGTAACCCTGGCGCGAGAGTACGGCAATCGTGTTGAAGCGGCTCTCAAAGCCTGCTGCTCCCCAGCGCAGGCTGTTGAGCACGACAAGATCGCAGCCCTTCTCGTGCAACTTCCGCTGAGCCGACCCCCACTCGGAATCCGTCTCCAGGGCAAATCCAACCAAGAGCTGTCCCGGGCGCCGCCGTTGCGCTACGGTAGCCAGAATATCGGGCGTCGTCTCCAGCTCCAGGAGCATCGTGCCTTGCCCGCTCTTGTGCAGCTTGGTTGGGCTGCTCGACCGCGGAGCGAAATCCACCACTGCTGCAACCATGCACAACACATCGGCAGTATCGGCGCGCTCCAGCACGGCAGCCGCCATCTCCCGCGCCGATTCCACCCGTACAAACTCCACTCCCGGAGGCTGCGGCAACGCCGTGGGACCGGAGACGAGCACCACCTCTGCGCCGCGGTCGCGCGCCGCCTCGGCAAGTGCATAGCCCATGCGCCCGCTGGAAAAGTTGCTCAGGAACCGAACGGGATCGAGTCGCTCCCGCGTTGGACCCGCCGTGACCAGCACGCGCAGCCCATCCCAACGATGCAGCGGCTGCTGTACCCCCAGCAGCAGCGCCGCCTCCAGCGTGCCCAAGATGCTCTCCAGCTCCGGCAATCGCCCAACCCCAACGCTGCCGCTGGCAAGCTCTCCGTATGCCGGGGGCACAATCCAGACGCCACGCCGGCGCAGTTGCGCCACCGCACCCACCGTGGCAGGGTGCTCCCACATCTCGCTATCCATCGCCGGTGCCAGCACCAACGGAGTCGTCGCTGGCAATGCGCACGCCACCAGCATCGGTGCGGTATCGGGGATCCCCGCAGCAAGCTTGCCCAGCGTTGCTGCCGAACACGGGGCGATGAGCATCGCCTCCGCCCAGCGCGCCCATTCGATGTGCCAGGTACCGGGAAACTCCGCAGGGAACAGCTCCAGCACCGTCGGGGCAAAGGTGCGCAAGGCTCCCGGAGCCACAAAGTGCGTTGCCGTTGGGCTCACCACTACGCGCACGTCTGCGCCTTCACGCACAAGCTCCCGCACCAGCAGTGGCGCTTTGTATGCGGCGATGCTTCCGGTCACCCCTACCACGATCCGCCGTCCCGCAAATCTCATCACGCACTGGCTCCCTGGTACCACCGCAGCGAAGCCGAAAAGAAGCGGATGCTCGCCCAAAGCAGCACCGGCGGAATCCCCAATCCCGCAACCCAGAGCTCCCAGGATGCCCGCCCCAAGAGCACCTGCGCTGGAACCGATGCCACCAAGCCCATCGGGAAGGCGTAGAGCAGAAGCCGCCGCACCAACGGCGTGTAGATGCTATCGGGCTTCATGCCGAACTGGTAGAGGATGTGGAAGGTCTGCTGAATGCCCTCCGCTGCCAGTATTCGCACCGCAATTGCCCCAATGGCAGCTTGAAACGCCAACATACAAGCAAGCCCATTGAGCAGGAACACCGGATACGCCACCACCGCCTCCCATCGCAACGGCGGAGCCTGGGCAAGCGCATAGCCCAGCACCGCCAGCGCCACGAGCAGATTCAGCAGCGAGGCAACATTGGGGTAGCGCAGGAAGACCAGCCAGAACGTGGAAGCTGGCTTGACCAGGAAGAAATCCAGCTCGCCTGTGAGCACGTACTGCGGAATGCGCCAGAAATTGGTCGAAAACAACAGCATGTTGAAGGCGTCCACAACGAAGAGCGTGCCCAGGAAGACGAACATCTCCTCGCGGCTCCAGCCGGCAATCTGCGGCACATGCAGGTAGAGCACCCCGAACAGCCCCAACTGCACGCCGTACCAGACCACGTCAATGAGGAACTTCAGCCACAGGTGCAGCCGGTACTCCATCTCTCGGCTGAGCGCCTGGCTGAAGAGCACGCCCCACAGGCGCGCGTAGAACAGCACGGGATTACCCTCCATAGGCACCGTACCGACGAATCCCTGCTCGCCACAGCGCTGCAACAGCACAGCTCAGCAGCCCACACCACAGGAGCGCATGCGCAAGCAAGCCCGGCAGCGCCGATACCGGAATCAGCTCTGCCATAATCCCCGCTGGCGTGTATGCCAAGTGCTGGAAGGGCAACAACGCCGAGATCTGCGCCGCCGTCGAGGGCAGGAGCGACAGCGGCAACAATTGCCCCGAAAGGAACCACAGGCTGATATCCTTGACCACGTGCAGCGTCCACACTTCGTCCATCCAAAACGCCAGGTACGAGATGCCCAGCCCCAGCAGGAAGTTCACCAGCATGCCCAGCAGCAGTAGTGGGAGCGCCGCCAAGAGCATCTCCGCCACCTTCGCCAGCGGCACCGGAAGTATGCTCGACATTGCCACCGCTGCCAGCCCCAGCACAACCGGCAGCGTTACCATGCGCTCCGCTGCTGCCATCGCAATGGCGTAGCCGGCATGCCCGACGGGCTTGAGCAGATATCGGCTGAGCTCCCCCAGCCGGATCTCCTCGGCAACCATCCGTTCGATGCGCCCAGAGCGCGTGAGGCTTAAACTCAGCGTGGCACAGACCACGTAGAGCAACATCTGCTCAAAGGGGATGCCCGCAATGCTCCGGCTGCTCTGCCCACTGTAGACCGCTGTCCAGAGGAAGCTCTGCACCCCAATGCCCACCAGGAGTGTCAGCCCAGCGGTGAAGAGGAAGTTGGCTCGATACATGAGGGCAGCCGAGACCCCCACGCGGAAGATTGCCAGGTAAGCGCGCGCTGCCATCACCGCAGTGCCCGCGCCATGGCGATAATTTCGGCGGGGATGTCCAAATGGTTGGTCCGCTCATCGTCCACGGCGAGCTCCAGCGGAATCGGTGCCCGCTCATCACCAATGGTGAATGCGGTGTAGAAGCCGCTATCCGCTCCGCGGAGGGCATCGCAGACCATCCGGTAGCCCAGCCAGCTTGCCCGCAGGATATCGGTCACCGATGCCTTGCCCCCACGCTGGAAGTAGCTCATGTCAACGGTGCGGATCTCGCGTTCAACTCCACGCTGGCGCAGAATCTGCTCCAGGATCTGCCGAATCTCGGCAAGGCTTTTGGGATAGGCTTCCGAGACGAGGAAGATCGTGTCCCGGTCCCGATGCATAGCGATGTCGGCAAGGTGCTCGAAGTCCACCTCCTCACGGGGGCGGATGACGTACTCCGCCCCCGCGATGATGCCCGCGTAGAATGCCAGATACGCCGAATCCCGCCCCATCGAACGCACGATGTAGATGCGCCGATGCGAGCTTGCCGTATCACGAATCCAGGAGAGCATCTCCAGGCTGCGCTCCAGGGCGCTGTAGAAGCCAATCGAGGTTCCCAGATTGTTGCACACGTCGTTGTCTATCGAGCCCGGGGCGACCAAGATGCGCACATTCCACCCTCGCTCGCGCAGGATGCGCTCCAGAGCATAGGATGCCTTGACACTGCCGTTGCCTCCGATGACAAACAGGTAGTCGAACCCCTGCTCGTGCAGCAGCCGGGCGGCACGCTCACGCAGCTCCGGCTGGGTTTCAAATTCGGGGAAGCGCATTGTGCCCAGAATCGTGCCCCCGAGCATAACGATTCCGCTCACATCGCGCTTGGAGAGCAAGCGGAAGTGCCCATGCACCAAGCCGTACCAGCCGTCCAGCACACCCCAGATGGTGCTCTCCGGACTGAGATTGAGCAGCGTCCGGACCACTGCCCGGACGAACGCGTTCATTCCCGGGCAATCACCTCCACCGGTCAGTACCGCGCACTTCATCGCTGCCGATAGGCAGTGGGACAACGCATCAGCGGACTTTGAAGGTCGTTAGCGTCACAATTGCCAGAATGACCGCGATGATGTAGAAACGCATGACGACCTTGGCTTCGTGCCAGCCACAGCGCTCGAAATGGTGGTGCAGCGGCGCCATGCGGAAGAGGCGGCGCCCCTCGCCGTATCGCCACCGCGTGTACTTGAAGTAGGCAACCTGCAGGATGACCGAAAGCGCCTCCACGAAGAAGATGCCCCCGACAATCGGCAGCAGCAGCTCCTTTTTGAGCAGCACCGCCAATGCCCCCAACGCACCCCCCAACGCGAGCGAGCCCGTATCGCCCATGAAGACCTGCGCCGGATAGGCGTTGAACCAGAGGAATCCCATCGCCGCGCCCACCATCGCCGCGCAGAAGATGCTCAGCTCATCAGCGCCGCGCAGATGGACGATGTTGAGGTAGTTGGCAAAGACCGCATTGCCCGAGACATAGGCAACCAGCCCCATCGTCAACGCAGCAATGCCGGCGGTCCCAATCGCCAAGCCATCGAGCCCGTCGGTGAGGTTGACCGCATTGGAGGTTGCCGTGATGACGAGCACGACCATCGGGATATAGAACACCCCCCAGTCCAGGTGCACGTTTTTGGCAAACGGAACGGTCGTCTGTGTTACAACAGCAGGGAAGCTGGGCGAGAACCACTCCGGCGCCAGCACAATTGCGCCGCCCAAGAGCAGCCCGAGGCTCATCTGCCCCAGCAGCTTGTAGCGCGCAATCAATCCGTTGGGCAGGCGCTTGACCACCTTGAGGTAGTCGTCCACAAAGCCCACAGCCCCCATCCAAGCCGTTGCCAGTACGATTGCCAGCACCATCCCGCTGGTGAGCTTTGCCCACAGCAGTGTTGGCAGCAGGATCGCCAGCAGCACCAGGATGCCGCCCATTGTCGGGGTGCCCTGCTTCTGGGCATGGTTGCCTGTCTGCTGCAGCTCCGGCTTGCCGTGCTCCTGCACCTGGTGGCGCTGGAGAAAGCGTATCACTGCTGGACCAAGTAGGAAGCACAGTAGCAGCGCCGTAATCGCCGCCGCCGCAACGCGGAAGGTCACGTACTGGAACACCCCAAAGCCAGGCGGGTCAAAGGTGCGCCAGATCCACTGCGTCAGATGGTACAGCATCCGCCTGCCGACGCCATTGCTCGACAATTGCTTCCATCCGCATGCCCCGGGAGCCCTTGAGCAGGACGACATCCCCGGGCTGGAGAACCTCCTGCAGCCGCTGCAGCGCCTCCTCATGCGTTGAGCACACACAGACCTTGGGCTGCCCGTGTGCACATGCGCGGAACTGCTCCCCGAGCACAAAGACCCACTCGGCAACGCGCTGGGCATGCTCGAGCACCTCGCGGTGTGCTGCCTCCGCAGCAGCTCCCAGCTCGAGCATATCCCCCAGCACGGCAATCCGGCGCCCCCGCGCGGGGAAGTCCTGCAGCACCTGCAACGCCATGTGCATGGAGAGCGGATTGGCGTTGTAGGTATCGTTGAGCACGGTAACCCCCGGCGGGATGTGCTCAATTGCCATCCGAGCGTAGCCGTGAGCGCTCTCGGGAGCGAATTCCGACAGCGCCCCGACCACGCTCTCCGCATCCACACCCAATGCCCACGCAACGGCTGCAGCAGCAGCCGCTGCACGCACTCCGATCTGCCCTGGAAGGCGCAGCTCCAGCATGGAGAGCGCACCTCCGTAGGACAGCCGCACGGGCATCGGGAACGCCCGTGGCTGGATGCTCTCCGCCCACACGACAACATCCGGCGCAGCACTCAGACCAAACCAGAGTGTGCGTTCGCTGTGGTATTGGCGCAGCGCTGGCTCCCATGCGGGCAGGATCGCCATCCCTCCGGTATCGCGGAGGGCGCGCAGCAGCGCCGTCTCCTCCTGCACAACTCCGTCCACAGAGCCCAAGAACTCCAGATGCTCCGCCCCCAGCGCCGTCACCACCCCGTGCGTGGGGCATGCAATTTGAACCAAGCGGGCAATCTCGCCGAAGGAGTTCGTTCCCAGCTCCACCACCGCCACTTGGTGCTCCGGGCGTAACTGGAGCAGCGTTAGAGGCACCCCGAGCTGATTGTTGAAATTGCCCGGGGTCGAAAGCACCCGGAAGCGCCGCGCAAGCACTGCCGCAATCAGCTCCTTCGTGGTCGTCTTGCCTGCCGACCCTACCACCGCGACGACGGGAATACGGAACCGGAGCCGATGCAATCGGGCAAGCTGCCCCAGCGCCTGCAGCGGATTGACCACCGGCACACACGGGAAACGCTGCCAATCGGCGGGGAACTGGCGCCAGCTCCGCTGCTCCACAATCGCCATCGCAGCACCGGCGGCAAAGGCTTCTGCAAGCCGTGTATGGGCATCAACCCGGCTTCCCCGCAGCGCTACGAACACACTCCCCGGCAACACTCGCCGGCTATCGGTGCTGATGCCTCGGATTCGCCCCCCGCTGCCAAGCCATTCTGCCTTCACCTCAGGGAAGAGGGCACGCAGCTCCTCGAGCGTGAACTCGACCGCAATCGGTTGCTCCATCGTCAACTGCCCACCACCCCACCCCACAGTGGAACACCGGACGCCTGTGACATTGCACAAAATTAGGGCTGCAGCCACAACGAAGCCACCGCTGGCGCGTCTTCTCTCCGGAGCACAACCGTTACAGGGTTGCAATGCGCAGTGCTTCCCTCCTCTGCTGGGTGCTATGCGCCAGTCTGGGACTGCTGAGCACCGCAGCGGCTGTTCACGCGCAGCCGCTCCGCAGCGCGCTCAAGATTGCCCGCCTCAAGTACACCGGCGGCGATTGGTATAACGACCCCTCGGCAGAGGTGAACCTCTTGCGCTTCGTGCAACAGCATACGACCATTCCGGTCAACCCCGTCTTCGAGCCCGTCGAAGCCACCAGCGACGCGCTCTTCCAGTACCCGATTCTGTTCCTGACCGGGCACGGCAACGTGGTGTTCTCCGCCGAAGAGATTCGCCGCTTGCGCGCCTACCTGCTCAACGGCGGCTTCCTGTACATCGACGACGACTACGGGCTGGACACCGCCATCCGGCGCGAACTCCGGCGCATCTTCCCGGACAAGGAGCTCGTCGAGCTACCCTTCTCCTACGGCTTGTTCCACTGCCACTTCAGCTTCCCCAACGGGGTGCCCAAGATTCACGAGCATGACGGCAAGCCACCGCAAGCCTTCGGCATCTTCCACGAGGGTCGGCTCTGCGTGCTGTACACCTACGAGAGCAATCCCAGCGATGGTTGGGCAGACCCCGAAGTTCACAACGACCCGCCGGAGAAGCGCGAGGCAGCGCTCCGCTTTGGCACTAACATCATCGTGTGGGCGTTGACGCAGCCAGTGCAAGCATCCGCTCCAGCGCGCGCCGAGCCCGTTGGGCGATCGGCTCCGGTACCATGATCCGGTACCGCTCCTGCTGGAGCGATTCCGCAACACGCTCCAAGGTGATGCGCTTCATGTACTGGCAAATCGCATCGGGCTTGAGCGCATAGAAGCGCTTGTCGGGATTCTCCCGCTGCAGCCGGTAGAGCAACCCCACCTCCGTGCCAATCACAAACTCCTGCGCCGAGGACTGCCGGACATGGCGCAGCATGCCATCGGTAGAGGCAACGATGACGGGATGCTCCCCGACCATCCCCGTAGCACAGGCATAGAGCGGAGCCGACATACAGCCGCACTCAGGATGCAGCAACAGCTCCGCCTGCGGGTGCTGTGCCAGCGCTTGGCGAATCGTCTCCGGTGTTATCCCCGCGTGCACGTGGCATTCCCCCATCCACAGGTGGATTGCCCGCCCGGTCTGCGCCCGCAGCCATGCCCCCAGAAACATATCCGGCACGAACAGTACCTCCTTCTCCGGCGGAATCGCCTCCAGCACCGCCCGCGCATTGGAGGAGGTGCAGACCCAGTCACTTTCGGCTTTGACCGCTGCCGAAGTGTTGATATAGGCAACCACCACCGCATCGGGATGGCGGGCTTTCCAGGCGCGGAGCTGTTCGGCAGTGATGGAATCGGCAAGCGAGCAGCCTGCCTCTAAATCCGGCAGCAGAATTTGCTTCTCCGGCGCCAGGATCGCCGCTGTCTCCGCCATGAAGTGCACGCCGCAGAAGACCACCAGCTCCGCTTCCGTGCGGACAATCGCCTGTGCCAGCGCAAGCGAATCCCCAACCACATCGGCGATCTGCTGCACCTCGGGAAGCTGGTAGTTGTGGGCAACGATGAACGCCCCCTTGCGCTGCTTGAGCTCCAGAACCTGCTCCTGCAGCACGCGGGTTCGTTCGTCGGCAGGTGCTGTGACGGCTTCCATCGCGCCTCGGCTGTGGAATACAAAATTTGCACCCTGCCCCTGCTCTGGGGACTGAGCCAGCTCAGGCAGCATGCTGATTTTACAGCGCGGCGTGGAAGCTCAGCAGACGCGCTAACTCGCCGGTCAGGCGCCTCCGTTCAAACTGCGCAACGTAGTCCTCCGACGGCACGGGCAGCTCCCCTTGGCGCCAGCGCTCGTAGAGCTCCTCCACGTGGCGGCGCAGCGTTGCCACATCTCCGGGTTCGGCACAGAAGGCGGCTCGGCTCTCTTCGGCAATCCGGCGAATTGCCCCCGCAGGGGCGCACACCAGCAGCGTGCGTCGCGCCCCCAGGTACTCGAAGAGCTTGCCCGGCGAGCGGAGTGGGACGTGGGCTTCCGACCACAGCACATGCGCCTGCAGCATCTGGGCAATCGCCTCCCGATGGGGCAAATAGCCCAAGATGCGCACAACATCGCCGAGCTGCAGCTCTTTGACCATGCGCTGCTCCCGCGGGCGCACAAGCCCAACCCAGCGAATCTCCATGTGCCGACGCGCTCCAGGATGCCGCTCCAAAAACTGCGCAATCGCCTGCAGCGTTGCCTGTGGGCTCCCGCCCTCGAACGTGCCCACGTGGGCGATGACGAAGCGCTCCTCCGGAGGTCGTAAGTGCTCCAGCCCAGCGAAATCCTCTGCGTCGTAGCCGTGCGGGATGATGGCGATATCCTCATGCTCGAGCAGGTCGCCGTACCGGCGCAGCAACTCCTCCTTGAGTGCCCGCGTTGGGACGACCGCGCGCGCCATGCGTACCAGCACTGCACGCTCCAGGCGCTCATTGCGCCGGCGATGCCACGGCGTCGGGTACCGGCGCAAGGGGTCACCCACCCAGAGATCGCGGTAGTCCAGCACAAAGGGGAGCTCGGCTGCAGCAGCAAGCTCGTGCGCAAGCAGGAAATCCGTATACGGCGGTGCGGTTGCCAGCAGAATTGCCGGACGGTACTCCCGCAGGAGCCGTCTGCCGAGGCTGAGCGCCTCCGGCTTCCAGCCGATTGCCCGATCGGGAATCCAGCGGAACTGGCTCCACAGCCGCCACGCTGTCTCCAACCACTCCGGCGGCGCGCCGATCTGAGGGTTCTTGAAGCGGCGGCGAATCCATCGGGGGAGACCATCGCCCGGGGTGCGCACGATGGGAATCCGGCGCCGTTCGAGCTCCTCCAGCAGCGTTGGGTCAAAGGCGAAGTACGCCGACGGTGTTGCGGTCAGCACTACCGGCTGCCAGCCGTATTCGGGCAGGTACTTGACGAACTTTGCAATGCGCTGCACCCCGCCCATGCCCATCGGCGGGAAGTAATACGCGATGACCAGCACCGTGGGTTGCCCTTGTTCGCCCACCATCAGAGGCTCAGCAGCTCGCGCGTTGCAGTTGTGAGCAGCTCAGCACCGTTCGTGGTGACGCAGAGGTCATCTTCAATGCGGATGCCGAAGCGCCCGGGCAGGTAGATGCCCGGCTCGATCGTTACCACGGTGCGCTCCTGCAAGCGGAGCCGCGCCGGTGCTCGCGGAGACAGCGCCGGCGGTTCGTGCACGCTCAAGCCCAGCCCGTGTCCGACGCTGTGGCGGAAGTACTCCCCGAAGCCCGCCGCAGTGATCCACTCGCGCGCGGCGGCATCTACCGCACGGGCAGCCACCCCTGGGCGCACTGCCCCGATGGCGCGCTCCTGCGCTTGGAGCACCACCTGGTACACCCGACGCTGCTCCGAGGAGGCACGCCCCAGAACGACCGTACGGGTCAGATCGCTCGAATAGCCGCGGACAAGGCAACCGAAGTCCATGGTGATGAGTTCGCCCGCACGCACGCGCTTTGCCGATGCCCGCCCATGGGGTAGTGCCCCGCGCTCTCCACTGGCGACGATTGGTTCAAAGGCGTCCCCCTCCGAGCCCAACTGCCGTGCAAGGTAGGAAAGCTCGGCTGCCAGCTCCCGTTCGCTCATCCCTTCGCGGATTCGCTCCAGCACCGCCTCAAAGGTCTTCGAGGCAATCCACGCTGCCCGCCGCATGAGCTCGATCTCGGCGGGATACTTCTGCATGATGAGCGGCTCGACCATCTGCCGCAGCGGGCGAAGCCGCACCGGACGGAATCGGCGTCGCGCCTCCAACAGCGTCCCGTACGAGAGGTACTCCGGTTGAAACGCAAGGACGCTCACCCCATCGAGCGCTGCCGCGAGCGCCTTCAGTGGCTCGCGCGAGATATGCACCTGCAGCCCCTCCAGGGCGAAGAGCTCTTGGCGGACCTGCTCGGCGTAGCGGTCATCGGTGACGAAGTGCACCTGCTCGCGCAGAACCAACAGCAGGGCTGAGGAGCCGGAGAAGCCCGTCAGGTACCGGATATGCGGCAAAGCGCTCAGGAGCGCCCCTCCGAGCCGATGTCGCTCCAACCGCTCCCGCAGCCGTGTAATGCGCTCCTGCGCCGCCTGTTGCAATTGCTCGCGCACCGCCGAAGAGGGCATCAGCTCAGAACCCAAAGTAGTTGGGCGCCTCCTTGGTGATGATGACATCGTGCGGGTGCGATTCCCGCAGCCCTGCCAACGTCATGCGAATAAAGCGCGTCTTCTGCTGTAGCTCGGCAATCGTGCTGCACCCGCAGTAGCCCATCGCCGCCCGCAATCCGCCGACCAACTGGAAGAGCGTATCGCTGACGTTCCCCTTGAAGGGCACGCGCCCCTCCACCCCTTCGGGCACCAGCTTGGAAAGCTCCGCTGTGGGGTCCTGGAAGTAGCGCTCGGCTGAGCCGTGGTACATCGCGCCCAGCGATCCCATGCCGCGGTAGACCTTGTAGGCGCGCCCTTCGAGCAGCACCTTCTCGCCGGGGCTCTCCTCGTGCCCAGCCAGCAGGCTTCCGATCATGACGCTATCGGCACCGGCTGCCAGCGCCTTGGCAATGTCGCCGGTCTGCCGGATCCCGCCATCGGCGATGACGGGGACACCGGCAGCGTGCGCAACGCGTGCTACCTCCATAATCGCCGTCAATTGCGGAACTCCCACACCCGCAATGACCCGCGTGGTGCAGATGGAGCCCGGACCGATTCCCACCTTGACCGCGTCCGCTCCCGCGCGGATGAGGGCTCGGGCAGCTTCCCCTGTTGCGATGTTACCGGCGATGACCTGCAACTGCGGTGCCATCCGTTTGATGCGGCGCACAGCTTCGATGACGCCCCGGCTGTGCCCATGGGCGCTGTCCACAACGATCACATCCACCTCCGCTTGCAGCAGAGCCGCCACGCGCTCCTCCAAATCAGCGCTCACTCCTACGGCTGCGCCCACCCGCAGACGCCCCTGCCCATCCTTGCACGCGTTGGGGTAGCTCCGCTTCTTCTGGATGTCCTTGAACGTGATGAGCCCGCGCAGGATGCCGCGTTCGTCCACCACTGGCAGCTTCTCAATGCGATGGAGCTGCAGGATGCGCTCCGCCTCCTCCAGGGTTGTCCCCACCGGAGCGGTGATGAGCTCGGAGGTCATCACCGCCGAGACGGGCTGCTCGACATCGGTGATGAAGCGCAGGTCGCGGTTGGTCACAATGCCCACGAGCTTCCCCTCAGCATCCACGATCGGGATGCCCGAGATGCGGTACTTGCGCATCAGCTCCAGGGCTTGCCGGACCGGGCTCTCCGGCGGAAGCGTGATGGGATTGCGAATCATGCCGCTTTCGGAGCGCTTGACCCGGTCCACCTCTTCGGCTTGGCGCTCGATGGTGAGATTCTTGTGGATGATGCCGATGCCCCCCTCGCGCGCCATCGCAATCGCCATATCGGCTTCAGTGACCGTATCCATTGCGGCGCTGACGATGGGGATGTTGAGCCAGATCGTGCGCGTCAGCCGTGTGCGGACGTCCACCTCGCGCGGGAGCACCTCCGAGTACGCCGGCACCAGCAGCACATCGTCGAAGGTGAGCCCCTCGCCGATGATGCGCTCGCTTTCGCCGAAGGACCTCCGCGTGCGCTTCGGTGCGGTTGCAAGCTTGGCGTTGCGCTCCGCCATCCCCGGCATTAGCGAATTTCGCGGTGCAGTGTATGGCGCCGCAGGAAGGGGTTGTACTTGCGCAACTCCAGGCGCCCGGGCGTATTCTGCCGGTTCTTCGTTGTCACGTAGCGCGATGCCGGCTTGCCCTCTTTGCGGGCTTCGGTGCATTCCAGAATCACCATCACGCGCGCGCCCTTCTTCGCCATGGCTCAGCAGCGTTGAGCTGGACCTACTCGAGTGCGCAAAATTACGGCTCCTCCGGCAGGCAGCGGCTCAGAAGACCATCTGCACCGAGAGCTGGAGCTGGTCCAACAGCGCCGGCGGAGGTGAGTCGAAGGGCCAGTTCATTCGGGTGCGCAGAAGCTCGGTCCATCCTATTGCAACGCCGCTGCGGAGCAGGAAGTTTACCACCGGCGCTGCCTGCGGCATCCGCGCCTTGAGGACGCGCCGGACGAATTCGCCCACAATGAGCTCCGACCCCACGAACTCGATGAGCGAACTGCCCAGGTACTTCCACACCAGATGCGCCGGGAAGATGACAGCCCGCTCAAACCCCAGCCCTATCCCCAGCAGGGGCGTGAGCTGGACAAGCACCATTCCGTCCCGCACTCCCCCAAAGCGCAACTGCTGCCCGAAGGGCTGGAGTGCGTCCACTTGTGCGCCTTCAGCCAACGTGACCTGACTCCAGTGCAGCCCTCCGCCGGAGAGCAACAGGAGCGCCCCACCGTTGCCGAGCCGATATCCGTAGCCCTCCTGCCTTCCCACGCCGAAGCGCCACCAGCGCATCCGCAGCGTGTCCGCCCGATGGAGGCTGGGCGTTAGCGCAAGGAAGCCATAGCTGTGCTCGTACCGCTCCAACGAGGCAGAGCGCAGCGTCCGCAGCTCTGCTGAGCCTAGTCGGAGCGTAACTGCCGGACCCTGGAAGCGCAGCCCTATCCCCTCGCGCTGGAGTTGGGCAACGCCTCCACTGACGCCCAGGCTCGGAGCCTCAACGAAGGAGCGCCAGCGGAACACCATCCAGTCCTCCTCTTCGTCGTTGGGCTGCGCCCACAGCAGCAGCGGTACCAGCAGTATGCCAACCGCACTCCAGAGCATGGCAACCTCTTCGCCGCTGAGCTTTCGTACCCAGGCGCAATTTACAACTCCGCTGCCACCTCCCCAACGGAGCTGCTCATGAGGGTGGAGCCTATCCCGTGTTCGCAGGCGACCGGCTACAGCTCCCCCACTGCGCTGGCGTTTGTGCGCTCCCCAGAGCAATTCGCCGAGCACTTCCCCAGCACGGCAGAGCTTCTCTCCTCCGGCAGCCTGAGCGGCTCCATCCCTCTCTCCACCTCCGAACGTGAAGCGCTTGTACGGGCAATCGAGCTGAGCTGCGCGGGGATAGAGCTTTCCGCCCTCCAGCGACAGCACCTCCGGGAGCTCCGGTCAGCAGAGGCGCTCGCCGTTGTTACCGGTCAGCAGGTCGGCTTCCTGGGCGGTCCCGCGTACACGCTCTTCAAAGCTCTTGCGGCGATCCTATGGGCACAACGCTTCCGCTCACAGCAGGCACGCCCGGTGGTTCCGGTATTCTGGATTGAGGACAACGACAGCGACGGGCGCGAAGCCGGGCTGCTCCACTGGTGGCCCCCTGAGGGCGAACTTCGGCTGCTGCAGGCAGATCGCCCCGAGGCGCTCCAGACGCCGTACTCGGTGGCGGTCCGTTCCTTCCCACCCACGCCCGACGCTCCTTGGCGGCAAGCGCTCGAGTACGTCTGCCCCCAGCTTCCACTCGACCTTGCCGAGCTGCTGCAGCAGAGTATCTCGCCAGAGCGTTCCTGGAGCCAGGCGTTCCTTGCACTACTCCAGTACCGGCTGGGCAAGCATGGGATACTGCTCCTGCGGGCTTCGGTTGCGCGCGAGCAGGGGCTGTTTGTGCCCATCCTGCAGCGTGCCCTGGAGGAGGAGCAGCAGCTCCACGAGCTTCTCCAGCGCGGTATCCAACGGCTCCAGCAGCAGGGCTATCCGGCACAGATTCTGCCAACGGCGCCGCTGCTGCATTTCCATACTGCGGAAGGGCTGCGCTATCGGGTCCGCCGGCTTCCGGACGGCTCCTACGCCATTGGGCAACAGCACTACAGTGCAGAGCAGCTCCGAGCGCTCTTCCGGGAACGCCCGACAGCGTTTTCTCCCACCGCACTGCTGCGTCCACTGTGCCAGGACCGAATGCTCCCAAGCGCTGCCGTTGTTGTTGGACCCACCGAGCTTGCCTACTGGGGGCAGCTCCGCGAGCTCTACGAGGCGTTCTCCGTACGCATGCCAGCAGTGCTGCCCCGCCCCTCGCTCACGCTGGTACCACCGGCGATCGAGCGCCTACTCCAGCGCGAGCAGTGGAGCGCGCGCGACCTGCTTGTCCCCTGGCATGCGCTCGAGGCTGCCCTTATACAGGACCTGCCACAACTCCGCGAGGGCGAACGCCGCTTGGAGGAGCTTCGGCAGGCTATCTATCGCTGGCAACACGACAGCGCACACCTTGTCCGCTCCCTTGAGCCATCCCTGGAGCGCAGCGCTGCAGCAACGGCACAGCGCGTTCTGAGGCTATTGGAGCGTTGGCATCGGCGGCTGCGGGCTGCCTCTCGCCGCCGCATGGAGACACGCCTCCACCGCCTCAAACGCATCTGGAGCTGCCTATATCCGGACGGGCAACCGCAGGAGCGGATGCTCGGGTGGGTGCAATTGGAGCTCCTCTGCGGAGCAGGCTCCCTTGACAGCGCTGTGGAGAAAAGCCTTACACTGCCGTGGGATTCCCACGCCCTGGTCTACCCCGGCGAGCCAAGCGCAGCGTTGCCCCCGCCACCATCGCAAGGTACAGCACAAGTGCCGCTCCAATAGTCCAGCTCCCCCACAGGCGCAGCGGCGTTCCCCCGATATCCCCCAGCAAGCGCATGCCCATGCCGGCAAAGAGCAATCCGGCAGGACCCCACAGCCACGGTGTCCAGCCATATCCGCTGCGCTGCAACACCGCGGGGAAGATTATCACCCCGTGCGCAAACACCATCGTCAACACAAACCCCACGAAGAAGCTGTGGAGCATCGCATCGAAGGCGAACGCAACCGCTCGGGTACCGAGCAGCATCACCGCCATACTCACCAGCAGCCATCCGTATCCTATCCCAAGCATCGCACCGACGTACCGATGCAGCGGAGTTGCCGCCCGCCGGAGATTGCGCACCGCAACATCATAGCGGAACAGCCACAGGGCAATTCCACCCAACGCAAGCCCCAGCAGCTCCCATCGCTGCTGAACCATTGCCCACAGCGCTCCCAGCAGCACAGCGATGAGAGCAACCCCCAACCAGCGCACCGCCCGGCGCTCCAGCCCCAGGAGGCGCGTGAGCTCCAGCCGCTCAGCAACAATCGTCACCACGAAAAACCCCATCAGCAGTGGCACAGCCGGCGTAACGCTCCCCTGGAGGAGCGCGACAATCCATGCTGCCGCGAAACTGCCCCCAGCGCCCAGAAGAAGCACGAACGGCACCATCCGGTGGCGCCGTAGCAGCGTAGCAAACACTGCAGCCATTCCCACGCCACCCAACGCGAGCAGTCCGTATCCAGTGAGGGCTGCCCCCAGGAGGAATGCAACCACGCTCGCACCACACAGCCACGCTGGCACATATGCCCACCATGCACGCAGCGCGACCGCTCGCTCCAACGCTATCAGCGTCCCGAAGAAGGTGCCCGTCATGAGCGCCCCATGCTCCGGCAGCAGTTGCGCCGGGACGGGCACCGCCGTCCACCCCATCCGATGGTACCCTGCAAGCAGCCCCAGCAGCAGTCCAGCAGCACCCAACACCAGCGCTGCCCGCAACCAGCTCATAGTCCAATCCCCCGCGAAATCAGCACCCCGAGCAACACCAGGATCACCGACAGCAGTACCAGCAGCCGCCCAACCCAGCGGCTCCACAGCACCCACCGAGCAGCATGCGGATCTTCGCGCCCCTGCTGCAGCAATGCCAGCGCGCGCCGCCCCAGCACCACATTGTGCCACAGGCTCAATATCGCCATCACCACAAAGAGAGCAAGCTTGAGCGCCCCCATCCGCCCCACCGGCGAACTCCACAGGTCCGACACCTGCGCCACCCCACGGAACAGCAGATTCACCACCCCCGTCACCAGCAACACCGCCAACGCGATAACCGACGCCCGCTCGAACAGCTTCCCCATACGCTCCAGCAGACGGGCACGCTCAGGAGCTCCACGGAGCGCCGGAACCACCACAATTGCCAGGAACAGCATCCCACCCAGCCAAAAGGTCGCCGCCAGGATGTGGAGCAACACCGAAGCAATGTACGCCCAGTGCATTCTGGGCTCAGAGCTGGCTCCGCACGATATCGTGCACTCGGATAACCCCGATGCAGTATCCCTCCTCGTCCACCACCGGCAGTACGCTAATTTGGCTGGGGCGCTGCTCCATGAGCGCCAGTGCCTCCGACAAAGGGGCATCGGGTGCAACCGTCACCGGTGTCCTCGTCATCACCGCTTCTACCCGCAGAGGGCGAATATCCTCCACCCGCTGCAGGACCCGACGCACATCCCCATCGGTCACGATCCCGCACAGGCGCCCCTGTTCATCCACCACGCAGACGCACCCCAACGCTTTCGCAGTCATCTCCACCAGCATCTCCCGGAACGAGGTCTGCGGATGGACCACAGGGATGGCAGCGCCCGTGTGCATGACGTCGCGCACACGCAAGCGGGTCAAACGCCCCAGCATCCCCAGCGGATGCGCTGCGGCGATATCCTCTGGGCGTATCCCCCGCAGGTGCATGAGTGCCACTGCCAGCGCATCCCCCATCACCAGCGCGGCAGTTGTGCTCGTTGTCGGCAACAGGTTGAGCGGGCACACCTCTGCGCTCACCTCGACATCCAACACCACATCGGCGTGCTCGCCCAGAAAGGAGCGCCGCTGCCCCAGTATGGCGATGATTCCCACACCGCGCTGCTTGAGATACGGCACCAGCGCGCACAGTTCCGCAGTTGTCCCGCTCTTGGAGATCAGGAGCGCCACATCTCCCCGCTGCACAATTCCCAGGTCCCCGTGTGGCGCCTCGGCAGGATGGAGCACAAGCGCCGGAACCCCAATACTGCGCAATGTCGCCGCGATCTTCTGCCCGATAATGCCGGATTTCCCCACCCCACTGACCAGAACCTGCCGCGCCCCGTGCAGGAGCTCCACAGCGCGCTCGAACTCCTCGCCGATGCGCCCGGAGATCTCCGCCAGCGCTTGCGCCTGCTGACGAAAGACCCTTGTGGCAACCCCAACGAGCGATCGCGTTTGCACCAAATCCCCTTCCGCGCTCATCCCGGTGGCCAGTGGAACGGACGACCTCCCAGCAGGTGCAGATGCAGGTGGAAGACTGTCTGCCCTGCCTCGCTGTTGCAGTTGAGCACGAGCCGGTAGCCCCGCTCAGCTATCCCAAGCCGCTGTGCAAGGTGGCGTGCCACCCAGAGTAACTTCCCCAGCAAGGGGATGTCCTCCTCCGCAGCGTCGTTGAGCGTGGGGATCGGCTTTTTGGGCACCACCAGAATATGCACCGGCGCCTGCGGGTTGATGTCCCGGAAGGCAATGACCTCCTCGTCCTCATACTCAATCTGCGCCGGCAGCTCTCGGCGGATGATTCGGGCAAAGACCGTCTCAGCCATGCCGCATTCCCCGAGCGTTCCAACATACAAACAGGAAGCCCTCCACCGAGCCGGCAGAGGGCTTCCCACGCGCAGACCGTTCGCCCGTTAGCGCACCAGCGTCACTTGCCGCACAAAGAGCTGGTCGCCAACGAAGATACGCCAGCGGTATGTTCCCGTTGCAACCGCTACACCGTACTCGTTCGTGCCATCCCAGAGGAGCTGATGCTCACCAGCGGGCAGCTCCTCATCGAGCACCCGGCGGACCGTTGCTCCAAGAGCATCCACAATCTCGGCGCGGACGCGGCTATTCTCCGGCAGACGCAACTGCAGCACCGTCTGCCCACCGAATGGGTTCGGAGCGCTCTGCCCGACCCATAGCTCGCCATCGCCCAGCGGGGTCAGGTGCAGCACGTGGCTGAACTGCTCCTGCCCATCCCGCAGCACCATCCGCAGCCGGTACTGGTACTCCACTCCCGGCAGCACCTGCACATCCTCGTAGCGGTAGGACTCACCACGCTGTGCATCTCCCAGGGCTGCCGTCTGGTACACCGGGAGCCAGGGTTCGGCTTCGGAGCTACGCCGCTCTAACACGAACTGCTCCAGCCGCGCCTCCGATGCCGTTGCCCACAGCAGCACATTCTTGCGCCGCTGTGCAACGCCCTCAAAGCCAGCAAGCTCTGCAGCAACAGGCTTCGGCTGCGTATTGTACGCCCGCTGCCCAAAGTAGGGGCGCACCAGCGGAATCCAGGAGCCGCGGCTCCGTGTGTAGTAAAATCCAACCTGCCCCGTGTAGTTCAGGTGCGCATACGCCACGGGTCCGACCGTTGGGACGAACTCACCCCACGTACCGCTACCGTAGGTGTTCTGGTAGGCGAAGGGGTTGTCGTTGACCAACGCCAGACCCTGCCGCCGGCGCAGCGCTTTGTCAATCAGCAGGTTGTAGTTCTGCATCCCGGGGACGGGGATGGTTGTGACGTTCGTCGTGACGATCCCCATCCTGGACTTGGAGGCACCCAGCTCAAACCCAACTGAGCCCCGCTGCGCAACGGCAGCCCAGTAGGTCCCTGCCGGCAAGACCACCGGCTGCGGCAGGATGTAGTAGGTGAAGCGGTCGTAGCGCCCATCGGGCAGCGGTCGCCAGTTCCCTGCCACAAGGGTGTCTCCGAAGCCCCGAATTCGGGAGAGCGTACTCCCGGCTATGGCGTCTCCGCTCGGCAGTGCCGTTCCCCGGTAGGTGTTGAAGGAGACGAAGTTGAAGTCCTGGTTCAGGCTACCGAAGAACGCCATGTAGCCGTAGAGCGTATCCTGGGCACGCAACTGGAACTTCATTGCCAACTGCCCAGAGCCATCACCGCCTGGGAAACCAAAAGCAGTCGTAGCAGAGTAGGACGGACCTTGCGGGTACGCAAACAGGTTCAACCCCCGCCCCGGAATGCCCGAGAACTGCTGGTCGGGCACGTTGTTCTTGCTGGCACCCAGCTCCTCGGGGTTGACCTCGTAGGCGAAGGAATCGCCGAACTTGAGGTCGAAGATGGTGTAGTTCTCGTCGTTGATGGGCTCCAGGTCTCCACCCGGAATCACCAGCCGTGCGCGGATGATGTAGCGCCCCGGACCCGCTCCGTTATTGCGGGCATCCCAGTCGGGGAAGGGCACCTCCACCTCGCGGTTACCGCCCATGAGCGGGATGTACTTCGAGCTGGCGTGCAGAATCTGGGGATCGCCCTCGCGCTGGATCGTCAGCACGATGTAGAAGCCACCCGCTGCCAGCCCGGTGTTGTTGGCAATCTTGACGCTGATGGGGATCCGCGTCGCCTGGCTTGCCGGCAGCATCGTGTAGGGGATGTTGACCCGAACGGCTGAGACCTCCAGGTCGGTCACCTCCGTTGGGAAGAGGATGCGCACGTTGTCCACAAAGTAGTTGTCCTCGTCATCGTCGGGCGGAGGTGGCGAGTTCATGTCGCGCTTCGCCCGCACCCAGAGCCGGAAGCGGAAGTTCTTCGCCCCCTCGTTGGGCCAATTGATGATGGTGTCCGGAATGGGGACGAAGATCTTGCGGAACTCGAAGTCCTTCCCATCGTCGAACAGATCTGCCCGCAAGCCCTCCGCCGGAGTGAGCGGCAAGTTGTAGTCGAGCGAATCGAAGCCGCGCGTATATCCTCCAGCACCGTACAGCGTAAAGGCAGGATTGTTCGTAATGGGTTGCCCTCCAGGTTTCGGATGGAAGTTCCACTGTGTCACGTTCGTAACGTTGGAAAGCCCATCGCTGCTGGGGCGAGCAAACTCCAGGCGCAGCTCATCCGGTGCCACACCGAACGTCGAGGTCACTACACCATTCAACACCACGCGCGGCTCCGGACCGATGTTCTGGTTGTCCGACCATCCGCGGTCGTACCAGTTCTCGGCGGGCTTGCCCGTGCGCTCGACGGAGAAGGAGAGCACCGCTCCCTTCCGCTGGCGCAAATCAACGGGGAAGCTGATGATCTGATCGCCGTTGGGCAATCCCGGCCAATCATCGCCGCTGAGCATCACCCGGTTGAGCCGAATGACAGGCGAGGAGAGCACAAAGCCTGGATTGTTCGCAGCAGCGTACTCCCCGCGCGGTGGCGGCGGGTTATAGCAGACCTCGTCTCCGGAAACCACATCGGCTTCCAGGCTCACCCATTTCTTCACCGAGGGCATCGGCACGCCATCGATGACATGGAATTCACGCACGTCATCGTTGAACTCCGCCAGACGCCGGACGACAAAGAGCGTCACCCGCGTCGTGTCATCGAAGGGCCACTGGTCGCCCAAGCTCTGCCCATCGGGGGTCTTCGGCTCAAAGATCACCACCGAGCGCAGCCGCCCGATATGGCGTTCGATGAACTCATTTGCCTCAAAGGGCGGGAACTCCACCCGCACAAAGGCGTACGGCGGCACCCCTGTTGCCCCAGGCGGCAATGAGACCGGATTCCCGTTGACGTCGCAGAGCTGTATGCCCGAGTTCGGGTCCGTCAGCGCATCCCGTGTCACGGCGAGCGAGCGGCTGTAGACAACCTCCCCGGTCGCCTGGTTGAAGATCTGGAAGCGCACGCGGAACTCCAGGTCTTGCCGCTGGTAGTTCACCCCTGTTGGGGCTCCCGTAGGACCTTGGATGTCGTTGGTCAAGTTCTGGAAGATGCCCACCGGCTGAATCGCACCGAGCACCTGGTCACCTGCCAACAGCTCGAAATTGTTTGCGTTGGCGATGGTGGAGTCGAAGTTCATCGTCCGCCCTGGACCACGCCGCCGGACCTTGTACTGCACACTCCACACCCGACCGACGTTCTTCCACTGCTTCCACTTGAGCGCAAAGAAGGAGAAGAACACGTTGCGCGTGGGACCGAGCGTGTAGACCGTCGGCGGGTTGCCCTCGTGCGAGAACATCGTGAACTGCAGGTACGGGGTCAGCGCACCGGAGGTATTGGTCTTGGAGTCGAAGTTGATATGGCGGGCATATCCGCGCACGCCGATAGTTGCGTTGTACCAGAAGAGCACCTCCGCCGTCACCGGACGCCCTGCCACCTGCACAACACCGGTAAAGCGCGGGTAGATGAAGGTGATCGAGCTGTCCAACCGATTGATGACTATCTGCAGGTCGCATGCAACAAACGGCGTGTTGGCAACCCCTGGGCGAACATCCGCTGGGAAGGTCACCGTACCGTACGGCGTAATCTTCGTTCCCCGCGGCGTCAAGTTGATAAAGTAGATGACCAGCTTGTTCCCGCTGGGGTCACGGTAGTACCACGCCTGCCCGAAGTCGTCCACCGTCTGCGCGTTGGGGTCCCACACCGAGAGCTGTAAGTCATCCCACAGTGGCGCCAACATCGGGGTGTATTGGTTCATATTGGTCAGCGCCGTCCCCAGGGGTTGATTGTTTGGATTGCGAATCCCCTGCGTTGCTGTACCGTTGCCGCTTGCCACCCCGAGCGCAATGTACTGGTAGCCCCAGTTGTCCGGAATCGTCATATCGGTGGTGCCGCGGACAAACTGGTCATCGCTGTTGGGGTCAACGCCGATGGGTGTCCCGCTCTCGTCGTAGATATAGCGCCGGTTCGACAGCACAATCAGCCCATTGGTGGAGACGTAGAAGCTATCGTAGCGTACCCCGTTGAAGTAGAAGGGGAAACCGATGGGGATAGGTCCAGCGAAGGCGTTATCGGTGGAGTCGTTCATGTTCGAGGGATTGCGGAAGAAGGGCTTCCCCTCCGGATGCCCATCCCAGTACGAGAGCGGGAACTGGTTGGGACCGGAGATAATCCGGCGCCAGTACTGCGGGTTGGTCTCCAGCGAGACGAACTCCGTTGCCGGTTGCGGCTTCCAGAACTCCGGCACCGGCGCCAACGAGCCGACCACGTAGTATCCCGTTGACACTGCCGGTTGCGTCCTCGGGTTCGCTCCCGCCGCCGTAAAGGGACCAGGATAGGAGTACACCGTTGCCGACCGCATCCCGCTGAGCTGCGCCCACAGCCCAACACTGGCACCAATGCTCAGTCCAAGAATGCCACACAGCCGCCACAGGGAACCGTACCGCATTGCGCCCTCCTCTGTCACGGATACTGGAACATGCGCTCCACTGACTATGTGGGTGCAATATTACGCAAATTCTCGGAACCGAACAAGCCCTGAAAGCCTACCGAGGACCCAGTTTGCAGCCGCATGAGTTCGGCAGCTACCGCCGCAGCTCCATTGCCTCTCCGCCGCAGGAGCCCTCGCCTGCCTTGAGGCGGTCCGTAGCGCATGACAGCTCCGCCGGCACATCGGCTGAGACAACCCACGGTTTCCTACATGCTGGCTTTGTAGTTTTGTTCCCCAAGCAATGAGCCTGGATCTCAAAGCACAGGTACGCGGGTACTGGGACCAGCAGCCGTGCGGGACGCAGTTTACCGAGCTCCCGTGGGGCTCGCCGGAGTTCTTTGCCCAGGTCAAACGCTTCCGCTACACCGTTCAGCCCTTCATGCACCGCTTGATTGGGTTCGAGCGGTACCGAGGGAAGCGACTGCTGGAGATTGGCTGTGGACTTGGGACCGACCTGGCGGAATTTGCCCGGCATGGGGCGCTGGTCACCGGAATCGACTTGAGCCCGCAGAGCCTGCAGCTTGCACGGCGACGCTTCGAGCTGGAGGGGCTGCCTGGGGAGTTCCTCATCGCCGATGCGGAGCAACTGCCCTTCCCAGACGCCAGCTTCGACGTGGTCTATTCATTTGGGGTGCTCCATCACACGCCCGATATCGAACGCGCCATCGCTGAGAGCCATCGGGTGCTGGTCCCGGGTGGCGAGCTCATTTTGATGCTCTACCACCGCCACTCGCTTCACGTCTGGCTGGGGACACCACTGTACGCGGCAGCTCAATTGCGCCGCAGCTCCTCTGCAGCGCTACTGCGCCTTCCGCTGGAGCTGCTCCGCCGCTGGCACTTCTGGGCAGCGGAATGGGTGCGCGTCTACGATGGGACGGCAAACCCGCTGGGGCGTGCCTACAGCAGAGCCGAGCTTCGGAGGCTGCTGAGCCAATTCCGGGATATCCGCTTCCAGCTCTGCGATCCGGTTCGGCGCCGATTCCCACGCTGGGTGAATTGGCTCAATCAACAGGTACTTTCCCGCGTGGCTGGCTTCTACCTGCTTGCCCGCGCATGGAAGTGAGGGCTGCTCTCCGAATCCGCTGGCTCTACCGCATCGGGCTACTCTGCTTCACGGTAGGGCTTGCCGTAGTATACCTACCCGTCTGGCACGGCGATGCCGCCATCTACCTACCGTACGTGCGCTCCCTTGCCCAGGGACGCTGGATGGAGTTCAACCCTGGGGAACCCTCCTCTGGGGCAACCAGTCCGCTCTGGGTGCTCCTACTACTGCCGGGCTGGCTCGCTCTGGGTGTTGATGGCTTCAAGCTCACCGGGGCTTTCTGGACCCTCGTTGCCGTGCTTGCTGCCTACGAAGTGGCATTGCGCCACAGCTTCTGCGCCCACACTGCCGCGCTCGTTGCCTTGACCGCTGCGGTTTGCTGCATTCCATGGGGCTTTTTGGGCTACGAAACCCCTCTTGCTGCACTGGCGGGGATGCTTGCGCTTCGGCTTCACAGACTTCCCAGAGCCGCGCTCTTCGTTGCCGCCGCACTGCTCCCGTTGGTGCGTCCCGAGCTGTGGCTCGTGCTCTGTGCTGCGCTCGTGGCAATGGCACTGCGGCGCAGAACCTCTGAAACTCTGCTTGCTGCAGCAGCGCTGCTCCTTCCGGCAGCCTACTCCGCCCTCATGCATGTGCTCACCGGAAGCTTCTCCAGTTCAGGGTACTGCCGAGCCCTGGCTCTGCGCGAGTTCGCACAGCTCCGTTTAGGCTTCCTGGCGTTCAACGGTCAATTCCTGTTGCAGCTCGTGCAGAGCGGGCTGCTGTGGCTTCTGCTGGCTCTTCCACTGGGGATTGCCCGGCTGTGGAGGCAGGATCCTCCGAGGGCGCTTGCGACCACACTTGGCGCCGGCGCCGTGGTGGGCTTCTTCACCATCGTTGCTCCGCCGAATATGCTCCGCTACCTGGCTCCGGTCGCCTTTGCCCTGGGGTGGCTGGGCAAGAATGGGCTTGCCAGCCTCCGGCTGCTGGAGCGTCAGCGCCTCCGTCAAGGAGCCTTTGTGCTATTGGCAGCGGTGATGAGCCTCTTCCTCCTTGCCCACGGCTGGCGCGACTTGCAGCGGGGCTACGCCTTTGAGCTCATCACCGAGCGGGAGTGCGCCGAGCGACTCAATACCCTTGCCGAACCCGGCGCCATTGTGCTGGCGTATGAGGTGCAGATCCGCTACTGGTTGCGCCCCGATTTGAAGGTCCTGAGCCTGGACGGCGTCACCGACGGCAAGATCGCCCCCTACGCCGAACCAGCAAGGGTAGCGGAATTCCTCCGCGCCTATCGCCCACGATACTGGGTGGCGAACATCGCCGTTGAACGGCGCCCCTTCCTTGCCAGTAGCGTGCTCGAACGCGCCCTGCGCTCGACCTCGCCGCAGCAGCCGATCTACGAAGAGGAGGGTATCCGCTTTGAGCTGCTGGAGCGCTTCGATCCACAGCGGCTCCCGCGCGGCTTTTACGGCTGTACGGCGCTGTACCGCTTGAGCTATTCGGACCCGCCCCCGACAAGTTCCCCGTAGGCGATGTGGATTGTGCGACCGCACTCCAAGCCGATTGCCCCTCCCGTCCCAACGCTCAGCGTTGGGAATCTGCGCATTGGTGGGACGGGCAAAACACCTGTGGTACAAGCGCTTGCCCGCTACTGCTTGGCGCAGGGCATCCGTCCGGCGATTCTGCTGCGAGGGTACCGGCGCCGCTCCCGCGGCATGGTGCTGGTCAGTGCAGGGGAGGGTCCGTGCGTGCCCTGGCAGGATGCCGGTGATGAAGCATGGCTCCATGCATGGAAGCTCCCGCAGGCACTCGTCCTTGTGGACCGACGTCGGGAGCGCGCCGCACTCACTGCCGTTGCCCACGGAGCAGAGCTCCTGCTCCTGGACGACGGCTTCCAATACCGTCGGCTCGGGCGCGATGCCGACCTTGTGGTGATAGACCCTGCAACGCTCCGCGCGCGTTGCTGCATCCCCTTTGGGACGCTTCGCCAGCCCCTGCGGGCAGCCCGGCGAGCAACGCTGCTGCTCCTGTGGGAGGAGCTCGCCGGCAATCCGCTTCCGGCAGAGCTCGCCGGACTGCCGACGGTGCTGCTCCGCTTCCGCAGCGGGATGCCCTACCGGCTGGACTCTACCGGGGCAACACATCCACTGCAACAGCCGCCCGACCGCCCCGTGGTCGCGTTCGCCGGCATCGCACGCCCCGAACGCTTCCGCAGCACGCTCCTGCAGCACGGTTGGCACCTGGCAGCCTGGTACGGTCTGCCCGATCACTACCGCTACGGTCGCGCGACTCTGTGGTGGCTTCTGCAAAGCTGCCGCCGCTACCGGACACCCTGGTTAGCGACAACGGAGAAGGACGCCGTGCGGCTTCTCCCGCTGCTTCCCCGGCTTGAGCGCGCCGGATGTACGCTGGCAGTCTTCCCACTTGAAGCTGAATTCTGCGGTAACTCGGCACCGCTCTGGGAACTACTCCAGCGGCTGGTGGAGCAGGCTCGCCGCGCGCGCAAAGACCTCGCGTAGCATCACCGGAGTTAGCCGTCCGGTAAAGGTGTTCTGCTGGCTGGGATGGTACGATGCCAGCAGGAACGGCGCCCCTGGGGAATGCAGCAACAGCCCATGGGCAAACTTCGGCGTCTGGGGAGCTGTCCACCACCGGCGCTGACGGAACAGCCGCAGACATTCGGCAAAGGCGATTGCCCCCAACGCCACCACCCCTTGCAGGCGCGGCAGGAGCCGCACGGTCTGCTCCAGGAAGTCTCGGCATGCGGCAATCTCCTCCCGCGTAGGGCGATTCTGCGGAGGTGCGCAGTGGACAACGGCGGTGATCACCGCATTGCGCAATCGCAGCCCATCCTCCCGAGAAACCGAGCTCGGCTGCGTTGCGAAGCCAGTCTCGTAGAGCGCCCGATAGAGCACGTCTCCGGAGCGATCGCCAGTGAACATGCGCCCCGTACGGTTGGCACCATGGGCAGCCGGAGCAAGCCCAACGATGAGCAGCTCTGCATCGGGCTCCCCGAAGTTGGGGACCGGATGCCCCCAGTAGTCCCACTCCTGGTATGCACGGCGTTTGCGCTGGGCAATCTCCTGGCAAAACGTCCGCAGTCGCGGACAGCGCTGGCAGGCAACGATGCGCCGCTGGAGGGTCTCCCACTCAGCCGAGCTCATGCCAGCCTGGGGTAGCCTGTTCGCCGGTGCAGCACTCCTCCAGGACGTTCTTGCAGTTGGGGCACTGCCCATGCCCGTGTATCCAGAGGAGCGGTCCCGTGTAGCGGCAGTACGGGCACGTAATGACAGCCGACGCGCCCGTCTGTGCACGGGGCTCAGAGAAGGGAAGACGCTGCTGTCGCTGCACCACCGATGGAGTATGGTGCCGGGAGCGCTTCATTGCTCGCTCCGCGGGCAAATGGACAGACACGCGCAAGCGACAACTACTCCTTCCGCCGCCGCTTCACCGCAGGCTCTGCATTTGCAGACTCCGCATCCACAGGCTTTGCCGCGCTCGGCTGTGCCACCACTCCAACCTCGGCAGCAGTTGCCGTGAGAGTCTCCTTCCGCCGCCCCTTTGCCACGGGCTCTGCATCCACGGGCTCTGCCGAGGCGCGCTCCAGTTGCGCCAGCTCGGGGAGCTCGCCCTCCACCGAGACGAGCATGTCCTGGTAATGGCGCAGCCCTGTCCCCGCAGGGATGAGCTGCCCGAGGATGACGTTCTCCTTGATCCCCTGCAGCCGGTCCACTTTGGCTGCCAGGGCTGCTTCGGTCAGCACCCGCGTGGTCTCCTGGAAGGAGGCTGCCGCCAGCCAGGATTCCGCCTGGAGCGCTGCTTCGGTGATACCCAAGAGCACCGGCTCCGCCGTTGCCGGCTCTGCATCGCGCGCCTTGGGCGGGCGCTTCTCGCGCTTCTGCAGCTCCAGGACCGTCTCGCGGAACTTGCGGCGCGGCACGACCTCGCCCACGTGGTACTTGGAATCGCCCGGATCGGTCACGACCACGCTGTTCTTGAGCCGCTCGTTCTCCTCTTGGAATCGGATGCGGTCCACGTAGTCACCCTCCAGGAACATCGAGTCCCCGGGCTCGACCACGCGCACCTTCTGCAGCATCTGGCGGATGATGATCTCCACGTGCTTATCGGCGATGGAGACGCCCTGCATGCGGTAGACCTGCTGGATCTCCTGCAGCAGGTACTCCTGCACCGCTTGCACCCCTTTGATGCGGAGGATATCGTGTGGGTCGATCGCGCCCTCGGTGAGCCGTTCTCCTGCGCGCACGATATCGCCTTCCTGCACCAGGATGTGCCGGCTGGCAGGGACGCGGTACTCCTTCTGCGTGCGCCCGTCAAAGCTGGTGATGGTGATGATGCGCTTGCCCTGGTCACGCCCCTCGCCCAGGCGCACCGAGACGGTGCCGTCAATCTCGGCAACGACGGCGGGGTTGTGCGGATGGCGTGCCTCGAAGAGCTCCACCACGCGCGGCAAGCCACCGGTGATGTCCTGGAGCTGGCGGATCTCGCGCGGGATCTTCGCCACGATTTCGCCAGCGGTGACGCGCTCACCATCCTCGACCATCAGATGTGCCCGCGCCGGGATCACCTCGGTGTGCAGCACCGTACCATCATCGCCGAGGATCTCGATGCGCGGCGTCAGCCCCCGCTCGCGCGGCTCGATGACGACCTTGGTCAGGTGCCCGGTCTGCTCATCGGCTTGCTCGCGGTAGGTGACGTTGGGTCGCAGGTCGCGGTAGCGCACCTGTCCGGAGACACGCGCCAAGATGAGCGAGTTGTACGGGTCCCACTCGTAGAGCCGCTCTCCGCGCTGTACTGGCTGCCCATCGCGCACGTAGAGCTTGGCACCCACAGGCAGCTCGTGGCGCACCAGCTCCCGATTCCCCTCCGGTTCGACGATCAGCAGCGTTGCCCCGCGCGCCAGCACGACCTCGACATCCATGCCATCGTCGGACTCCTGGAGTGCCGAGACCAAGTTCTGCAGGCGCACAATGCCGGAGAACTTCGCCGTAATCTCCGACTGTGCCGCTGCCAGCAGCGCTGCTCCTCCCGTGTGGAAGGTCCGCAGCGTCAACTGTGTTCCGGGCTCTCCGATGGACTGCGAGGCGACCGTCCCCACGGCTTCGCCTATCTCCACCAGCCGTCCGGTTGCCAGGTTGCGTCCGTAGCACTTGGCGCACACCCCACGCGGCGCCTCGCAGGTGAGCACCGAGCGGATCATCACGCTCTCGATCGGGCTTTCCTCGATGCGGCGTGCGGCTTCCTCATCGATGAGCTCACCGGCTCGCACCAGCACCTCTCCGGTCAGCGGATGCACAACGTCCACCAGGGCAACCCGACCCAGCACGCGCTCGTAGAGCGAGATCTCCAGCTCGCCGCTCTCCTTGATCTCGCGCACCTCGATGCCGCGGATTGTGCCGCAGTCCTCCATCGTAATGGTGACGTCCTGGGCTACATCGTGCAGCCGGCGCGTCAGATAGCCGGCATCGGCGGTCTTGAGCGCCGTATCTGCCAAGCCCTTGCGCGCTCCGTGCGTGGAGATGAAGTACTCCAGGATGCTCAACCCCTCGCGCAGGTTCGAGATGATGGGGTTTTCGATGAGCTCGGCTCCGCTGCCGTAGGCGGTCTTCTGCGGCTTTGCCATCAGCCCGCGCATCCCGCCCAGCTGCCGGATCTGCTCCTTGGAGCCGCGCGCCTGCGAGTCGAGCATCATCCAGAAGGTGTTGAAGCCGTCCTGGTCCTGCTCCAGCTCCTTGTACAGGTAGTCAGCAATGTGGTTGGTCGCCGAGGTCCACGCGTCGATGATCTTGTTGTAGCGCTCGTTCGCCGAGAGGATGCCCGCCATGTATGCTTCGTGGTAGCGGTCCACCTCCTGCTGCGTCTGCCGGATGATCTGCTCCTTCTCCTTGGGCACGATGACGTCCCCGATGGAGACGCTCAAGCCCCCGATCGTGGAGTAGTGGAAGCCCATGTCCTTGAGGGCATCCAGGAACTCCACCGTGCGCGCCAGCCCAACGGTGCGGAAAGCTTCGCCGATGAGCTGCCGCAAGCGCTTCTTGGTGAGCAGCTCGTTGACAAAGCCCAACTCTGGCGGCACAATCTGGTTGAAGATCACGCGCCCGACCGTTGTCTCGATAAGCTCACCTCGGATGCGTACGCGGATCTTGGCATGCAGCTCCACGTGTCCGGAGTCGTAGGCAAGGAGCACCTCCTCCGGTGAGGCAAAGACCTTGCCTTCGCCCTGGGCACCGTGGCGCACCTTGGTCAAGTAGTACAGCCCCAGCACCATATCCTGGCTGGGCACGGCGATGGGCTCGCCGTTTTGCGTGTGCATGATGTTGTGCGGCGCCAGCATCAGCAGCAGTGCCTCCAACTGCGCCTCGTAGCTCAAGGGCACGTGCACTGCCATCTGGTCGCCGTCGAAGTCCGCATTGAACGCTGTACACACCAGCGGATGGAGCTGGATGGCTTTGCCCTCGATAAGGCGCGGCTGGAACGCCTGAATGCCCAGCCGGTGCAGCGTCGGGGCACGGTTGAGCAACACCGGATGCCCATCGATGACCTGTTCGAGCGCATCCCAGACGACCTCATCCTTGCGCTCGACCAAGAGCTTTGCCCGCTTTGCCGTCCGGGCGTAGCCGCGCTCGACCAGCTTCCGGATGACAAAGGGCTTGTACAGCTCGATCGCCATATCCTTGGGCAAGCCACACTCGTGCAGCTTGAGCTCGGGTCCAACCACGATGACCGAGCGTCCGGAGTAATCCACCCGCTTGCCCAAGAGGTTCTGTCGGAAGCGCCCCTGCTTGCCGCGCAAGGATTCCGCCAGCGACTTAAGCGGGCGCTGCCCGGCGCTGCGCACCACACGGCGCGAGTTATCAAAGAGCGCATCCACCGCCTCCTGCAGCATGCGCTTCTCGTTGCGCATGATCACCTCCGGGGCGCGGATGGCGATGAGCTTCTTGAGCCGATTGTTCCGAATGATGATACGCCGGTACAGCTCGTTGAGGTCGGAGCTGGCAAAGCGCCCGCCCTCCAGTGTGACCAGCGGGCGCATATCGGGCGGAATGACCGGGATGACCTCCAGGATCATCCACTCGGGCTTGTTGGGCTTGTGCCCTTCGCGCGGCAGGAACCAATCCAATACGCGCAGCCGACGCAGGATGTCTTCGCGCTCCTGCTTGGAGATCGGCTCCTCGGCGAGCCGCTTGCGCAGCGCCCAGTACTCCTGCTCCACATCCAAGCGGCGCAGCAGCTCGCGCAGCGCTTCAGCTCCGGTCATTGCCAGGAAATGCTCCGGCTCCTCCGGATGCTGCCGCTCCCGCTCTGGGAGACTCTCCAAAATCTGCAGGTACTCCTCCTCGCTGAGCAGGTCGCCGGTGCGCAGCCCTTCGTTCTCCTTCGAGCCCGGCTGAATGACGACGTAGGACTCGTAGTAGGCGATGCGCTCGACGTCGCGGCTGGGCATGCCCAGCACCAGTGCAATTTTGTTGGGCGTATAGCGCATAAACCACGTATGCACCACCGGCACTGCCAGATGGATATGCCCGAAGCGCTCGCGCCGCACCGAGCGCTGCGTCACCTCCACCCCGCACCGGTCGCACACAATCCCTCGGTAGCGCACTCGCTTGTATTTCCCGCAGGCGCACTCCCAGTCCCGAATCGGTCCGAAGATCTTCTCGCAGAAGAGCCCGTCACGTTCGGGGCGGAAGGAGCGGTAGTTGATCGTCTCCGGCTTGAGCACTTCGCCGTAGGAGCGCTCCAGGATCGTCTCCGAGGATGCCAACGAGATGCGCACCCCGGAGAAGCCCTTGCGCGGAATCAGCCAGCTCTGCAGTGCCTGCATGGCATCCACGATATCAGTGCGACGGACTTACGGCAGAATCTCCATCTCAAGTCCCAGCCCTTGCAGCTCGCGCTGCAGCACACGCACGGCTTCGGGAACATGAGGATTGGGCGTTGGCTTGCCGTTGACCAACGCGTTGTACAGCTCCGAGCGTCCGACGACGTCGTCGCTCTTGAGCGTGAGCATCTCCTGTAGCGTAAAGGCTGCACCGTAGCCTTCCAGCGCCCAGACCTCCATCTCGCCCAGGCGCTGTCCACCCATGCGGGAGCGCCCGCCCAGCGGCTGCTGTGTGATGAGCGCATAGGGACCGGTCGAGCGGGCGTGGATCTTGTCCTCGACCATGTGCACGAGCTTCATCATGTAGATGTAGCCGACGGTAACCCGCTCGTTGAGCGGCTCTCCCGTGCGCCCGTCGTAGAGGATGGTCTTGCCATCAGGCGGCAACCCGGCTTTGCGCAGCCACTCCTGCACATCCTCCCAAGAGGCGCCATCGAAGACCGGGCTGGCGAAATACACCCCCAGTTTAGCTGCTGCCCAGCCCAGCGCCGTCTCCAGGAGCTGCCCCAAGTTCATTCGCGAGGGCACACCCAGCGGGTTGAGCACGATATCCACCGGCGTGCCATCGGGCAGGAAGGGCATATCCTCGACGGGCACGATCTTGGCAACCACTCCCTTGTTGCCGTGGCGTCCCGCCATCTTATCGCCGACCTGGATCTTGCGCTTCTGCGCCACATAGACCTTTGCCATCTTGAGCACCCCGGGAGGCAGCTCCTCTCCGGCTTCCAGGCGGCTCAATTCGGCTCGAATTCGCCGTTCAATCTCCTCGCGCTTGCGATGGTAGTTCGTCAGGAGCTGCCGCACCAGGTGCATCACGTGCTCATCCTCCACCCATGCATCGCCTTCGCCGGGGATGGGGAGCTTCTCCGGGTGGAATTTGCCCTGCTCGAAGCGCTTGAGCAGCTCCTCCTCCGAGAGCTTCGTTCCGGCGCGCAGCACAACGCGCCCATCAATATCGGAGATGCCCAGGCAGCGCTGCCCTTGCAGGAGCTTGCCCAGGCGGAGAACGCACTCACGGTCGAGCCGTCCCAGCTCCTCCCGGCGCTTCTTCTCCATCTCCTCCCGGCGCTGCCGCTCCGAGCGGGTCCGGCTCTGCCCGTCCTCGTAGAAGTGGCGGCTGAAGAGCCGAGTGTTGATCACCACGCCGTGTAGCCCTGCAGGGGCGCGCAGCGAGACGTCCCGGATATCTCCGGCTTTATCGCCGAAGATTGCCCGCAGGAGCTTCTCCTCCGGCGTTGGGTCTGCCTCGCCCTTGGGCGTAACCTTCCCGATGAGGATATCCCCCTCGCGCACGCGCGTTCCCACGCGCGCCAAGCCATTGGGGTCCAGATGGCGAATTTCCTCCTCGCTGACGTTGGGAATATCGGGCGTGAACTCCTCCTCGCCGCGCTTTGTATCGCGCACCTGCAGCGTGAACTCCTCAATGTGAATCGAGGTGAAGACATCCTCCGCCACCAGGCGTTCCGAGATCACGATGGCGTCCTCGAAGTTGTAGCCCCGCCACGGCATAAAGGCAACGAGCACGTTCCGCCCCAGTGCCAGTTCGCCCCGGTCGGTGGCTGCCCCATCGGCAAGTGGCTGTCCTCGGCGCACCCGCTCGCCCACCCGCACCAGCGGACGCTGGTTGATGCAGGTATCCTGATTGGTCCGCACGAACTTCTTGAGCCGGTAGGTGACCACCTCCGGTTCGTCGAAGCTCACCAGGCGCTCCTCCTCCGAGCGGGTATCATCGTAGCGCACGCGGATCTCATCGGCGCTGACGTATTCGACCACGCCATCCCCTTCTGCCAGGAGCAGTGCTCGGGCATCGCGCGCGATTCGGGATTCCATTCCCGTGCCCACCAGCGGCGCCTCCGGACGGATGAGCGGCACCGCCTGGCGCTGCATGTTCGAGCCCATCAGCGCACGGTTGGCGTCGTCGTGCTCCAGGAAGGGGATGAGTGCAGCCGACGCGCTGGTGATCTGGTCCGTGGACACATCCATGTACTCGACCTCCTCCGGCGATACCAGCACGAAGTCGCCGGAGCGGCGTGCATGGACTCGCGGGACGGCGATACGCCCATCGGCATCCACCGGTGTGGATGCCGGGGCGATGATCTTGTCCTCCTCCTCGTCGGGGCTCAGGTAGTGAATCTCATCGGTCACCCTACCATTGACCACGCGCCGGTAGGGCGATTCGATGAAGCCGTACTCGTTGATGCGCGCGTGCAGCGCAAGGGAGGAGATAAGCCCGATGTTGGGTCCTTCGGGCGTCTCGATTGGGCACAGGCGCCCGTAGTGGGTGTAGTGCACGTCGCGCACCTCAAAGCCGGCGCGTTCACGGTTCAGACCACCCGGACCCAAGGCAGAGACACGCCGCTTGTGCGTGAGCTCTGCCAGCGGGTTGGTCTGGTCCATAAACTGTGAAAGCTGGTTGGTGCCGAAGAACTGGTTGATGACGCTGTTGATCGTGCGGGCGTTGACAAGCTCGGCTGGGGTGAGCGGCTCCTCACCCGAGTAGATGCTCAGCCGCTCCTTAATCGTGCGCGCCATGCGCGACAGCCCCAGCATGAGCTGAGCCGTGAGCTGCTCCCCAACGGTGCGCACTCGGCGGTTTGCCAAGTGGTCCTGGTCATCCACATCGCGCCGGTCTTCGCGCACCTCCAGCAGGTAGCGGATTGTGGCAAGCACGTCTTCGGTGGTCAGGTGCGTTACCTCCAAGGGGACGCTCAGCCCCAGCTTGGTGTTGAGGCGGAAGCGCCCGACGGTATCGAGCTCATACCGCTTTGGGGAGAAGAAGAGCCGCTCCAGCAGTTGCGCTGCGCTCTCCAGATCCGGCGCCTCGCTGGAGCGCATTTGCTTGTAGATGTACTCCAGCGCTTCCTCTCGGCTCCGCGTGGGATCCTTGGAAAAGGTGCGTACCAGCACGGGCTCGTTGTCCAGGTCTTTGTGGCAGAACATGCGCACCGACTCGACCGTCGCGCGCTTGATTTGCTCCAGCAGCTCCTCGCTGAGGATCTCGCCGCGGTGGGCAAGGATCTCGCCCGTGCTCAGATCCACAACCTCCCCGGCGATGCGCCGTCCAACGTACTCGGGAAGCTGCTCCACTGGAACGATTTCGGAAAGCCCGAAGAGCTCGTCGATCTCCTCGTCCGAGGAGAACCCCAACGCCCGCAAGAAGGTGGTCACGGGGAACTTCTTCTTGCGGTCAATGTAGGCGTACATGATGTCGTTGGTGTCGATGACGAACTCCAGCCATGCGCCCCGCAACGGAATGATGCGGGCGCTATAGATGGGCAATCCGGTCGCATGCAGCACGCGGTCGAAAAGCACCCCTGGCGAACGGTGGATTTGCGAAACGATGACGCGCTCGGCTCCGTTGATGATGAAGGTCCCCCGATCCGTCATCGCCGGGATGCTTCCCAAGTAGACCTCCTGCTCCACCGGCTCGATGTAATCCTCCGAGTCGGGCGAGACCTTGCTGGACAAGCGCAGCCGTGCCTTGAGCGTGTAAGCGTACGTCAGCTCACGCTCTCGGCACTCCTCTTCGGTGTACTTGGGGGGCTCGATGGTGTAGGAGAGGAACTCCAACTGGTACACGCCGGAGGCATCTTCGACGGGGAAGTTGCTCAGAAATGCCTGCTGCAGTCCGACCGGTCGCCGCTGCTTTGGCGGCACATCCGCTTGCAGAAACTCCTGGTACGAGCGGAGCTGGACCTCCAGCAGGTCTGGGTACTCGACCGCCCACTTTGTCTTGGCAAAGCTTATGCGCTCGCGCAACTTCACCTCGTTGGCTTGCCCGTTATGGGAAGCTACTTCAGTGTTCGGCGTCAGCGGCTGAACACCGTTGGAGTTCTCTCCGGCACGGTCACTGCGTCGGCGCGCCATTGTGATGCCTACGGCGATGCTGAAACGACCTACTCACAGAGCAATGCGCACGGCACCCCTCCCCTGTATCCATCCAGGAGGAAGGACAGCCGTGCTGTTGGAGCCTTTACAAGCGCCAGCATATGGATTGGGGGAGCTCCCCCAGGGAATGCTCACTTGATGGTCACCTTTGCTCCGACCTCTTCGAGCTTCTTCTTGATGGACTCGGCTTCCTCCTTGGAGACCCCCTCCTTGAGAATCTTCGGGGCAGCCTCTACAAGGTCCTTGGCTTCCTTGAGTCCCAGCCCGGTGAGCTCCCGCACGACCTTGATGACGTTGAGCTTCTGCGGACCGATCTCGGTCAGCTCCACGTCGAACTCCGTCTTCTCCTCAACAGCCGGCGCTGCCGCAGCCGGCGCTGCTCCCGGCGCTGCCGCCACCATCACAGGAGCTGCGGCGCTCACGCCGAAGCGCTCCTCGAGCGCCTTCTTCAGCTCGGCAGCTTCCAGCAGCGTGAGGTTGCTAATCTTTTCGACCAGTTCTTCCACAATGCCAGCCATTGCGATGGTCCCGTGAACAGTGAGACTTCACCCTTGCGTTGATTCAGCTCGCTTGCGAGCGACTTCCTCAACCAGGTATGCAATATCGCGCAGCAGCGCTGACACGGCTCCAACGATCCCCGAGATCGGCGCCGCAATGCTTCCGGCAATACTCGCCATCAGCTCCTCCCGCGTCGGCAGCGAAGCCAGCCGCTCCAGCTCCGTTCCGTCGAAGAGCTGCCCTTCGACCACCGCAGCCTTGAAGCGCGGCTTTTCCATGCGCTTGATAAAATCGCGCAACACCCGCGCGGGAGCAATCGCGTCATCGTAGCTCAGCACCAGCCCGGTCTGCCCGTTGAGGTAGGGCTCCAGCTCCGTGTGATCACCGATGGACTGCAGCGCACGCCGAATGAGCGTGTTCTTGGCAACGCGGTACTCCAGCCCCTTCGGGTAGAGCTCCTTGCGCAGCTCGCGGGAGTCTGCCACAGTCATTCCGACAAAGTCTACAAGGTAGATTCCGCGCGCACGCTGCAGCTTCTGCTGCAGTTGCTCAACGATCTCCACTTTCCGCTGCCGTGTCAGCATCGTTTCCTCCGCTCTCAAGGCTCACGCGCGTGCTACTCACGTGCCCGCACCAACGAGGATTCGCTGATGGGGATGCTGGGTCCCATCGTCGAAGTCAAGTACACCCCACGGATGTACTTCCCACGCGCTGCCGGCGGCTTGGCACGCAGCAAACTTTCCACAACAGCGCGAACGTTTTCTACAAGCTTCTCCACAGGGAAGGATGCCTTCCCCACAGCAACGTGGACGTTGCCACCCTTATCCACGCGGTACTCCACCCGTCCGGCTTTGGCTTCCCGCACCGCCGTTGCAACGTCGAAGGTCACCGTTCCACTCTTCGGGTTGGGCATCAACCCACGGGGTCCCAAGATGCGCCCCAGCTTCCCCACCTCCCCCATGACATCGGGGGTTGCGATGGCAACGTCGAACTCCAGCCACCCGTTTTGGATCTTCTCGATGTACTCCTGCAGCCCGGCGTAATCGGCACCGGCTTGCAGGGCTTCCTGGTCCTTGGGGGGCTTTGCAAAGACCAACACGCGCACCGGCTTCCCCGTCCCATGCGGCAGGACAACGCTCCCGCGCACCATCTGGTCGGCTTTGCGTGGGTCCACTCCCAGCCGTACGGCGAGCTCAATTGTCTCATCGAACTTCGCCGTGGCAACCTGCTTGAGCGCCTCGACCGCTTTCTCCAACGGCACTGGTCCCTCCGTCTGCAGCAATTGCTTGAGCGTCTCCACCGCCGCTCGATACCGTTTGCTCCGCTTTTTCGCCATTGCGCTTGCCCTGATGGGGTCACCCTTCCACCACAATGCCCATGCTGCGGGCAGTGCCCTCCAGCATGCGGACGGCGCTCTCCAGGCTATCGCAGTTGAGGTCCGCCATCTTCTGGCGGGCAATCTCCTCCAACTGCGCTCGCGTGACCTTGCCGACCTTGACCCGATTGGGCTCAGAGGAGCCCTTCTCGATGCCAGCTGCCTTCATCAGCAGCACCGAGGCTGGCGGGGATTTGACCACAAAGGTGAAGCTCTTGTCCGAGTAGTAGGTCACCACCACTGGCACGAGCATGCCCGCCATCTTGGCGGTGCGGGCGTTGAACTGCTTGACGAACTCCATTCCGTTGAGCCCGCGCTGACCAAAGGCAGGTCCCACCGGTGGCGCCATCGTTGCCTCGCCCGCTTTGAGCAGCAGCTTGAACGTACCGACGACCTTCCGTGCCATCGCCCTACCCTGTCGCTGCAATCGCCTTGTGACGAATCATCTCTGCGCTTGAGTGTTACGAGCTCCCACTCTGCACCGCCAACTCCACCTGTCCGATATCCAGCTCCACTGGCGTTTTCCGCCCCAGGATACCAACCTCGACCTTGAGCTTCTGCCGCTCGAGATTGACCTCCTTGACCACACCGACGAAATTGGCAAAGGGACCCTCGATGATGCGGACCGGATCGCCCACGCTAAACTGAGTCTCGATCGTTGCCGTATGCTTGCGCTCCTCAAGCCGTGCCAGGATGCGCTCCACCTCCTCCGGACGCAGTGGGACCGGCTGCGTTCGGGTGCCGGCAAACCCCACTACGCCGGTAATCCCCTCGATGAGCTGCTGGAGCTTGCGGTCCATCGCGGCTTCGATGAGGATGTAGCCCGGAAGGAAGCTCCGCTTTCGGGTGCGCCGCTTGCCGCTGCGGATCTCGAAGACGGTCTCCTCCGGCACCAGAATCGTGCGCACTCGGTCGCTCATGCCATGGAGCTTCAACTCATGCTCCAGCCGCTGCTTGACCCGGTTCTCCTGCCCGCTGGCAGTGTAGAGGGCATACCAGCGAAACTGCACGGGGCTCTGCTCGGTGCTACGCTCGGGGGAGACCATCGGGGGTATCAGAAGATGAACCGCAGAATCGCTGTCACCAGCGTATCCACAATCCAGGCAAATCCTGCCATGAGCAGGCACGCAACAGCAACGACGATGCTGGACTCGCGCAACTGCTCGCGCGTCGGCCAGGACACCTTCTGCATCTCCCGGACGACCTCCTGACCGAACGCCTTGATCTTGGCTATCATTGCCTTGGTTCCTACTGCTCGCCACACGTTGCTGCACGGGTGGAGGGACTCGAACCCCCAACCTGCGGTTTTGGAGACCGCTGCTCTACCACTTGAGCTACACCCGTGAGCTGATGGCCGGATTTGAACCGGCGACCCCGTCCTTACCAAGGACGTGCTCTACCACTGAGCTACATCAGCCCGATGGAGAGCGGGAGACGGGACTCGAACCCGCGACCCTCGGCTTGGGAAGCCGATGCTCTACCAACTGAGCTACTCCCGCACTCAGAGCGGGAGACGGGACTCGAACCCGCGACCCCGAGCTTGGAAGGCTCGCGCTCTACCAACTGAGCTACTCCCGCGCTCAGAGCGGGAAACGGGACTCGAACCCGCGACCCTCGGCTTGGGAAGCCGATGCTCTACCAACTGAGCTATTCCCGCGTGGGCAGGGGAGGATTCGAACCTCCGAAGGCGTTCCGCCAGCAGATTTACAGTCTGCCCCGTTTGACCGCTTCGGTACCTGCCCGGCAGCTTGCAAATATAGAAACTTTGCTGCTGCCTGCAGGCAAACTCAGGCTACCTCCGCGCGCGCAACCCGGACAAGCCGCAGGAATTCATCGAAGATGTACGTGGCATCGTGCGGTCCCGGCGCCGCTTCGGGATGGTACTGCACCGACATCACCGGTAGACTCCGATGCTGCATCCCCTCCAGCGTGCCGTCATTGAGATTGATGTGCGTCACCTCCAGCTCCGGCGGCAGAGTGTCCGGGTCCACCGCAAAGCCATGGTTCTGCGACGTAATCTCCACCACACCCGTGTGCAGGTTCAACACCGGATGGTTGGCTCCATGGTGCCCGAACTTGAGCTTGTAGGTCCGCGCCCCAAGGGCAAGCCCCAGGAGCTGATGCCCCAGGCAGATCCCCAGAATCGGATATCCCCGCGCCACCAGCTCCCGAACCAGTGGCAGCGCGTAGGTGATTGCGGCCGGGTCCCCCGGACCATTTGAGAGCACGATCCCATCGGGCGCGCACGCGAGCAGCTCGTGCAGCTCCACCCGCGCTGGGAACACACGCACTCGGCAGCCGCGCCGCGCCAAATTCCGCAAAATGTTGCGCTTAACACCGAAATCCACCACCGCAATCAGCGCTCCCGTCTCCAATCCCTCATCCGTCCACCAGTACGGGGCGCGGCACCCTACGCGATCGGTCAAATCCTGCCCCTCCATCGGCGGCAGCGAACGGGCACGCTCGACTAACTCCTCCGGCGACGCCGTTGCCGAGATCACCCCGCGGAGCGCCCCATACTCCCGAATCATCCGTACCAGCATGCGCGTGTCCACCCCTTCGATCCCCACTACCCCCTCCCGCTGCAGGTACTCCTGTAGGCTCAGCTTCGCCCGCCAGTTCGAATAGACCGGCGAGCACTCGTGCACGACGATTCCTTCAACCTGCACCCGCTCCGACTCGCCGTCCTCCAAGGTGATGCCGTAGTTGCCGATGTGCGGGTAGGTGAAGGTGACAATCTGCCCGCGGTAGCTTGGATCGGTCAGGATCTCCTCGTACCCGCTCATCGCGGTGTTGAAAACCACCTCTCCGGCAGCCTCCCGCTCCACAGCTCCGATGGCATATCCGGCAAAGACGGCTCCGTTTTCCAACGCCAAGTAGGCTCGAACTCGTCGGTGCATGGGGCTTGGTCGACTGCGTCGGGGACGCAAATTAGCAAGACTGTGTAATTTGCGGTGCGTTGGAACCTGTCCAACCGCTCAAGAGGCGCTCCCTTCGCGGCGCACTTTCAGCCCATAGGTGTTCGCAACGGAATGCCGCATACGGCACCGGCGCACGGCAATCCGCTCAACAAGCGGGTGCTGGTGCTGAACCGAGGATATGAGCCCGTGAGCATCTGCACGGTCAAGAAAGCCGTGGTGCTGCTGGTGCTGGCAAAAGCCGAGCTTGTAGAGGCGCGCACGGAGATGCTGCTCCACAGCGTCTCGGCAGCCTATCCGGTGCCGAGTGTCATTCGATTGCTCTCCTCCATTCGCGTGCCGTACCAGCACATTGAGCTGACGCGGCGCAACATCATGCGGCGCGACGGCTTCCAGTGCCAATACTGCGGGGCAACGGATGTCCCGTTGACCATTGACCACGTCCTGCCGCGCTCCCGCGGAGGCACCGACAGTTGGGAGAATCTCGTCTGCGCCTGCATCCGGTGCAACAACCTCAAAGGCGACCGCACCCCGGAGGAGGCTGGAATGCGCCTGCTCCGCCCACCGCGGCGCCCCCACCCCATCCTCTTCCTCAAGCAGTTCGTGGGGAAGTTCGAAGAGAGCTGGCGCCCCTACCTCTTCATGGATTGAGCACATGCTGTTTCCGTACGCGGTACTACTGCTCCCCGGGCTTGCCGCGGCTGCCCTCCTGCGGTGCAGCTCTTCGGAGGCGGTGCCCGCTCCTGCGCTCCCGACGGTCGCACGCCATCCCTGGTACACCCGCGAACACCATCGAGAGGGGAGATTCGCCAACCTGGAGCCTCCGCTGGAGCGCCCCTTCTGGCGCAGTGTGCGCTGGATTGCTCGAAAGCTGCTCTCCCCACAGCGCCAGCATCCCCCAACCCCGTTTGAGCCGCTCTCGCCACATCGCCTCCGCGAACCCTCGCCAGGGCTACGCTTTGCATGGCTGGGGCATAGCACCGTGCTGCTCCAGCTTCCAACGGCGACGCTGTTGACCGACCCCATCTTCAGCCAGCGGGCAAGTCCGGTCTCCTTCGCCGGTCCACTGCGCCAGGTCCCTGTACCGCTTGCGCCGGACTCGCTCCCCCACATTGATATTGTGCTGCTCTCGCACGACCACTACGACCACCTGGACCGTGCATCGGTGGAGTTCCTCGCCCGCCGGTTTGACCCGCTCTTCCTTGTGCCCCTGGGGGTCGGCAAGCGGCTGCGCACCTGGGGCATCCGCCGCGTCGTGGAGCTGGACTGGTGGGAGTACGTTGACTACGCTGGGCTGCGGATCCACTGTACCCCGGCTCGCCACTTCTCCGGACGGGGGCTGACCGACCGCAACCGCACCCTCTGGGCAAGCTGGTACGTGCATACGCACGGCGACGACGCCCTCCGCATCTACTTTGCCGGCGACACCGGCTTTGGAGTGCACTTTGAGCTCATCCGGACCCGCCTTGGGGCTCCGCTACTCTGCCTGATGCCCATCGGGGCATACGAGCCGCGATGGTTCATGCGCGAGGTCCACGTAGACCCAGCCGAAGCGCTCCGCGCCGCCGTCCAGCTCGGAGCGCGCCACCTGCTTCCCATCCACTGGGGAACCTTCGACCAAGCCGATGAGGGGTTGCAGGACCCACCACGCCAACTGCTGCTGGAGTATCGCCGCCGAGCCGCCTCAGAGCGGCTTCCCCAGCTCCATCTCCTGCCCGTGGGAGGGGTGGATTCGCTGCTGAGCTCAGCGCCCTAACGCCAGCCGCACGGAAGCCCTTCCGGGGAGGACCTCCCACTGCAGTGCGCCAGAGGGCGGAAGTTCCCGATGCAGCGCGCTCCCCACCGCCTGCCCGAAGCTATACCCAATGGCTGCTGCTGCGAGCACGTCGGAGAGCCAGTGCCGCCCATCGTACACGCGCGAAAGCCCAGTCATCACCGCCGCACCGTACAGCACCGCTGTCCATGCTGGCGGGAGCTCCAGTGTGCGGTCCAACGCAGCCGAAATCGCAAACGCAATTGCCGTATGCCCTGAAGGGAAGCTCTGCTGTGCGTCCTCCCATGCCGGAGGGCTCCAGTGCATCGCATCGGGAGCATGGTCGGGGCGCCATCGTCCCAGCGCCACCTTGAGCGCAACGACCACTGCTGCGCTTGCTCCCGCCGCTCCGGCGACAGCAACTCCGGCACGTTGCCACCGCTCCTGCTGTGCAACCCATCCACCCGCGTACAGCACCGCTGCAAGCACCGCTGGGGTCCACCGCTCCCCATACATGCGCACGCTCTGAGAGAGCAGCTTCCCCACTCCCGAAGGCTGCGGAAGGGCAGCGGCAATGACCCGGTCCATCGCCATCGTCACCGGCAACAGGAGCAGCGCCGAACGCAGCATCCCGGCTTCCCACTGCTCCTGCAGTGCCTTGCCGAAGCGCTCGAGCTCAACCGGTTGCGCCCAGAGCTGGATTGCCGCAACGGCGCCCCAGCATAGCCAAGCGCTCGCAGAAGCGCTCCAGCTCCTGCGCCGAGATCCCAAAGCGCCCGAAGTTCCACTCATCGTAAGGGCGTGTGCCATGGTAATCCGACCCTCCGCTGACGAGCCATCGGTGCTGCCGGGCAAGCAGCCCATAGTAGGAGCGCAGCACGCTGCCATGCTGCGGATGGTAGACCTCAACGCCATCGAAGCCACGGCGGAGCAGCTCCAGCAGCAATCGCGGGTTCTGGAAGGCGCGACCAGGATGCGCCAGAATTGCCACCCCACCGGTGGCATGGATAAGCTCCAGCGCCCGCACAACTGGGAACTCCTCCGGCGGCTCGTACGCCGGGCGCCCCGGCTCCAGGTAGCGCGCAAAGGCTTCCGCAAGGCTTTGGCAGTATCCACGCCGGAGAAGCGCTGCCGCCAAATGTGGGCGTCCAACGACTGCTCCAGGGGCTTCTTCGGTTGCCTCCTCCAGCGTCACCATGAGTCCAAGCCGGCGGCAGCGCTGGACCATGCGCTCCAGCCGACGCCACCGGCGCTCGCGTGCCCGCTCCATATGCTCCCGCACCCGCCGATGGGCAACGTCAATGCCATATCCCAGGACATGAAGCTCGCGCCCGGCTTCGTAGCAGCTCACCTCGATGCCGCTCACCAACTCAATGCCCAATTGCCGAGCCAGTGCGCTGGCGGCTTCGTACCCCTCGACCGTATCGTGGTCTGTGAAGGCAATGCAGCACAGCCCCCGTTGGGCAGCCTTCTGCAGCAGCTCCTCCGGAGAGAGCGCCCCATCGGAGCAGCGCGTATGCAGGTGCAGATCCGCCACCGGTGGGCTCAGTGTGCCGGCTGCGTCCATGGCTCCTCCTGCAGTGCCCGCAGCAGTTCCGCAACCTTGTCAACCGCCTCGGCGAGCGCCACGTGATGGCGTCGCCCACTGCGCCGCTCTTTGAGCTCGACGGTGCCGGCTTCCAGCCCGCGCGCGCTCACGATGAGCTGCAACGGCAATCCCAACAGGTCGGCATCGTTGAACTTGACCCCGGCGCTCTCCTCCCGGTCATCGTAGAGCACCTCCACGCCTGCTGCCCAGAGGCTGGAGTAGAGCTCATCGGAGTGCTGGCGAACGGCATCCGAGCGCTCAATCCCCAAGGCAAGCAGGTGGACGTGGTAGGGCGCGATGGCGGGAATCCAGCAGATGCCGTGTTCGTCGTGGTTCTGCTCGATGAAGGCAGCGATGATACGCTCGACGCCGATGCCGTAGCTGCCCATGACAATGGGGCGTTCGTGCCCGCGCTCATCCAGAAAGCGCGCGCCCAGGGCTTCCGAGTACTTCGTCCCCAGCTTAAAGATGTGCCCCACCTCGATTGCACGCACCACCTCCAGCGCCGCACCGCACTCCGGGCACGGCTCCCCGGGCTGCACCGTGCGGACATCGGCGTAGAGGTCTATGCGGCAATCCCGACGCAGGTCAATGTGCCGGTAGTGGTAGCCATCGGCGTTGGCGCCGCTGACCAGCTCATTGGCATCGCGCAGCCGCTCATCGGCAATGATGCGCATCGGCGTGGGGAGCCCAATTGGACCGATGGACCCCGCCGAAGCCCCAGTATACTGGCGCAGCTCCTCCGGCGTTGCCGGACGCAGCGCAGCTGCCCCCAGCACGGCTTGCAGCTTAGCTTCGTTGAGCTCATCGTTGCCGCGCAGCAGCACCAGAACCGGCTCCCCATCGGCGATGTAGACGAGCGCCTTTGCGCAGCGCTCCTCCGGGATGCCATGCTGCGTGATGAGGTCGTCAATGGTGCGAACCCCAGGTGTTGCAAAGCGCTCCAGCGGGGCGCTCTCCGGCAGCCGCGCCGTAGGTTCTACGGCTGAGCGAGCAATCTCCACATTGGCTGCGTAGCCGCATCGGGAGCACCGGGCGCAGGTATCCTCGCCTGCCGGCGATTCCACCATGAACTCCTGCGAGGCGCTTCCCCCCATTGCACCACTGGAAGCGCCCACGACAAAGAAGCGCAGTCCACAGCGCGTAAAGATGCGCCGGTACGCCTGCGCGTGCAGCTCGTAGCTGCGGTCCAGCCCCTCCCAATCGGCATCGAGCGAGTAGGAGTCCTTCATCGTAAACTGCCGTCCACGCAGCACGCCAAAGCGTGGGCGCGGTTCGTTGCGGAACTTGGGCTGGATCTGGTACCAAATCTGCGGCAGCTCCCGGTAGGAGCGGATGTGCTGCCGCGCATGGAAGGCGACCACCTCCTCGTGCGTGGGCGCCAGCACCAAGCCCTCGCGGTTCTTGATGTGGAAGAGCACATCGCCCATGGTTTGGATTCGACCGGTCTGCTGCCAGATCTCGGCAGGGTTGAGCGCAGGGAAATGGAACTCCTGCGCCCCGATGCGGTCCATCTCCTCGCGGATGATGCGCATGACCTTCTGCATCACGCGCCATCCCAGGGGCAGGAAGCTATACACACCCGCGGCAAGCTGCCGGATCAACCCCGCCCGGAGCATGAGCTGGTGCGAGACCGCTTGTGCATCAGCGGGCAGTTGCCGGAGCGTAGGGATAAAGGCACGGCTGTAACGCATCAACGGTCGCTGTGTGCTGTGGCACCCTCCAGAATCTGCACAATTGCCTGCGTGAGCGCAACCTCCGGCGCCAACTCCCCGGTCTTGAGCGCCCGCTCCGCTTGGAACAGAGCCAGCAGTGCCCGCTCAACCCCGGCAACGCCGAAGCGCCGGAATGCTGCGACGTACTCGGACACAAAGAAGGGGTGAACCCCCAGCGCGCGGGCAAGGGATTCCGCCGGAGCCGAGAGGTCCAGCTCCGCCACCTTCCACAGCAGCAGGAAGTAGCGCGTCAACACTGCCAGTACACCGGCTTCCTGCCGCTCCACCTGCTGCAGATACTGGGCAATGCGCAGCGCCTCCTCCCGCTGCCCCAGACCCACTGCCTGCTGCAGCTCAAAGACCGTGTACGCACGCGATGCACCCAGCAGCGGGGCGATGTGTTCAGCATCGAGCACCTGGAGTTGCGCCGCCTGGGCAAACAGCGCCAGCTTGCGCAGCTCGTTGTCCAGCTCAAACAGCTCCGTCCCCACCGTTGCCAACAGCAGCTCCAGCGCCGGCGGGGCAAGCTCGAACCCATAGCGCCGCGTTCGCTGCGCCACCCAATTGACCACTTCGCGTTCGTAGAGCTTGGGGAACTCCACCCAGGCGTGCTGCTGCAGCAGGAGCCGCCAGGCGCGCGGTGCACGCTCGGAAGCGCTCTTTGCCTTGGTTTGCTGGCGCGGATTGCGTACGGAGCGGCTAATTCCGCGCAATGCCTCCGGTGCCGCCGAGGAGAAGAACGCCAATACCGTCGTCTGCACCGGTTCTTGCAGGTAGCTCAGCAGCACCTCCTGCTGTGTGCCCCCTTGCCCCAACAGCCGTTCTGCATCGCGAACCACGACAGCACGCCGTTCGGCAAACACCGGGTAGATGCGCGCCCGCTCGACCACTTCACGCGGGGACACCTCCGCTCCGGAGAGCACATCCACGTTCATGCCCGTTGGGTCCTCCCGCCGCAGCCGCTGGAGGAGGAGCTGGTACGCCTCCTGCAGCAGGAACTGCTCCTCTCCGAAGAAGAGCAGCACCGGCGGAAGCGTTCCCTGGCTCAGGAGCTGTTCCCAGTGCTCCAGCATCATGGCTGCGGTGTCGGCTGCATCTGTTGGGCAGAATCGCTCTCGTGCGCACCGAGCAAACGCAAGAGACGTTGCTGCGCCTCCGAGATGGAGAAGGGCTTGATGAGCCAGCCCTGTATCCCCTCGCGTGCAAGCTGGAGCACGGCTTCCCGCTCGGCAACTGCAGAGCACACCAGGACGGGGCAGTTCCGTAGCCTCTCCTCCTGGCGCAACTGGCGCAGGAACTCCAACGCCGACCCCTCCGGAAAGAGCACATCCAGCACGATGACGTCGGGCGGCTCCCGCTGCACAAGCTCCCACGCCTGTTCTGGGGCTGCTGCTTCCACAACCCGCAGCGAGAGCTGTTCGCCAACATGGCGCCAGATGCGGCGGAAGGTCGGATCGTCATCAATAATCAGCACCGTCCGATGAGGCGCTTCCGTCATAGCTACACCCGCAGCCGTGGGTCCAGTAGGTCCCGCAGGGCATCCCCCAGCAGGTTGAATCCCAGCACCGCCAGCGCAATCGCCAAACTGGGGTAGACAGCCAATCCCCACGCCGTTCCCGTGACGATATAGCCGTAGCCATCGCGCACCATCTGCCCCCACGACGGCATCGGCGGTTGCACGCCCAAGCCCAGGAAGCTCAACCCCGCCTCCGCCATCACCGCTGTTGCCAGCCCTGCTGTCGCAATAACCGTCAAGGAGCCAACGACATTGGGCAGCAGATGGCGCAGGATAATGCGCGCCGGACCAAACCCCAGCGCACGCGCTGCCCAGATGTACTCCCGCTCGCGCAATGCCAGAAACTCCCCACGCACGATGCGCGCGATCTCGACCCAACTGGAGATCCCGATTGCAAGGGCAGCCTGCTCCAGCCCCTGTCCGATGACGACCGAAAAGGCAATCGCCAACAGCAGCGTCGGATATGCCCACACCACGTTGATGAGCCACATCACCACCGCATCCACCCATCCCCGAAGGTAGCCCGCCACGGCTCCCAGCACAACCCCAACCACCAGCGCAATCCCTTGCGCCAACACCCCAACGAGCAAGCTCACGCGTGCCCCGTAGAGCAAGCGGCTGAGCACATCCCGCCCGTATCGGTCGGTCCCCAGCACATAGAGCGGTCGGGCATGCCACTGGGTTGAATCCCGCCCAGCAAGCTCCTCGCGCCGGAGGCGCAGCGTGCGTCCGGATTCCTCTACGCACACCAGTGTATCCCCTTGCCAGACCATGGACTGCACCGGCACAATGCGCGGCTGATCGGGGCGAGCTGGATTGTGCACATACACCACGTTGCCGCGGAACATCGGCGCACGCAGCGCGTATTCGAGCACCTGCACCGTGGGGTCCATCGGCGCCAGCCACTCCGCTCCAATTGCAGCCCCCACCAGCAGGAGCACAATCACTGCCCCGAGCACCCCACTGGGATGGCGCCAGAAGCGCCGCCAGAAGCCCCGAACCGTAACTGCGTCAGCGGAGCTGGACTCGCGGATCCACGACCGCATAGAGCACGTCCACAATTGCGTTGACCACCACGAAGACCACCGCCGCAAAGAGCACCGTCCCCTGGATGAGCGGGTAATCCAGCTTCTCAATTGCTGCAATCGCCACGCTGCCGATGCCGGGCCAGTTGAAGATGTACTCCACGAAGAAGGCACCCGCCAGCAGCCCGGCAAACCAGGCGCTCACCGTTGTCACGACCGGATTGAGCGCATTTCGCAGCGCATGGCGCAGCAGGACTCTCCCCGTGGGCACTCCCTTTGCCAGCGCCGTGCGGATATACTCCTGCCCCAGCACCTCCAGCATGCTGCTGCGCGTCATGCGGGCAATGATGGACATCGGGCGGAGCGCCAAGGTCAACATCGGCAGCACCAGGTACTCCCAGCCCTGGTCAATGTAGCCTGCGATCGGGAACCAGCCCAGGACCACTCCAAAGAGCAGCAGCACCAGCAAGCCAGCAACAAAGGAGGGCACAGAGATCCCCACCAGCGCCAGCAACATCAGCAGCGTATCCAGCCACGAATTCGGTCGCACGGCAGCAAGCACGCCCAGGAGCACTCCCAGCACCGTTGCCAGGAGCATCGAGCTCACCGTCAGGAGCGCCGTTGCAGGGAAGCGCTCCAGGATGATCTCCAGCACCGGGCGGTTCGTCACATACGAGCGTCCCAAGTCCCCCTGTAGCAACCGCCCCAGGAAACGCACGTATTGCACGGGCAGTGGCTGGTCCAGCCCCAGCTGCTGCCGAATCGCTGCAATGGTCTCTGCATCCGCCCGCTGCCCTGCCAGCAAGCGTGCTGGGTCCCCCGGCAGTACGAAGTTCAGCACGAAGGTGACCGTCGCAACCCCGAAGAGCACTCCGAGCGCTGCCGCCCCTCTGCGGGCAATATACGCCAGCATCTACACCCACACCAGCAGTTTGTGCGGAATCTCGCCCAACTCCGCAAAGCGGACCAGGACGGGCAGCATCGCGCTGGTCAACCGCTCCCCTTGCGCAATGACCAGCAAGCCGTACGGGGTGTAGTAGTTCTCCGCCACCACCATCCCCTCGCGCAGCTGATTGACCGCAACCGCCTGCAGGAGGCGTTGCCCCAGCGCGCGCCGCTCCTCCTCGACGAGCTCGATAAAGGTGCGCACCACCGCCGGATGGTACACACTGCCGGCTTTCTCCTCCAAGTGCCGCAACACCTGGATGTAGCGCTGCTGCTCCTCCGGCGAAGGGACCGGCGCCGTTGGCGCCGCATGGCGATAGCGTGCCTCGCGCCGCCGTCGGTACAAGGCGTTATGGAAGACGTCCACCACTGCGATGATTGCCGCCCCTATGTGGATCTGCCGTCCGCGCAAGTGGCGCGGGAATCCGGAGCCATCCAACCGCTCGTGGTGCTGCAAGACGATCTCGGCAACAGTCTGCAAGCCGGAATGCTTACGCAAGATGTGCCACCCCAGCTCCGGATGGCGCTCGTAGAGATGCCGCTCCTCGGCGGTCATCTCCGTGGGGAACTTCTGCAGCAGCGCGTCGGGATAGCCAATCTTGCCAATATCGTGCAGGAGTCCCGCCACCTGGATCTCGAACACCTCGACCTCGCTCAACCCCAGCCGGCGGGCAACCTCTGCGGCTTTGTATCCGATGAAGCGGCAATGGCTCCCTTCGTAGAAGCGCTCCACCGCCGCAACCAGGGTACTGAGCAGCTCCACGGTCTGCATGAAGCTCTCGGCAAGCTGCGTTTCGAGCTGCCGAAGCTGTTGCTCCAGCTCATGCACCAACAGGGAGGACATGCTCGGCAATGCGCACCTGTTGGACGGCTACAGAGCCCAAGCGCAACGCCTGCAGCATCTGCTCCAGCGCCGGCGTTGGGGCATCGGTCAACAGGAGCTCCAGCGTACTCGCCCGCGCACCATCTGCCGCAACCCAGCCGTGGCGTTGTAGCCAGTGCACCAATGCCACTCCAGAATCCACAAACCGTGTCTCCGGAAGCACTCGGGCAAGCACGGGCAGCAGCAGCGGGTAGTGTGTGCAGCCCAAAATGAGCGTATCCACCCCGTGCAGCGGTTGAAGGTACTCGCGCGCCACTAGCTCCGTCACCGGATGCTCGCACCACCCCTCCTCCACCAGCGGCACAAAGAGCGGACATGCCTGCGAGGATACCCGCCGTGCTCCCCGCTCCTTGAGCAAGCGCTCGTACACACCGCTGCCAATGGTCGCCCGCGTACCGATGACCCCGATATGTCCCGTCTGCGTCTGCTCCAGCGCCGCAGCCACCGCTGGGGTGACGACCTCGGCAACAGGGAGCTCGCCCGCAGCTTCACGCACAGCGTCCAATGCAACCGCCGAGACCGTATTGCACGCAACGACAAGCAGGTCCACACCCTGCCGCACCAAGTAGCTGACGCACTCGAAAGCGTAGCGGCGCACCGTCTGCGTCGCCCGATTCCCGTAGGGGACCCGCGCGGTATCGGCAAGGTAGACAATCTCCGCACCCAGCCGCAGAAGCTGGCGCACGACGGTCAGCCCTCCCACTCCGGAATCGAAAACTCCAATCCGCAACCGTGCCATGGCTTCAAAAATAGGGAAAAGCCGCTGCAGGCAACCAACGCGCTACTGCCGGCGCAACCGCACCGCAAACGCTCCATCGCAGTGTGCATGCCGATGCGGCAGGGTCTGCAGCATCCCATCGCGGCAGACCACCTCGGGAAGCCACTGCGTTGCCGGCTCTACGGTAAATTCCGGATGCTCCCGCAGGAAGCGCTCCACCTGTTGCTCGTTCTCCTCCGGCTCGATCGTGCAGGTGCTGTAGAGCAGCACACCTCCGGGGCGCACCAGGCGAGCGGCGTTCTGCAGAATCTCCCACTGGAGCTGCACCAGTGCGGAGATGTCCTCTTCACGGCGATGCCACTTGATATCGGGCTTTTTAGCGATAGTACCCAGCCCCGAACAGGGCACATCCGCCAGCACACAGTCCGCCGGGGCAAGCGACACCGTCCGCGCATCGGCAACGTGGAAGCGCATGGGCGCCGCCACGCCCAATCGGCGCGCCTCCTGCTCGACCAAGCGCAGCCGCCCGGGATGGACATCCACGACCTCCAGGACCCCTTCGCCGCCCAGCCGCTCGGCAAGAGCACAGCTTTTGCCGCCCGGCGCAGCACACAAATCAATGACGCGCATGCCCGGCTGTACATCGGCAAGCTGCACGATGAGCACGGCACTGACATCCTGAACGCTTGCCCACCCGCGCTGCAGCACCTCCTGGAGCTGCTCATGGAGCAACTGCTCTGCAACGATGCACTGTGCGCAGTACGGCGAAATCCCCGCCGTTGCCCCTTTGGCTGTCAGCCAGCGGAGCAACTCCTCCGGCGAGCTCCGCTGCGGGTTGACCCGAAGTGTTGTGGGCGGTCGCTGGTTCTGCGCCTGCATCAGGGCAATAGCTTCCTCGCATCCGAAGCGCCTGCACCAGCGCCGCGCGATCCAATCCGGATAGGAGTACCATGTGGCGATATCCGCGCCCAGCGCCTCCGGTTGCAACTCCTTGCCCGCGTACTCCCGGAGCGCCTGCCGCAGCACGGCGTTGACCAACCTGGCTGCCCCCGTCCCCAACGGTTTGACCAGCTCGACCATCTGATGCACAACCGCGTACGGCGGAATCCGCTCCAGAAACAGGAGCTGATAGACCCCCATGGCAAGCGCCACCCGCAGCGGCAGCGGGTAGTAGCGCAATTCATTCTGCAGCAGCCGCTGCAGCAGGAACTCCAATCGCCGCTTCCAGCGCAGGACGCCATGGAGCAGCTCCGTCAGCAGCGCTCGCTCCCGCTCCTCCAACCGATGGCGACGGAGTGTGCTCTCCAGGAGGCGGTCAGCATATGCTCGGTCGCGCTCAATCCGAAGCAGCAGCTCCCAGGCAATCCGCCGTGCCGGAGAAACCGCCGGTGCATTCATAGACTGCTCCTTTCGCGTTTTCGCTAAATTGCGGTGTCGCACCATATCTGGCTCTGCCGCCATGCTCATAGGACGATTGTGCGCCGTGGGCGTGATTGCTGTCTGCGCCGTCCTGGCGCAGGATCGCAGACTTCCCGAGCAGCCCTCGCCGCTGGCTCCGGGCGGACGCGTATATCCCCCGGAGCTGAATCTCACCGTGGGGTTCGGCGGAGGCACCCAGTGGGGAAGCTTCGCCAGTAGCTGTTCGCGCCCATTCGAATACGGGCAGAGCAGCGCCTGGTTTGTGGGGCTCTCGTACGCCGCTCCACTGCTCCGCAGCGTGCTCTGGGGCAGCGGGGTGGGATTTCTCTCGGTGCGCTTGCGCTCCTCCTACCGCGAGCGCGAAGGGGTGCTGTTCACTGTGCAGGCAGACACGGTGCTGCTTCCGGTGGAATTCCGCAACTCCGCCAATCTCAGCATTCCACAGCTCCTGTGGATGCCCTTCCTGCGCTGGCATCCGAGTGAGTGGCTCGGGCTGACGGCAGGACCGCTCCTGGGGCTTGCCCTAAATCCACACGCGGAGTACACAAAGGAGCTGCTGCAGGATGCCCTCACACTACCGGACGGGCAAAGCGTTGCGCTCACCACTGCTCAGGGTCGCACCAGTGTGGTGGAGCGCAGTACAGCTTCTGCCCGTATTGTTGGAGCCCTTTGGGGGCAGGCAACCGCCGAGTTTCTCATTGCACCGGGATGGTGGATGAGCCTCGGTGCGTTGGGAATGCTGCCGCTCTCAAGCCCTCTGCCGAGCCCGGCATCGCTCCGCCTTCCGCTGCTCCTGCTGACCGCGGGCATTGGAGCAACACTGTAAGGTGGCGGTCTTGTAAATTTGTGGCAATCCGTAAGTGTCTAACACAGGGAAGCGAGCCGATGCGTTACCATGCCTACCGCTGGATGGTGCTGTGGAGCGTTGTAGGAATTGCCATCGCTTACTCTACCGCACAGTCGCTGCAGCGCAGCTCACAAGTACCGAAGCCGGTCGTGGTTGAGAACGACGACACTCCGCAACTGCACCTCTACGCCCTCCGCATCGAGCCCGTCCCCGCAGCGCAGCAGCAAGCTCCCCAACAGCAGGAGACTATCTTGGGCAGTCGGTACATCCGCATCATCAACCTGGGACCGGTTGTCAACTCCCCCGGGGTAGACTACGCTCCCACCGTCACTGCCGATGGGCGAACTCTTTACTTCGTCTCCAATCGTCCCGGGAGCAAGCGCCTGCCCGATGGCAAGTTCTCGCATGACTTCTGGGCAACGAAGAAGAAGGATCCGCTCGACACCATCTTCTCCCCGCCGTTCAACATTGACACCACGACCGAGCTGGGGGACCTGGGCGTCAACACTCGCTTCAATGAGGGTGTTGCCACTATCGCCGCCGACGGACGCACACTCTTCTTCACCGGCTGCAATCGCCCCGATGGACTGGGAAGCTGCGACATCTACGTCACCGAAATCGAGGGCGACCGCTGGGCACGTCCGCGCAACCTTGGTCCCAACGTGAACTCCCCCTATTGGGATGCTCAACCCTCCATCGCGCCGGACAAGAGCCGGCTCTACTTCGTTTCCAATCGCCCCGGTCCGCACGGCGAGGGGAACCTGGACATCTGGTACAGCGACTTCGACTTCGAGAAAGGCGAATGGAAGCCTGCGGTCAATCTCCGCGAGCTCAACACTCCCGGGCGGGAAGCCTCTCCGTTCATCGCTGCCGATAACCAAACGCTCTTCTTCGCCTCCGACGGGCACACACCGAACTTCGGCGGCTTGGATTTCTACGTGAGCCGGCGTCTGCCTGACGGAAGCTGGAGCAAGCCACAGAACCTCGGTCCGCCGATCAACACCAAAGAGGATGAGCTCTTCCTGACCCTTCCGGCTGCCGGCAATGTGCTCTACTTCAGCTCTAAGCGCACCGATCTGCCCGGCTACCAAGGCGACTACGACCTCTTCATGGCGTTCGTGCCCACCTTCTTCCGCGCCATCAACATCGTCGGGCGCGTCATCGACGAATGCACAGGTGCGGATATCCCCGCCAAGATCACCATCCGGAACCCCATCACGAAGCGCGTGACCGAGGACACGGTCTCCGGTAGCGGCACCGCACGGACGGAGTTCCAGTACGTCGTCAGCGCTACCGATTTCGGCGACCCCAGCGCGGGCATCAAGGAGTTCGACTTGGAGATCACCGCATTCAACCCCAACTACGGAAGCGTGACGGAGAAGGTCCGCGTCGAGAAACCCGAAGAGGTCCGCTCCGAGGAGGAAGCCCAGAAGAGCTTGGAGATCCGAGTTGTGCTCAAGCTCGGGCAGCGCCCCGTCCTCCAAGCTCAGATTGAGCCAGCCGATTACGTCCTGCGTCGCGCCAAGGAGGATCCCTCCATTGCCAACTTCCGTGGTCTGGTCATGGAGGAGGTGGCTTCGGTCGAGCTCTTCCCGTTGCTCCACTACGTCTTCTTCGACGAGGGCTCGGCAAAGATTCCAGAGCGCTACGTGCTGTTCAGCTCGCCGGAGGAGACCGAGGGCTTCTCCGATGAGAGGATCCCCGGCGGCACACTCGAAAAGTACTACCACATCCTCAACATCTACGGCTACCGACTGCGGAAGAACCCGCGGGCAACACTGGAGATCGTCGGTTGCAACGATAGCAAAACGCCTGCCGAAAAGCGCCCCGGACTCTCGTTGGAGCGGGCGCGCGCGGTCTTCAACTACTTGCGCGACATCTGGGGCATCAGCGAATCGCGCATGAAGATCACCGTGCGCAACCTACCCCAAGTCCCCTCCAATCTCAACGACCCACAAGGCATCGTGGAGAACCGACGCGTTGAGCTCATCTGCAACGATTGGGAGGTCGTCAAGCCCATTATCAGCCGCGATCCCAAGCGCTTCCCCTCCCCCGAGCAGATGACCTTCCTGATGCGCAACGGCATCGAAGACGCCCTCGTTGCCAGCCGGCGAATTGAGATCACCCGCGGCGGGGCTTCCTGGCGAACGTTGACCGACATCGGCACCACAGCCCCCTCCACCGTGTGGAACTGGACGAACGAGCGCGGAACCTATCCCGACGATGAAACCCCATATGTTGCCCGCCTAGTGGTGCGCAGCAAAAACGGGCAAGAGTGCGCCTCCGATCCCATCACGATTCCGGTCATGCAGGTATCCACAGAGCGCAAGAAGATCGAACGCCTAGCGGACCGCACGCTGGAGCGCTATAACCTGATCCTCTTCCCCTTCGACCGCTACGATGCCGGACCGCTCAATGAGCGCATCCTGCGGGAGTACGTTTTCCCGCGTGTCTTCCCCAACTCGACCATCGAGGTCGTCGGGCATACCGATGTCGTGGGACTCTACGACCACAACAAGACGCTCTCGGAAAATCGCGCACGGACCGTCGCGCGCGCCATCGAGCAGTATGCCAAAGGACGCTACCAGAGCTTGACGGCACGGGGCGTTGGGGAGGACGACCCGCTCTACACGAACGACCTCCCCGAAGGGCGCTTCTACAACCGCACGGTGCAGATTCTCATCAGCACGCCGATTGAAGCCGGCGGTGTAGCCCCGTAATCCGGCACGGCGGTGTCCTCCGCGCCTGCCCTATGGGTTGGCACCAGCGGGTGGAGCTACCGCGAGTGGCGCGGCACATGGTATCCTCCGGAGCTGCCCAGAAGCCGGTGGCTCCCTTTTTATGCCGAGCGCTTCGCGACGGTCGAGCTCAACAGCAGCTTCTATCGGCTTCCCCGACCGGAGCAGCTCCAGCGCTGGGCGGCAAATGTGCAGGAGGGGTTTCTCTTTGCTGTCAAAGCCCCACGCCAAATCACCCACGAGCAGCGCCTCCAGCACTGCGACGAGCTCGTGCGCGAATTCCTCCAGCGCATCACCCTCCTGGGCAAGCGGCTGGGACCAATCCTGTGGCAGCTCCCTCCAAACCTCCCGTGGCACCCCGGTGTGCTCGAGCAGTTCCTTGCCCTCTTGCCCGAAAGCTCTCGCTACGCAGTGGAATTCCGCCATCCCTCCTGGGACCGCCCCGAGGTGTGGGAACTCCTGCGCAGCCGCGGCATTGCTACCGTCTGGAGCAGCTCGCTGCGGTATCCGCTGTTCCTGCAGGCGACGGCGGACTTTCTCTACCTCCGCTTTCACGGCTTGCACGGGGGTTTTGCACACCGCTACACCCGAGAGGAGCTCCTGCCATGGGTTGAGCGCGTGTGTACGGCGCTACGGCAGGGGATGAGCGTGTACGCCTACTTCAACAACACCGCAGGCGGTGCCGCTGAGGATGCTGCCCACTTCCGCACGCTGGTGCTCCAGCACCTATGAGGGACGCTGCCGCAGCGATTGAATCCGCTCCTGCACCTGCCGCGTGTAGATCGAGCCAGGATAGCGCAGCAGGAGCTGCTGGTACAACTGCAGTGCCTCTGGAAAGCGTTGCTGCTGCTCGGCAATCTGCCCCAACAGCAGGAGCGCGCGGTCACCGTAGAGCACATCGTCGTAGTTTGCCAGGTAGCGGTTCACAATCTGCTGCGCCTCCTCGAGTTTGCCGTGTGCGATGGCGCTTTCGGCGGCTCGGATGAGCGCAAACTCCGCAAGCGGATGGTCTCCAGCAGCCTCAGCAACGGCGAGGAATTCCACTTGAGCACGAGCGTACTCGCGCTGGAAGGCAAAGAACTCCGCGCGCCCAAGGCGCTTGAGCAGCTCCTCGGATACCGTTCGGGCTTGCTCAAACACCTGCAATCGCTGCAGTGCATCGTTGGCAACGGGGCTCTCCGGACGGAGCGCCAGCACACTGTAGTGCGCTTGTGCGCTATCGAGCCGCCCGCGGTAGAACTCCAGCTCCGCCAGCCAGTAGCGCGCCCAGAGCGCCCAATCGGGAGCGATGGAATCGCTCTGCCAGATGACCGCACGCAGCAGGGATTCCGCCTGCTCCATCTGACCCTGCCGGAGTGCCATTTTCGCGCGCTCGACCATCGCTGCCATCGCCCACGGGGTGTGCCGGAAGTCCCGCATCAAGCGCTCCAGAGCCGATTGCGCGGCAACAGCGTCCCCGGCAACGTCGTTGAGGAAGCGGGCAAAGCTGTAGAGCACCTCCGCAGTGATGGGGAGGCGCTCCGACTGCGCCAGCAGCTCCTGGTAGAGCCGCTGAATGCGGCGCCGCAGCGCAGGGTCCATTGCACCTGGCTGCGGGAGCTGCTGCAAGGTCTGGATGTAGCCGTAGAGTGCTTTGAGGCGAAGTTCGCGCGCCAGCTCGCCCATCTGGAGCAGCTCCTCGTAGGCTTGCCGAGCCGTCTCCAGGCGCTCTGCCCGATACATGCGCTCGGCGAAGGCGAGCAGCTCCATTCCACCGGCACCAAGCCGGCGGTCCAATTCCCGAACCGCCTGCAGCGCTTGGGCATCCTCGCCCTGCTCCTCCAGGAACCACACCCACACGTACTGCACCAGGGTGTCGCTCCGGTACTGACGGCTCCATCGCTGCAGAATCGTGCGCACGCGCTCCACCGCACCCGGGAACGCCAAATACAGCAGCAGCCGAGCTTGGAGCGCAGCGAAATCCCGATGGGTCCGCCCCCACTGGAGCGTGGATTCCACCCCCAGCTCAAGCTTGCCAACACGCACTGCCCACGCGCTGAGCTCATCGGCAAAGAGCGTATCGTTGCCCAAGCGCGAACGCCCCTCCTGTAAGGTCTGGAGCGCCTCTTCGACCAATTGCAGCTCGTACTGCGAGCGGGCAACTGCCCGGTAGGCATCCGGATGTCTGGACTGCAACCCCTGCTGCCAGGCTCGAAGTGCTTCAGCACGCCTACCGGTTCGCCAGTACAGCTCGCCCAGTAGCGCTGTAAACAGGGGGCTGGGCGAATGCTGCACGTACTGCTCCACCACCGGCAACGCCTCGGCAGCACGCCCCAACTTCACGAGGTTGCGGCTGAGCCCATGCACACATGCCGAATCCAACATCCGTTGGCATAGCTCGCGGTAGAGGCGCGCGGCTCCTTCGTAGTCTCCTACGGACTCCAACACCGCCGCCCGCTGAAGCTGCGCTGTGCGCTCCTGCTGCGCCCATAGTGCCCCGGCGTACAGTGCCACCAGAGCGTATCGCCACCAGCGTTGCATCACACTACTGCCAATGTTCCGCGAGCAAGGGGATAAGACGCTGCTGCAGCGGCTGCGGGTGCACCTCCGCGCAATCGTGCCAGAGCAGCAGATCCACCTCCGTGCGCATGCCGAACTCGCCCGCCCGGTAGATGCCGGGCTCGATTGTCACGGCTGTTCCTGGCAGCAGACGTCGGGTATCGTGCGTTTCGTAATCGTCCAAGTTCGCGCCGGCGCCGTGGACTTCGGTCCCCAAACTGTGTCCTGTGCGATGGAGGAACTCCTTGGCATATCCGGCAGCGGCAAGCAGTTGCCGCACGTGGCGGTCCACCTGGTAGCCAGCGATAGGCTCTCGGCGGGCAACTGCACTGGTGATGAGCTCGATTGCAGCATCGCGTGCAGCGCACAGCTTTGCAAACGGCTCGGCAAAGCGATCCGGCGCAATTTCGCCGGCGTACGCCATCCAGGTGATATCGGCGTAGAGCGCATCGGGCGCGTTGGGCTTTGCCCAGATGTCAATGAGCACCAGGTCGCCCAGCCGAATCGGCGCCGTATCCTGCGCTGTGGGAGCGTAGTGCGGATTGGCTGCCCGCTCTGTGCGCGCAACGATGGGGGGATGGTCGGTCACCAACCCTTGCTGCCGCAGCCGTTGCAGCAGGAGCTGCTGCACAGCGTACTCCTGCGGTGATTCCCCACGGCGAAGCTGCTCTCCAATCCAGGCGAACGCCTCCCAGACCAGCACCCGAAGCTGCTGCGCCGTCTCCGCAAGCTGGCGCAGCTGCTGCTCCGAATGGACCGCCAGGAGCTCCTGCACCAGGTCTGCCGATGAATGCAGCTCCGCCCCGAAGAAGCGCAGCAGCTCCACTGTGCCGCCGTCCACAAGGGAGATGGTGGGCAATTCGCCCCGAGGGGAGTACTCCAGCGCCAGACGCCGGTAGCGCTGCACCCACTCGTGCAGCACCCGCTGCCACTCTCCGTAGGTGGCGTAGAGCCGCTCCCGTGCCGGCACATCCTGCAGCACATGCGGCTCCACGCGGTGGAGCAGCTTCTCCGGCTGCCCCTGTGCAGGGATGAGCACTGCCCAGCGCCGCGTACAGTGCAGCGTGGGGTCGAGCCCTAATACCTGGTAGGCAATCGGGTTGGAGTGGCGGAAATCGCACAGCAGCCACGCTGGCAGCTCGTAGCGCTGCAGGAGCGCCTGCAGCCGCTGAAGCCGAGTCTCATCCATTCTACAGCCGTTCCAGGACGGCGCTCAATTGCTCTTTACGCTTGACCAGCGCTTGGTAGAGCTCGACGTACCGGCTGGCAGCGGCGCGCCAGGAGAACTCCTTCTGCATCCCGTTGCGCACAAGCTGCAGCCATAGCTCCGGCTGCCGGTACAGCGCCAGCGCTCGCCGAATCGCCTCCAGGAGTGCTTCGCCCGTGTAGGGCTGGAAGACAATTCCGGTGCCCGTGCCCGTCTCCGGGTTGAAGTCCTCCACCGTGTCGCGCAATCCGCCCGTTGCCCGCACGATTGGGACCGTGCCGTAGAGCATCGAGTACATTTGGTTCTGCCCACAGGGCTCCTGCCGCGAGGGCATCAGGAACATATCCGCCCCCGCCTCGATGAGGTGCGCCAGGGCTTCATCGAAGCCAAGGTGAAGCCCAAAGCGGCGTGGGAACTGCTTGTGCAGCTTCTGGAGCGCCGTGCGGTACTCCGGCAGCCCATCGCCCAGGAACACTATCTGCACGTTCTCCTCCGAAAGCAGCTTCGGCGCCACCTCCAGAAAGAGGTCAATGCCCTTGACCGGGTGCAGCCGCGTGATCATCCCAATGACCGGAACAGCCGGATCGTAGCGCAGCTCAAAGCGCTGCAGCAGGGCTTGTTTATTGCGCTGCTTCGGGCTCAGGTCCTCCACACCGTAGCGGTAGGGGATGTAGCTATCGGTGCGCGGGTTCCATACGTTGGTGTCCACCCCATTGAGGATGCCGACGAAGCTCGATGCATGCCGCTCGCGGAGCACCTCCTCGATGCCGTTGCACTCGACCTCTCCGCCGAGCAGCTCACGGGCATAGGTGGGGCTGACGGTGGTAACGCACTCGGAGAACTCCAGCGCTGCCTTGAGGAAGTTCACCTGCCCGCGATGGAGCAAGCGCTCGTAAGCCTCCGCCGGAAGCCCAGTCTTGGGCAGCGACTCCTCCGGGAAGATGCCCTGTTCGGCGCAGTTGTGGATGGTGAAGACCAGGCGCGTCTTCCGGAATTCGTGGGGGTAGAGGGTGCGCACATACGCCAGCACCAGCCCCGTCTGCCAATCGTTGCAGTGGATGACGTCGGGAAACCAGCGCAGGAAGTGGCACATCTCCACAACGGAGCGGCAGAAGAAGATGAAGCGCTCATCGTTGTCCGCGTACGGCACCCCGGTGTGCGGATCGGCGTAGAGCCCCTTGCGGTTGTCGAAGTAGGGGTAGTTCGTCGTCACGTACACTTGAGCGCGCGTCCGGGGGTTTTGCAGCGTGGAGGATTTGATCGTGGCAATCTCGACGCGCTCGCCCACGGGGATTTCGATTGCGCGCAGCCGCTTGATCTCGTGAATGTGGTTCTTCCGTTCGCTCACACACCCGTACTTGGGCAGCATCACGCGCACATCCACCCCCAGCTCCCGCAGTGCCATCACCAGCCCGTACGAGACATCTGCCAACCCCCCTGTCTTGGCGAACGGATAGACCTCAGCCGACACGAAAAGAACGCTCAGCGCTCGCCCCATTCACTTACGGGTTTGTTCGGGCAGACGATTCCAAAGTCGCTTGCAAAATTAGCAAAAACGCACCCTTCCCGCAGCAGAAGCGCCGCAGGACGCCCTCTCCAGCACTTCGGTGAGCTCACACGCGCTTTGCCAGCACGGCGTAGATGTACCCTGTTGCGGCGACGTCAACCGCTCCCAAGCCAGCGTACGCCAGGATTGCGTAGAGCACCCCAATGACGTCGGTAATCCCTGCACCTTCAGGCAAAATCTGCTGCAAGATCCACCACACGAGCAGGGCGGGGATAGCGTAGAGCAGATACACCGCCAGAAGCCCGAAGAGGATGGTCCACTTCTCCCCATGCGTTGCCTGCTCGCTGAGCCGAAGCGCTTCGGTCGGAGATACCCCCCGCTCCAGCAGCAGAATTGGCGCAAGGCACCAGGCGATGGACAGCACAATTCCCGGAATCACCAGGAAGAGTGCCGCAACGGTCACCCCCAGGAGCAGCAGCACCAGGCATACCATCCACGCGCCCATAATCTGGCGGTAGGAGCGGTCAAAGATAAAGGTCGGGTCAATGCGCTGGCGCCGACTCATAAGCAAGGGTGCGCCGGTCGAAACGGCGATCGTCGTGCCCACGTTGAGGTACGGGATCCAAATGGTCACCACCCACAGCAGGTACATCAGCAACAGACGCCAGTACTGCCCAAAGCCCCATCGGAAGGCGTGCGAGAGGATGTCGCCGAAGTTGAGCACCTCCGGCACTCCCTCGCTCGGCTGCGGTTCGGGCTGCTGCAGAGGTTGCTGCTCGACCATGGCTCTCCACAAGAGCTGTGGTACATACCCTGGGGCAACTGCTGCCCCGTTTTACGGAACTATGCCAACGGGCTGCTGTGCCCGGATGGTTCCGTCTGTGTACAAGATGTACAGCCCCGCCGCTACCGGCTGCGGGAGCCGCCAGAGGAGTTGTTGCCTCCCGCTTCCCGCACAGCTCCCCTCCCACTGTGCGACCTCCCGTCCGAGCACGTCCACCAAGCGGAAGCGTAGCCCTCCACTGGCGGCACACTCCCACTGCAGCAGTAGCTCCCGTGGCGAGAGCGCTCGCACATGCAGCGGTGAGCTCGAGGGCGGCATCACCTCCACATGCGTTACAATTGGGCGGGAACGGTACAGCCCACCACCGGAGAGCCCAGCAAATGCCACCACTCCCTCCCGAGTATCCCAGGCCGGAAGCGCCACCGTTCGCACCGCGATGCCCTCGGGAAGCCCATCGCGATGCAGCTCCCAGCCGGTGCCGTAGGAGCCGCTCACCCAGACTCCTGTGGTATCCCCAGCAGCGACCCAATAGCGCGGGTCCAGCGGATGCTCCGCCAGCGCGGTGATGCGCACTCCAGGAGCTCCCACCAAGCGCCACGTTCGCCCACCGTCTTCGGAGCGGTAGATGCCGCGCCCTTCACTGCGCGTCTGCGAGAGCACCGTATCAGCGCCGCACAGCACCACGTTCGGGAAGAAGCGCGACGGCACCACGCACCACACCCGCAGATTCCCCAGCCCCAGCGAATCCTTCCGCCACGTACGCCCACCATCCTCGGAGCGCCAGCCACCCCCGACGATATGCCCATCGGCAGCCAAGTAGAGCGTAGAGCTATCCGGCGACAGTGCCAGATCGCGCGCCTGCACAATGAAATCGCTGACCTCCTCGCAGGTTGCAAAGGTATCCTGCGACCGGCGCACCCCACGCGCAGTGTTGATCGCCGCTCCGAGGAATGGCATCTCCCAGCCGGGGCGAGCCTGCAAGCGAACAAATTGCGCTCCCGCACACCGAGGCAACGCGGTCCACTCCCAGCTCAGCCCGCCATCGATGGAGCGCACAACGCCGCCGGTGGTGTACTCGATCACCGCCGCCAGCCACGTCCGCCCGTCGGGCGGAAGGCGCAGGATGTCTCGCACCGAAAAGCCCGCGAGGCGCGGTTCGGAGAAGCTTCGCCCGCTGTCGCGGCTGACGACAAAGCCGTTCCCGCCGAAGAACTGGATGTTGCTGGCATAGGTCTCCAGAATCGGTGGCACGGAATCCGCACACACAATCACCGTTGCCGGCTCTTCGGGCGGGCAGAGAATGCGGTGCACGAACGGAGCTGTTCCCCCCACGGGTACCCACGTCTGAGCACTCAGCGCGCACGGCAACAGTACTGCTGCGCCAATCCCCTTCCACCCCCTCCAGGGCATAGACTCCTCCCTCCGTTGTACCGTGCGCTGCAAAAATAGAAACCGCGCACCTCTTACGTTCCCTGCCCGGCGATGGCGCGGTCGAACTGCTCGTAGTCGGCGTAGCCAATCAGGGCGTAGAGCTCCGCTCTGCTCTGCATGCGCGGGAGATACTCCTGCGTCGAGCCGCTGCGCCGGAGGTGCTCGTAGAACTCCTGCATCGCACGGGCAGCAACCCGGAGCGCCGATACCGGGAAGAGCACCATTTCATAGCCTACGGCGAAGAGCTCCTCTGCCCTCAGCGGCGGAGTTTTGCCAAACTCGGTCAGATTTGCCAGCAGGGGTATCCCGGGAAGCGCCTGGCGGAAGGCGCGAAACTCCTCCAGCGAATGCAGCGCTTCCGGGAAGATGGCGTCAGCACCGGCGGCAACGTACTGCCGTGCCCGCTCGACTGCACCCTCCAGCCCTTCGATAGCGCGGGCATCCGTGCGGGCAATCAGGACCAACTGCGGCAGGAGCCGCTTGAGTGCCCGCACCTTCTGGACCATCGCCTCCGCCGGCAGCAGGCGCTTCCCCTCCAGATGCCCGCACCGCTTGGGCATCTCCTGGTCCTCCAACTGCACAGCAGCCACACCGGCGCGGACCAGCTCGCGTGCGGCTCGCACGGTGTTGAACAGCTCTCCAAAGCCGGTGTCAATGTCTACCAACAAGGGGAGCTGCGTTGCAGCAACGATGGCAGCCGCTCGGCGGGCAACCTCCTCTGGCGTGAGCATCCCCACATCGGGCAAGCCCAGACTCGCCGAAAACGCAGCTCCCGAAAGGTAGAGCACCGAAAATCCCGCCTGCTTCGCCAGCAATCCCGCCAGTGGGTCATGCGCCCCAGGGATGACAAGCCCTCCGGCGCGCATTGCCGCACGGAAGCGCTCGGCAAGCTGTGCCTGCTCGGCGAAGGGTTCCAGAAGCCACGCCATTGCAATCCTCACGGAAGCGCCAACTCCTCCAGGAAGCGGTCAACCGGCAGCTCCGGCAAGCCCGCGTCTTCGGCAACCAGGCGGTAGATGCGTTCGGCTTTCCGCTCGGGGTAGACCCGCAGCAGCGCCGTCCGGAACTTCTCCCGCAGCAGGGGAAGCGCCTCTTGACGCCGCCGCCGATGCCCCAGCGGGAACTCCACTACGACGCGCTCACTCTGGGTGCCATCGCGGAAGAAGAGCTGCACCGCATTGGCGATGGAGCGCCGCTCCGGGTCCAGGTACGCACGGCTGAATTCGGGGTTCTCCACCACCTCCATCTTCGCGATGAGCTCAGGGATGCGCGGGTCGGAGGCGATAGGCTCCAGGTAGTGCTCGTAGCGCAGCTCGCCGTAGAGCAGCGCCACTGCCGTCATGTACTGCAGGGAATGGTCGCGATCGGCGGGATTGCGGAAGGGTCCGGGCTTATCGATGATGCGCACGGCGGACTCTTGGGTCTCAATCCGAATGCGCTCAAGCTCGCCCAGCCGCTCGCGCACCAACGGGTGCAAGCGGAGAGCGGCTTCGACGGCGGTCTGCCCGTGAAATTCCGCCGGATATGCGACCTTGAAGAGCACATTCTCCATGACGTAGCTGCCCAGCGGGCGCTCCAGCCGGAGTGGTTCTCCGCCGAGCACCACCGCTTCAAATCCCCAGACGGGCGCCGTCGCCGCAGTGGGGTATCCGGGTTCGCCGCGCAATGCCAGGAGGGCAAACCAGAGCCCGCGGCTGGTGGCATCGGCAGCTGCCCAAGACTTCCGCGGTCCCGTGTTGGGGAAGTGCCGGTACGTCCGCAGCGGCGCACCGTCAATGAGCGCATTAGAGAGAGCGCTGAGCACCTCCTCGCGCCCTCCGCCCAGGAGCCACGTTGCCACCGCTGCCGATGCCAGCTTGACGAAGTGCACATGGTCGAACCCCCGGCGGTTGAGGCTCACCCCCAACGCCAACACGCCCTGGATCTCGTACGCCTTGATGGCAGCCGTCAACACATCGGCAACGCGGTAGGGCGCCTCTCCCCAGCGCCGACGACGCCGGCTTGCGTACTCCGCCGCCGCAAGGATTGCCCCAAAGTTGTCCGACGGATGCCCCCACTCCCGCGCAAGCCAGGTGTCGTTGTAATCCAACCAGCGGATGAGCGCCGTGATGGCGAATGCCCCGTGAAGGGGATCTGCCACGTACGGCGTTGCGGGCACATGGACCCCATCGGGAACGGCAGCAGAGCAGATGGGCGGGAGCAGCTTCGTGCATTCGGGATGCTCCGTTGCCGCAGCCGCACACGCCAGGGAGTCCATCAAAGCGATGCGCGCGGTCTGGTACGCCTCCTCGCTCTCAATGTGCGCGGAGAGAACGTAGTCGGCAATCTCCTGCAGGACCGGATCGTACGCCATCGCTTATGCCCCGACGCGAAGTCCACGAGGTCCGGTGTACACCACGCGCGGACGGTAGAGCCGATTCTGCGCATGCTGCTCGACGATGTGCGCCAGCAGCCCAGCCGAGCGGGCAGCAAAGAAGATCGGCGTGTACAGCTCGATGGGGATGTCCAGCAGGTAGTACACGGGAGCGGCGTAGTAGTCCAGGTTTGGGTACAGCCCCTTCTCCGCGTGCATCACGGCTTCGCCGCGCTCGCACATCTCCAGCAACTCCGCTCCAGTGCCCTTGGCTGCGACGAGCTCGCGCAGGGTCTCCTTGAGCAACTGCGCCCGCGGGTCCATCCGGCGCATGTAGACGCGATGCCCAAAGCCCATGATGCGCTCCTTGCGGGCGAGCTTCTCACGGATGAGCCGTTCCAAAGCATCGGCGCTACCCGCCTCCAGGAGCATGTACATCACCGCCTCGTTTGCACCGCCGTGCAGTGGTCCCTTCAGCGATGCCACTGCCGCGGTCAACGCGCCGTAGGCATCTGCCAGAGTGGAGGCAACCACGCGCGCGGCAAAGGTGGAGTTCGGCAGCTCGTGCTCGCTGTAGGCGATCAAGGCTTGGTCGAAGGCACGGACTTCGGCTGCCGAAACCTCGCGGGCAACGATGGTGTGCAGGAAGTTCTCTGCAAAGCTGCGCTGTGGGTCGAACGGTATGGGCGGCTGCCCGCCAGCAATGCGGGTGAGGTTTGCCACGATTTGGGCAATCTGCCCGATGAGCCGAGGCGCTTTGCGGCGCTCCTCCTCTGGATCGGCACTGTTGGCGTTGGGATCGAATCCCGCCAGCGCCGAAACCGCCGTCCGGAGCCGGTCCATTGCGTGCATGGCTGGCGGCAGTAGCGCAAGAATCTCGTAAACTCGCTGCGGGACCTCTGCCGTGCACAGCTCCCGTTCGAGCTGCTGGCGCCGCTGTGCATCGGGGAGCTGCTCATCCAGCAAGAGCCCTACGACGTCAACATAGCCGACCGTGCGGATGAGCTCCAGGAGGTTGTACCCGCGCACAACGATCTCCTCCTGCTCCGTGTCCAGAAAGGAGATGCGCGTCTCGGCTGCAATAACCCCCTCCAATCCGGGGCTGTAGGATGCAGACTGCATACGCACCGCCGTGAGAGGTTGCACATTTGGACGGATGCAAAGCTACAAAACGCCGCTCAGTGCCCTTGGGAATCCGCCTCCGGCTCGATGAAGACATTGCGGTAGGCTTCCTCCGGCGGCGGATACGGGCGCGCGAGCACCTCTTCAACTGCCGCGCGGAGCTGCTCCCGGATCTGCTGGCGCAACTGCTCGATCTGCTGCGCCGTCAACACCCCGTGGCGTTGGAGCAACTGCTCGTAGCGCTGCAGCGGATCGCGCGCTTCCCAGTAGCGCCGGATCGGCTCAGGGACGTATCCAGCGTCATCATGCTCGGCATGCCCGCGGACACGGAAGGTGATGGTCTCCAGCAGCGTAGGACCCTCTCCGGCGCGGGCACGTTCGACAGCGCGGCGGCAGGCATCGTAGACCAGCTCCACATCCGTTCCGTCCACGACCTCCCCGAAGCAGCCGTAGCCCAGGGCACGGTCGGCGAGGAATTCGCAGGCGTACTCCAGTTGGTTGGGCGTGGAGTAGGCGTACTGGTTGTTCTCGATGACGACCACCACGGGCAAGCGCTGGACAGCTGCGAAGTTGACCGCTTCGTGGAATTCGCCCGTCTGGGCACCACCATCGCCGATGTAGGTGAGCACGACCGTATCCTCGCCGCGCAGTCGTGCCGCCAGAGCGTAGCCCACAGCCACCGGCAGCATCGCCCCCAGATGCGAGATGTTGCCGTAGATGCGCCGCGCGGGATCGGCGTAGTGAACTGTGCCATCGGTGCCCCGGGTCAGGCTCCCCTGACGGGCAAAGTGGGTTGCCAGCAGCGCCTTCAGGTCCTGTCCCCGCACAAAGTGGGCGCCAATATCGCGGTGCATCGGGAAGATGGGATCGGTGGGGCGCAGCGCATACGCCGTGCCAACGGCGGTGGCTTCGTTGCCGATCTGGGCAAACACCCCTCCGAAGACTCGCCCCTGCCGATAGAGGCGGATGAGCGCCAGGTCGAACTCCCGCGCCCAGATCATGCACTCCAGCAGGAAGCGGCGCTGAACATCCGACAGTGCAGGGCTTCTCCAGGGCTCCTTCACTGGGGCTTCCACATCCGGCTGCTGTGGGGAGGGGCGCCATCCCTGAGGCGGACGCTTCGGAATGCCCAGCACCGCATCGCGCAACGCCCGAGCCGCCTCCTGCGGAAAGGCGCGCAGAAGCCGCTCCACCGGAAGCATCCCTTCAGCAATCCAGCGCTCCAGTTCCTGTTCGGAGCTCCCCAATCGTGCAGCGAGCTCGGCGCGGGAACATCCGCACTCGTTCTGCAATCGCTCCAGCAGTAGCTCCCACAGTTGTGCTGCGTGCATGGCTCTCACAGGATGTACTTGCTCACATCCACCTGGCGTACGATGGCGCTGAGCCGCCGGCGAACGTATTCGGCATCAATCCGGACATGGCGCTCCGGCAAGATATCCGGCGCTTGGAAGAGCAGCTCCTCCAGCAGCGTTGTCAGGATCGTGTGCAGCCGCCGTGCTCCGATATTGGCAATCTCCTCATTGACGCGCGCCGCCATTGCAGCAATCTCCCGAATGGCGTCCTCGGTGAACTCCAGCTCCACGCCCTCGGTCGCCAGCAGCGCCTGATACTGCTTGATGAGCGCGTTCTCCGGCAGGGTCAAAATCCGCACGAAATCCTCCTCCGTCAGGCTGTGCAGCTCCACTCGAATGGGGAAGCGCCCCTGCAGCTCCGGGATGAGGTCTGAGGGCTTTGCAACATGGAATGCCCCCGAGGCGATGAAGAGGATGTGGTCCGTGCGGACCGGACCGTACTTGGTCATCACCGTTGTGCCCTCCACGATGGGGAGCAGGTCGCGCTGGACCCCCTCGCGCGAGACATCCGGTCCGACGTGGGTCCCGCCCGTGGAGGCGATTTTGTCGATCTCGTCGATGAAGACGATGCCGAGATTCTCGGCGCGGAAGATCGCTTCGCGCACGACGCTATCCATGTCAATGAGCTTATCGGCTTCCTCCTGCTCCAGGAGCGCGCGGGCTTCGGCAACGGTCATCTTGCGCTTCTTGTAGCGCTTGGGGGCAAACTGTGCGAGCATCTCCTGGAGCATATTCAGCTCGCCAGGTGCCATCGGACCGAACATCTGCTGCAGGAAGGGCACGCTGTCCTTGACGTCCAGCTCGATCACGCGGTCCTCCAGCTTGCCCTCCTGGAGGAGGCGCTGCATGTGCTCCCGTGCCCGCTGCTGCTCCTCCACCGCCTCTGGGCTGAGCGCTTCGAATGCCAATCCAGGATGGCGCATCGGGGGAACCAGGATGTCCAACAGCCGTTGCTCGGCAGCCTTGCGGGCTTGGCGGCGCACCTGCTCGATCTTCTCGGCGCGCACCATCGCAACGGCAACGTCTACAAGGTCGCGGATCATGGACTCAACATCGCGCCCGACGTAGCCGACCTCAGTGAACTTGGTCGCCTCCACCTTGACAAAGGGAGCGTGAGCAAGCTTTGCCAGGCGGCGCGCGATCTCGGTTTTGCCCACACCGGTTGGACCGATGAGGATGATGTTGTTGGGCATAATCTCCTCGCGCAGGCTGCCCTGAACCCGCTGGCGACGCCAGCGGTTGCGCAAGGCGATGGCAACAGCGCGCTTGGCTTCGTGCTGTCCGATGATGTACTTGTCCAGCTCCTGCACAATCTGCTGCGGTGTGAGCTCCTGTATCCGCCGGAGCAGCTCCTCGCTTGCCTCGGTGTGCTGCATGGCTCAGAGCTCCTCGATTGTGAACGCGTCGTTGGTGTAGATGCAAATGCCACTGGCGATGCGCAGGGACTCCTCAACGATCTCGCGCGCCGAGAGCTCCGTATGGCGCATCAGCGCCCGCGCTGCCGCCAGGGCAAATCCGCCTCCGGAGCCAATCGCGATGACCTGGTCATCGGGCTCGACTACCTCGCCCGTCCCGCTGACAAGCAGCACCTGCGAGGTATTCATCACAATGAGCATCGCCTCCAGGTGGCGGAGGTAGCGGTCGGTACGCCACTCCTTTGCCAACTCAATTGCAGCCCGAAGCAGGTGTCCACGAGTGCTCTCCAGCTTCTCCTCGAAGCGCCCGAGCAGGGTCATCGCATCCGCAACACTGCCGGCAAACCCCGCCAGGATGCTCTCATTGTACAGCCGCCGTACCTTGCGCGCATGCTGCTTGAGCACGGTGTTGTTGAAGGTCACCTGCCCATCCGCTCCTAATGCAGCTCTGCCGTTGCGGATGACCCCGATGACCGTTGTACTGTGGAACTCGCACGCCTTTGCGTCCGACACTCCCGAATGCAGAGATGGAGCAACGCCACTCCCAGCGCTCCAGAGAGCATGGCTGCCAGCAGTGGGAGGCTGCCCATGGTGGGATCGTATTCGAGCAGATGCCATCCCCAACGTCCCCATACGATGAGACTTCCCAGGCATGTCAGCACAGCGGCGACGAGCGCGGCGCGCGGGAACCTTCCCCACAACCGCCGTAGCACCAAGAGCTGCACGGAGATGAAACCCGTGCCCAGCCCCATCCGGTAGCGCGGATGCCCCTCCAGCAGCAATGCCGCCACAGCTCCCAGCAGCGCCAACGCAATCGCTCCACCGAGCAGGAGGCGAGCCGCCATTGCCCCTGTTTCCGCCGTTGCGGCTCATAAGACGGCAAGGCAGCGAGCTTAGCGCTATTATTTTTGCCCGAAGCGGTGTGCACACCAGTTGGCACCCAGGATGCACCGCAGTGGAGTCTACGTCGCCGTGCTGCTCCTGTCCGCTCTTGCAGGCTGCCGCACGCTTCCGTGCGGGGCACCAGCGTGGTTGAGTGTCTACAACACCGCCGCCGATGAGTTTGTCATCGCTGTCCTGGAGGAGCGGGTGCTCCTGGTGGCGCGCCGCAGCACTGAAGGCGAACAACTCTTCTACCGGCTGCTGCAACCGGATAGCTTCTGGCGCGAATCCGTTGTCGAGGCGCTGCTGCGCGACCGCAGCTTCGTCCCACGAGCCCTTGAGCGCACCCGCGACGGTGGCGTTCTGCTCTACGGCACCTGGCGGCGCAGCCCCACTGCTCCGAACGCCGAGCTCGCCATACGCCGCTGGAGTGGCGGGCAATGGGAGCCTCCGCAACCTCTCACCCTGCTGAACTCCCCTTGGTGGGATGGGCAGCCAGCGCTGGCACCGGATGGCTCCGCCTTGGTCTTCGTCTCCGATCGCCCCGAAGGACTTGGAGGATTGGACCTCTACCTCAGCCGCCGAACACCGCAGGGGCAGTGGGAGACTCCCCAGAATCTGGGACCGATGGTCAACACCGCCGACGACGAAGCAATGCCCCAATTTCTCCCCGATGGACGCCTGCTCTTCGCCACCCGCGGACGCTCCCCGGATAAGCGCTGGAAGCTCTTCGTCGCCCACCCGACCTTGCGGGGCTGGGAGGTGGAGACCCTGCTGCCGGAACCGCTCAACTCCTCGGGCAACGATTTCAGCCCCTGGCAGTGGAGAGACACCCTGCTGCTGAGCTCCGACCGCGCCGGCGGCTGCGGGGGATACGACCTCTACGCCTTCCGGCTGTGCGGACCCGTGGATGCCCGTGTGCTCCTCCGGCAAGCCTCGGGCGATACCCTTTCGGGGGAGCTGGAGGTGCTCTCCGGTGGCTCACTCCGCACGCGCCTTCCCGTTGCAGGCGCTCCCGTCACCATTCCGGTACGGGCGTTCGACAGCCTCACCCTCCGCTTCCGCTCTCCATGCCAGCAGGCACCGTACCAGCAGGTGCTGCTTTCCCCGTGCTCCTTTACTCACGCGGTGCGCTGGGAGCTGGAGTTCACACTACCGGAGAGCCTCCTTGTGCCCACCGCCTTGGACTTCCCCTTCCCTTGGTTTGCCCCGGCGGACCCGCTTCCGCTGACAGCCGAACATCTCTTTGCCCAGCAGCTTGAGCGCATCTATGCTGGCAGGGCAACCGAACCGTTGCCCCCCGCTCCCGTCTCCTCGGCTGCTGACTCGGCGCTGGAGCTCATCGCGCACACGGTTGCTGAGCTGCTCAACTCCCCCTGTGCGGCTCAGCGGCGTGCCTCCATCCACATCACCGTCCGCAGCGAGCCGCTCTCTCCCGATGCTCGCTATCTTGGACCTCCGATTGTAGAGCTGGGGCTATTGCCCGGAGCCCCCGTGAGCGCAGAGCAGCTCGCACTTGCCCGTGCACGCCTACTTGCTGCGGAGCTGCAGCGCCGCCTGCCCTCTCCTGAACGCCTCCGGTGGGAGCTGAGCACCGCTGCAGTGCCAGAGCCCGCACGGCTTCGGGTAACACTCTCCGAGTAGCTTGCGGCTTTTTGCTAAGTTTGCGTCAGTCCAGGCTGGTCTCATCATTGTGGGGGAACGCTATGCAGGTCTTCACAGCACAGCAGCAACAGGAGTTCGCCGTCGAACCGCTGCCAATTCGCCGAATCCATCACATCGAGTTGTACGTGGGCAATGCCCGGCAGGCGTCCTACTTCTACCGGCGGGCGTTTGGGTTTGAGCTCATCGGCTTTGCCGGACCCGAAACCGGCGTTCGGGAAACCGCTTCGTACGTGCTGCGCCAGAACAAAATCACCTTCGTCGTCACCGCGCCGGTCTTCTCCGACCATCCCATCATGGACTGGCTGGTCAAGCACGGGGACGGCGTGCGCGATGTCGCCTTTGAGGTTGATGACGCCGAATTCTGCTACCGCAAAGCCGTCGAGCGCGGCGCCCGGGGCGTGCGCGAACCCTACACGCTGGAGGATGAATACGGCAAAGTTGTGCTCGCCTCGATTGCCACGTACGGGGACGTGATCCACACCTTCGTGCAGCGCGATGGGTACGAGGGCTTCTTCCTGCCCCCCTACAAAGCAACCCCGAAGGACGAGCTCGCCAAGCCCATTGGACTCAAGCACATCGACCACGTCGTCGGCAACGTCGGCTGGAACCAGATGGCGGAAACCGTCGCCTTCTACAACCGCGTCTTCGGGTTCCAGCGCTTCGTCTCCTTCGACGACAAGGACATTTCGACGGAGTATTCGGCGCTGCGCTCCACCGTCGTTGCCAACGAGAACAAGTGGATCAAGTTCCCCATCAACGAGCCCGCCGAAGGGAAGCGGCGCTCGCAGATTGAGGAGTTCGTGCTCTACAACAACGGTCCAGGCGTGCAACACATCGCGCTGGAGTGCGAGAACATCGTGCATACGGTTCGCCAGCTCAAAGCCAATGGCGTTGAACTGCTGCATACCCCGACGACCTACTACGACATGCTGGAGGAGCGCGTCGGCAAGATCGACGAGGACCTCGACTCGCTGCGCGAGCTGGGCATCCTGGTTGACCGCGATGACAAGGGCTACATGCTGCAGATCTTCACCCGCCCTGTCCAGGACCGCCCCACGCTCTTCTACGAGCTCATCCAGCGCAAGGGTGCCGAATCCTTTGGCAAAGGCAACTTCCGAGCCCTCTTCGAGGCAATCGAGCGCGAGCAAGCCCTGCGCGGCAACCTCTAACGGGGGTTGCCGCCAGGGCAATATGTCCCACTAACTCCCTGCATGCTCACCGATGCCTGTAGCCGAAGAATCTGTGGCGACCGTGGCGAAAGAGCACGAGACAACGCCCTTCTTCGAATCCGTCAATCGCAACTTTGCCCGAGCAGCCGCTCTTCTGAACTATCCCCGCGGGCTCCTGGAGCAGATTCGCGTGTGCAACAAGGTCTACTACGTGCAGTTCCCCGTGCGGATTCGCGGCGAGATCCAGGTCATTCAAGGGTGGCGCGCCGAACACAGCCACCACCGGCTGCCCTGCAAGGGGGGCATCCGATACGCGGAAACCGTTGACCTGGACGAGATTATGGCGCTGGCAGCGCTGATGACCTACAAGTGCGCCATCGTCAACGTACCCTTCGGGGGAGCCAAGGGTGGCATCAAAATCAATCCCCGCAACTACACCGAAGAGGAGCTCGAGCGCATCACCCGCCGCTATACCGTCGAGCTCATCCAGAAGAACTTCATCGGTCCCTCGCTGGACGTGCCGGCGCCCGATTACGGCACTGGCGCACGGGAGATGGCGTGGATTGCCGATACGTACATGGCATTTCGCCCCGATGATATCAACGCCCTGGCATGCGTGACGGGCAAGCCCGTCGAACAGGGCGGCGTTCGGGGTCGCACAGAAGCAACGGGCTTGGGGGTCTACTTCGGTATCCGCGAAGCGCTTTCGGTTCCGGAGCTGGTGCGCCCCTTGGGATTGGAGCCCGGCATCGAGGGCAAGCGGGTTATCGTCCAAGGCTTTGGGAATGTAGGCTACCATGCGGCGAAGTTCCTGCAGCAGGAGGGCGGTGCCATCATCACCGCTGTCATCGAATGGGATGGTGCCGTGTACAACCCCGATGGCATTGATGTAGAGGACCTGGCGCGCCACCGGCGAGAGACGGGCTCAATTCTGCACTACCCGCGCGCCAAGACCATCCCGCTGGAGGAGCGCGATAGCGTCCTGGAGTACGAGTGCGATATCCTGCTGCCGGCAGCGCTGGAATCGCAGATCCACCGCTACAACGCGCCGCGCATCCAAGCCAAGATTATCGCCGAAGCCGCCAATGGTCCTACTACTGCCGCAGCAGAGGAGATCTTGGAGCGGCGCGGCATCCTGGTGATCCCCGATATCTTCCTCAACGCCGGAGGCGTGGTGGTCTCCTACTTCGAGTGGCTCAAAAACATTAGCCACGTCCGGCTTGGGCGCTTGGAGAAGCGCTTCGAAGAGCGCACCAACCAGCAACTCATCGAGATGGTCGAGCGCCTCACCGGACAGTCCCTCACCCCCAGGGAGCGCCAGTTGCTGCTGCGCGGTCCCGGCGAGGAGGACCTGGTCCGCTCCGGGCTGGAGGACACCATGATTGCGGCGTTCCACGAGATCTGGCACATCTACAAGGAGCGCAAAGGGGTGCCGAACCTCCGCACCGCTGCCTTTGTCTGCGCCATTGACAAGATTGCCACCGCCTACTTCCAACTGGGCATCTTCCCGTAGTGCTTACGGGACAAGGCAGCGCACCTGCTGCGCCTCCGGTGGCAGGTACCAGCGCTGCGCCATGTCGGCAGGAAGCGGATGGGAATCCGCCAACACGACCGGTGCAGCCACGTTTGTCCGCTCCAAGAGTATGTCCAGTTGCCGGTCGTGCCAGCGTAGTGTTGCCCGCAGCCATTCCAGCGGGCGCGGCAGGAGCGGCTTCACCCACACCCCCTGTGGATCTGCGTGGATGCCCAGAAGATCGCAAACCACCAACTGCACCAGCTCCGACCAATTCCCCGCCAGAATCCCCACCTGCGGACACGGGGGCACAGGGCGCCACCCGTAGACAGCAAACCACGCTCCCGAACGCGCCTGAGGTAGCCCGCCGAGCCATTCCAACACCCGCCAGAGGACCTGCTCCCGGCGAGCCCGCAGCGCCGCCCGTGCAATCCACAGCGACGCAAGAGGATACGCCCCAGGCGAATCCGATTCCGACGACACATGGTATCGCCCGTATCCCCCACCCTCCCAACGCTGATTCCACAGGAGCTCCAGCCGGTCCAGAGTTCTCTGCGCCAGCTCCGAATCCGGCTCCACAATTCCCCAGACTATCGGGAGCGCGCAGGTTGCATCGGGTTCGAGCCAGTGGCGCGACTCGGTCCGCAGCGGGACCTCCGGGGGAATCGCCGGATGCTCCTGTACAAGCAGCTCCTGCTGCACTGCTCCGGAAAGCAGCCGCCGTTTGACCAACATCCCCTGCTCCACAAGCCGTAGATGTGGATGCTGCAGCATTGCCCGGCGCAGCCGTACCGATGCCATTGCCCAGCGATGCGCCCATCGCCCCTGCCCTATGCCCTCGGCAAGCTGCGCTGCTGCCTCCAAGCCCAGCACAGTCCACATCTGATACGCCAACTCGACGCCGTCCTCCACCCCATGGAGCGGCGTCCGCCCCCAGTACTCACGCCGGTTGTGCAGGAGAAAGCCACGCTCAACCCGAAACTGCGGACGCAATGGATACTCCGCTACGGAACGGAGCCGTTCCCAATAGCCCCGCACCAACGCCCAATCGCCCGTCCAGCAGGTGTAGTAGTACAGGCTCACCAGGAGAATCCCGTTGTAGTCCAGCGGTGCCAGTTCCGGGACAACGCTTTCCTCGGGATTTCTGACCGCTCCGTCTGCGGTGGTACACTCACGCAGAATCCGCTCCAGAACTCGCCGTGCTCCCTCGTGATGCCCGCTCAGCACCAATCCGATTGCCCCTGTACACCCGTCGCGCACGTGTTCTCGCGTATGCTCCCACAGGCTGGTATTCATACGCCCGGAGGCAGCCACCACAGCCGGAAGTTGCCAACACGCGCTCCGGAAGAGCTGCTGCAGCAGTGGAACGGGGCTTTCCACCCGGGCGACGCGCTGCCAGTACTGCACCGCTTCATCCTCGAATGGCTCTGCGGGAGCCCATCGGCAGCGAAGCCGGGTTGGTGCTCGCTCCAGCCAGTACTCCACTGCCAATTCCCGATGCTCGTGCGCCGAGAGGCGAAATTGTGCCTCCAGCGTGTATTCCTGAACCCCAGTGCGCAGGCACACTGAGCATCCCTGTTCCGCCCACAGCTCTATCCGGCGATGGAGTCGTGGGGTGCTCCGGTCAGGACAGTACACGCGCTCCCGAACCCGCAGCGGCGGCGCCTCCCACTCAGCAATGACGGCGGGCACGACCGTGTGCTCATCCCAGTACACCCAGCACTGCTGCGGCGATGAGGAGTGCCCATTGCACCACAACTGGAGCTGCGTATTGGCAAGCCCAAGCTGTGGATGCATCGTCAGCGCTGCCCGCTTCGGGGTGAGCTGCTCCGGATCCATCACCAACAGCCCGATGCGGGTGCCCTGCTGCGGACTGTACTGAAGGGCTGCGCTGATATGCCCATTGCCCACCAAGAAATAGGCAACCTCGGGGAGCTCCGTGCGCACATCCTCTGGACCGTTTCGGGGATCGTCCCAGTGCATGTTCCCTCCGCAAGGGCTTCGCCGCTACAGACGATGACGCGCGGGTGAACAGGCGATGAACGTCTACTTCTTGCTGTAGCGCCCGAAGTTGTGTAGATTTGTGCCCATGCTGCACCGTATGCCGAAAGCCTCTTGGGGCAACCGTTTGCTCGCGCTCGACGCCGTGCGCGCCGTGGCGATGCTCCTGATGATTCAGGGGCACACGCTGGATGCGCTTGCAGACCCTCGGGAGCTCGATATCACCGCCTTTCCGTGGAACATCTGGCACTTCCTGCGCGGGCTGACGGCACCGACCTTTCTGCTCATCTCCGGCATTGTGCACATGTTCGCCACGCAGCGTACCGCAGAGGGTCGGCTGCCCTCGGAGTTGGTCTGGCGCCGCATACGCTGGGCATTGACCCTTTTGGGCATCGGGTACCTGATGATGTTCCCCGCACGGCGACTCTGGGACGTTGGATTTGTCGCGCCGGAGCAGTGGAGCGCCTTCTTCCGCGTGCATATTCTCCAGCTCATCGGGGTAACGCTGCTGGGGGTGTTGGGGCTGTTCGCCGTGACGCGCAACAATCGCCAAGTTGCGTGGGGTGGGCTGCTGTTGGGCATTACGCTCTGTGCGGTAGCACCAGTAGTGGCGGCTGTGGATTGGTTTGCCCTGCTTCCGGAAGCTGTGGCAGCGTACCTGAGCACGGCGCGCGGCTCCTTCTTCCCCATCGTACCCTTCTCGGCGTACCTCCTGCTGGGGCTTCCCCTGGGATATGTGCTGGCGAACGCCCCGGCAGAGCGCCGTGAGCGCTTGATGCAACGGCTATTTCTATGGCTGGGACTGGGCACGGTTGCGCTGGCGGTGCCGTTGGCGGAGTGGTTTGCCCCGCTTGTGCCGGCAGGAGCGAATCCGTATCATGCCAATCCAGGGCTGATCCTGCTGCGATTCGGGCTGGCACTGCTGCTCGCGTGGGGGATCTCCTGGCTCTACATCCTCACACCCCGCTTGCAGTCGTACTACGTCCTGGCGGGACGGTATGCGCTGCACATCTTCGTTGGGCACCTGGTGCTTTTGTACGGAACTCCGTGGTTCTCCAGCATTGCTCGCTGGTATCCGAAGGCGCTTCCGCTCTGGCAGAGTGGGCTTATTGCCCTTGGGGTGATTGGGGCTTGCCTGGCAATGCTGCCGGCACTGGAATGGTTGCGCCGCTCCCAGTGGAGCTGGAAGCTCGCCACTTACGGGAGCGCAATCGGGCTGGTGTACCTGCTGCTCTTCTGAGCATGCCTCCACTGCACCCCGCGCTGGTGCATTTCCCACTGGCACTGCTTCCGATCGCGGCGGTAGCGCAAATTGTACGGCTGTTCCGCCCGCAGAGCTCTGCTGCACTGCTTGTGCAGCTGAACCTATGGTTGGGCACTTTGGGCATTGCCGCCGCAGTGCTCTCCGGGCAAGCGAGCATCCCGCCACAGCTTCCCCCAGAGGCGCTGGAGCCCTTGCGACTGCACCAGCAGCTCGGATACGCGGCACTGCTGCTCTATAGTGGGCTTGCGCTCTGGGAGCTTGCCCGAGGCAACCGGATGTCGCGCTGGGAAGCCCTGCTCTACACCGCTGTGCATTGGCTCGGCTGCGGCGTGTTAGGGTTCATCGCCCTCCTGGGCGGACGGCTTGTCTACGACTTCGGAGTCGGGGTCCTCGGGCGCGGCTAAAGTTTTCACAAGGGCAGCCGAAAAAGTAGCGTGAAGGACCAGCACGGCAGGATGCCCAACCGTGGTGTCACCTTTTTTGCGTTGCAACAATGCCATACTCCATCACGAACGGCGCACGGATTCGCACGAACACGCCCGCCGAGAACGCTTACAACGCGTTGGACGCCGCCAACCGTGCGATCGCGCTGCGGCAGCTCCGCCTGTCCACGGGCAAGCGCATCAACTCCGCCGCCGATGACGTCGCCGGCTACATTACGGTCCGCGCTCTTGCTGCGCGGGTCAGCGGTATCCGGACTGCGCTCAACGCGGTCGGCGATGCCTCGAGCTTGGCTGCTATCGCGCAGGACGCCCTGGACAACATCCAGTCCCTGGTTGCCCAAATCAAGGAGGCTGCCTCGCAAGCTTCCTCAGGAGCGCTTGGGACGGATGAGAAGGTCTCCCTGGCGCGCGCTGCCTACCGCCTGGCACAGCAGATCCAGAGCGTCGTGGATTCGACCACATTCGGCGGACGGCAGCTCCTCGATGGCGAGTTCTCTTCCGAATTCGTCATCGGGTACAAGGCGGATAACTCCCTCATCACGCTCTCGATTGACCTGACGAGCGCGAACGTCACCGACTTCAACATTGATTCCAGTGACGTTCTGCTCACGGTCACCGGCAACACCAACTTCGCGGGCGTGACGAATCTCAACCTGGAGGACCTCAACAGCGTCAGTTCGAGCGACCTGGGCGTCTTTGACAACGCTAACATCACGACCACGCTGCAGAGCCTGGATATGGCGCTGCAGAACGTCAACAAGATTGCCTCCTATCTGGGCGGCATCATCAACCGGTTGAGCTCGCAGGAGGACCTGCTGAAGTCACAGATAACGAACTACAACGCGGCAATCTCGCGCATCGAGGATGCCGACGTCGCAAAGGAGCAGCTGGAGCTCATCCGAGCGCAGTTCCTGCAGCAGACATCGCTCATCTCGCTGGCGCAGGCGAACCAGCAGCCGCAGGTCTTCTTGCAGCTCTTCCGGTAAAAAGGGCAGCGCAGCAGCGACACACGCTCCACCAGGTGGGGAGGGGGCTCCCCTCCCCACCCCCTCCCTCCGGTCGAAATCGCTGAGGGAATAGCCGATGATGGAAAACACGCCGATAGCGAACCCATACCTTGAGCAAGAGGTGCTGTCGTGGAGTCCGGAGAAGCTGGTGCTCAAGACCTATGACGTCTTCCTGGCAGCTTCCCGGCGGCGCGACATTGTCCGGATGAACCGCACATTGGCACAGCTGATGGGCGCGCTCAACTTCGAAGCTGGCGAGATCGCCGTGCGATTGTACCGGCTCTACGAGTACTGCCAGCGCTGTCTGTGGGAGCGCCGCTACGACGAAGCTGCCGAGCTCATCCGCGGGCTGCGCGACGCGTGGGCGCAGGCATTTGGGTTAGAACCCACTGCCGGAGGCACAACCAATGGCGAGCATTAACCCTTTGAGCGGAGCACAATCCCAGCAGTCGCCGCTGGAGACCCTGCTCGCAGCGTATCGGGCGCAGCAGGAGCGCCCGCTGCAAGCACTCCGAGAGCGCCAGCAACTGCTGCAGAGCCAGCGGAATCTCCTCTCCTCGCTGCGCAACACGCTGCAAGAGCTGCTCGCCCGCGCCGTTGATGTAGCACAAAGAGGCACCAATCCCTTCGCAGCGCGCAAGGTGGAGAGCTCCTCTCCCGATATCGCCACCGCAAGCGCCGACAGCAGCGCTATCCTGGGTTCGGTAACGCTCTTCGTCGAACGACTGGCACGAGCGGATGTTCTGGCTTCCAATCGGCTCTCGCGCACCGCCCCCTTTGGGATAACAGGAACGCGGAGCTTCCAGCTTACGGCAAACGGCACAACCGTCACCGTCTCTGTTACCTTCGACGGGAGCGAGACCACCGAGCAGGCGCTTCGCAGAATCGCTGCCGCAATCAACTCCACCGCAGACGTCGGAGCAACCGCAACCGTTGTGCAGGATACTCCCTCCACCGTTCGCCTCACCCTCATAGCCAAGCAGACCGGCTCTCCGGCTGCCATCACCTTCGACGACCCAGAGGGGCTGCTTGCGACGTTGGGCTGGACGCCGGCGCTGTTTGCCGACCCGGCGAATCGAACGGTCATGACCGACAGCAGTGCGGGCTATCAACTCTCCGCCGTCGAACAGCTCAACGCCCAGGTTGTGCTCAACGGCATCTCGCTGGTACGCCCCACCAACACCTTCGACGACGCCCTCCCAGGCGTGCGGCTGACCCTGCTGCGCGCACAGCGCTCCGGGGATCCACCAGTCACTCTCACAACGACGGTGGACACGGACAAGGTCGCCAACTACATCACCACGCTGCTGAACGCATACAACGACGCACTCAAGGCGCTCAACTCTGCACTGAGCAAAGAGTTCAAGGGCGATGGCTGGACTCGTGCGCTGCTGTTGCAACTGCGTGCCATTGTCAGCGAGCAACTGGGCAGCGGCTCACTGCGTTCCCTCAGCGATATTGGCATCACCATCGGCAAAGACGGCACCCTTACGCTGAGCGCAAAAGATCGGCTGCAGCAGCAGCTCCAGAACGACCCCAGCCAAGTTGCCCAGCTCCTGGGCGCCAACGGCGGATTCGCCGATCGGCTCCGCACGCTGCTGGAGGAGATGACCGCCTCCAACGGCGGACTTGGAGCACGCATGCGCATGACGGACGAGCGCATCCGCAACCTCTCCACGCGCATCCGTCAGCTCCAGCAGCGCATCGACCAACAGGTGGAGGCATACCGCCGAGAGTACCTCAAGCTGCAACAGCTCTACTCCATGGCGCAGTCGCAGTTGGGGCTACTTGGTAACTTTGCTTCGCCGTCGTCCGGCATTCCGTTGGTCAGCCCGTGAGGCGCGCAATGGTCAACCCAATCCAGCCCGTTACAACGCCGGCGATTCCAACGGTCGAGTACTCCGAGCGGGTGCAAACCGAAGGGGAATCTGGACAAGGGCGTTCCCCTCTGCCGCAGCCTTCGCCGGCAATGCCTCCGGCTCAGCCGCGTCCGGAGCCCGAATCCCAAAGCGTCGGCAAAGGGGTGGATTTCTCCGCCCTCGAGCAGATGCTGCGCTCCATGGTCGAAGGCGAGCAGGTGGAGCTGGAATTTGCCGTTGACGAAGCCACACAGAAGCTCGTCCTGCGCGTCATTGACGCCGAGACCAAGCAGGTACTGCAGCAGATCCCGCCCGAAATTGCGCTGCGCATCGCGCGCTTCGTCATGGCGCTACTCCAACAGGACAGCGGCATTGCCGATGTGCGCATTTGAACACGGATTGGCGTTGCTCCGGCACTGTGGCGAGCTGACCCAGCGCGCCGAGCAGCTCTTTGCCGAACAGCGTCCGGAGAGCCTCGAAGAGCTCATGGCTCTCTACTCCCAGCGGAATGCCTGCCTTGAGCAGCTCCGGCACTGGTGGCGCACCGCAGACCCACAGCAATGGACCGCACACCAGGCACGCCAATGGCTCAACGAACTGGAGGAGCTCGTGCAGCGCTCCACACGGCAATTGGAGTTGCTCCGTCATTGGCTCCAGCAGAGCGAACAGCGCCTTGCCAACGCTGCCCGAGCACAGCATATCGTCCAGTACACATTGCTCGAGGAGCAGTGCCATGGGGATTGAACCGATTCGACCCGGTGCACCTTCACCCACGCCGCAGAGCTCACGCTCGCGCGAAGCCGCAGTGGAGCGTCCTACCGACTCCGAACGCAAAGACACGGTAGAGCTCTCCGCCGAAGCGCTCCAGCTCCAGGAAGCCCATCACCGCAGCACTCTGGAGCAGATTCGGCAGCGAATTGAGCGCGGAGAGTACAACTCCCCGGAGGTGCTGCGGGTAGTTGCCCACCGCATCCTGCAGGAGCTGCTCCCGCCCAAAGACGCTCGCTGACGCTGGACTCCGCGCTCGCAGAAGAGCCTCTGGACAAGGGCGCCTCAGCCGTTCCTGACGCTGTAGTTTTGCACCGGTCGGACCGGTGCGGCGATGTTCACGCTCGAGATTACGGGCACAGACCTTTCGATCGAGCAGCTCTGGCACGCGGTGCAGACCCCGGGTGTGCAGGCTCGGCTCTCCCCACAAGCCCGCCAGCAGATGGAGCGCTCGCGCCAGCTCGTCCAGCGCTGGATCGAACGCCATGAGCCCGTCTACGGCGTCACCACCGGCTTTGGGCGCCTGGCAACGGTGCGCCTCTCCGACGATGAGCTCGTAGCAGCGCAGTACAACCTGATCCGTTCCCACAGCGTCGGCGCCGGAGAGTGGCTCCCTGCGGAAATCGTACGGGCAATGCTGCTGCTGCGCGCCAATACGCTCGCACGCGGCTACTCTGGCGTGCGTCCGGAGGTGGTTGAACTCCTGCTGGAGCTATTCAACGCCGGCATCGTCCCGGCAATTCCACGGCAGGGCTCCGTTGGTGCCAGTGGAGACTTGGTACAGCTCTCCCATCTGGCATTGGTGCTCATTGGGGAGGGATGGTGCCTGACCGAATCAGGGCTGCAGCCCGCCGGAGATGTCCTGCGCCAACACGGCTTGTCGCCGCTCCTCCTCCAGCCCAAAGAGGGGCTGGCGCTCATCAACGGGACGCAAATGGCGACCGCTTACGGAGCACTGGGCGTCTACCGCGCCCGTCTCCTGGGGCTCAGCGCCGATATCATCGCCGCGCTGAGCGTGGATGCGCTGCGGGGAACCGACCGCGCCTACGATGCGCGCATCCATCGGCTTCGCCCCTTTCCTGGGCAGCTCCGCTCGGCACAACGCCTCTGGGCACTCCTGCAGGGCAGCCAGATTCGGGAATCCCACCGAACGAATGACCCGCGCGTCCAGGACCCCTACAGCCTCCGCTGCATCCCGCAGGTCCATGGCGCTTCGCTCGATGCCATCGAGTACGTCTGGAGGGTGGTGCAGACCGAGCTCTGCTCGGTCAACGACAATCCGATTGTGGACCCCGAAAGCGGAGAGCACCTGGAGGGCGGCAACTTCCACGGTCAACCGCTGGCACTGGCGCTGGACTTCCTGGCGATTGCCTGTGCAGAGCTGGCGAGCATCTCCGAGCGGCGCATTGACCGGCTTGTGAGCGGCTCCGACGACGGGCTCCCGCCCTTCCTGACTCCGCGCCCCGGGGTGTGCTCCGGGCTCATGCTGGCGCAGTACACGGCGGCATCGCTGGTCTCGGAGAACAAGGTGCTGTGCCATCCCGCCAGTGTTGATTCCATCCCCACCTCCGCCGGACAAGAGGACCACAACTCCATGGCAAGCATCGCAGCCCAGAAAGCCTGGCAGGTCATCGAGAACCTGCAGACGGTGCTGGCAATCGAACTCCTCTGCGCAGCACAGGCAATCGAGTTCCGGCGCCCTCTGCGCAGCAGCCCTCCGCTGGAACGGGTGCTGGAACTGGTCCGAGCGCACGTTCCGCCGGTGGAATCCGATCGTCCGCTCTTCGGCGACATCGAGCGGCTGCGCACACTGATTGGAAGCGGGGCACTGCTGGAGCTTGCCCTGCCGCAAGAGGCGCAATAAAAGCCCAATAGCGACGTTGCCATAGCCGTCAAACGCCGCGACATGTTCCACAGCCGCTCTCCTGCACTCATGCGCCTGTTCGTGGATTCCGCCAACCTGGAGGAGATTCGCACCGCAGCCTCCTGGGGCATCCTCAGTGGCGTGACCACAAACCCTACTCTGCTGGCAAAGGAGGACCCGACCGTTGACATCCGGCAGCGCCTCAAGGAGATCCACGCCATCGTCGGAGGGCACATCTCCATCGAGGTCGTCTCGACCGATACCGCCGGCATGCTGCGCGAAGCCGAGGAGATCGTCTCCTGGCTCCCCGAAGCCGTCATCAAAATCCCGATGACGCCGGAGGGGATGGCAGCCGTTCGGGAGCTTGCGCGCCAGGGTATCCCAACGAACGTCACGTTGGTCTTCTCCCCGGCACAGGCGTTGATTGCTGCCAATGCTGGCGCTCGCTTCATCAGTGTCTTCCTGGGGCGGCTCGATGACATCGGCGCCGATGGGCTCCAGGTGCTGGGAACGGTGTGCGAGATCTGGGAACGGCAGGGGCTGGAAGCGGAGATCATCGCCGCCTCGCTGCGCCACCCCATGCACCTGGTCGAAGCTGCCCGACTGGGAGCGGACATCGCCACCGCGCCCTTCCGCGTCCTGCAGCAGGCAATGAAACATCCGCTGACCGAGAGCGGGCTCCACAGCTTCCTTGCCGACTACCATCGCCTCCAGGAAGCTCAGGCACGTGCCCGCCAAGTCCCCTTGGTGTTGTAAGTCTCCTGAAGCCCCGACCATGGAACTCCGCGACCGCTTCGGAATCCTCCGCGAGCTGCGAACTTCGGCAGAGCAGCTCCGCTACTACAGCCTCGCCGAACTGGAACGGCAGGGCTACAAGGTCAGCCACCTGCCCTTCTCCTTGCGCATCCTGCTGGAGAATGCTCTGCGCTCCGAAGATGGCTCGGTCATCACCGAGGAGCACATCCGGAGCCTGCTGAACTGGACTCCGCGCCCGGCGGAGCAGGAGATCCCCTTTATGCCGGTGCGCGTCCTGATGCAGGACTTCACTGGAGTCCCCGGCGTTGTGGACTTGGCTTCGCTGCGCGCTGAAGCTGCCCGCAAAGGACTCCCTCCGGAGCGGATCAACCCCATCGTGCCGGTGGACCTGGTCATCGACCACTCGGTGCAGGTGGACTTCTTCGGCACCGTCTGGGCATACGAGCGCAATGTGGAGCTGGAATACGCGCGCAACCGCGAGCGCTACACGCTGCTGAAATGGGCGCAGAAGGCTTTCCGGAACTTCACCGTGCTGCCCCCGGGGATGGGCATCTGCCACCAGGTCAATCTGGAATACCTGGCGCAGGTGGTAACCGTCCGCTCCGGCATTGCCTGCCCGGATACGCTCGTGGGAACGGACTCCCACACGCCGATGGTCAACGGTATCGGGGTGCTGGGATGGGGCGTGGGCGGTATCGAAGCCGAAGCCGTCATGCTCGGACAGCCGCTCTTCCTGCTGCTGCCGGAGGTGATCGGACTCAAACTCGTCGGCGAGCTGCCCACGGGGGCAACAGCAACGGACCTGGTGCTGACCATCACCGAACTGCTGCGCCGCTACGGCGTGGTCGGGAAGTTCGTAGAGGTCTTCGGTCCAGGGCTGGATTCGCTCACCGTGCCCGACCGCGCAACGATCGCGAACATGTCCCCGGAGTTCGGCTGCACGGTGACCTACTTCCCCGTTGACGAGCAGACGCTGCAGTACCTGCGCCAAACCGCCCGTCCCCCCGAGCTTATCGAGCGGGTCGAACGCTACTGCAAGGAGAACCTCCTCTGGCGCGAGGGCGAGCAGGAGATCCTCTACACCGATGTACTCACGCTCGATCTGAGCACGCTGGAACCAACGCTGGCGGGACCTCGGCGACCGCACGACCGGCTCCCACTGGCGCGGGTCAAGACGCAGGTCATCGAAGAGCTGCAGCAACGCTACGGACGCGCGTATCTGGAGCCGGAGCAGCGCTGGAGCTTCGCCATCGGTGCGGCTTCCCCCTCATCGGCAGCAACGGAGACGGCAACCGCCGCAGAGCCAACGCTGCGCTCCGTTCCGATCCGCACCGACGGTCTGGAGTTCCTGCTCAGCGACGGCGCAGTGGTCATCGCCGCCATCACCAGTTGCACCAACACGTCCAACCCTGGCGTGATGCTGGCAGCCGGGCTGCTGGCGCGTAACGCCATTGCTCGCGGTCTGCGCGTCCAACCCTGGGTGAAGACCAGCCTGGCACCCGGCTCAAAGGTCGTCACGCGCTACCTGGAGCGCTCCGGGCTTCTGACCGCCCTCCAAGCCCTGGGCTTCCACGTCGTGGGGTACGGCTGCACGACCTGCATCGGGAACAGCGGGCCATTGCCCGAACCCATCGCGCGCGCAATTGCGGACAACGAGCTCATCGTTGCTGCGGTCCTCTCCGGCAACCGCAACTTCGAAGCCCGAGTGCATCCCCAGGTGCGGATGAACTTCCTGGCATCGCCTCCGCTGGTGGTTGCCTACGCCATTGCGGGGCGAATGGACCTGGACCTGCTCACCGAGCCGCTGGGCACCGATCCCAACGGCGTACCGGTCTACCTGCGTGATATCTGGCCCAGTGCGCAGGAGCTGCGCGAGCTCATGGAGCGTGTCATCGAGCCAGAGGACTTCCGCACCATCTACAGCCAAGCCTACGCCGGCGATCGCTTCTGGCAGGAGCTCTCGGCTCCAGGCGGTGAGCTGTTCGAGTGGGACCCCACCTCGACGTACATCCGCGAAGCCCCCTTCTTCCGCGACCTCCCGCTGGAGCCCGCTCCGCCGACCGATATCCTCGGCGCGCGAGTGCTACTGCTGCTGGGGGACTCGGTGACGACCGACCACATCTCGCCGGCGGGCTCCATCTCCCCCTACTCCCCGGCGGGGCGATGGCTCATCGAGCACGGGGTTGAACCGGTAGACTTCAACTCCTACGGCGCCCGCCGAGGCAACCACGAGGTGATGGTGCGCGGCACCTTCGCCAACATCCGTCTGCGCAACGCATTGGCAAGCCGCGAAGGCGGCTGGACGCGCCACTTCCCCAGCGGAGAGGAGCTCACCGTCTACGAGGCTGCCATGCGGTACCGAGCCGAGGGCGTCCCCGTCATCGTCCTGGCGGGCAAGGAGTACGGTAGCGGCTCCTCACGCGATTGGGCGGCAAAGGGTCCGGCGTTGCTCGGCGTGCGCGCGGTTATCGCCGAAAGCTTCGAACGCATCCACCGCAGCAACCTCGTCGGCATGGGGATACTGCCGCTGCAGTTCCTCCCTGGGGAATCGGTCCACAGCCTTGGGCTCAACGGCACCGAAGTCTACGACATCCTCGGGCTGAGCGACGGGCTACAAGTTCACAAACGCCTTCGGGTCCGTGCCCGCACCGCCGAGGGAACGGTTCGGGAATTCGAAGTCATCGCCCGGCTCGATGCCTCCGTTGAGCTGGAGTACTACCGGCACGGCGGCGTGCTACAGTACGTCTTCCGGCGCCTCCTGCAGGAAGCCCACAGCGGGTAGCCCCAGCCGACAACGGACGGCTGGATTCGGGGATATCCGTGCCGGCTCCACCTCGTAAGCGCGCCTGTCCCGCACGGCGTCGGTGGAGTCCCCTGGCGCAGGAGCTTCGAACGCCCTCGCCGAATAGGAAACCACCGCGCCACCCTCCTCGACTCCCGCGCCGGAGAAGCGCATCAGCAGTGCCTGCTGCAGCAGCTGGACTATAGCCTCCGGCGCATCCACCAGATGCCCACTATTTTTGCGCACAACACTATGCCGAACCGCCCATGGACACGTACGCCGTCATCCTCGCTGGCGACCCAGGATTGCAGCTCTGGCCGCGCGCCCGCTCAGACCTACCCAAGTTCCTGCTCCCGCTGCTCTCCGATGGCAGCACACTGCAGCACACGGTACGGCATCTGCAGCCGTTGTTTGCCCCGGAACAGCTCCTCATCGTCACCACAGCGGTGCTTGCCCCACTGATTCGCCAGCACCTGCCCGAGATACCCGCCGAAAACGTGCTCGTTGAACCCTTCGGACGCGGGACGGCTCCGTGCCTGATGCTGACCACACTGTGGTATCGGCAGCGCGGTATCCCCGATGCGCTCCTGGTGGTGCTGCCCGCCGACCACCTCATCAGCAACATCGGGGAATTCCATCTCAGCCTGGAGCATGCCCTCTGGGCTGCCGAACGCCTCAATGCCCCCATCCTGCTGGGGCATCCGCCGGAGCGTCCCGAAACCCGCTTCGGCTACGTGCAGATCGAAGAGCATCCCGCCGAAGAGCTCGCCGGACGCGGCTTCTACCGGGTTCGTACCTTTGCTGAAAAGCCCGACCGCGCCACCGCGCAGCGCTTCCTGGAATCGGGCGACTTCCTCTGGTACAGCGGCATCATCGTTGCCCGCTCCTCCGTGCTGTGGTCCATGCTCCAGCATTCGCTCCCGGAACATGCAGCTATCCTGGAATCCGTGGCGCAACAGTTGGATGCCCCCGAAGCGCTGGAAGTAGCCTATCGCCAGCTGCGTCCGATCTCCTTCGAGCACGGCGTACTGGAGAAGGCTCCGCAGCAGACCCTGCTGCTGCGCTGCAGCTTCGATTGGAGCGACCTGGGCACCTGGGATGAGGTCTACCGGCTCATGCTCAAAGACCCCCGCAACAACGTGCTCGAAGGCGATGTCGTCACGCTCAACACCAGCGGCTGCTACGTCAGCGCCTCTGGCAAGCCCTTGGTACTGGTCGGGGTGGAGGACCTGATTGTGGTGGATTCCGATAGCGCCCTCCTCATCTGCCGCCGCGGGCAGTCCGAGCAGCTCGACGAGCTCATCCGCTATCTGCGCCGCAAGAGGATGCACCGCCTCCTGTAAAAACACGTCGCCCCCTGCTCGGGGAGCAAGGGGCAACGCGCTCAAGGCAATTCCGGTGGGTTCCGTTCACTCCAGCGAGAGCGAAACGCTCAGCCGATGCACCAATCCCAGCCGCCGGGTTGGTGTGATGGCGTAGTCGAACTGCCCGCGGAAGCCGCTTCCGACGTAGTTGATGCCAACCCCGCCGGCAAGCCACATCTGGTCATTGCCGAAGCGGTACCCCGCCCGCAGCGCCAGGAGGTCGTTCCAGGTATACTCCAGCCCCAGCGCGAACTGCTCCGGCACATCGGAGTAGGTCTCAAAGTCCACCGCCCCGATGAGCCGATGCTCCTGGTGCCCTTCGGCGTACAGCTTGGGCGTATTTGTCCGCCCCTGGAGCACGCTCAGCAGGTCCAGTGCAACTCCTGCGCGGAACATCAGCGGAATCGCATAGGGGTTCGTCACCAGGCTGAAGGCGACCGGATCGGCGTTGAGCGCCTCCAGCAGGCGCCGCTGCTGGTAGAGGTCCTGACCGCTGTACTGCATGTCCGGACCCAGGTTGTGCACCGAGAACGCCAGCCGCAGCCCGTAGAAATCGGTCTGGTAGAAGGTGCCCACGTCAAAGGTCACCCCGGTGCTGGAGAGCTCCGCCAAGCTGTTCTGCACAAAGCGTCCGGTGACGCCGAAGGAGAACTGCTCCGTGACTCGCCCGCCGAAGGTGACCCCGATGGCAAGGTCGGAGATGGTGTACGTTGCGCCCGTCCCATCGGGCTGTTCCAGCGTGGTCACGGGGATATCGCCGCTGGTGAAGTTCACAAAGCTGGCGCCAATGCGGTAGTTCTCCCCCAGTGGGAAGGCAACCGCCGCGAAGTTGTGGGAGAAGCCCCCGAACCACCAGGTCTGGGAGAAGTGTCCGCTGATGGTGGAGATGTCCCCAATCCCGGCAGGATTCCAGTAGATTGCGCTCAAGTCGTTGACGGCACTGGCAGCAGCACCGAGTCCAACCGAGCGCGCTCCCACCGGGATTTTGAGGAACTGCGATCCCGCTGCTCCCACCTTCTTGAACCCCCCTGCCGACGGAGCGTACAACTGTGCCAACAGCGGGGTGGCAAGAGCTACAACCACTGCCGCATACCGCACGAGTATCCGCATGGGTATCTCCTCCGCGCTGATGGACTACTCTGGAACTTGGCGAATGCCGCCGACAATCACGCTGAAGGGCAGCACGGCTTTGGCACCATTGGGCGTCTCGACGTGCGCCACGAATGCCTGGCTGGCAACCCGTTGCAGGTTATCGCTGAGCAGGTCCCAGAGGGCAACGCCCAACTGCCCCTTCTCTGCTGCCGTGGAGGCATCGTACTCCAGCGTGCGCACCAGCTCGCCCGCCAGCGTGTAGATACGAATGGTGCACCGGTCGGGCAGGTGCGTGAAGAAGATCTTGGCATCATACGCCGAGCGCTGCGCCTGGTGCGTGACGTAGTACGGATTGGGCACCACCTTGATGCGCTGCTCCAGCAGGTCATCGGTGACCTGGTCCAGCGGCGTGGGCTGGCTGACACGCGCCCGAATCTTCGCCCCGGGAAGCGGTAACCCAAGCGCTCCGCCCGTGGTCTCGAAGACGACGGTATCACCCGCGCGCAGATCCTGCTGGGGCTGCTGCGGCGCCTTCGTCACCCCCGGCAGCGGTGAGATCGCCCATCCCCGCTTGTTCGCGAAGTCAATCACGAAGCGGCAGCCTGAAGCAACGAAGGCATGCACGAAGTCGATCGTATCGCTCCCGTCAATGACCGAGAGGTAGTAGCGCCCCTGCGTGGGCATCCAGGAGCCCAGTTGCACACGGCGCTGCGTAATGCCATCAGCGCTACGCCCATTGACCCACGGGATTGCAGCGAACGCATACGCTCCGATGGGCACCTTCCGTGCATCAGGTCCGGAAGCATCCAATGGGATGTCCACTCGGGGCAGCTCACCTGGGTAGCTCACCCGCACGGGCTGCCCGGTTTGCGGGTCTATGCGCTCGAAGGAGATTGTGTTGTACGCCCGCACCGTCAGGTACGGCACGCGCACCCGTTTGCTGCTGCGCCCGGAGTTCCAGGTGATCTGGACCTCCTCCTCGCCTCCCGGCTCGAACACCAGCACATAGCGCGCTGGTCCGTTGTTGAAGCTCACGTAGCGCCCCGTTACCGGGTCGGGCTGCGTTAGTTGGACGACCGAGGCATCCGGATATACCGGCACATCCGAAGTAGAGGGGCGCTCCGCCTTCAGCGGACGGTAGCGCCCTGCCCATTGCTGGACGACGTAGTCGAAGGCAAAGCCCAGCGTTGCGTGGACGTACTGATTCGGCGCATTGCATGCCGCGGTTGTGCTAAACGTTCCTCCCCGCTGGACGTACCCGACCGTATCCTCACGCCCAATCCCAACGGTTGTATCGCCGACGCTCACCCCTGCGTATTCGCTGAGCATGCCCAGCACCGTCCCCTGGCACTGCGTCGGCTCAAAGAGCGCAGTGTAGCGCGCCAACTCCGTGCCCGTTGTGATATCGCGCAGAATCACCTCGCGTCCGTAGATCCCATTGACGCTGCCCGACGGTGCCAGGAAGCGCGTGCCCAACCACACGGGCTGGAACTCCACCTCCAGCTCGTGCCCGGCAAAGAGCTGCTGCAGCCGGTCCTGGTCCTGCACCAGGAAGCGGAGGTTGTAGATGCCGCCCAGCTTCTCCCGGTCCTCGGATACGATGCTGATGGTGACTGGCTCGCTCAAAGGCGCCGGGCGCGGGAAGGTCTGCACGATGTTGACCCCGGCAACGCCGATGTTAAGCTTGCTCGGCGTGCGTTGCAGCACATCCCCCTCGTCATACGCCAGCAAGCGGTAGTAGTAGTCCACGTTGTTGAAGAGCCGCTCCGTGCGTGTTGGGTCAGCATTCTCGTCAATGGTACCGCTGCGATCGTCATCGCCGACATCCACGAAGGTGCGGTTGTTGGTCACCCGTGCCATGTAGCGCGCAATCGTCTGGCGTACCCGCTGGCGGATGTCCGGGTCCTCATCGAAATCGGGGAAGCGCACCACCGCCTTGCCTTGCTGGATGTAGTCGTAGAGCGCCGAGAGGAACTGATCCGTTGTGGAGAAGCTCGAACGCAGCAGCGGGCGCCCGCCTGTCAGAGCTCGGCTAATCTCCACCGTACCACGGAGGTAGTAGTTGAGCTGCGCTGGTGTGAGGCTATTGAAGAACTCACCCCAGGGTTCGCCACCGTAGCCCACGCGGGCAACTTGAACAGTAAAGCTATCGGGCTGCGAGATGAAAACCAGCGAATCCAAGAGTGGAAGGCGGCTGTTCGGCAACAGCGGACGGTCGCTCTTCTTGATGAAGGGGCTGGGCACCTCCCAGCGGGCAATCTCCTTCCACCCGAAGGGTCCGCGATTGACTGCAGGACGGTGGTCCACATCGAAGCTGTCCAGGTCCATCCGGCGTGCCCGGTAGAGGCGATAGCCCAGGAAGTCCAGCCCCCGCTCGCTCTCATCGTAGCTGTACTCTGCTGTGGAATCCCAGCGAATGACCACTCCACTGTTGAGCGGCTGCCAGCGCAGGTTCGGACGGTCCGGCGGGACCGGCGCACGGAATCCCTGGTCGTAGACCGCCTGAGCAAACTTGGTCTTGCGTACCAGCTCTGCCAAGTCCTCCGTTGAACCATCCGGGTCGCGCCCCTTTGCCGATGCAGCCAGAATCAGCCCCACCACCACGCGTGCGCTATCCCCTGGCGCCATGTTGAACGGACCCGTCGCCATGAGGAAGCGCTTGTCGCCCGGTCCCGTGTCCCCGTCCCTCTGACCTGCTGCCATGAAGTCATAGCGCTCCTCGTTCCCTCCGGGGTCGTTCTGGATCACCCAGTTGCGGAAGGTGCGCAAGCCCAACTGCTCGGAGAGCGCATACACGCGCTTGTCCTTGCGGATGAAGCCCGTCGCCGGATCCACCGCTGGGCTCTCCAGGAAGTTCATCCCGATGTAGCCGAATCCCCTCCCTGCCTCGCCCTGGTCCGGATTGCTCCATTGGAGCGCCAGATTGAGCGAGGGATCCTCCTCGTAGAACCGAACACGGTCGTTGCCGGCAATTCCAGTAGGATTGGATGCCGGACCAATATCGAAGTCCATTGCCGGCGCCATCCAGCACTCCCAGAGCGTATCCTGCGAGCGGTTGATGATGAGGTACTTCAGGAAGACGAAATCGGCGTAATCCCCAAAGCCCCAGGAGTAGATGGTCTGCTCGATCTCTACCCGTAGCGGGTAGCCTTCGGCGCGGCGCACCGCCACACCACCCTCGTAGCGCCGGAGGTCTGTATCCTTGAACACGCACCAGATATCCTCCTGCGAGATGAATGCCGGACCACGCGGGTAGGTCTGGACATTGCGCTTGTCCAGATCGTCCACGTAGTCCCCAAAGTAGCGGTTGACCTTCAGGGTCTCCGTTTCGGAGGTCACCCACAGAGGCCAGTTCGGTCCTTGGGGGCGCTCCCCAACCCGTTCCGGCAGTGGGGTTCCGTCCGGAGCGTAGTCGGTGGAGAAGTAGAGCTGGTACTTGTCTTTGAGATCCTCCCGGTACTCATCCCCGTCGGCGATTCGTCCGGGCACCATCCAGGAAGCCCCGGAGTTGGGGTTATACGAGAGGATCACCAGCTTGCGCAATTGGTCTCCGACCCTTTTCTTGACTGCGAACCAGATGCCACCGCCGAAGATGTACTGGTTCTGCGAGCCACGCGGCCAGAACCCGCCTCCGCGGTTTGCAGCGATGTTGAGCCCAAAGATGCCGTAGTTCGTTGTGTAGAACTGCACTGCGCTCACACGGTTCATCCGCTGCTCGAAGACCCCTGCTGCCAGGCGCTGCGGCTGCGGAGCCTGCCCATCCTTTCCTGATGGCGCCGTTGCCGTACGTGCCATCAGCGACAGCACGCTCCCGCCCAGCAGCATCCAGCCCAGCCATAGCGTTCGCCTTGTGCTCATCATCTCCCACCGGCGCTTGTGTGACACATTCTGCACGACAACAGACACCCCTTCCCTGCCGCGCGTTACATCAGAAGCGCAGCAGGAAGCCCACGTTGACCGACCGCGGCAGTCGGTAGTTCACCTGCCGAGCGATCGTATCGCGCACCCAGCGGAGGTAGCTCTGGTACTTCTCCTCCTGCGTGACCACTCCATCGCGGTTCAGATCAGCATCCCGGCTATACAGGCGCCGCCCGAAGCTGTCGTACTGCCCCGGAGTGAGCGTCTCCGGTCGGTTCGGATCGGCTTGCTCGTACCAGTTCACGGCACTGAAGTCCCCAATGTTGCGGTTGAGGTCTATGCCATCGTAGTCCGGGCTCCCTGTCCGCTCGTACACCGCCACGGGGTGGGTCGCATTGAAGAGGTTGAAGAAATCCAGGTAGAGCTCCAGGGTGGCATTCTTGAAGCCCTCTCCGAAGAGGTCTGCCAAGGGGATCGCCCGCTGGAGGCGCATATCCACAGACCAATCCGAGGGCTGGCGGGCGCCGTTGTACTCGCCCACCTGGTTGCCTTGCCGGTCACGCCGCGTATACGGTGTCCCCGTGGCGAAGACGCCCGTGAGATTGAGCGTGGTGTTCTCCAAGATGCGCAGACCTCCGATGGAGGGACCCTCCCCCTTGCGCAGGAAGAAGGTGAGCGTGGCGTTGATGACATGACGGCGGTCGTAATCCAGGAAGTACTCCGTCAGCGGGAAGGTCTTCGTACCGGTGTAGGGGTCCTCCCCTGCCAAGATGGTTTGCCAGTACTGCGTTGTCGGACCCGAGGCGGTGCCGCGCGCGTAGGAGAGCGTGTAGTTGATATCGAAGCCGAAGTTGTCCACCGGTCGGCGGCGCAGCCGCAGCTCAACACCGCGCACATTCCCGTACTCGGCAACGGTGTACTCCGAGTACGGGTCCGGCAGCGTCGGCACATAGCGCAAGCCCACCTGGTTGTAGATGTCCTTGTAATACGCCGTGACGTCTACGGCGAAGTCCTCCGTCAGCGCATGGGCGTAGGAGACCTGGTACTGGTTGCTGCGCTGCGTGCCCAGGTTTGGATTGCCCAGAATCTGGTTCCCGCGCAGCCGGAAGGTGTTGAGCGCATCGTAGAGGAAGTTCGGCTGCGGCATCTGCTGGAAGATGCCGTAGGCAACCGAGAGCGTGGAGCGCTCCGTGATGGGATAGTTCACCGATATGCGCGGGCTCAGCAAGAGCTTCGCCTTCGCCGGCGCAAAGAAGGCCTGCTCCTGGATGGGAATGAAGCGCTGCGACTCGGTGCGGTACTTCGCGTTGGGGTTGAAGTAGTCCAGCCGCACCCCCAGGTTGAGGATCATGCCCCGGTAGGTGAACTGGTCCTGCACGTACGCCGCCACCGTATAGGGCTTATAGGGCTTGCTGGTCAGGTCCCAGACCTGCTGGTTCTCCGCGTAGATGTTGCCGCCCCACTCATCGGTGTAGACATCGAAGAAGGCGTTCCCATCCCAGGGCAGGCTGTTGTAGTGGCGGCGCAGTGTGAGGAAGCGCGCCTCAAATCCCGCCTTGAGCAGGTGCACCACACTGCCGGCTTCCACACGGCTGGTGATATAGCCGTCGAGCTGGAAGTAATGAGACTTGCGGAACTCGAACGCTCGCTCGTTGCCCGCTCCGTTGAAGAAGCCCTGCAAGCCGTACGGGTTGCGCGTGCTGGTGGAATTGCTCCCACCCTCGATGTAGCCGGTGAGCGGGTTGCGAATCGGTCGCACGCTCACAACGTAGCCATCTTCGCTGATGGTCTGCCCGGTGAGCAGCGTGTAGTGGTCAATGACCTTATCGCCCACTCCGCCACGGCGTGCTTTGGAGACGAGCGCTCCACCTTCGACCACGTAGTCATCCTGCGGATACCACAGGTCGAAGCCGCGGAAGAAGTCCGGTCGGTCGAAATTCCCCCTCTTCCACCCCACGCCGGGCTCGTACGCCAGGTAGCGGCGAGAGACCTCGTTGACGTTCCACGTGCTGGAGAAGGTGAGCTCGTAGTAGGTCGTCTGGCTCAGTGTGTGCGTAATCCGCGCCAGCGCATTGGCAACGTACTGGTCAATGACGGCGCGCTTGGCAAAGTATTCCTGGACACCATTGGAGACGCCGTCAACGATCCCCTCATCCCGCGCGTACATCCATCCGATGGAGGGGCGCTCGTAATCGGTCAGCCCAAACATCCCCCCGAGCAGGAGGCTGATGTCCTTGGTGAGCGCGAACTTCAGCCGTGCGCTCATCGAGCGCATCCAGGTGCGGTCCTGCGGGAGCTGCCCCCAGCTATTGCCCCAGGGATCCTTGACATCCAGCCCCGCGTTGCGGAAGTTGTTCGTCAGGTACTGCGCGCTCAGGTAGAAGGTGGAACCCTCCAGCAACGGGATCGGTCCGCCGAACGCCAGCTCGTAGTTGTACTCCTCGCGCGGCAGACGCCGCAGCCCATTGTTCGCCTTGCCGTATAGGAAGCCCACGTTGTCGGTGTAGAATCGAAGGGTCGCCTCGTAGCGGTCCGTGCGCCCGGTCTTCGTGACCGTATTGACAACGCCGCCGAGCGCATTCCCGTACTCTGCGGCGAAGCTGCCGGTGAGGACCTGCACCTCCTCGACCGCCAGGTTCGTCACGGTCGGGAAGTAGCGGAAGCCACCGTTCCCGAAGGCGCCCACGAACTGGTCGGCGATATCGAGTCCATCGAGCCGGATTTGGGTTTCAATCGCGCGGCTCCCCCGCACGATGAAGCCGTTCCCCGCCGCCAGCACGCCCGGGGTGAGCAGCGCCACCTGCTGCACCGTCTGCCGAGGGATGCTGCGCATCTCCTCGGAGCTCACATTGCGCAGTGTGCCGATGGCGTACTTCTCCACCAGGGGCGCGCGGGCTTCGACGGTGACCTCCTGCACGCGCACGGCTTCGCTTTCAAGCTGGACGGCGATCTCGGTGGTCTGGTCCGCGGAGATGCGCACCTGGAGCCGCACTTCGCGGTAGCCGACCGCGCGCACGACCACGGTGTAGGTCCCCGCCGGGATATTCACGATGCTGAAGCGCCCATCCTGGCGGGCAAAGCCTCCCAGCGTGGTGCCCTCGATTCGGATTGTGGCACCCGGGATGGGCTTGCCCTCTTTATCCGTCACCCGCCCGGCAAGGATGCCGTAGATACCCGCCCACAGGCTGACCGGTAACGCCAGCACGGCAATTACCCATAGCAGCGCACGGCGCATTGCACTTCCTCTGCGTTGTAGGACTTACACCCGTTGCAGAAGGGAGCAGCCGCTCCCGAGCGCGGCTCCCGGAAGCGGCTGCTGTATTCGCTTAGCGCACGATGACCACCGGCTGCACCTGAACGTGCCCGTTGAAGCTGAGCTTGAGGTAGTACGTCCCCGCCGCCATCCCCGTCGGCAGCGGCACCGTACGCAGCGCCTGGGCAGGGATCCAGCCCTCGTACAATGTGCTCAGCCGGGTGCCCAGAGCATCGTACAGCTCCAGCCGCGCCTGACCGGCTTCCCGAGCCAGGAGCTGCGCCTGCCCACCGAGGGTGACGGGATTGGGGTAGACCGTGAGCGTTGCCCCCGCCGTTGGGGTTGGCTCGGCAACGCTTGCTGGCAGCGCATGGGCGTAGAAGTAGATATCATCCGGCGGCAGCGTGGGATCGTTCAATGCCGTCCCAGGGCGTGTGCCCGCCTGGTACACAATGAATGCCCACCCCGCCGCGCTCCCCTGAGCCGGCACCGTGGGATAGGCGGCGTCGATCCCCTCCGGTGTCAGGTCCACCGGCGTCGTCCAGCTCGTATCGCTTGCTTTCGCCGTCAGGTACAGGTGACCGTAGGAGTATGTCACTGTCGCATCGCCCTCCTGCACCTGGACTGTATCGCCGGGCTTGACGGAGACGTAGACGGCGTAGATCTGCCCCTGTGCATCCCGCCCCAGCACAATCCAGCGGGTGTAGCCCTCCCCGTAGCGCAGATGGCGAGGTGAAGGTGTCCCCGCTTCCACCGAGCTCCCCGCAGGCGGGGCAATCAAGCTCACTGAGGGCTCCGCTGCGCCCGGTGCCCAGTACCCATAGAGCCCTCCAACGCTGAGGTAGGCTCCCTCCTGAATAGCCGCAGCCTCAAACGGGTCCACCGTGTCACCGCGCTGGATTCCCCTACCCTGCAGATAGGTTGGGATGATGGTCGCGGCAAGGTGCCACCCACCGTCTGGGTCCGCCAGCACGCTCATCACCGCAAGCGTGGGGATGGTATCGGTGTGGAAGGAGACCGTATCGGGCGGCACGAGCGAATCCACGTACACCTTGCTGTACTGCTGGAGCATGAGCAGCTGCGGCGCGCTCCAGGTCTGCCCACCATCGGTGGAGACGCGCACCACCAACCCCGCGGGGATCCCCGCAGCGTAGTCCTCCGAGTAGTATACCACGACCACCGTGTTCCCGGCTGCGCTGATGGCGTAGGCATCACCCCCGGCACCCGATGGGGCAGCGCCGCCGACCGCGTCCGGTCCGGAGAGGAGCACCTCATCCGACCAGGTCGCACCGCCATCGGTAGAGCGGATGTAGCCGACTTGTCCAGCCTTAGCTCCACCGCTGTAGGAGTAGATTGCATGCAGTGTGCCATTCTGGTCAATGACAAGGCGCGGCCAGAGCGCACCGCTCGGTGCTACAGCACTTGTCTGCCACCCCTCGTCCAGCACCCCACCGTTCTTGCTGAACTGCAGCCTGCCACCACCATGGGAGAGGATGCCCACAGCGCCGTCGGGCAGTCCAATCAGCGCGGGCCAGCCCGTGCGGACGGATTCAATTCGCTGCCATCCCCGCTGCGTTGGTACTGCCTGCGGTGCCGAAGGATCGGAGACATCCACTGCGGCGTAGTACGAACCGCGGTCGCGCCATCCGGAATCCGGAACATCCGTTGCCGCCATCCAGACAACCTGCACGATATTCTCTCCGGCAGCGTACGCCATGCGGTTCTGGATGGAGAAGTTGGTCTGGTAGTCGTAGGTCGTGTAGCCAATCTTCACCCCTGGCGGCGTCTGCTGCAGCCGTGCGGGCAAGCGTCCAAAGCGCTGAGCTGCAGCACCATTGCACGCAAACCGCTGGTTGAGCTTCAGGGGAGTCGGAAGCGTTGCTGCCACGAACTGCTCCGCCCGCAGGTAGGGTCGCAGCTCCTGTACTGCTGTGCTCTTCTTCCACTGCAGCACCGTCGGCACCCCCTGCCCGCTTCCCGCCATTGCCGCGACAGCTCCCCCAGTCGCCAGCAGCAACGCAAGTCGAAGTAAGCGGACCATTGCAGTACCCTTGTTGTGGAACATTTACCCCAACTGCCGGCGCTAATATAGCCACTTCTGGGCTCTTGTGGTGCAGACTACAGCTCCAGCCACATCCCCGCGCCCAGCGTGGTCCATACACTGGGCTGGCGCACAAGCCATCGGGCATCGGCGCTGAGAGCGATGCCTATACCGCTTGCCCCAATGCGCTGGCGCCAATGGAGCCCAGCCGTCAGCAGCGGCATCTCCGAGGAGAGACCGGCTCCCAGGCGTGCGCCCAACGCCATCGCATCCGTCCGCAGCAAGGTGCGCGTGTACAACACCGCTCCCCAGAGGAGCTGCTCCGGCACCGCCGCAGGCAGCGATGGGAGGACCTGTTCATTCGGGGAAAGAGGCGTGAATTCATACTGCTCCGGGGGCGGGAACGAGGTGGTCGGCTGCTGCCCCTGGATGCTCCCCCCGGAGCGGAGCGCCAAGCTCTGGGGCTCGGGAGCCGCGCGGTGCGGACGCAGCAGCATCCCGACCTCGATGCCGATGTAGCCCTCTGCACCGAGCTCATACAGCACCGCCTGCGTCAGCAGAATCCCGTCCTTGAAGGTCCCGACCGGCTTTGCCACTGCGCCGGAGAGCAGCATTCCCGTCGGCACCGAAGGGCGCTGCCGCTCGCCCACGCCAGCCGCCTGCGGTGAGGGAGCCGGAACGCGCGCTACAGGCAGCAACGGCTGCGCACTCGGCAGCAGCTCCTGCGCAAGCACAGGCGCAGGACGGAGCTCCACTGCCGCCTGCTGCGGCGGCTCGGAGGACTCTATGCTCTCCACGCTCGGCGACCGCACCGCCAGCGCCAAACGCTTTGGGCGGGAAGCTCTTTGCACGGGCTGCGCCAGTGCGCGGACGGGTTGTTGGGGCTCAACGGAGCGCTCCAATTGCAGCGCCTGCTCAAAGGGCACACGCTGCTCCCGTCCGAGCGGGACGGCGCACAGCAGCAGCCAGAGCAGCAACAAGCTCAGCTGCCACGAGCGCCGTCGGGGCGCAGGAGCCGCAACCGGCTCCCGATGCATTCGCTCCAGTACTGCGTGCTCGACCCGATGTAGCAGAGGCTCCGTCGGCGCGAGTGTCTCCGCATCGCGGCGCAGCTCGATGTAGAGCGAAAGCACCGCTTCGTAGAGCTGGCGTGCCTGCTCATCGCGGGCAATCAGCTCGCGCAGGAGCTGGTCCTCTTCGGGCGTGAGCTCGCCGTCAATGTATCCCCAGATGAGCCGTTCAACGTCCATGGCGCTCCTGCAGCAGGAGGGCTAACCATTTCCGCAGTAGCTGTCGGGCTCGGTACACGCGCACCCGCGCCGTTCCCTCCTCAATGCCCAGGATGGCGGCGATTTCGGCGTAGGAGCACTCCTCGTACTCGCGCAGCAGCAGCACCGTGCGCAGCGATTCCGGCAAGCGCAGCAGGGCGCGCTGCACCTGCTCCCGCAGGTAGGGGTCCTCTTCGCCATCGCTTCCGTCGCGTGCAGGGTCCTCCTCCAGCGGCTCTGGAAGCCTCCGGCGGCGGTAGTTGATGCAGACCCGCTGGGCAATCCGGAAGAGCCACACGCGGAAGCTTCCCCCACGGAACTCCCGCCGATGCTCATAGACCCGCAGCCACACATCCTGGAAGGCATCTTCGGCAAGCGCTGCATCGCCGAGCAGCCGCGCACAGAAGCGGTACACCCCGCGAGCGTACCTCCCGTAGAGCACCTGGAAGGCGCTTGGGTCCCCATTGCAGAACGCTTGCAGCAGTGCAGCGTCATCCGGACCGCAGGGAGCCGATGCCGGCGGCAGCTTCACGCGGCTCTCCGTGCACGGTGGAACCCGACTTCGGTCAAGAGCAACAGACACACTCACCCACCGTCGCGTTACAACTCCGGCGCGCTCCAGACCCGTTCTCCTCCGATCCAGACCTCGGCAACGTGGTTGACGCCGAAGTGGTAGACCATCTCGGCAAAGTCGCTGAGCCGAAGTACAAGGAAATCCGCGAGCTTGCCCACCTCCAAGCTTCCCAGCTCTGCTGAGCGATCCAGCGCTGCCGCACCGTTGAGCGTTGCTGCGGTCAGAGCTTCAGCGGGCAACATCCGCATCTGCTGACATGCCAGCGAGAGCACCATCTGCATGTTCTCGCACAGGCAGGAGCCAGGATTGCAATCCGTTGCCAGGGCAACGGGGACTCCAGCGGCAATCAGTCGGCGCGCCGGGGCGTAGGGCAGTCCCAGCGTGTACGCCGTGCCCGGCAGCAGTGTGGCGATGGTTCCGGAGCGGCGCAGCGCTTCGATGCCGGCATCGGAGATGTAGAGGAGATGGTCTGCCGAGCGTGCCCCCAGCCGCGCTGCTAACTCCGCTGCGCCGAAGGGGCTGAGCTCATCGGCATGGAGCCGCAGCCCCAGCCCGTATTGCTGCGCCGTCGAGAGGATCTGTTCGGCTTCGTGCAGTGTGAAGTAGCCCTCATCGGCAAAGACGTCGCAGTACTCGGCAAGCCCCTCAGCAGCCACCGCTGGAATCATCTCCTTGCAGAGCAGCTCCACGTAGCGATGGCGCTGTGTGGCGTATTCGGGGGGAATGGCATGCGCTCCGAGGAAGGTTGCAACGATGCGCAGCGGGAGCATCCGACGCAGCTCTTGGATGGCGCGCAGCATCTTGAGTTCGGACTCCAGGTCAAGCCCGTAGCCGCTTTTGATTTCGATGGTGGTCGTCCCATGGTGCAGCGCGCTCTGCAGCAACGGCTGCGCCGCCTGTAGGAGCTGCTCCAGGCTGGCAGCGCGGACCGCCTGGACCGTTGCCCAGATGCCACCGCCGGCAGCGGCAATCTGCTGGTAGCTGTACCCGCGCAGTCGCAGCAGGAACTCCTGCAGGCGCGACCCGGCAAAGAGGGCATGCGTATGGGAGTCCACAAACCCAGGCACCACCACCCGCCCCTTGGCATCCACCGCCGTATCCCAATGGAGCTTGCCCTGCCCCTGCAGGGCACGCGCCTCCTCCAGTGTCCCAATCCAGAGGATCCGCTCGGCGAAGAGCATCGCGGCATCGGAGCGGATTCCCAGCTCCTGCATCGCCTCACCGGCTTTGACTGGCTGCCCCTCGGCGGCGACCGTGACCAACTGCCCGATGTTGTACAGCAGCGTTGCCATCTACAGCACCGCCTCGTAGCCGAGCTGTTGCAGTAGGTTCACTAGCTCGCGCACCCGCTGCGCCTGCGCCTTCGGGCAGATGAGCTGCGCATCGTCGGTGAGCACGACAACGCAATCGCGCATCCCCAGCAGGGTCAGCAGCGAGGAGCTCCCCGTACGCGCATCCAGCACGATGCAACCGGAGCAATCCAAGAGCACCACGTTGCCCTGGACGATATTGCCATCGGCATCGGGCGGGAAGAGCCGCTCCAGGGCATCCCAGGCGCCCAGGTCATCCCAGCGGAAGGTTGCCCGCACACAGCACATCCGCTCAGCCCGTTCGGCAAGCGCGTAGTCAATGGAGAGCTCGGGCAACTGCGCAAAGACCGCCTCCACACCAGCGTACGGTCCCTCCACCGGATGTCCAGCTCCGGCACGGACCGCCGCACGCAGGGCATCCCAGTGGCGCCAGAACTCTGGCATGTAGCGCTGCATGGCTTCCTGGAAGGTGTCCAGCCGCCAGAAGAACATGCCGCTGTTCCAGAGGAAGCGCCCGCTGCTGAGGAACTCCTGGGCTACCTCCAGGCTGGGCTTTTCGCGGAATCGGCGCACGCGGTAGACCCTGGGCTCCTGCGCCGAGAGCTCCTCCCCCAGCTCGATGTAGCCGTACCCGGTCTCTGCCCGTGTGGGCACAATGCCAATTGTGACCAGCTCCGGTCCGCTCGCAGCCCACTGCAGCGCCACACGGAGCGTGCGGTGGAACTCCTCGAGCGGCTCGATGGAGTGGTCCGAGGGGAAGACCGCCATGAGCACCTCGCCGGCGTTGGGGAAGCGCTCGGAGAGAACCGCTGCTGCCAGCATCAGGCACGCAGCCGTATTGCGGCGCATCGGCTCGGCGATGATATTTGCCGGCGGCACTTGCGGTAGTGCCCGCCGCAACAGTGGCTGCAGAGCAGCAGAGGTCATCACGTACACATCCTCCGGTGCCACGATGTCCTGGAGCCGGTCAACGGTGTCCTCCACCAGCATGCGCGCCGAAGGGGTCAAGCGCAGGAGCTGCTTTGGACGCTGCCGTCGGCTCAACGGCCAGAAGCGCTCGCCCGCTCCCCCTGCCATGATCACCGCAACGGGATGCATCGCGCGCCCTCTTTACGCAAGTCCGCCATACATTGGGATGAGCGCGCCGGAGACGGCACGCCCGGCATCGGAGCACAGAGCGAAGACCGCCGCAGCGAAGTCCTCCAGCGGCACCCATGTAGCCTCCTCGCCCGCCTGCGCCCAGGCGAGATTGGCGGGCGTTTTCAGAATGCTGGGCACCACAACGTTTGCCCGCACTCCGTACGGACGCCCCTCTTCGGCTGCTGTCTGGGTGAGCGCGACCACCGCCGCCTTCGCTGCGGCGTAGGCACCCTTGCGCTGCTCCGGGCGCAGCACCGCCCGCGCCGCCACTGTGACAATTGCCCCCGAAGTTGCCTTCAGCAGCGGCATCACTGCCCGCAGCAGCAGGAAGGTCGTCAGCGCATTGAGCTGCACCATCGCCTCGAAGGTCTCCGGTTCGGTCTCCTCCAGCAGCGTTCCGGCGCGAATCCCACCGACCAGGTGCACCAGTGCGTGCACGGGCTTGGGGGCTTCGCGGACGAACTGCTCCACCCCGTGCGGCGTGGTGAGGTCCGAGACCGTAATGCTGAGCCGCTGCTGCAGCGGCTCGGCGATCCCCGCGCGGAGCTCTTCAGCACCGGACGCGCTGTGGCAGTTTGCGTGAACATGCCAGTCCTGTTCGAGGAAGTAGCGCGTCACCACACGCCCTGCGCCACCGCTGGCACCGGTAATGAGCGCTGTTGGCATGCTTGCACCTCACTTGATGACCAACGGGACACCGCTGCGCTCAAGCCCACCGCCGAGCGCGAGCGCTTCGATCCAGTAAACTCCGGCAGCAAGCCGCTGCGTTGGCAGCCGCACAAGCGTTGCCTCCGGCAGCGTCAGCTCCTCCCAGCAGCGTCCGTGCACATCCCAGATTCGGATGCGCCAGCCATGGGGGGCTCCCTTGCTGCGCAGCCACAACCAGCATTCCTCTCCCCGCGCGATGGGATTCCCCAGCAGCCGCAGCAGGGGCGCTGCATCGGGGAGTGGCACGCTCGGAGGCAGCTCCATCCCGCAGGGGATGTGGGGCAGGCTCTGCACTGCGTACCATCGCCCCGAAAGCTCTGCCCCGGGCGTGCGCGCCCGAACCCGTAGGAGGAAGCTCCGCTCGCGCAGCTCCGAGGGCAGCTCCCCCACGAACAGCCCTTCGCGTCCGTAAGGGCGAAGCTCCGCTACTGCCACGCTGCTGAGCGTATCCTCAGCGTACTCCACCCACACCCGCAGCCAGGGGTCTGGCACCAGCACGAACGCCCCCACCTGCAGCATCCCCGCCGCCGTGGGTACCACCGCCGGAGGACCCACAGCACCCCCAAGCGCCCGGAGCGCTCCAAGTGCATCTGGAATGCCGTACCCCAGCAGCGTATCGGGAGCCATCCCCTGCGACGCCGTCTGGAGGAGCGCCGAACAGAGCCGTTCCGGTGCAAGCTCCGGTCGGGCTCCCAGGAGGAGCGCAACCACTCCCGCTACCAACGGCGTTGCCGCCGATGTCCCCGAAATGCGAATGGGCTGCTCCGCTGCCGTGCCAAGTGCTACAACGGAGACCCCAGGCGCAGCCAAAGTGGGACGCAACTCCGCCCCGCGCCGCCCGACCGAACTGAACGCTGCCCGACGCCCGTTCGAATCCACTGCTGCAACGGCTATCGTTGCCGCATCGGCAGGGGAGACAAGCCCCCGCGCTCCGGAGTTCCCCATCGCCGTCACGCAGATGACCCCTCGGCGGACCGCCTCCCGAACGGCTTGGGCAACGATCGTTGTCCGCCCATCGAGCTGCTCTGCGCTGTAGGAGACCTCCGCAGAATCGAACTCCCGGTAGCCCAGTGAGGAGGAGACCACGTCCACGCCGAGCGCCTCCATCCACTCCAGGGCAGCTGCGTAGGCATCCTCCTCAAAGTGGCTCTCGCGTGCGATATCCTCCGTCTTCGCCAGCACGTAGGTTGCCCCGGGAGCAGCACCAATGAGCTCTCCTGGGGCAACGGCGGCGAGGAGCGAGAGCACCGCCGTGCCGTGGAAATCCTGCGCTTCCGGCTCGCCTGGAGCAACGGCGGTGATGCTATCGTCCTGCAGCGCATCCCATTCTGCCAGCACTCGCAGCCTTGCAAACGGGGCTCGCCCACGCCAGCGGAAGCCTGTATCGAGCAACCCCAGCAGCACCCCCTCGCCCGTCCAGCCCCGGCGGTGCAGCTCAGGGATGGCGAGCATCTCCAGTTGCCAGCGGGCAGCGCCGTAGTCGAATGCCCCACAGCCGTTCTCCGCCACAAGGTACTCCGGTACCGCGGGCGCGCTCGGAGGAACCGCCTGGGGCAGCGGAACCTGCCCAATTGGCTGGACCGCCCGCACGAATGGGAGACGGCGAATGGAGTCTGCCAGGAGGGAATCCGCCGAAACGACCACATAGTTGCGCCAGCGCAGCCGCAGCCGAATTTGGGCACCCAACCGGCGAAGGCTCTCCACATATGGCTCGTACAGCGGGGCATCGGCAAGCGTCAGAAGGGAATCCGCCGGCAACACCTTCGCCCGGCGCTGCAGTGCCCGCTCGCTGTGCAGCCGGTAGGTGCGCTCGTAGAGCGGGCTCCCCGGGCGGAAGGGCTCCGGACCCTTATCCCGCAGGAGGACCCGCCACTCCTGTGCTGCGGTCACAACGGATACCACTACCGTCAGCGCCCAGCACCGCCACAGCATTGCACCACCTCGCTTCACCGCGCCCGAAATTACGCCAACTGCTGCAACGCCGAGCTCCGCTTGAGCTTTGTCCTGAGCCTTGTAGCTTTGCGGCGGGTTGAAGTTCCACTTGGGGTCCTCTCACATGCGCTGGCGCTGTGCACTTGCGCTGCTTCCGCTTCTGCTGTACGCTCAGGAGGATGTGCTCCGTCCCCGTGGTGCCCCGGTGTTTGAGCCTTGGACGGAAGCCCGTACCCCAATCCGCTTGGGGCTGGAGGGAGGGATAAGCTGGAACAGCGCCTCCCAGAGCATAAACTACTACGCTGGGGTACAGCCCACCCCGCCAACCCCGATGGACATCTTCAAGTCCGGTAGCGGCATCTCCCCAGCAGCGGCAGCGGCGGTGGATATCGGTATCGCCCCCAAACTCGGGCTCCAGTTCAAGCTCGGCTACGAGCAGAAGAAGTGGTCCAACTCCGGCACCAAAATCGCCGACTGCGAGGATCCTTTTGGCAACGTAAGCCCCGTGAGCGTGCAATCGCACTACACTGTCCAAGCCAACTACCTCGCCATCGGCGCAGCACTGCGCTACGACCTCACCCCCCAACTGTGGCTCACCGTCGGACCCGTATACCATCGATTGCTGGGCAAGGTGCGCCAGACGGAGAGATACGAAGTTGACCCCAATTCGGACTGCGGCTTCCCCGGTCCAGACGGGAACCTCTACAGGGTACTGGAGATCGAAGCGGAGATAGGACCGGACGACCCAGTTTCCGCGCCCCCCAGCGGTGGGCGCTTCGGCGCAGAGCTGGGGATTGGCTACCGGATTCCACTCTCCCCAGGGCTGGAGCTGGTGCCGCGCCTCTCTGGACAGCTCCTTTCCTCCCCACGCAACGGGGATGTGGACACAAGAGACTGGTGGCGCGGACCCACGCTGGGTCCGTTACCGGTGCAGTGGAAGGGGCTGTCGCTCTACTCCGTGCTCTTGACCGTCGGTGTGTGGTTTACAATCCAGTGAGGGAGCCATGCGGACAGCAGCAGTTCTCGCCTGCATCGGCTGTGCGGTTGCCTTCGTGCATGCGCAGGTAACTCCTCGGGCGGTGGGGCGCACCGTGCAGGTTGTACCAGTACCCGAGCTCAACTCCTCCGCCGATGACTTCGTGACGGGGTTTGCCCGTGGTGGGCGGGAAGCCTACCTCACCTCCAGTCGTGCGGGGAACCGGCAGCGGCTCTACCGGGTCTCCTACGAGCAGGGGCGCTGGGGCGAGCTCGAACGGCTCGGCGGCGAGCTCAGCGATGCCACCCACGTCGGAGCCGCAACGCTCACCATTGACGGCAACCTCATGGTCTTTGCTGCCTTCCAGCACGAGCTGGGCGGGCAGGGGCGTACCGACCTCTACATCGCCGAACGCCGCGGCAAGCGCTGGACGGTGCGCAACGCGGGCGCCGGCGTGAACTCCTCGTACTGGGATTCCCAGCCCTGCCTCAGTGCCGATGGGGAGCTGCTCATCTTTGCCTCGGATCGCCCCGGGGGTGCCGGTGGGACCGACCTCTGGATGAGCCGCCGCCAAGGAGGCGGCTGGTCGGCTCCCATGCCACTGTCTCGACTCAACACCGCAGCCGATGAGATGGCACCCGTGCTTGCCCCCGATGGACGTACGCTCTACTTCGCCTCCAACCGCGACGGCAACTTCGACATCTTTGTCAGCCGAATGCAGCAGGACGGCACCTTCGGACGCCCGGAGAAGCTCGCCGCGCCAGTCAACACTAGCGCCGATGAGTTCTTCTTCGTGCCCATCCCTGGCGAGGATGCCGCGCTGCTGAGCCGCGCCACCGCCGCCGGCGACCTGGATGTCTTCCGCGTGGTCCCCAATCCCGAACCTCCAGAGCCTGTGCTCACGGTCCAAGGGACCGTCCTGGATGCCCGCTCAAATGAGCCCTTGGGTGGAGCGGTCATCACGATTACAGACCTGCGCACCCGGCGCAAGCTCGCCGAGCTCTACAGCGATGAGGAAACGGGGCAGTACTACGTTGCCCTACCCTCCGGGCGTAGCTACTCCATCACGGCATCGCGCGAGGGGTACCTCTTCTACAGCGAGCGCTTCGATGTCGGGCGCGACCTTCGCCAGAACCCGCTCACCAAGGACATCCTGCTGACCCCAATCGAGGGCGGGCGCACCCGGCTGCTGGTCTTCTTCGATTTCGACAAAGCCGAGCTCAAGGAGGAGTCCTTCCCCGAGCTGGACCGGCTCGTGGAGCTGCTGCGCGCCTATCCAAACCTGCGGGTGCTCATCGAAGGGCATACCGATGATGTCGGCACGGACGAGTACAACGACCGCCTCTCCCAGCGCCGTGCCGATGCGGTCAAGCAGTATCTGGTGCAAAATGGCATCGATGCCCGGCGGATTGAGACCAAGGGTTGGGGGCGCCGCAAGCCGCTCGTCCGCGGAACCACAGAGGAAGCGCGTGCCCAGAACCGGCGCGTCGAAATCCAGTTGCTGCCGTAAACGAGTTGCTGCCGAAAAATGTCTAACCGCTTGGTGCTTGCCATCGCTGTGCTGGGGCTTGCGCTGGCGTCTGTGCAGCCCAGCCGTGCAATTCCAGCGTTTGCACGGCAGTACCACATCTCGTGTGCAACGTGCCACGCAGCCCCTCCCAAGCTCAACGCCTTCGGGCAGCAGTTCATGGACAAAGGATACCTCTTCGAGGGGCTCCAGCAGCGCGCCTACATTCCGGACACCGTCACCGGAGACGAGGCGCTCAACCTCTTTGACCGTGTGCCGCTGGGCTTTCGCTTCCAGCAGTGGGCGGACCTGCGGGTGCAGAATCGCCGATGGCGCCAAGACTTCAAGGCACCCTGGGCAGTGAAATTCCTCACCGGCGGCGCACTCGGCTCGATCGCCAACTTCTACGCCTACGTGATCTTCGAGAAGGGCGAACCCCCGTTCTTCGAGGACGCCTGGGTACATCTCCACCCGTGGGAGAACTTCGGGCTGCAGCTCGGGCAGTTCCAAATCTCCGACCTGATGTTCCCGCGCGAGCTGCGCCTCACCCGCGCCGATTACAGCATCTACAAAATCGGGCGCTTCCCGCTGACCTACCAGCGCGGCATCGTCCTCAGCGCCTTTGACATTGCGCTCGGCGTGGTCAACGGAAACGGCATCGGAGAGTACATCGCCGGCGACGCCGATGCCGACAACCGCAAGGTCTTCTTCGGGCACATCGCGCTCCCGCTGGACCTGGGGCTGTTTGCCCTCTACGGCGAAGTTCCCGATACTGCCGGGGCGCTCATCCGAGGCTACCGCGTCGGCGTTGACTGGCGAACCTGGCTCAACGAGCGCCTGCAGCTCTTCACGCAGGTGCTCTACGGCTACGACCGGAGCCGTTCGGAGTGGCTTGCAGGAGGATTTCTGGGGTTGGACTACGTTGACTTCCCGCACGTGGTCGCAGTGCTGCTCTCCAGCGTCGAAGCGCCCGAGCAGACATACTACCGCCAGTTCCGCACGCACTCGGTCGCTCTGCAGTACAGCTACTACCCGTACCGAAACCTGCGCCTGCTGGCGGAGCTGGAGCGCGAGCTTGTCCTCCCGATGACGCGGCTGACTATCGGCGTTGACTTTGCATACTGAGGGCGCCACACCTTGGCGAATGTACAACCAACAGGGGTTTGCCCCATGCGCTACCTCATCGTCGTCGGGCTGCTCGTGCTGCCTCTTGAAGCTCTGGCACAATTGGGAGGGCGAGCCAATCCAATCGACCGCGCCGATCGCCGCGTTGCCCAAGCCCTGCACGCCGCCGGCTACTCCTACACGGTCGACGACGACGGCGACTACGCCGTCACAGTCCGCTTCCGCGAGGACAACCGCACGCAGCTTGTCTGGATCGCCTCGAGCACTCGCGAGATTGCCGGTGCAGAGGTACGCCGGGTCTGGTCCCCGGCGTATAAGAGCACCAAGCCGCTTTCGGCTTCGTTGGCTCGGCGTCTGCTTGAGGAGAATCTCGGGACCGGCATCGGCTATTGGGCGGCAGCGGAAACAGAGGGCACGACCCTGGTGGTCTTCTGCACGCAGGTCAGCGCCGATGCGGATCCCACAATCCTGGATGCGGCGATTCAAGCTGTCGCCGCAACCGCAGATGAGCTGGAGAAGGAGTTGCTCGGCAGCGACGACCTCTAAATTGCTTCCCACGGCGCAGCGATGCGGAATGAGCTCCAGCTCTACCGCGTAGGGCTGCTCCTGACGCCGATCTTGCAGCGGGAGGTGCGCTGCCTCTCCCCGGCGGTCATCGGCATCGACGGGGAGGGGAGGTTCTGCTTCGTCGGCTCCGATGCCGAAGCCCGCCAGCGGTTCGGTGATTTCACGGCAACGGATTTCGGTCCGCACAGCATTGCCCTGCCGGGGCTGGTGGATGTGCACACGCACCTGGCGCAGTACCAGGCACTCGCGCTGGAGCGGGGGAAGCTCCTGCAGTGGCTGCAGGAGCTCATTCTGCCACTGGAGCAGCGCTACGCCGATGCAAGCTTTGCCGAACGGCAGGCGGAGCTCTTCTTCCGCAGTGTGCTTGCCTGCGGTACGACCACAGCGGTCGTCTTCGGACCTCCCTTTGCCGAGGCGACTGACCGCGCCTTTGCAGCCGCCGCGCGTGCGGGGCTTCGCGTGCTCATGGGGCAGACGCTCATGGACCAAGCCGTCCCGGAGGTGCTGCGCCGGACTCCGCAGCAGGCGCTGCTGGAGATGGAGCAGGTTGCCTCCCGCTGGCACGGGCACGATGGTGGACGGCTCCTGTACGTCATCTCCCCGCGCTTTGCCGGAAGCTGTTCGGAGCATCTGCTGCGGGCATGCGCCGAATTTGCCCGCCACCATGGGCTGCGGCTTCAGACCCACCTTGCCGAAACCCCAGAGGAGCTGCAGCACGTCTCCGCGCTCTTCCCCGACGCTCCAGACTACACCGCCATCTACGAGCGTGCCGGACTGCTCGGCGAGCGCACCATCCTGGCGCACTGCATCTACCTTTCGGATTCCGAACGCGCACGGCTACGCAGCGCCGGATGTGCCATCGCGCACTGCCCGCGCTCGAACCGCTTCCTGCGCAGCGGGATTATGCCGCTGTACCGCTACCTCGGCGAGGGCTTCCGCATTGGGCTGGGGACCGATGTTGCTGCCGGATACTCCCCCTCGGTGCTGGAGGAGGCGCGCGAAGCCCGCGAGATGGCAAAGGTGCGCTCGCTCTATGTGCCCGAGGAAGCCACCGCTGTGCTCTCGCCCGAAGAGGCGCTCTGGCTTGCCACGCTCGGCGGTGCTGCCGCCATAGGACTTGAGCAGCGCATCGGCAGCATCGAGGTGGGCAAGGATGCCGATCTGCTCGTGCTGGACTCCCGCGCTCTCCTGCCTGCGGAGCCGCTGCACACCGATTGCCGGAGCTGGCTCTTGCGCATCCTCTACACGGGGTCGCCAGAGGCGATCCGCGCCGTTGCCGTGCGCGGGCGATTTGTGTTTCAGCGCAACTCCTCTACCGGCGCCTCGTAGATGCGGTAGCGCTTGTACGGACGTGCGTTGAGCAGCTTCTCCAGCGGATTGCGCATTGCCCAGTTATCTTCGAGCACCCAGCCGGCTTCGGCGCGGCGGATTCCGCGCTGCAAGCCTCGGCGCGCCAGCTCGTAGTACAGCACCGCGTCAGCTCCCAGGTGCTGGTGCTCGGGGAGGATCCCCAGAATCAGGATGCGCATCGCGTCAATGGAGCGCCGCCGCGTGAGTAGGTACCACAGCGCCGGCAGCAGCCGCCCGGAGCGGTTGTACCAGAGCACCTGGTTGATGTCCGGCAGCGCCAGGGCAAAGCCGATTGGGGCATCGCCTCGGTAGGCGAAGATTGCCAGCTCGGGATCGGCAATCTGGCGCAGACTCTTGACCAGCGCGTCCATTTCGGCATCGGTGAGCCGGACAAAGCCCCAGTTGGGCTGCCAGGCGCGGTTGTAGATCTCCTTGATGTGCTCGACATCCTGCCGAAAGAGCTGCCGATTGCGGAAGTCCATGGCTCTGACCCAGATGCCATAGCGCTGCCGCACCAGCTCCTGTCCTCGGCGGAGCCGGTCGGTGAGCGCCTGGCTGGTGAGCTCGTAGGCGAGCAGGTCCTTTGCCTTGCACAGCCCCACCGCCTCCAGCAGCTCTGCGTAGTAGGGCGGATTATAGGGCATCAGAATCGCCGGCGGGTACTCAAAGCCCTCCACAAGGAGCCCGCATTCGTCGTTCATGGAGGGGTTGACCGGTCCCCGCAGACGCGTGCGCCCGTATTGCGCTATCCATTCAGCTGCAGCGTGCAGTAGCATGCGCGCGACGGCTTCATCGGGAACGCTTTCGAAGAAGCCGAAGAAGCCGACCTGGTCGCCGTGAATCTGGTTGTGCAGCTCGTTGAGGATTGCAGCAATTCGCCCGACCGCTTCTCCATCGCGTTCGGCAACGAAGAGCTGCATCCGCGCGTGGGCAAAGAAGGGATTGCGCTTGGGATTGAGCAGCTTCTCGGCTTCGACCCGCAGTGGCGGGACCCACAGGGGGAAGTCACGGTAGAACCTCCACTGCAGGCGCACGAAGAAGCGGCGATGTGCCGCCGAATCGGGCTCCAGGCGTCGCAGGCGCAATTGGCTCATCTCCCGTGCTGAGGCTACTGGGACAGGTTCTCCACTGCTTGGAGTCTCCAGCGCCCATCGGCGGCGAGCTCGAATACGAAGCGGCGCTGGAGCCGGTCGTAGGTCCACACCTCGCGCGGGGCGGAGGCAACCGGGAGCTCGCGTTCGGTGCGCGTGGGGGGACCGTAGAGAATGTAGACCTTGCCGCGATCGGTGAGCGCTCCATCGGGCTCGTTGACCGACTGGAAGGCGAAGTAGGCGTGGTCAACGCGGCGGAAGTAGACCGTCATCGCTTCGTTGTAGGCGGTCTGCGGCGTGGGATCGCGCCGCTTCCAATAGCGCCAGAGCCGCTGCCAGCGTTCGGCTTCCGGAGTGCGCTGGAGGGCTTCCTGCTCCTGGTCGGTGAGCAGGTACTGCATCACGCGCACGGCGTAGCCGAATCGGCGCAGCGAAACCGGCATATCGTGCCAACGAACGCGGAAGCGCCAGCGCAGGGTATCCGAGCCCGCCCCCTCGGAGAAGAGCTGGAGCTCGTAGACCCCCGGTACCAGCATTGCTGCCGGCAGCCAACACTCTGCCCAGCCCTCGAGCGTATCCGGCACGGGGCGGAGCACGATCCCCTCGGCATCGCTTTCGACCTCCAGCCGCATGGGATCAAGCCGGCGGAGCTGCCCGGAGAGCTCCTCGACGCTATCCCAGAAGCGCTCCTCCGGCAGGCGGAGCTGGATGCAGCGGTAGTTCCAGCGCTCGTGCACACGCAAGCGCGGGGACCACAAGAGTATTCGGGCGGCGGTTGCACCGAAGGGCAATGCACCACCGAGCACAAACGGGCGAATCTGCTCCTGCAGCGGAGCCGCCACCAGCGGCGAGCTCCACTGGGGCTGCCCCCGCGCATCGCTCAGTTCCAGCTCCTGCGCGCGCAGCTCCTGCTGCTGCAACAGCAGCCGCAATCGGGCTCGCACAGTTCCCCACGGCACCCGACCGTGAAGTGCCCGCAGCAGCGTGGAATCCCTGGACTGGGTGAGCTCGTAGTTCGCCGTCCAAACCGTGTCGCGGTACTCCAGACGGCGCCGCACAACGCCGATGCTGTCCACGAACTCCACGTTGACATGCACCACGGCGCGGAAGCGGTCGCCATCGCGCTCGAACAGCAGCGTCGAATACGGCAGGCGCAGCAGTACACCCGCCCAGAGCGAATCGCCCTGGGGCAGCGCGTACGCCTCTGCAAACCAGCCCTCACCGAACTGCCCCAGGAAGATGCGTCCGGGGAAGTCTGCCATCCCGCGCGGCTGCGCCCACGCAGCCACCGCGCTCAGCACGGCTACAACGGCTCTTCGGAGACCCTTCCCCATGTGTGCAACTCCTGCAGAAAGCTCCACAGAATCACTGCGGCTGCCATGCGGTCGGCTTGCCCACGCTGCTCGCGCTTCTTGCGCGGGATGCCCAACTGGCGCATCGTCTCGTGTGCCTGCCGCGTGGAGCCGGTCTCATCGTAGACAAAGACGGGCAAGGGGAAGCGTTGCCGCAACTGCGCCACAAACTGCCGCAGCGCGGCGATCACCGGTGCCGTGCGCGGAGAATCGCTCCCTGCAGGCATCCCCACGAGGATGAGCTCGGCGCGTTCGGCAGTGAGGATCGCCTGCAAGCGCTCCCAGAAATCGGCCTGCCGGTACTGGAGCACCCCACCGGGGGTCACGCTCAGGTGCAGCTCATCGCAGACCGCCCATCCAATCCGGCGCAGCCCGAAATCCAGCGCCACAATGCGCTTGCCCTGCAGCTCCTCACGCCGTATCTCCATTGCGCACTCGGTTGAGCAAAACCTTGGGGAAGCGGAAGCGCACGAGCGTCCCCTGTCCATTCTGCCCGCGCTCGAACTCCAGCCGTCCGCCGTGCTCGCCTTCGACCACCCAGCGCATGATGCGCATGCCCATCCCCTCGCGCAACCTCTGCGGGAGCCCAGGTCCGCTATCCTCCACCTCCACGACCACCTCTCGATGCCGTCGGTATGCGCGCAGCACGACCTGCCGGCGCTCACTCTGGCGTACCGCTTTGAGCGCATTCCAGAGCGCGTTCTCCAGTGCGCGCTTGAGCAGCTCCCGGTTCGCCCATAGCTGCACCGGCATACAGCGCTGCACCACCTCTACATCCTCCAGCCCCTGGCACTCCTCCGCGCAGAGCTCCGCGATGAGCTCATCGAGCCGAACCTGCTCCCTGGGCGAATTCGCCTGCGCCGAATCCGGATGCAACCGCTCCAGCGTGCGCAAGTTCCTCTGCAGTTGCCGCAGCACCTGCCGCTCCGAGCCCTCCGGCAGCAGCGCCAGCTTGTTGCTGACATCGTGCGCCAGCCCCTTCCAGTAGAAGCCCATGCGCTCCTGGACCGCCTGCGCAACCTCCAGGATGATGCAGATGGTCCCGCGCACGCCCCATCGCCGCACGGGGAGGGCGTAGCCGAGGTACTCACGTCGCTGCCCATCACGGGTGCTCTCCCACAGCCAGCAGTGGGGATGGGCGCTCTGCCGCGCGCGTTCGAGCCTGTGGAGGAAGGAGGAGGGCAATCCCGACTGCTCGCGCAGCATTGCCCGCAGCTCAAGGGCAAAGGGGAACCCCTCCGAGCATCCTCGGACCCGACCATCGGCTCCCACCCACAGCCACGGCAACTGCTTCGGCAGCAGGCGCCGGAGCTGCATCCGAGGGTGCAGCCACATCCACCCCAGCAGCACCACCGCCCCCACGACCACCGCCCACCCGAGGTGTCCCCACAGCCACTGCACCGCTGCGTGCACCCACCACAGGGGCTGTGCCCGGCGGTGGAGCAGCAGCACTCCGCCGGGGAGCTTCCAAAGCATCCCGCCGAGGAGCCTCATGGGGATTGCCTCCTGGAGGGCTTCCGGAGCGGGCACCACTACGCTGCTTGCCCAGGCGCGGAGGCGTTCGCCCTGCCCCACGATGATTGCCCCGGGGAAGCGCACCACCCACTCCGTACCGAGGCTCTCCAACCATTGCGGTTCGCCGTAGAGCGGCGAAAAGACCGCCACAGTGCGCGTCCTCTCCTGGGCATCCCGGCGGCGCAGTTCGTAGCCCTGCCGACCACGTTCGAGCCAGTACCACACTCGCCCTCCCGGCTCCCACAGCAGAGCACTCCAGCGCACCGGTGCGAGCATGGTGTGCTCCTCCGGCGCCTGTCCAGGTTCGGACAGCTGCCACCAGGTCCCCGTGTTCGTTTCAATCGCCACCGCTGCGCCGCGTCCGGGAATCCCATAGAGCCGCACCCGCTCCTTGCCGCTGTAGGGGAACTCAGCGGATGCCGAGAACTCCCGAACGGGCACCAGACCCTCAGCGGTGAGCATCCGTATCCCGAGCCAATCCCCATCGGCTTCAGCCCACCACAGCGCCACTGCCGGCTCGTACCGGAGGGCAACCACTCCACGGCGCCGCTCCAGATGCCCATCGCGCACGAACAGCAGCTCCCCCGCGCTTGCACGGCGGTAGATGCTCCAGCCATAGAGCTGCCCCAGGTACTGCGCTCCCTCCATCTCTGCAGGGTTCGCCTCGAAGCGGAGTGGCTCGGAACGGAAGGGGTTCCCCACCGAATCCAGCCACACTCGCCTCCAGCCTACACCATCGTAGTGCAGCAGCCGAGCGCCTCCGGAGTCAGCAAGCCATTGCCCCTCCCACACCGTATCCCGAAGCTGGGTGGGCTGCTGCCCCTCAAGGCGATAGAGCCGCACCAGAGTCTGCCGCCGCATGCCGCTCCAGCGCGGCTGTAGGAGCAGCACCCCTGAGGGCGTGCTGACGGCATCTCCGGCGATGTAGCCCTCCTCAGCGGGAGCCAGCGACTCCGGCACCGCAGGCTCCTCTCCCGGGGCGATGACCCCGGAGCGAGCGCACCCGTACCAGAGTAGGCACAGCAGCACTATCGGGGCTGGAGCTCGCATACGCAGAACGCCTGGATTCCCTCCTCACGCCCGACAAATCCCAACCGCTCCGGCGTCGTCGCCTTCACCGAGACCCGCTCTGGCGGAATCCCGCACAGTTGCGCCACCGAGCGGCGAATCGCCTCCTTGTACGGCTGCAGGCGCGGGCGCTGGAGCACAACCGTTGCATCCACGTTCACGATGCGGTAACCGCGCTCCTGCACCATCGCCACAACGCGCTCGACCAATCTGCCGCTGGCAATACCGCGGTAGGCGGGGTCCGTATCGGGAAAGTGCTCCCCAATATCCCCCAACCCCAGCGCTCCCAGGAGTGCATCGCAGAGGGCATGCAGCAGCACATCCCCATCGCTGTGCGCGATGGTGCCCTTCTCGGAGGCGATCTCCACCCCACCGAGCACCAGGCGCTCACCTTCGGCAAGACGATGGACGTCGTAGCCAAAGCCCACCATTGCAGCTCCTTCGGTCGCACGGCAGCACCAAACTACCACTTTTGCAGCACAATCCGTCCCGGCTGCGGGAGCGTATCGTGCAGTGTCGGAGTGCAAACGCTCCGAAACCGCGCACAGCGGCAGCAGGAAAGGCAGTTCGAGCGCCCTGTACCCCACTGCCCCAGGTCCAGACCCGGGGGCTCTTGCACGTGGAGGGGAATTTGTGTATTTTTGTAGTGAGCCTTAACCAACAGGGGGTCGCCATGCGGAGATTGCTTTACCTTCTAGGGCTACTTATCGCGGGGGGGGGGCGGTAGCACAAACACCTGATTCCTGCTACGTCAATTGCCGCCCCGGTGCCCGATGCCAGGGAAATTGGAAAGCCTACATAAGTGGGCGAGGCTGCGTTCCTGTGGACTCAATCCGACCTGTCTCCGGTCGCCCTACCCCTCCATTACCACTGTGTCTGAAGTACGACTCGGCGTATTATCCTCCTTTTCCTGAGATACGCAAACGGGTACAGTTGCGGGATCCGGTCACCAGAGAAGTCAGAGACACTGTCTTGCTCGTGTTCTCCATTGACAGTCTGGGACAGGACCTGTGTTGTGCCCAACGCTCGTGGGCATGCATCTGCGGAGTACAGGATAACCCCTGTGTCTGTACGATAAAGGTGAGGTTCGTGCGGGATTCGCTTCGATTTAGCGAATATCCACCTGATATCGAGTGGTACAATTTTTTCCGACCACGAAGATTCGATCGAACAGACACCTCGAAATGGACCTTTTATACAGCCGCTACGACGGGATACTCGCCTTTCAGAAATGGTGAGTGTGATACGGGGTTAGCCCTTATATACCTCAACGCACGCTCGGACTGGATGACCCGGTCGTTGGACTGGAGGTCTCAAGATGACTCGATCAATCGCTTCTTTGTCAATCGCGCATTCCTTGGGAATGTCAACCTCATCAATGCCGACAGCTTTAGATTTGGAGCGTACGACTTGTGCCTTATCTTAGCCCATGAGCTGGGGCACCTTTATGGGATGGACCATCATGAGCAGTGTGACTCTTCATACAAGGGGGTGATGCTGGGGCAGACATATCGCAGTGAGGGTTTTCTGGAGCAGGACCGTTGCATCTTTGCCAAACTTTACTGTCCTGATCTGGTGGGTGTGCAGGAGGTGCGGAGGCAGGAGGCTGCTCCTCAGCCCTCCAACTTCGTGTGCATGCCTGTGCCCGAAGGCGGGGCACGCATCGGGGTGCGTGTGTACAATCTCTACGGCACACTGGTGTTGCAGCTGCCCGAAGAATACCACCCCGGTGGGCAGTGGTGCCGGGAGCTGCCTACCGAGCAGTTGGCAACCGGGGTCTACCTGTGCGTGGTCTCGGTGGAACGCCGGCAGTATCGGCAACGTGTGCTTGTCATTCGATAAGATGTCTCTCAAGCCTTGGAGGAAGCCATGAAGCGGTTGTGCACGGCTGTTGCGGTGCTGATGGCGGTGGGCACCCTGCGGGCACAGCAGTGGGGTCCGGCGGAGCTGCGCTTCCCGATGCTGGACCGGGTGCCGCTGTCGCTGGGGATGCCCTACGATGTGCTGCTGGGCTACGTGGCGCTGGATTCCATCTACTACTGGCTGCGCGAGCGGGCGTACTGGTCGGACAGCACGC
>JAUQPR010000012.1 GCA_030550275.1 Bacteroidota bacterium
GAGCGAGCATCTGGGCGTGGGCGCGGCGCACGGCATCGGCAAAGGTGATGAGCGCCAGCTTCTGCCGCGGGTTGAAGAGGCTTCCAAACTTTTGTAAGTCATCTGGGAAATACGGTGTTATCCAAATATTGCGAGGATCGTAAGTCAGCGGCTCATCCGGCACCGGATCCATGCCCCAATCCTGGGCGAGGCGATGCCTCGCCCTTACAAGGGCGGCTTCGGCGGCGCGGTAGGCGGCGAGGTCGTGTTCGGTCGGCAGGCGGTAGGTCTTGCCTGGGCGGTTTGGGTGGTGGAGCACCACGGCCATCAGGCGCTGCCCCGATTTGCCCTCGCGGAAGAGGCGGCGGGTTGTCTCATCGTCTATTGTTCCGCCACAGAGCGGGCAGCGCACGTGGGCGCGCGAGACGGTGCCCTCTTCGGGGTTGAAGTCTATGGGCTCTCCATTTGCTCCGAGGATTTCGACGTCCACGCGCCGTGCTCCCCGGTTCGGGATGAGCTTGAGGGCGATTTTGCGATTTTCTCTCTTGGCCAGCCAGGTCTGGCGCATGAGAGGGATTTCGGCGCCGCAGGCGGGGTTCTGGCAGGGCAGTGTCCGCGCCCAGATGTAGCCCACGGGGATGGAGCCGTCAGCATCCTTCGGGTAGAACTGCTCCAACTCCTTGCGCGCCTCCTCCAGGACCCAGGCTCCCCAAGCGGAGACCGCTTGGAGCAGAGGGCTCTGGGTGCGCTTGACTGCCACGTCGAGCAGTCGTTGGTCGGTCTGCGGCTGCTCTTGCGAGACAGGCGGGAGCGGTACAGTTTTGACCTGGTCCGGTCGCCCAAACCTCTGCGGGAATTCCAGGACAGCTTTGAGGATAAGGACAGCCACTGGGTTGTAGTCGAGCGCGTAGGTTTCGCAACCTAAGCGCAGCGCTTCAAGGGGGATAGAGCCACCGCCGGCAAAACAGTCCAGCACGCGCGGGGCGCGGCCGCCGAAGGCCTCGCGGATGAGCTGGCGGGCTTTTTCGATCTGCGGGGCGTTGCCGTTTGAGACCACCTCCCACGGCGCAATGTCGCGCACAAGCGCCAGCAGCTCCTCACGGCGCCTTGGGTCATCGGGTAGCAGCGCAGCAAGCGCCGTTGTCCGCGAAGCTGCCAGCGGACGCCGCGCCCACCAGATATGAAGCGTGGAGATGTGCCCGTGGCGGATGTTCTTCTCGCGCACGGACTCTTCAGAGACCTTGCGCAGGGGAAAATCGGCTTCGATGAGACGGACTGTCATATCCTGTTTGTTCATCTCTCTAAAGCCTCCACAAGGGACACAGGTTTTGAGGGAAGAAACCCGCTTGCGTTCGGGGACAGGTGCCACACCTCTGCATCCCGGACAAAGATAACGTGCAAGCCCAAGCGTTGAATACCAGGCAGGATATTTCTCACAAGGTTCTGATACCTTCGGCTGTATGGCAAAGCAATGCCACAAACAGCCTGACCATCATAACGGGCGAGGATTTGATAAAGTGCAACCCCTATTGCCAAGTCAGGCGCTTTTACGTCGCCTTTCGCCTCAATGAACAACAGCCGACAGGAATTGGGCAATTGCGCTTCTATATCGGGACCGTGTTCCCGACCATAGCGCACCTGTAGGCTCAGGACTCCTTCGCACTTCAGCCGTTCGACAACCTTTGTTACCACTTCACGCTCACGCATTGTTAGCTCTTTCGAGAAACTCGCCAATCGAAACGCCCTCACAACGTATGTCGATGAACAAATCGGTAATCTCAGCACCGGGCTTGACATCGCCCTTGAGAACGAGAAGTACATCAATGTCCGAATCTTCGGTGAAATCGCCTCGTGCGTATGAGCCGTAGAGATAGACTCCCTCCGGTCGCTCGCCGTAGACCTCAACAAGTGCTCCTTTGAGTTCCTCCAGTGCCAGGCGCACGGATTGGGGAATCTCATGTGCCTTCATCGCTTACCTCCTTCCAGTTTTTGACCACATAGCGCACGACCTCAACCACCTCTTCGGGCTGGAGCTTGGCAGCGGGATTTTGGATGATGCACAGCTGGGGTTGAGTGGCAGCGTTTTCGACGACGTAGAGCCAATATTCGTTGCCTAGACGCTGCGCCATGAGCCATTCGTTCGGGGTGAGCACGATGGCGCCGGTGGTGGCGCGGGCTTTGACCTCGATGTAGCGCACCTCGCCCAAAGGGCTGGTAGAGCGGATGTCGTAGCCGATATTCTCGGCGGAGACATCTTCGGGGTTGCGCCCATGCTCGCGCTCGTATTGCATTGCCACTTGCATGCCGATGGCTTCGATCTCGGCGTCAGAACGCATGCTCTGATCGGAGGTCGGCTGTGGGAGGACGCGCACCACGCCCAGTATCTTCGGCGTGGAGGGCAAGAGGCTGGTTTCGCGGCGGATCTCCTCTTCCAGTGCCCGTTTGCGCATCTCCAGCTCCTCTTTCCGGCGCTGCTCGTTGAGGATCTCCACTTCGGGGAGATTCTCCCCCTTGGCACGCCGGGTCTCGTATTCGATGAGTTTGGCCTCTGACTCCAGAATCATCTGTTCCAGAGAACGCAGACCGTATTTGCGCTTGATGGCAGCCATCCGCTCACGCTCTTTCAACAATTCCGCGCGATAGGGCTCCAGAACGTGTTCGACGGCGTACGCGATGACGTCATTCTCCGGCACTTGGCTCTCAATCTCCTGTTGTTTGGCATACGGCTTCAAGTCCCAGAGAACGGATGGGTTGATAAGCCTTACATCGCCGCCAACGGAGCGATAGAGGGCGAAGATTCGTTTCCCCGCTACTTGGTTTGTGCCATCGCGGACTTCGCCCTCCAGGAAGAGGAGCCAGCCATCCAGCCGTCCGTCGGGGTCGACGAAGACCGCCCCGCGACGCACATCATCAGCGCATTCTGTGAGCAACCGCTCGATCACAGCTTCCAGCAAGGGATGTCCGGGTGCAACGAAGACTGCATCCTGGCGGCGGGCCGTCGCTTTGTCGAAAGCCAGTTTGCCGTACTCCCGGAAGACCTCGCCGAAGCGATGCCGAAAGTCCTGCGGGACATTGCGAATTTCATAGGGCACGTTGGGCACGCGCCACAGTCCATCGCGGCGGCGTTCGAGGGGAATGTTCAGGAACTCGCAAGCGCGTTGAAAGAAGCGCTCAATGTATTCGGGTACGAGGCGATGTTCCCGGGCGCGCCGATCTTCGCCTAGCACACGTTGCAGGTCAATATGCCGCGTGGCTAAGCCTTCCAACACCGCTTCGCGCGCCTTGCGTACCGCCTCTTCGTCGGACATTGCCTCTATCTCGGCGACGATGTCGTCAAGGGTGCGCCGATTGGCGATGGCTTCGACGATCAGCTCTTTGAGGCTGCGACCAGGGATCACTTCGCCGATGATATCGAAGACACGGTCGCTCCCCAACGCGTTCTGAATCCGCTCAAGCTTGCGGAAGAGCGCCTCCAGCACTTTGCCTTCGCGGGTGTCGGCAGCGACAAGGTTGTAGATGTGCACTTCTTTTTGCTGGCCGTAGCGATGGATGCGCCCCATGCGCTGTTCTAAGCGGTTGGGATTCCAAGGGATGTCGTAGTTGACCATGAGGGAGCAGAACTGCAGATTGATCCCCTCACCGCCCGCCTCGGTAGAGACCATGACCTGTGCCCGCTCCCGGAACTCGTGCTCGGCGCGGATACGGGCATCCAGATTCATACCACCGTGCATGGTCACTACGGAATAACCCCAGTCCTTGAGTTTTTCCGCCAGATACTCCAGAGTCTCCCGCGACTCGGTGAAAATCAGAAGTTTCTCCCGCGTTTGCTGGAGTTGTTCGTCCTCCATCACCTTCCGCAGCTCAGTGAGCTTGGTCTCGACCTCGTGCCGCTCCGCTTCGCGAGCTAAGCGTATGAGTTCGGCAAGGGTGTTGATTTCGGTTTGCAATTCTTCGCGGGTTTCAGCTGCGGTGAGGCGCTCAACGAGCTCCTCCTCGCGCTTGAGGCGTTCGGCTTCGGGGGCGTCTTCCAGCTCCTCTTCGTCCACCGTGCCGCGTTCGGCAAGCCACTTGCCCAGCTTGAGCAGCTCTTCCAAACGCTCCTTACGGCGTTCGAGCGAGCGGCGCACAGCTCGAAGGCTAGAGGCCAATCGCCGCTGCAAAATCAAGAGGGCAAAGGCAACGTTCCGCTTCTCGGCTGCCAGGGCTTTGTTGTAGGACTTTTCCACATACTCGGTCACGGCGTTATAGAGCCGCTTTTCATCGTCGCTCAGCCGATAGGTCTTTGTAAAAACCCGACGCGGTGGGAAGAGCGGTCGTCCCTCGAAGTCCTTCAAATCTTCCTTCAAGCGACGCAGGAAGAGCGGATTGTCGGCGTTCTTCACCGATTCATTGAGCAGGTCGCTATTGGCGAAGAATCCGGGTTGGAGCAAGTCAAGAAATAGGCGGAAGTTCTCCGGGTCGCCGCGGTGGGGGGTGGCCGTCAGAAAGAGCAAAAAGTTGCTCGTGCGCGAGAGGAGCTCGCCTAAGCGATACCGTTCGGTCCTGGTCGTTTTTTCGCCATATCGGTAGGCGGCCATCTTGTGGGCTTCATCTACGACCACCAGGTCCCAATGCACTTCGCTGAGGGTCGCCATCACATCGTCCTGCTTAGCGAAGTCCATCGAAGTGATCACCTGTGGCTGTTCTTGCCAGACGTTGCGCCCCCAGGTGGCGTTGATGACGCTGCGGTCAACCACGGTGAAGGTTTCACCAAAGCGTTCTTTCATCTCCCGCAGCCACTGGTCCTTCAGATGGCCTGGCACCACGATGAGCGTTCGTCGCACGAGACCCCGGTACTTCAGTTCCTTGAGCAGCAAGCCGGTCATGATGGTCTTGCCGGCGCCGGGGTCGTCGGCGAGCAGGAAGCGGATGCGCGGATTGCGCAGGATATAGTGGTAAACCGCTTCAATCTGGTGCGGCAGAGGATCTACTTGCGCAACGCTTACCGCAAAAAGCGGATCAAACTGATAGGCATAGCGGATGCGTTGCGCCTCCATGACCAGGAAGAAAGCTTCACCCCGTCCGCCAAAATCCCGGACAGCCTCGTCGACTACGCGCACACGCTCTAAGTCAGTCGCACTTAGGATACGCTCATAGACTTGCGAGCTCTTGATGCCCACCGCTTCGATCCTTACCCGCGTACCCAGATGCTCCACAGCAAGGATGCGCACGGGCTCGGGCCAGTAATCACCTTTCAGAAGAGCACCACGCTGGAGCATACACTCACCCCTCTACCATACGGACGGCACCACGTCCACCTCGAACGAGGTGTGTTCGGCTTTGCCAGCCCAGATGAGCTGCGGGTCCAGGTGGGGGTCGTAGGAGTAGTGCGTGGTCTGCCGCTCGCGGACTTCGTACGTGGGCGCAATACCGGCGGGCGGATTGTTCTTGCGGTGTGCGGCGGTGTGGCGGTAGTCGTGGTACTGTTCGGAGCTACGTTGCTTCTTCGGCATCGCTGCTGCTCCTTCGGGTTGTGGTGCATTACTTTGCTCGAGCTCGGCACCGCAGCTGCGGCATGGAGTAGCGGCACCGCACGCAAATTTATGCCGGCTGCCCTTACGGCAGCAGCTACGGACGCACGGATGGTATCTGCTCGTCTTGAGGCTTCCGAAGGCTGCCAGCGCAGCCGGGGCAAATGGGCATGTGCAATGGCATCGAGCGGCAATGGAGTTCATTGTGCTGCTGCACGGGCACAATCGCTGGCTTGTGGCGTTGGTGTGGGCAGTGCTTGCTGTGCAATTGGTGGTGGGAGCGGTGCGGAGCATGCCGCGGCGGTGGGCACGGCTGACGTTGCTGGGGCTGCTTGCGTTGTTTGCGCTGCAACTGCTGCTGGGGATTGCGCTGTTCGTCTGGCGCTGGGAGGGATTGGCACAGGTGCCGCACTACCGCTGGGAGCACGTCGTGACGATGCTTGCGGCGCTGTTGCTGCTGCATCTGCCGCTGCGGTGGAAGCGGCTTGAGGAGGCGTTGTGGTGGCGCCGCACGCTGTGGGTAGTGCTCGCTGTGGGTGTGTTGGTCTTTCTCGGTGTTGCGCGCTTGCCGAAGGGGTGGTTGGGCTGAGCTATTCGAGCGGATAGCGCCCGCTGAGTGCCCGCGACAGCGTGGCTTCGTCCATGTACTCCAGTGCGCTCCCCAAGGGAACGCCTTGGGCAATGCGGCTGACGCGCACCCCCAGCGGCTTGAGCACGCGCGCCAGGTAGTGCGCCGTCACGTCGCCTTCAACCGTTGGGCTCAAGGCGAGAATGACCTCCCGCACCTGTGGGGTGATACGGGCAAGCAGCTCCCGAATCCGCAGCTCCTCCGGTCCGATGCCTGCCAGCGGGTTGAGCACCCCGTGGAGCACGTGGTAGAGCCCACGGTATTCGCCCGTGCGCTCGATCGCCAGCACGTCGGTGGGGTCCTCCACCACGCAGATGAGCGAGCGGTCGCGCCGGTCTGAGGCGCAGATTGGGCATGGATCGCTCTCGGTAAAGGTGTAGCACTGGGAGCAGTAGCGGATCTGCTGCTTGAGCGCCCGAAGGGTCTGCGCCAGCTCTTCGACGAACTCGTTGGGTTGCCGTAGCAGGAAGAAGGTCAGCCGCTGTGCGGTGCGCCGCCCAATGCCGGGGAGAGCCGAGAGCAGTTCGACCGCTTTCTCCAGCAGTTGCGAGGGGTAGGGCATCTACGGCGAGTCCGCCATTGCACTCATCCACGGCGGAAGCAGTTCGCGCACCGGCTCAAGCTGCTCCTCCACGAGCTGGCGTGCCGCTTCGAGCGCACGGTTGACGGCGACGACGAGCAGGTCCTCCAACGCTTGGCGATCCTGCATTGCCTCTGGGGCAATGACGATGTGGCGGATGCTCATATCGCCGGCTGCGGTCACGCGCACCATACCGGCGGCGACGTCAACGGTGACGGTCTTCTCGGCTGCTTCGCGCCGAAGTTGGCGGAGCTGGCGCTGCGCCCGCTCCCACTGTGCCAGGATCATTCCCGTTGCCATGGTGCGCCTCTGCGGCTGTACCGGTGCAAATATATCGGCTCACCGCCGAGGGCAGAGAGAACCCAGATCAGTCCTCTTCGGCTTTGCGCCGTGCCAGCTCGCGGTCCAGCAGGTATATCCCCACCGGGCTTTCCCCGATTTGGCGCAGTTGCTCCACAATTGCGCGCGCCTGCGACTCCTCCTCCAGTTGCTCGTCGACGAACCACTGCAGGAAGACCTGCGCGGGGTAGTCCTCCAGCTCAATCGCCTGGCGGTAGAGCCGGTGGATACGTCCGGTGATGTACTGCTCGTGCTCCAGGACCTTGGTGAAGAGCTCCAGGGGTGTCCCAAAGGCATGCGCTGGCTGCTGGAGCGCGCGCAGCTCCGGCTGCACTCCGCGGTCCAGCAGGAACTCGAAGAACTTGAGCGCGTGCCCCAGCTCCTCCTGCCATTGGATGCGCAACCAGTGGGCGCACCCCATCCACCCCTGGTGGGCGCAGTAGGACGCCATCGCCAGGTATAGGTAGGCGGATTCGAACTCGGCTTGCATCTGGGCTTGGAAGCCCTCGCGCAGTTGCTCGTGCATTGAGAGTCTCCGGCATGTTCACCTGTGGCAGAAACGTCGGAGCTGGCGCGATATTATGGAGCCCGCAGCCTACAACAACGGCGGGGCAGCGTAATTTTGCGCGCGGCAACAGCAGATGGAGCCCCCATGTTTGAGCCTCAGCGAGCACGTGCCGAAGAGCTTTCCCAAAAGCTGGAGTTGCTGCGGGGGTATCTTTGACCCCGAGGAGCTGCGCCATCGCCAGAGCCAGTACGAAGCTCAGTTGAGCAGCCCAGAGGCGTGGGAGAACCCGGCGCTGCTGCAGCAGCTTTCGCGCCAAGTTGCTGCCGTGCGCGAGGAGCTCCAGCTCTGGGAGGAAGCCCTTCGCCGACGTGAGGATATCACCGCGCTCTTGGAGCTTGCCGAAGAGGCGCAGGACCTCAGCCTTACTGCTGAGCTGGATGCCGAGCTGGACGCCTTTGCTAAAGCCGTCGAAGCGCTCGAACTGCGCTACTTGCTCTCCGATCCCGACGACATACGCGATGCCCTGCTGACAATCCACGCCGGCGCCGGCGGAACCGAAGCCCAGGACTGGGCACAGATGCTCCTGCGCATGTACACCCGCTGGGCTGAACGCCACGGCTATGAAACCGAACTGGTGGACCTCCTGGAGGGCGAAGAAGCTGGCATCAAGTCCGCAACGCTGGAGGTCCGGGGTCCCTACGCCTACGGCTACCTCAAGACCGAAAGCGGCGTGCATCGGCTGGTGCGCATCTCGCCCTTCGATGCCAACGCCCGGCGCCACACCTCCTTTGCCTCTGTGTTTGTGTACCCGGTGGTCGAAAACGACTCCACCATCGTCATCCGCCCGGAGGATTTGGAGATCGAGACCTTCCGCGCCGGTGGGCATGGCGGGCAGAATGTGAACAAGGTGGAGACCGCTGTGCGGATTCGGCACATCCCCACCGGGATTGTGGTCACCTGCCAGCAGGAGCGTTCGCAGCATCAGAATCGGGAGCGGGCGCTCAAGCTGCTGCGGGCGAAGCTATACCAGCGCAAACTCGAAGAGGAAGCCGCTGCCCGCGCCGCGCTGGAGAGCACCAAGCGCAAGATCGAATGGGGCAGCCAGATCCGCTCCTACGTCCTGCATCCCTACCTCATGGTGGCGGACCACCGCACCGAGCACAAGACCAGCGATGCCTACGCCGTGCTGGATGGGGAGCTGGACGAGTTCATCCACGCCATGCTCCTGCAGCAGGCTCAGCAGCGCTTTTCGGCAAAGGTCCACAAGGGCTGAGGCTCAATCCATCAGCCGGCGCAGGAACGCCGGATGCTCCAGCCCTTTGCTCTGCCCACCCTGAGCTGCAGTGCTGCTCCGCCGCAAGTATGCGGGCTCGTCGTACTTCTGTAGCTCCTGCGCTCCCACTGGGCTTGCCGTCGGGAGGGTACGCACCTCCAGGGTAGACGGCGGCGGTATCGGCACACTCTGCGTTGCCGAGGACTGCGGGAGTGGCGTCTCCGAGGGCGTTGCACGGAATCCCGTCGCCACCAGCGTCAGGCTGAGCTCCTCGCTGGGCTGTTCGCCCATGACGATGCCGTGGATGATGTTGGCATCGCTGCCAGCGGCTTCTTCGATGAGCTGCATCGCCTCGGCAACCTCGTACATCGTAAGGTCGGAGCCACCGGTGATGTTGACCAGTACCCCACGCGCTCCGGAGATGGAGATACCCTCCAAGAGCGGCGAGTTGAGCGCATTCTGCGCCGCCTCGATCGCCCGGTGTTCACCGCGTCCGCGCCCCATGCCCATGAGCGCATCGCCCGTGCCCTGCATGACGGTGCGTACGTCGGCAAAGTCCACGTTGATGTAGCCACAGCCGGAGATGATGTCGGAGATGCCGCGCGTGGCGTTGTAGAGGATCTCATCCACGCGCTGGAACGCCTCGCGCACGCTCGTGTGGCGATCGATGATGCTGAGCAGGCGCTGGTTGGGCACCACGATGAGGGCATCCACATGCTGGCGCAGTTCGGCGATACCGGCTTCGGCAACCTGCATGCGGTGGCGCGCCTCCCAGTGGAAGGGCTTGGTAACGATTGCCACCACCAGTGCCCCCAGTTCGCGCGCCAACTGCGCCACCACTGGGGCAGCGCCCGTGCCCGTCCCACCGCCCATCCCGGCGGTGATGAAGACCATGTCACTACCGGAGAGCACCTCACGGAGCTCCTCGCGGCTCTCCTCGGCTGCCCGGCGTCCGACAGTGGGGTCGGAGCCCGCCCCCAAGCCACGGGTGAGCTCCTTGCCCAACTGGACCTTGATGGGCGCCCGGTTGGCTGCCAGGGCTTGCACGTCCGTATTGGCGGCGATGAAATCCACTCCCTGCAATCCCCGCTCGATCATCGTGTTGATGGCGTTGCCGCCGCCGCCACCCACCCCGATAACCCGGATACAGGCACCGTAGCGGACCGAGGCTTCCAATGCGATCATCCCTGCACGCTGGGCTGTGGGACATGCTCACAGAGCATCGAAGAAGCGTTTCAATCGCTCAAGCAAGGAGCGCTTCGCCGGAAGCGGACGCGAGCGCCGCTCCTGGAGCGCAAACAGGACTAAGCCGACTGCGGTCGAGTACATCGGGTGCGAGACCTCGGCTCCCAATCCTCCGCGAACCGTCGGGAAGCCAATCTTGACGGGCATCTGGAAGATGCGCTGCGCCAGCTCGTCCAATCCGCGCAGCAGTGCCGTTCCACCCGTGAGCACAACTCCGGCAGGCAGGCGATGCCGGTAGCCGGAGCGGTTCAGCTCGGCGAGGGCAAACTCCAGAATCTCCTCTGCCCGCGGCTGGATAATCTGGCACAGCAGGCTCTTGGTGATCTCCATGGGCTTGCGCCCCCCGATGCCGGGGATGGTGAACACCTCATCGCGCAGGATGCTCTCCGGAAGCGCGTGCCCGTACTCGCGCTTGAGCTGCTCTGCTTGCGAGGCGATAATGCCCAAGCCGTAGCGGATGTCGTCGGTGATCTGCCGTCCCGCAATGCCGAAGATCACCGTGTAGCGCACGACCCCCTCCTCGAAGACCGCCACATCGGTTGTGCCGCCGCCGATATCAATGAGGGCAACACCCACCTCCCGCTCCTCGGGCTCCAGCACCGCGTAGCTGCTTGCCAGGGGCTGCAGCACAAGCTGCTCACTCTGCAGCCCCGCACGCTCGACACAGCGGTGGAGATTCTGCACCGCTGTGGTCAGGGCGGTGATGACGCAGATCTTCGCCTCCATCCGCACCCCGCTCATGCCAATGGGGTCGGTGATGCCATCGTGCCCGTCCACGATGTACTCCTGCGGGATCAGGTGCAGGATGATCCGGTCCGGCGGCAACGCCATACTCCGGGCATCCTCCAGCAGGCGTGCCACATCGTGCGCGGTGATCTCGCGGTTGGGATTGGAGATCGTCACCACACTGCGGGTCTGCTCTGCGCGAATGTGGTCTCCGGCAATCCCCACGACGACGCGCTCGATGCGAATGCCCGATTGCTGCTCGGCTGCTGCAACCGCCTGTGTGATGGAGTTAACGGTCTTCTCGATGTTGACCACCACGCCTCGGTTGATGCCTTCGCTGGGAGCGGTGCCGACGCCCAGGACGGTGAGCTCTCCGGAGTCGGGTTCAACCTGTGCCACCAGGGCGCACACCTTCGTGGTCCCGATATCCAGACCGACGAGCACCTCCGGCGGTTGTGGGCGCAGCATCTCGGCAGCCATTGGCTCACCCCTGGGGTTGTGGAACCGGTACGGACACGACCACCTGCCCGCTCCAGCGCACATCCACGCGCTGTGGAGCAGCCTGCCCTCTCCACCGCAGGAAGCGGCGCGCTCGGGAGCATTTCGCCTCCAATGCCGTCGTATCGCCCAGCAGCACCTCCCAGCCGTTCTCCATCCGGGCAACCCACCCGTGCTGCGGTGCCCAGTGGAGCCGCTCCACCTGCAGAAGCTCTTTGCGCAGGGCACGGGCGATTGCAGCGGCTTCGCCCTTCATCCACTCCTGCAGCTTCGGCACTGCAACGATGGGCAACTGCCCCTGGGGCGCAGAGGGGAGCTCGAACAGTGCTCCGCTGCTGTCGAGCGCATACTGACCCGATGCCGTGACCACAAGGGCAACCGGTCGGCGCTCCCGAACATGCACCCGAAGCGTCCCTGGAGCACGCCAGGAGAGCGTGGCTTCCGCAATGAGGGGATGGCGCAGGAGCCGCTCGCGCCACTCCGCAAGAGAGGGCTGTTCGGGCAGTGCATCCGCTCCCTGCTGCAACAGGTGGCGCAGTTGGGCTGTGTCCAGGAGTTCAACGCCGGTGAACTCGAGCGTCCGCAGCGGTTGTTGCTGCCACCAGCGCGCCGAGAGGACCGCTCCTGCAAGGAGAGCAACCCCAATGATGGCGAGCGTCGTCCGTGCCTTAGAGCTCTCTCCTCCGGCAGACGAGTGTGAGCCCACCCTTCCCGGTGTCCCCCGATGCGGATGCACGCGGTACATCGCCACTTCCTCTTGAGCAACCATCCCTCCGAGGTGCTGCAGCCTCGGAGAGCTCGCGATTGCGCTGCTACAAATTTAGTGCAGAAGCGCCCATTCTGCAACCCCAGCGCACCGCCGCGCCTACCAGCGGTACAGTACGCCGAAGCTGACAAGCGGGAATTTGCTCAGACTGCCGTCCAGCACGAGCGTGAGCGGACCCAGCTCCTTTGCCATCCCCAGCGTGAGCTTGGTGTTGAGGTCGGTGAATACGGGTCGGACCTGCTGCGGCTTTGTATCTCCGGGCTGCTCCGGCGTGGGGCGCTTATCCGGCGGGAGCAACCCTAAGTCCACCTGCACCTGCACGGGCAGCACGAAGGTGTACTCGGATTCAATGCGGATGGACTCCACTGCAACACCGCCGTAGAGCAGCGCTCCCCAGCGGGCAAGAGCGTAGGACAGGTGCACGTTGGCGCTCCAGATCTGCGCCCACGCCCGCAGTCGGGCACCGGTCTCTCCGATGCTGTTCCGCAGCGCTGTGCCTTGGTAGACTACCTGCACTGCGGCATCGAGCGCGGGATCGGGCGTCCACCACTGCGTGAGGCTGTGCGCCAGCCCAATTCCCCAGAAGGCGAAGTAGCCAACGTTGCGGTCCCACTGCACCGGTGGGATTGCCCGCAGCAGCAGCTCGGTGCCCCAGAGCGCGCCGATCTCCAGTTGCGGTACGGCTGCCCAGAGCAGGTGCATATTCTGCCCTGGGGGCAGATCGAAGCGGGCGTTCGGGATGCGCTCCAGTGCCGAATCCAGCGTTGCCCGCGCTGCCGGCGAGAGCAACTGGTAGAGCGGGTCGCGCCGGATGCGGCGAATGAGGTAATCGCGCGGAATGGCAATGGCTGTTGGCAGGTAGCCGAAGACCGTTGCCGCTTGCTCGGGCACACGGATGCTGTCCTCGCGAATCCCTTCGGCAAAGAGGTACTTCAGCACGTTGAGCAGCAGCCCGACGGTATCGAGGATCTCCAACTGCGGTTGCCCCTCGACGATTCGCAGCCGGGCGTACGGTTCCAGCCGGAGCTGCGTATCCGCCGGCGCTTGCGGCACGTAGGTCCGCTGTGATTCCCGCACCAGCCCCAGCATCGAGTGCAGCCCAACGCGCACGTACGGTCGCTCCGCCGTCCTGGGCAGCCGCGCATGGCGGAAGAAGCGCGAATTCGACATCGCATTGACGGTGACCACCAGCGGCTGCATGAAGGGGATGGCATTGAGCTGCATGAGCTCGTAGCCGAAGCGGCGGGCAAGCTCAACGGTGAGTGAATCGGCGCGCTGCTGCGCCTGAAGCGGGCTCAGCAGCCCCACAATGGCGGCGGCAATCCAGCACAGGCGCTTCATCCCAGCTTCTTGCGCACAACCAGGTAGATCGGCACGGCAACGATGACCAGCAGCACCAGGAACCCCACCTCCAGCACGAAGCGGATGGTAAAGCCCAGAATCCAGCCCACTATCTTGAGCACCCAGTACGCCGCCACCAGCGCGAACGCCGCAGCGGCGATTGTCTTGAGTCGCTCCACCCCTTCCTCGCCCCGTTGAACGGCTCTGCCGGTTGCCCCATTGGGGACAAACAAAAACGGCGCCCGCGCGGCGCCGACCTCTCGATTGTAGCGGGGGCAGGACTTGAACCTGCAACCTCCAGGTTATGAGCCTGGCGAGCTACCCATTGCTCCACCCCGCGATCATCGGCGGTGCAAAATTACGGCATTCGCCCGATTCACGCAAGCGTGCACAGCTCCTCTGCCCGCTCCACATGGCGGCGGAAGAGCTCCCGAAAGTACGGCTGCGCCGGGCTGCGAAAGTACCCACCTATCCACCAGAACCAGTCCGACCCTTCGGCAACGAGGAGATGCTCCAGCGCCCTCACCCACTGCCGCATGGGGATGCTCCCGCGTGCGGACTCCAACCGAGCGCGCGCCTGCGCCAAGGCTTGCCAGGCAGCGTTCGATTCCGGAGAGCCAATCCAAATCCGCAACGACCCCTGCATCCAGGAGCCAACGCCGATGCGCTCCAGCACGGGCATCTCCGGGGTAGAGAGCGCCTCACGGCAGCAGACCACACGGAAGCGCTCCTCGCTCATCAGCCGGTCGTAGAGCGCTGTGAGGAAGGCACGCCCGTTATCGGGGTAGCCATCCCAGCAGTTCTCCCCATCCAGTGCAACGAGCACCAGCGCCCGCTCCAGCGCCTGCTCGCCGAGCGTGCGCAGCAGCTCCTGGCGAATCTGCTCCAGTCGCTGACAGAAGTCCTCCACCGCCCGTTCCGCTTCCCAGGTGCCATACACAAAGCCGATGGCATCGGAGAGCTCTCGGTCCCGGAACAGCAGCACCAGCTCTCCGGCACGGGTGCGGATGCGGTGCGGAAGGTACCTCTGCAGCCCCTCCACCGGAGGTTGCGCGCCGGCAAGCAGCGCTTCGTCGGTTGCCACCCAGCGGACGCCAGCAGCGGCAAGGCTTTCCAAGGCTGCCATGCTCAGCGCACCCTCAGAGGGCCACATCCCGCTGGGCAGGACGCCGAGCTCCTCCCAGCAGCGCTCGCGCGCCCGCGTGCATTGCAACCAGGCATCAGCGGGGAAGCGGAAGGCAGGCCGCGGTCGGGGAAGCTCTGGGTCGCTCTCCGCAGCGCTTTCGGTATCGCACAGCAGCGGCAGAATGGGATGGTACAGCGGTGAGCAGCTCAGCTCCAGCGTCGGCTGTCGGGCAAGCCGGCGGAGCCGTTCCAGGGCTTCCCGCGCCACCATCCGCTGCAGGAGCAGCAGCAAGCGGATGTCATCGGCGTGGAATTCCCTCCGCTCCAGCCATTCTCCAACGATGGGGAAGCGCGCGCGATGTGGCAGCATCCACGCCAGATTGACCCACATCTGCAGCGCCCGGCGCCGAGCGGCATCCCATTCGCCCGGCTGGGAGAGCAGCTCCCGATATGCCGGACAGCGCTCCAGCAGTGGCTCCGGCGGAACCAGCGCTCGGAGGTACTCCAGCTCCGCTTCGGTCAGCTCCTCGGCGGGCTTGAGACACAGCAGCTCCGCTCGGTCCGGTACGCCATCCTCGACCAGTGCCCGCAGTTGCGCAAGCAGCGAAGGCACCACGTTGAGCGTCAGCTCCAGCTGCGGGTACCGCTCCAGCAAGGCGAAGACGGTGGCGTAGTCCTTGACTGCACGGAGCCGCGCCCACGGCAGCAGTGCGACCTTCTCGAAGCGGTATTCAGGCTGATGGTAGTGCCACAGAAACGCCAGTCGCAGCGGGCGCATCAGCGCAGCACGACTATGGTCGTTCCCGCGCCCCCTTCATCCGGCTCAGCATTGCGGAACTCCGCCACCGCGGGGTGGCGACGCAGAAACTCGTGCAGCGCCTGCCGTAGCGCCCCTGTGCCCGTGCCGTGAACGATGCGCACGCGTTCGGCACCGGCTTGCAGGGCTTGGTTGAGGAAGCGCTCCAGCGCCTGCAGCGCCTCTGCAACGCGCCGTCCACGGAGATCGAGGCTGTGGGGAGCATCAGCCCGGACGTACTCCGCCGCCGAACGTGCAGGGCGCGGCGGCGGTTCGGCTGCCTGGAGCTTCTCCACGGGCGAGCGCAGCTTCAGTCCGCCAAAGTCCACCACAGCAATGCCCCGCTCGGTGTCCAGCTCCACAATGGTGCCCACGCTCTGCATGCCCTCCATGCGGACCCAGCTTCCCACGCTCAGCGGGGAGCCGGCTGCGGGCTGCTCCTGTGGGAGCTCCTCCGGTTCCGGACGGAGCGTCTGTTGGAGCTGCTCGATGGCTTCGGCGAACTCGCGTCGGACCTGTTCGGCTGGGCGCTGCTGTTCGCGGAGCTCCCGGAGCGTGCTCTCGATGAGCTGCCGCGCCTGGGCAAGCAGCTCCTGGAACTCCTCTCGGGCGCGAGCCCGCAGTTGTGCGCGGTAGAGCCGCAGCTCCTGCAACTGCTGCTCGATTTGGCGGCGCAGCTCTTCGGCGCGCTGCCGCTCCCGCTCGGCTTCTGCATACGCCTGCTCCAGTTGCGCCCGAAGCTGCTCCACCGCAGCAATGCCCTCCTCCAACGCGCGATGCTGCCCACCCAGGAGCTCCTGCGCCCGCTGCACAACGGCTTCGGGCAAGCCGAAGTTGCGGGCAATCACGAACGCGTAGCTATTCCCCGGCACACCGGGCAGGAAGCGATAGGTCGGCAACAGGCGCTCCTGGTCGAACGCCAGAGAATCATTCTGCACCTCCGCACGGCGCAGGGCAAAGACCTTGAGCGAGGACTGGTGCGTAGTGACGATGAAGCGCGCCCCGCTCCGCAGCAGCTCCTCCAGAATTGCCATTGCCAGAGCGGCGCCCTCGCTGGGGTCGGTGCCGGCACAGATCTCGTCCACCAGCACCAGGCTCTGCGGTGTGGAACGCTGCAGAATCTCGCGCAGCCGCACGATTTGCCAACTGAAGGTGCTCAGGTTCTGCTCGATGGACTGCTGGTCCCCGATGGCGGTCATGATGCGCAGCAGCGGCGTACGGCATTCCCCCAGCGGGAAGATCCCGCTGAAGGCAAGCAGCAGATTCAGCCCCACGCTCTTGAGCGCCACGGTCTTGCCACCGGCATTGGGACCGGAGATGAGATGCCCGCGCAACCCGGCGCGGAACTCCAGCGAGAGTGGCACCACTGCCGCACGCCCATGCGCCGCCGCCAGCAAGGGGTGGACGATATCGCGCACCACAATCTCCTCGCTCTCCCCAATGACTGGTCGGCGACCGCCGTAGCGCTGTGCGTAGCGCGCACGTGCCAGCAAGCTGTCCAGGTAGCCCAGCAACTGCTCCGAGTGCAGCAGCTCATGGGCGCAGGAGCCGACCTCGGCGGTGAGCACCCGCAGAATGCGTTCGATCTCGCGCCGTTCGGCATCGGCAAGCAGCGCCAGCTCGTTGTTGAGCTCGAAGATCTCGGCTGGCTCCAGAAAGACCGTTGCCCCCGTCTGCGACACCCCGTGGATGATGCCGGGGATGTGGTGCTTGTGCTCGACCCGGATGGGCACGACGAAGCGCCCTTCGCGCTGGGTGATGAACTCATCCATTGCCAGCTCGTCCTCGACGAAGCGGCGCAGGATGGTGCGCAGCCGCGACCGAAGCCGCGCGGCAACGGCACGCATCTCCTCGCGAATGCGCGCCAGCTCCCGCGATGCCGTATCGCGAACCGCCCCGGTCTCATCCACCGTATCGTTGATGTGCCGCTCCAGAAGCCGGTTCTGGTAGAGCTGCTGCCCCAACTGCCGCAGGTGCGGGAACTGCTCCAGCCGAATGAGCTCCTGGCGTACACTCCGGCACAGCACCAGCAGCTCGCGGATATCCACCAACTCCGTCGGCAGCAGCAATGCGTTTTCGACCGTGGATTTGCGCAGCGACCGCCGCACATCGGGAATGCTGCCCAAGCCGAAGGGAAGCCCCTGCTCGAGCAGCTCGACCATCTCCTGCAGGGTCTCGTGCTCGGCGTGCAGCCACGGTAGGTCCTCCCGCGGTGCCAGTGCGCGGATATACTCCCGCCCCAGCTCCGAGCTGCACAGCGCAGCGATCTGCTCGATGACCTTCGGAAACTCCAGCTCCTGCAGCGCTGCCTGCAGAATCGGGTCGGATACCGCGCTCCCGGACTGCTCCTCGGCGTGAATCTGCACCGGCTGCGGTGTCTCCATGCCTATGGGAGCACGACAAACGTTCCGACCTCAACAGCTGTCCCGATGCGCACACGGTAGGCGTACGGACCCGCACCCAGCCCTTCGGTTGGGAGCCGCAGTTCGCCCGTCCCGGCTGGGACACTGCCGTAGTGGACGCGCCGGATGGACTGCCCCATGCTGTTGAAGAGCTCCACCTCCAACTCCGCCGGCTGCGGAGTCCAGTAGGGGATGGTCACCGTCAGCCCCTGCTCGACCGGGTTGGGGAAGGCTGCACCAACGGTGCTTTGCCCGACCAACCGCACCAGGCGTCCGTTCAGGAAGCAGATATCCGCCAGCCGAACGCGCGGATTGCGGATCTCCGGTCGCAGGCACCGTGGAAGCGCCGAACACAGCTCCAGCACAAGCTCCTGCTCCGGCGGCAGCGCCAGGTACGGGCGCACGCGGAGATCGAGTTGCGCCACAAGCGGCGTCCATCCCTCCAGCCCGACGGCGCGGAACTCCAGCACACCTGGGGCAAGCTCCTGCCAGCTCCAATCCCACCGGGAGCTCGTCTGCACCCGTGCCACACCCAGAAACTCCAAGAACTGCACCGGATAGCGCACCCGCAGGCACAGCTCTGAGTCCTCCGGTCCCTGCAGAGTTCCTGCCCACTCCTCCTGCACCACGCGCAGCGGGACGATGACCTCAACGCCCGGGAGGGCGCGCTCGACCACCACGCCCTGTCCAAACTCGATGCGCAGCTCCCGCCCCTCGCCCCGCAGCTCCAGCTCTACGGGCAATTGCTGGTCGTTCTCCAAGCGCAGCCGCACGGTGTAGCGTCGCACCTGCGTCGGTGCAAAGCGCACTGTGAGCCGTACCTGCCCACCCGGGGAAACATCGAAGGGCGGGACGGGCAGAAGCTCAAATCCCGTTGCATCGCCGGCGATGACGCTGTAGCCCGTGATGCGCAGCGGAGTCGTCCCCGCACCGTTGAACAGCACGAGCGAATCCTCCGCCACAGAGCAGGTCAGCACACCGCCGAAATCCACCAGGGGTCGGTCCACTCCGACCGCAAGCCCATCGCCCTCGAGCAGCACCGTATCGGCAACCACAGGGTTCGGGTTGGGTCCAGGCGCCGCATCGCTCAGCACCTCGACGAACGCCCGGCGCTGCCCAGACGCCTGTGGCTGGAAGAAGACCGGAATGGCCAGCTCTGCACCGGGCTGTAGGCGTGCTCCCTGCGCAGCGGTGAAGGCGGGTTGGTCCGGCGGGAACTCCGTGTCCCCACTGATGTAGCGTACCTGCGCGATGAAGAGCTCCGCCAGCGTATCCACGTTGCGGATGCGGAGGCTTCCGACCTCCGCCGAGCGCTGCCCAACTGGCGTTGGGGCAAATCGGTAGCCCTGGAGCGCAATCTTCGGCAGCACACCGATGCCCCGGAGCTCGCCCTGAAGCGGCGTGGGAGCGCCTCGGAGCACAACCTCCACCACAGCGCGCCGCTCGCCCTCCTGCTGCGGCACAAAGCTAACGGGGAGCCGCACCGTATCTCCGGCCCCCAGCACCAACGGGAGCTGCGGCGGAGTCAGACGGAAGTGCGCGGCATCCGCTCCTTGCAGGCGGAGCTGCACAACTTCGCCTGAGACGGTGTCGGGATTCCACAGCAGCAGCTCTGCTGGATTATCCGTGCGCAGCCGCCGCTTGCCCCAGTCCACAGAGCTTATCCGCAGCTCAGCAACTGCACCCTCGCCCAGGAGCTGCACCCGCTGCGGCTGGCACTCCGCTCCCAGGTCGAACTCCAACGCCGCCTGCCGCACACCTGGGGCGCCCGGAGCAAAGCGCACCTGCACGGTGAAGCACTCCCCCGCTCCAACCGTGAAGCCGCCCAGGGGAGTGACCTGGAAGTCGCCCGCGTCCGGACCCACCAGGCGCACCGTGCCACTGAGGCTCCGCGTCCCTCGGTTCTCCAGCACGCACGCCGTGCGCACCTGGAACTGCCCCACACCCACCCGCGGGAAGTTCACATCGGCGGTGCGCACCTCGCACGGCGGGTAGCCCACTCCCCAGACCGTCATCTGCGGGATCGGACCGCAATCGCCCTGCACCTCCAGCACTGCGTCGCGGTTCCCCACCGCCTTCGGGGCGAAGCGGACCTCTACCGAAGCGCACTCGCCGGGCTGGAGCGTCCTTCCGTCGAGCACTTGCACCAGCTCAAAGTCTGCCGGATTGTTGCCCGTAAAGTACGCCCGCAGGATGCGCACGGGGTAGTTCCCCCGATTGCACAGCACCGGACCCAGGGAGCTATCCACTGAGGTCCCCACCGGCGTAGCTCCGATGTATGCCCGGATTGCAGGCAAGCTCAACTGCGGTGCAGCAACGGTGAAGCTGGTGTCGCTTGCGTCCGAGCTTGCAGGGACAAAGGCTTCCTTGCGCACGTAGCCATCCCTGCCCCCGGCGCTGCGGATAACAATCGTGCCCGATGCCAGGCTCCCACTGAACTCCCCGCCCTCGTAGCGGTTGCCGTAGGCATCCTGCACCGTTGCGCTGCTGTAAGTGGGGCGTGGCGTGAACTGCCCAATCATCGCCCCCAGTGCAGCTCCGCCCGTGCGGTACCAGCCGGTGAAGGTGGAGTAGAAGTTCGGGCTGGGGCTGGTCAGCCGAACCTGATTGCCGTTGGGACCCACACCGAACTCTATCAGGCGGCGGAAGCGCCCCTCGATGAAGACGCTATCGTTACGCACGGCTACGCGGTCGCCGAAGGCGCGCCCGCTATTGACCGGGATCCCTCCGATGCGCACGACCCAGCGGACCGTTGGGGTTTGCGCCGTCCCGTCAAAGCTGATGAGGAAGGCGTTGGTCGTATCGAGCGAATTCCCCAGGCTCAGAAACTGCGTGTCGCCGATGTAGCACTGAGGGCTTTCGAAGTAGCCGCTCACGTAGGCATGCCCGTTGTTGTCTACCGCTACACCGGTTGCCTCGTCGGTGAGCACACCTCCGATGCGGAAGAGCCAAACCAGATTGCCCTCAGCATCCAGCTTTGCCACGAAGGCGTCCTTGAAGCCTCGGCTCACCAGTACGGAATTGCCCCAGCGCAGCGTGTCCTCAAAGGAGCCCACCACGTAGAGGTAGGCTCCGTCCGGCGTGACGGCAACGCTGGTGACACGGTCGTCCTGCTTCCCTCCAACCGGTATTGCCCATGCCCAGAAGCGCTGCGACGCAGCGGAGACGCGCACCCGATAGCGTCCCGGTGCGGGCGGCACCCACCGGTAGGAGAGCCCCCGTGCCCCGGTGGCGATGGTGCGCCAGGTGCGCCCCTCATCCGTGCTATACGCCAGGTCCACCCCCTGCGTGGGCTCTACCCCCGCCCAGAGGATGAGCACGGTATCGCACTGCGAGATCACTTCTCCACCGCGCGGCGCTATCAGGAAGACCCGCCCCGGCCCCCCCACCAGCGGGATCTGCGGTCCGCACGGCTCCCCGTGCACCAGCAGCGTTGCCTGCCGATAGGCGCGTGCGGGACCCTGCCGAAACTCCACGCGTACGGTCAGGTCTTGCCCGACCGGCACCACCGCAGGCGGCTGTGGTGTCACCTGGAGCACTCTGTAGTACTGCCCCGGGCGCACACTCACGCTATCCACCCGGAGCGGCGTCACCAGCGGTCGCACGGTGATATCCTGCACCACTGTTGTCCCAGGGTCGGGATTGCCGAAGTAGACCAGCGAAGGCGCCTGCATCCGCGCCACACTGTTGTCCGGCGCAGTGTAGCCGGTGGTCACCGCCGCATTGGTACGCAGGAAGGTCACCTGCAGCGTGCGGTAACGGCTCAGCTCGGTGCATCCGTAGGGGGCGGTCCAGTACAATTCGCACACCTGGCGGCTCTGCGCCTCCAGCGCAATCTGTCGGTAGATGCTCTCCAGCTCCGCTTTGGTGTAGGCGGCAAAGCTCTTACCACCGGTGGTGCGCGCAATCCGCTCCAGGTCCGGGTTCATCGGCATGCTGACGGTGATGGCGTAGACAATTGCCCCAACCGCCCGAGCACGTGCAATGATGGTATCCGTCTGCGGCGGGACATTCGGCTGCCCGTCGGTCAGGAAGATAACGAAGCGGCGTAGATCCGGTGGACGCGTCGCCAACAGTGGCAGTGCCCCAACACCAGTCTTCAGGAACGGTGGATCGTAGCGCGTCCCCCCACGCGGCTGCAACGTGTCGATGCCAACGATGAGATCGATGGCACGGTTTGTGAAGGGCACAATCAGCTCGGCATCGGCATCGAAGCCGACGACGGCAACCGCCGTCCGCCCGACGAAGTTGACCGAATTCACAAAGGTCTTGGCAGCGTGCTTGACCCAGTCCCAGCGCGTCTCCCCACCTCCGACGCTATCCCGCATCGAGTTGCTGCGGTCCAACACCAGGACCGCACTGAATTCGGGCTGCCCCGTCAGCGTCGTACAGCCCACGCTGACGGTCGGGTCAACGACAACGCCGTTATCCAGGACGCGGAAATCCGCGCGGCTGATGTTTGGATACGGCTGCCCGTTGACGTCCAGCGCGATGAAATTCGCCTTCATCCGTGGGAAGTTCGTTGCATCAATGCCGTAGACGGAGAAGCTCTGCGCCCGGGCTCCGACCACAGCAAACAAGGCAAGCACAGGGATAGCAACACGCTTCATGACCCTTCCCGCGATCGTTCACAGTTGACAGACGGACTGCATAGGGCGATAGTGCGCGCATCGGCGTCCACCAATGCCCGCACGCCAATAGGCAAGGTCAGCTTCTGCAGTACATGCCCGATGGGCAGTCCCGCAAGCACGGGGATGTTCAGCGGGGCAAGGTAGTCACGGAAGATCTGCTCCACCGGCGGCTGCCATCCGATCATGCCCGATGGGAATCGCCCCCACGGAGCACGGAAGCGCCCCAGTAGCACCGCCGCGCACTGCTGCAACTTGCCGGCGAGCGCAAGCTGCATGAGCATGCGGTCAACTCGGTAGGGCTCCTCGCCCACATCCTCCAAGAACAGCACGGCGCCGCGCAGATCCACCTCGTACGGGGTGCCCAGAGTTGCCACCAGTAGGCTCAGATTCCCTCCGACGAGCACGCCGGTGGCACGCCCCGGGGCGAGCACACGCCACTGCGGATTGCTCAAGCGCCATGGCTGGAGCGCTTCCGGCAGGGCAAGCGTGCGGCGGAACCATTCGGCGGTGAAGGGGTCGAAGCGCGAAGTGGCAACCGGTCCGTGATAGGTCACCACCCGGGCACGGCTGTAGAGCGCAAGTAGCAGCGCCGTAATGTCGCTGAAGCCGATGATGGGCTTAGGAAAGCGCCGGAAGAGCTCCCAGTCCAGATAGGGCAGCATGCGCAACGTGCCGTATCCTCCACGGGCGCAGAGGATGGCATCCACCGTCGGGTCAGCAACGAGCTCCATGAGCTCCTGGGCGCGCTCCTGGTCTGGCGCAGCAAGGTATCTGCCCCCAGCGGTCACCGTACGGGCAAGCCGTACGCGGTAGCCCCAGCTCCGCAGCAGCGCCGTGACCGCACTCAGCTCCGAAGGGCGCACCGGGCTTGCCGGTGCCGTGATAGCAACAAGTGCACCCGGACGCAGCCCCGGCGGAATAAGCACGGGGATTCCCTCGGGGTCCGTCCCTTCGCAGCCCGGAGTATGCGCCGACCGCGCCCACCCGCGCGATGAGAGCGCCCCCGGAAGCAGCCCGCTTCCGAGCATCCCTGTACCGACCATCGCAAGCCACCGTCGCCGCGTCATCTGCAGTAACCCCCTACCCGAGGAACTTGTTACGCTCGCGCTTGAGCGCTTCGGCAAGATAGCGCAGCCGTGGGTCGGAGGATTGCTCCGCCAGCGGGAGATACCGCTCCGAAGTCTGCTGGATGTAGCGCAGCGGATTGCGCTTGAGGTCATACCCCAGACAGCGGAAGTTATCCAGGCGCGTCGCCAGACGAATCATCAGGCACTCCGGCGGTGCTTTCCGTAACCGCTCCACATGCTCCAGGTCCACGGCATCGGGGTCAAGCTCATGCGCCCGCAAATCCTTGGTGAGCGTCTCCACCAGGTAGGCAACGTAGGGACCGAAGTTGTACTCGAGCACCTCACGCGAGAGCACCTCAGAATCCTCCAGCACATCGTGCAGCAGCGCTGCGATGAGGACATCGGGGTCGGTGACGCCGAGCTCGTCGATGAGAATCTTGCACACGCGCGTGACATGGTAGAAGTACGGGCTCCCATCGCGGCGCAGTTGGAGCTCGTGTACGCTGGCGGCAACATCGTAGGCGCTCAGGATGCGGTTGAGCTCGACTGGATCGACCTTCCCCTGCAGCCGCTCGATGAGCTCCTCGCGCGAAAGGTAGGTGAAGTTGTACGGCACACTCACGCTGCACCGTCGGGCTGGTTCTACTGAAGGGCTTCCTGCAGAAGTTGCTGGGCTGCCTGCAGCGCACTGGGGCTGACGCGCTCACCGCTGAGGAGGCGGGCGATTTCATAGAGGCGCTCCTCGCTGCCCAGCCGGCGGGCTTGGACAAGGGTCCGTCCCTCCCGCTCGTACTTCTCCACAAGGATGTGCACATCGCCGCAGGCGGCAATCTGTGGCAGATGCGTGATGACGAGCACCTGGTGGTACTGCGCCAACGCCTTCAGCGCTTGCCCTACGCGCTGCGCAATCCGCCCGCTGATTCCGGCATCGATCTCGTCGAAGACCAGCAGCGGCAAGCGGTCGGCTTTCGCCAAAATGCTCTTGAGCGCCAGCATGATGCGCGAGATCTCCCCACCCGAGGCAACACGCACCAGCGGACGCGGCGATTCGCCCCGATTGGTTGTGATGAGGAACTCCACCCGGTCCACTCCGTCGGCAAATGCACGGCAGCGTCGCCCGTTGAACTCCACCCAGAGCGGATCCTGGGGGGCAGCATCCTCCTGCTCGATGCTCACGCGGAACTGGCTATAGGGAATGCCCAATTGCGCAAGAAACTGTTCGACAGCGCGCTCCAGCTTCCGCGCGACGGCAACGCGCTTAGCGTGCAGCCGTTGGGCGCAGCGGGCAAGCTCCTCACGGAGCGCTTCCTGCCGCTGCTGCAGCTCCTGCAGATGCTCCTCGATGTGTTCGGCATAGCGCAGTTGCTCCTCCCAACGCTGCTTCTGCTCGAGCGCTGCTTCGATAGAACCGTAGCGCTTGCGCAGCAACTGGAGCTGCGCTCGCCGACGGCGAATCTGCTCCAACTGCTCGGGCTCAAACTCCAGCGCCGAACTGTAGCGCTGGACAAAGCGCGCCAACTCCTCCACGCTCACCACCAACGAATGGCACTCTGCCACGTAGGGGGCAAACTGCGCATCGATGCGCGAGAGCTCCTCCAGGAGGTTCCGAGCGCGGATGAGCCGATCGCGCACGGCATCGCTTCCGCCGTAGAGCAGCTCGTGCAACTGCATACTCAGCGCGTAGAGCCGCTCTGCGTGCTCGATGCGGCGGAGTTGGGCATCGAGCTCCTCCTCCTCGCCCGGCTGGGGATTGAGCTCGGCAAGCTCGCGCAGTTGGAAGCGGAGCCATTCGCGCTGCTGCTCCAGCTCGTGCCGCTGTGCCTGCAGGGATTGGAGCTGCTCCACCGTGCGGCGCAGCTCGGCGTGGACGCGTTCGTAATCGTGCCGCAGTGCCTCCAAGCCTCCGGCGTTGTCCAGCAGCCGTCCGTGCGTCTCCACCCGCAGCAAGGATTGCTGCTCGTGCTGTCCGTGGAAGTCTACCAACATCTCTCCGAGCTGGCGCACCAGGGCAAGCGGAGCCGGGGAATCGTTGAGGAAGCAGCGGGAGCTTCCTCGGCGATGCAATTCGCGCCGCAGCAGCAGCTCATCACCCTGGAGCTCATAGCCGTGCTGTGCCAGGAGCGCCCGCAGTGCCGGAGCAGCATCAATGCGGAAGAGCGCCTCCACGACTGCACGCTCTGCGCCCTCGCGCAGAAGCTCTGCTCCGGCACGCTCTCCCAGGGCGAGCTGGAGGGAGTCCACCAGAAGCGACTTCCCGGCGCCGGTCTCTCCGGTGATGACATTGAGCCCAGGCTCAAACTCCAGCTCGATGTGCTCGATGAGCGCGATCTGCTCAACCCGTAAGCGCTGCAGCACCGTTGCTTCGGTCAATGACTCCACGTGCCAAGGGTGCAAAAATGCAAAGCCAAGCGCCTACACCGAGGATAGCAATCGCTCCAGCTCTGCTTCGCTGCCCACCAGAACCTGCCGAGCGCGGCTGCCATCGGGCGGTCCGACGATGCCGGCAGCCTCCAGCTCATCCATGATGCGGGCTGCCCGCGAATAGCCAATCTTGAGCCGACGCTGCAGCAACGAGACCGACCCCTGCTGATGGCGCACAACCAGCCGCGCCGCCTCGGCAAAGAGCGGGTCGCGCCCCCCACCGTCGCTCCCCTCCCGTTCGCCCTGCTCGCTGAGCGAGGGCAAGACGTAGGGCTGCCCAGTGCCGGGTTGCGCGGCGATGTGCTGGCATACGGCTTCGACCTCCTCCAAGCTCACGTACGCATTCTGCAGGCGAATCGGTTTGGGCACCCCTCCGGGCAGGAAGAGCATATCCCCGCTACCGAGCAACTGCTCTGCACCCGCCATGTCCAGAATCACGCGCGAATCCACGCGCGAAGCCACCTGGTAGGCGATCCGCGCCGGGAAGTTCGCCTTGATTAGCCCGGTGAGCACATCCACCGAGGGGCGCTGCGTTGCTACGATGAGATGGATGCCCACCGCACGCGCCAACTGCGCCAGCCGTGTGATCGGCTCCTCGGCTGCCCGCCCGGCGGTGAGCATCAGGTCCGCCAGCTCATCAATGACCACCACCAGGTACGGCAGCGGCACCGCCTCTGCTCCCAACCTGCCTTCGCGCACCCGCCGGTTGTACTCGGCGATGTTGCGCTGCCCCAACTGCGCCAGCATGTCGTAGCGCCGCTCCATCTCCAGCTCCACCGACTTGAGCACGAGCACCGCTGCCGAGGGCGTGGTCACAATCGGCTCGCCCACATCGGGAGCAACCGCCAGGAAATGCTCCTCCAGCACCGCGTAGGGCGCCAGCTCCACCTTCTTCGGGTCAATGAGCACCAGCTTCAGCTCCGAAGGCTGCATTCGGTAGAGCAGCGAGAGCACCATCGCGTGGATGCCAACGCTTTTGCCCGATCCCGTTGCCCCGGCAATCAGCAGGTGCGGCATCCGCGTCAGGTCGGCGCAGTACACCTCCCCGGCAATCGTCTTGCCCAGCCCCAGCGGGAGCTGCAGGTCGGGATTCCAGAACTGCGGCGCCTCCACGATGCTGCGGAAGCGCACCAATGCCCGCCGCTGGTTGGGGATCTCTACGGCAACGGTCCCGCGCCCGGGCACCGGAGCGATGATGCGCACGCCAGGAGCCTTGAGCGCCAGGGCAATGTCATCGGCGAGGCTTTCGATTTGGCTAATCTTGACGCCGGCAGCGGGCACGAACTCGTACTGCGTAACGACGGGACCGGGCGTGACCGTGAGGTTTTCGATGCCGATGCGGAAGGTCTCCAGCTTCTCCTGCAGCAGACGGGCATTCTGGCGCAGCTCCTCTTCGGAGATTTCGGGTGCGTCCGTGTCCGGCAGCAGCAGCTCCGGCGATGGTGGGACGTAGGGCGCCGTGGGCATCTGCGGCGCCGGCTTTGGCGGAGTTTGTCCACCGGGAGGTTCGGCAGCGGAGGGCGTCGGCGGCGGCTCCTGCCGCTCCAAGCGCACCGAGGGCACCGCTGCAGCAGGCGCCACAGCGGGTTCGGGACGGCGAATAACTGGCTCTGGAGCCGCTCGCTGCAGAATCCGCGCCGGTTCAATTGGCTCTTCGGTCGTCTCCACCGCTGCTTCCGCTTCCGAGGCTGTGCTCCGACGTTGCCGACTCCGGCGCCACTGCAGCCGCAGCCGCGCCCACAGCAGCCGCAGCCGCATCGCCAGCCGAGCCCACGGCAGCGGGATGCTCACCACCGCGATGGCAACAGTGGCAACTGCCGCAACCAGGACCGAACCAACCACCCCCAAGAGCTGCCGCAGTAGGGACGCCAAGAATGCCCCTGTCATCCCGCTCCACTCCAGCGGCAGCTCTGCAAGGAACGGGATACCGCGCAGTGTGCCCATCAGCACCGACCACGCCACCGCCAGGGCAAGCCAGAGCGCACTCTGGCGCCACTGCACCGGCGAAATGTGCTGCCGGCGGAGCAGACTGTACGCCCACCACCCCAGCAGCGCCGGCACCACCAGCGCCGCATAGCCGATGAGCTTGACGTAGAACGTATGCGCAAGCACCGCACCCACCAGCCCCAGCCAGTTCTGGATGGACTCCATCCGCAGCCGCAGTTCCGGTTCGCCGCGCAGGAGCCCCACGATATCCCCCCAGTCCAAGTAGGCGAAGGCTTCGTCGTGAGGAGTGTACGAGAGCAGCGCCAACGCAAGCAGCACGGCGTTGAGCGCCAGCAACACCCCAATCAGGCGACGCTGCCGCTGCAGCTCCGCCGACACTCGCTGGCGCCGCCGCCCGCCCGCAGGGCTGGAGTTCGCGAACGCTGTCGCCATAGCCACTTCCCCTTCCTGCTGCACATCTCCTCTGCACCGGTCACGGCTCTGCAGTCCAGGGCACAACCATGCCCTGGAACCACCACGGGAGCACGGAAGCGGAGTCCTCCTGCAGCGCACGCTCGATATCGCGCAAGCGTCCCCGGGCATGCAATCGCCGAGCATGGCTGCTGCGCTGAAGCACCGCCGGCAACAACGCCGGGGCTGCATCGCGGTATACCGCCCACGCAACGTGCGCCCGGTCGGTCAGCTCCGCTGAAGGGATTTCAGCAACAACCCGCGCGACGATGGCGCCGGCACCGAGCACATCCTCGTAGGCAAGCTCCCCACGATGCCCAGCGCACAGCAGTAGGAGCTGCTCCACCGGATGCTGCCGACACCGTGCTACCAGCTCTCCGCAGTTGACCATCCCCGCCACAACCGTCGTCGGAGCAACCCCATCGGGCAGACGGCGTAGCAGCGGTGCCCCATTGGTCGAGGTAAACACGATGAGCTTGCCCCGAACGCGCTCCTCAGTATACTCCTCCGGCGAGTTCTCCAGCGCAAAGCCTGGCAGCGGCTCCCCCAGGTACTCCCCCGCCAACACCGCACTGCCATTGAGCAGCGCCGCACGGCGCAGCGCCTCCTGTGCATCGCTGCACGGGATGAACCCCCGTGCCCCATGCATCAGCCCAACACAGAAGGTCGTGCTGGTCCGCAGGACGTCAATGAGCACGATGAGCACCTCACGGGGATACTCCGCAGGGAACTCCGCCGGACTCAGCCGCACATCAACCCGCATGCAGAACCCATGCCGGTGCAGCAGCAAAAATACAACAAAGCCCCGCAGCACACAGGTCTGCTCACAAGGAGATGTCACGGGCATAGCGCCCTATAGGGCACACAGCGCCGCTGTACCCTTTCAAAACAACGCACTGGAAGAGCGCATCCTCACGTACTGCAGGTAGCGGGGCAATTGCAGCAAGTGTTCCCACGGATGCCAGGGCGTCGCAGCAGAGTCGGTGCGGATTGGAGCCCTCTCGTATTTAGCCCACGGTGGGTATCCGGCTTGAGTGTGCAGGAGGGCAAAAGTGCGTACGGCATGCGTCTCCATCGGTGAAGTTGCAGAACGCGAAGGGCTCAGCCCCGAAGCACTTCGGTTTTACGAACGCTTAGGGCTCGTCTTTCCCGTAGGGCGGACAAAGTCGGGCTACCGACTCTACGATGTGGAAACACTCCGGCGCCTGCGCTTTATCCGGATGGCGCGGGAGCTGGGATTTTCCGTGGAAGAGATTCGGGAGCTATTGCGCAGCCGAAGGCAGAGGTATGCCGCTGGGTGCAACAGCGCGTGGAGGAAAAGCTCACTACAATGCGCTGGAAACGAGCGCAGCTCCACCGCTTGGGAGCCGCGTACATGCTTCGATGTAAATTTGTGCACGTTCTATAGCCTGCTACCGCCCATGAAGCAAACGCTGGCAACGCTTGCTGTGGTTGCGCTCCTCAGCGGATGTACCGACTCGAACGCGCCGAGCGCACCGGACAATCGCGCCCCCGTGATTGACAGCCTCATCGTTGCTCCTCCGCTGCTGCGGGTCGGCGAGAGTGCAACGGTGACGTGCTACGCCCGCGATCCCGACGGCGACCCACTGCAGTACCGTTGGAGCGCCTCTGCGGGCGACCTGCTCCCGATGGGGGATGGCAGCAGAGTCCGCTACATCGCCGCACCGTGCTGCGGCGGGCTGACCAACACGATCACCGTCATTGTGCAGGACGGACGCGGCGGAGTTGCTTACGACACTGCCCATGTGGTGGTCTCTCCGTAGGCTGGGGTGCGCAGCAGCTGTAGCACTACCGTTGCTTGCATTGCGCGGAGCGGCACAGAGCTGCTGCGGCGTCCCCACAATTGCGCTCGGCGGCACCGAACGCGGTGTCAATGCAGTGGGGACACTGACCCTGGGTGCGCAGTACCAGTACATCGCCTTCGGGCGCTCGTACAACGGGAGTGCACCGGCAGCAGACCCACTTGCCCGCACAGCGTACGGGCATACGTTCGCGCTGGAAGCAGAGTACACCGCACTGCCCCGAGTGGCGCTCCTGCTGGCGCTCCCCTTCGTTGTCAAGGAGCGGCGCCTACAGCAGCCAGAGCCCTATCGTTACCGGGCAAGTGGTATCGGTGATGCGTTCGCCCTGGTCAAGTACTCCGTCCCGCTGCCGCTTGGGGAGCAGGCGCTCTCCGCCGGTGCTGGCGTGAAATTCCCCACTGGGGATTCCCATCGCGAAGCCGATGGCGTTCAGCTCCCGCGGGACGTCCAGCCGGGTACGGGCACTTGGGAGCTGCTCCTGTGGCTGTGGGGCTCGAGCCTCCTTGCCGATGGGCTTGCCGGCGCCACAGCCTCGCTCCTTGTGCGCTTTCCAACGGCAGATGAATTCGGCTTCCGCAACGGGAGCGAACTGCAGCTTTCGGGAACCCTTGCGTGGCTGGATTGCCCCATCCCCGGCGTACTTCCCGCTCTTGCCCTGCAGTGGCGCCAGACAGAGCCGGATGAGCTCAACGGGCAGATGCTCCCGGCAAGCGGAGGCAAACACCTGGAGCTACGCCCAACGCTGACCTTGCAGCGGGAGCCGTTTGCCCTGCAGCTTTCGGCGACCCTACCGATCCTGCGCCGCACCTACGGTCTGCAGTTGGTCTCCACCGCGCATCTGCAAGCCGAGCTGCGCTGGACCTGGCTACCGTAGGGCACCGCCGGGATGGCTTCGGTCGGGCAAAAGCCACATCCCGCCGGCAACAGCGCACCACTGCGTGCCGAAGTGTTTCCGAAGCGGCGTCTCACGGGTTCTGCTGCTCCCCTTTGCCGTAGCGCTCTGCCCACCATCGCCGCAGCCGCTCCCGAAGCACCGCCTCTGCCCCCTGCTCGGTGGGCATGTAGTACACCCGCGCAGCAACGCCCTCGGGGAAGTACTGCTGCAGCACGAAGTGTTCGGGCGCATCGTGGGGATACTGGTAGCCCTGCCCATAGCCCAACTGCGCCAGGAACGGCGTTGCCGCGTTGCGGAGATGCAAGGGGACCGTCGTCCCAATCCCGGAGCGGACATCCGCAATTGCGGCTTCGATGGCACGGTAGGCAGCGTTCGATTTCGGGCAGCACGCCAGATACGCCGTCACCTGTGCCAGGACGATGCGCGCCTCTGGCATGCCGATGCGCTCCACCGCTTGCAGTGCTGCCACTGCCAGGGGCAGCGCATGCGGGTCGGCATTGCCAATATCCTCGCTTGCCAGCAGAATCAGCCTACGGGCGATGAAGCGCGGGTCCTCCCCGCCCTCCAGCATGACCGCCAGCCAGAGGAGCGCGGCGTCAGGATCGGAACCGCGGACGGACTTGATAAACGCCGACACCACGTCGTAATGGCGCTGCCCATGAGCATCGTACTGCGGCAGTGCTTGCGCCACGACCGCCTGCAGCGTCTGCGCTCGGATGCAGTACTCGCCCTCCTCGGAGCGCTCCGCTACCGATAGGGCTGCCTCCAGCAGCGATAGCAACACTCGGGCATCGGCACCGGAGAGCCGCAGCAACTCCGCTTCCGCTTCCAAACGCACCCGGATGCCCTCCTGAGTGCGCAGCCACTCGAGCGCTCGCTGCAAGAGCTGCCGCAGGTGCTCCTCCTGAAGCGCCCGGAGCTGATAGACCCGGCAGCGCGACAGTAGCGCCGGCGAGAGCACAAAGCCCGGCGGCTCGGTTGTGGTGCCAATCAGCGTCACTGTGCCCTCCTCCAGGGCTTTCAGCAGTGCATCCTGCTGCGGGCGGGTGCAGCGGTGGATCTCGTCGATGAAGAGCACGACCGCCCTCCCGCGAGCCCGCACCAATTGGGCTCGGCGCAGGAGTGCACGGAGCGCGGCAACACCGACCTCCGTTCCAGCGAGTTCGAGCCACTCCGCCCGCAATGCCTCGCCGATGAGGCGCGCAATCGTGGTCTTGCCCGTCCCCGGTGGTCCCCACAGGATGACCGAAGGGAAGGTCCCCTGCCGCAGGAAGCTGCGGAAGACCCCGTGTGGACCCACCAGATGCTCCTGTCCGAGCACTTCCTCAAAGCTCCTGGGGCGCAAGCGCTCTGCCAGAGGCTGTTCCGGTGCTGCTGCGAGCAGCTTCTGCTGCTGTGCTCCGTTGCCCATGCGCTATGGGTTCACCGGTGATTTCGCTGCGGTAGACGAGCCAAGCGGCGCTGGCGTACTTCAGTCCACCAGGTGCCACTCCTGCCAGAGCCATTGCCATTGTTCGGGCGGGAGCTCCTCGGCAAGCTGTTCGAGCACCCAGCGGCACTGCTGCCGCGAAACACCCCAGCGGCGCACTGCAGAGAGGTGTGCCCGAAGCTGGCGCCACCATTGGGCTGCTGCCAGCATGGCGATAGCACAGAATTCGCGCTCAAGCAGCGGCAAGCCCGGACGCGCCAGAATCTCCCCGTACGCGCGGGCAAGGATCCACTGCTCCAGCTCCGGCGAGGCTGCCCGAATGCGCGCACGCACCCGCTCGGCGTGCTCCCCGTAGACCCGCTCAAAGAGCCGCTCACCGTGCACAGCGTCTGCCGCAGCGGGACCCGACCCCGGCGGTGTCCAGGAGCGCCCGTGCTGGGCACAGACCCTCTGCAGGCACTGCGTCCCCTCGATTGCCGCCGGAACGCCGGCGAAGAGCAGCCCCTGCAGAAACGCCTCGTAGAAGAGCTCGGGGGCAATCCCCGCCGCCAGCCCCTGGTGCAGCAGTTGCTCCACGCGCTCCAGCTGCGCCCGTGCCAATGCCGCGCACGACCGCACAAGAAGCGCAAGGTGCTCGCGGGGAAGCAGTGTGGGCTGCTGCTCGGAGGACGGCTCTGCTGGCTCCTCCTCCAGGCGGCGCAGCTCAGCAATGAGCGCACGGAGCGCGCGGGCTCGATGGCTGATGCGGTTCTTCTCCTGCGGTGCCATCTCGGCAAAGGTCTGCTCGGAGCCTTCGGGGATGAAGATGGGGTCGTATCCAAAGCCGTGTTCACCACGCTCCTGCAGTGCAATCCAGCCCTCGCAGATCCCCTCCACGCACAGGGTACGCAGATGGTCACGGTAGCACAGCACCGTGCGGAAGCGTGCTCGCCGCCGCTCGGGCGGGACATCCTGCAGCAGCTCCAGCACGGCTCGGCGATTTTCCGCATCGCTGCCCACAAAGCGCGCCGAGCGCACCCCGGGCAACCCGCCCAGCGCTTCGATCTCCAGCCCCGTATCATCGGCAACAACGGGCACCCAGAGCCGCTCAAACAGCGCCGTTGCCTTCAGATAGGCGTTCTCCTCCAGCGTTGCCCCAACCTCCTCGATCCCCTCCCACGGCTGGGAGAGCTCCTCCGGCAGTAGCAGCTCAAGCTGTCCGGGGGCATAGAGCTCGGCAATCTCGCGCAGCTCGCGGACCTTGTGCGGATTGTTCGTCGCCAGCACCAGCCGCCAGGGCATCCGTGCTCCTCTCACGATGAGAACACCGCAGCAGCAGCGGCAACGGCGCTACCGGGTTCGCCCCCTCCGCCGTGCCGACGCACCAGCTCCTCCAGTACGGCGAGGAACTCCAGGATATCTCCCACGCTCAACGCGCCCATGTGCCCGATCCGCATGACCCGACCGGCGAGGGCGTCCTGCCCACGCCCGACTGCAAAGCCACAGGCAGCAAGCTCTTCGGGCAGTGTGCGCAACGGCTCCGGCAGCTCCACAACGCTCAAGGCGTTCGAGCCCGATTGCCCAAAGCACCGCAGTCCAAGCTGCCCCAGCGCAGCCCGGACGGCGCGGGCACTCCGAGCATGCCGCTCCCAGTGTGGCGCAAGCCCATCGGCGAAGTAGTGCTCCAGGACATACCCCAAGGCACGCACCAGCGACACCGCAGGGGTCCACAGGGTCAACCCCTCTGAGGCACGCTCCCGTGCAAGGCGCAAATCGAAGTACAGGCTGCGCGAATCGTGGCGCAGCACATGCTCCCAGGCACGCGCACTGAGCCCCACGATAGCAAGCCCCGGAGGCAGCATCAGCGCCTTCTGTGAGGAGACCACCACCGCATCAATGCCCCACGACATCGGGCACGGATGCACGGCAAAGCTCGTGATGGCATCCACGCACACGAATGCATCGGGGCAGTATCGGCGGACAACGCCGATGAGCTCCTGCAGCGGCTGCAGCACTCCGGTCGAGGTCTCGCTGTGCACAATCCAGACGCTCTCCATCCCCGGGTGCGACTCCAGATACCGCTCCAGCGCCTCAGGGGAGATGCTCTCGCCCCAGGGAGCCTCCAGCCGCTGCACCTGCACGCGCAACCGCCGCAGGATCTCCGCGCAGCGTGCCGAAAATCGCCCATTGACCAACACAAGCGCACGGCTCCCCTCCGGGCAAAGTGCCGAGGCGACCGCCTCCAACGCCCCGGTGCCCGAACAGGTCAGCAGGAGCACGGGCTCGGCAGCCTCCAACAGCTCCCGCAGCCGGCTCTGGATGGCAAAGACAAGCTGCCGGAACTGCGCCGAATGGTGCGGCAGCGGCGGCTCCGCAAGGAGCTGGAGTACCTCACCGGGGACGGCGACCGGACCTGGGGTGAACAGGCGCATGAGCTCGCTGGAGCCAGCAATGGTACAGCGTCAGCGCCGCAGCAACGGCAACGTTGAGCGAATCCAGCGCGGAGCTCCCCGGAATGCGGAACAGCTGGTCGCACTGCGCCCGCACGGCTGTGGAGAGTCCGTGCGCTTCGCTGCCGAACACCAGCGCTGCCCGCTGCGGAATCTTCAGTGCCGGGAGCTCGTTGAGCGCATCCGGTTGTGCCCCCAACAGCCGGTAGCCCTGCGCACGCAGCTGCCGCAGGAATGGCTCCGCTGCCTCCACCCGCCGCACAACAGCGTGGAAGATCGCCCCGGCGCTGGCGCGCACCACCTTGGGCTGGAACGGGTCGGCGCTCCCCGGCAACACCACGACATCGGGGCAATCGAACCACACCGCCGTGCGGATGATCGTGCCCAAGTTGCCTGGATCGGACACTCCGTCGAGCACGACCACACGCTGCCCCGACAGCGGCGCACTCCGCTCCGGATAGCTCACCACCGCAAGGATATCCTGCGGCGTCTGCACTTCAAAGAGGCTCTCAAAGCGGCACCCTTCGGCAGCGTAGATGGGAACATTGCGCTGGGCGAATTCCCGCGCCAGCCGCCACGCCTCCTCATTGCCCCCTCTGCGCACGACCACGAAGAGCGCGTGGTAGAGCCGGCTCCGCAGCAGCTCCCGGCAAACTATTACACCTTCGGCAAGGAACTCCTGGTGCTGGTCGCGCCCCTGGCGCTCGTGCAACGAACGGATGTGCTTGCGGAGCCGATCGCTGAGCTGCAGAACGTCCATCTGTGGCACGCCGGTAGTTGTGCAAAATTAGCAGCCCCGCGCAGGGTGGGGCAAGCGCGTGCGTAATTTTGCTGTGACAGCCTGCGGTCCGTCCATGCGGTGCATTCTGCTGGTGAGCTTGAGCACGGCAGCGCTCTTTGGACAGACGTTGCTGCCCAGCCCGCAGCAATGGCTGTATCCATCGGGAACGCCTGAGGGCACGCGTTCGCAACCCACGCCATCGGCGCCGCAGCCGCTGGATTCCTTCCGCATCAAGTGGCGCCATCCGGCACTTGCCGGCGAGGGCGCACTGCTGGTCGGCAAGGTACTCCCGCGCGGACCTCTGCTTCCTGGGCTTCCCTGGGCACCCAACGAGCTCATCGGCGTTGCCGGAGATACGCTCGTTGTGCTGGAAGGGAGCGGACGCCTTGCCGGACGTCTGGCACTTCCACCGTTCCTGTGGGACGTCTGCGCGGTCATGGACACCACTGCGCTGCTGCCGCGCGGCTATAGCAGCGAACCCGCGCTCATCGCCGTGCAGAGCAGCGAACACCGTCGCCCCGATAGTACGGTCGCCACCTACCTGGTCGGCTACGACGCCCGAGCCGATACACTGGCGCTGCTGCGGCAACTGGTGCTGGATATGCGCCCGTACGGTCCCAATCTTGCCGCTGCGCTCGTTCCGTTTGCCGCTCGGCGGGCGGGGGCGCGCACGCTCATCTACGGAATCGCCTCCAGCCTTGCCCCGCGCTCAGGCTCCGGCTTCCTGCGTGGGGTGGTGCAGTTTGCTTCCGATTCGCTCATCCCGACCTATCCCGTTGCCAATCTCCCCGATGAGCGCTCGGCGCGGCTGCTCTATGGACCGCGCATCCTTGCCCAACCCCCGGCGCTGACGCAACTGCCCGGCGGTATCGTGCGGATGCTGCTGCCGCTCCAGCCCGATACACTGCCGGATACGGTCACCAACCGAGTGGGGCAGCGCACCGCTGCTGCCGCTGGCTACCTCATCGGCGTGGACCTCCAGGGGGATGTGCCCGCCAGCGGAATTGCACCGGTGGAGCTTGTATCGGCATCGGAAGGACGCCATCCGGTGCTGCTGCCACTATGGGTGCGGCTCCGCCCCGGCAGCGGAGAAAGCGAGCGTCCCTTCATCCTGCTTGCCGAGGGCTACAGCGGCGGGAACGGCATGGCGCGATTGCACCTCTACGATGCAAATGGGTCAGCCCTGGCATCGCCGCAGCTGCCGGCATCCCCTGCGGTTGCCGGTCTGGGAGCGCATCTCTGGAGCATCGGCATCGGCGATATGGATGCGCCCGCGAGCAATTCCGCTCCGCCCTTCTACCCCAACAACCCCGGCATGGAGATTGTCGCCTGCCCGAATACGCCGGAGCAAGCCGTTACCGGTGCCCGGCTGCTCGTGGTGCGCTACCGCACGGACCTCCAAGTGCCCAAGCAGAGCCCGCCAGGCAGCTTCCTGGCACCATTCGATACCATTGCCAGCGCGCCCTGCAGCGGCTGGCTGGCTGCCGTGGCAGATGTAGATGGCGACGGACGCGCCGAAGCCCTCCTGGCAGATGGCGAGGAGCTGCAACTGTGGCGCCTTCGCCCGTACTCCGATCCCCGCTTTGCGCTGGGCGCACCATTTGATACCGTTGCCCGCTTCCGCTTCCCCGGCGAGCGTATCACCGCCGTTGCCGTCGCCGACATTGACGGAGATGGGCGAAGCGACCTCCTCGTGCGCACCCGGGGCGCAACGTACGCAGTGGGAATCCCGCTGCTGCCGGCATTTGCCGTGCTCTCCCCGCGAGCCGATACAGCGCTGTGTATCACCGACACGCTCCGCCTCCGGTGGGTAAACTTCGTGCGAGGGCACGATACCCTTGCGCTGCTGTTTCAGCCCTACCGTGTGGGCAGAGCCACTGGGCAAGCCCGCCTCATTGGCTACGTTGCAAACTCTGCCGATACGGTGCGCTTTGACGTGCCCATGCGCCATCTTGCTACCGACACTCTCGGGCGCTTCCTGCTGCAGAGCACCGCGTTTGCTCAGGCGCGGGATTCCAGCGGTCTTGTCCAGGTGCTGTTCCCCCAGGTGCAGCTATCCCGCCCGGCGGCAGATACAAGCGTCACCGTCGGCGATAGCCTGCTCCTGCAGGGCTTGTGCCGCTGCGCCGATAGCCTAGTCGTAGAGCTTGGGGTGCCCCAGCGTCCGGAATTCTCCGCTGTCGTCCGTCCTGCGGGCACGGACACCTTCTCGCTCTGGGTGCCTCTCCCGTGCCCATCGCGGGCATCGTGCTGGGAGCCGCTTCCTGCAGCGGAGCTCCGGCTGACAGCGCATGCGGATACCTTCCGCACAGCCCTCGGGCGAACGCTCCTGCGCGTTGCGCGTCGGTTGCCCATCGCTTTCAGCGCCGAAATCACGCCCGTGTGTCCCGAACTACTGCTGCAGTGGGATAGCCTCCCATGCCCGGAAGTGCTGCTGGGCTACTCCGAGGATGGCGCCACCTTCACGGAATTGGCGCAGCTTCGGGCTGGGTCCGGTCAGTACCGCTGGCAGCTCCCTGTGCGTGAGCAGGAGACTGCGCTGCTGGTTCGGCTCTGCTGCCAGGGATGCTACCGTGCCGACACCGTGCTGTTGCTCCCGGGAGGCTTGCAGCTACAGGTGCTGGCGCCCAATCCGCTGAAGTTGCCCGATGAGCGGCTCCAGATCGTGTACGCCCTGACGCAATCGGGCACTGCACGGGTGCGCATCCTGGATGCTGCCAACAACCTTGTGCGCGAGCTGGTGCCCTGGCGCTTCCACGCCGCCGGGCAATACCACTGCGAATTCTGGGACGGAACTGCCTACGACGGCGCGTCGGTGCCCACGGGGGTTTACTACGTCCTCATCGAAGCTGCTCAGCAGCGCTGGGTGCTGCCCGTCTTCGTACGCCGCTGAGGGCATACGCACCTGCGTAATTTTGCGCTGCAATGGCTGTACAGGGGTGCCGATGCGCATCCTGGTCGTCGAAGACGAGCGCAAGTTAGCCGCCTTCCTCAAGCACGGGCTGGAGGAGGAGAGCTACAGCGTTGATATCGCCTACGACGGGGAAACGGCGCTGGAGCTGGCATCGCAAAATGCCTACGATGCCATCATCCTGGATGTCATGCTGCCGAAGCTGGACGGCTTTGCCGTCCTTGCCCAGCTCCGCGCCCGAGGCGACACCACACCGGTCATTATGCTCACGGCTCGCGGGACTCCAGAGGAGCGCGTCATGGGACTGGACTTGGGCGCTGACGACTACCTGCCCAAGCCTTTCCACTTCGAGGAGCTGCTGGCGCGCCTGCGCTCGGTGCTGCGCCGCTCCTCGCCCGAGCGCACGGTCCGACTCCAATGCGGCGATCTTGTGCTGGATACCCGCGCCCGCGTTGCCTACCGCGGAAAGGAGGAGATTCCGCTCACACCGCGCGAGTACGCGCTGCTGGAGTACCTCATGCGCCACAAGAACCAAACGCTCAGCCGGACCCTGATTCTGCAGCACGTCTGGCACCCCTCCTTCAGCGGCGATTCCAACATCGTGGACGTCTACATCAAGCGGCTGCGCGAGAAGATCGAGCGTCCGGGCATGCCGCCACTCCTGCAAACCGTGCGCGGCTTTGGCTACCGGCTCCACGAGCCCGAGGAGCACTCCCCTGGGACCCCCTCGAACTCCGCCTGAGGCAATGCGCTTGCAGCACAGGTGCGTTTGCTAATTTCGAGCCGCGCAAATGTGAAGTAGTTCATCCGCTTCCAGCCGTGCCGACAGCCGTAGCACTGGTGCTGCTCGTGGGGGGAGCCTACCTCCTGGGTTCGGTTCCAACGGCGCTGCTCATCGCTCGCCGCTTCGGCATCGACATTCGCCAGCACGGCAGCGGGAACGTCGGCAGCACCAACGCTGCCCGTGTGCTGGGCTGGCGCTGGGGATTGCTGGTGCAGGCAGTGGATATTGCGAAAGGAGCGCTCGCGGCGGGGCTTCTTCCCAAGCTGTTGCCCTCGGCTCCTGCGCTGGGAGTGGGCTTCCTGGCGGGAATTGCTGCCACCGCCGGACACTGCTGGTCGCCGTGGGCAAACTTCCAAGGCGGTAAGGGGGTCAACACCGCTGCCGGGGCATTGCTCGTGCTGGCTCCAACGGAGCTTCTCTTCGGTATCGGGGCGTTTGCGCTGGCACTGCTGGTGTCGGGCTACGTCTCGTTGGGCTCCCTTGCTGCTGCCATGGTGGTGCCGCTCAGCATAGGGCTGCGGTATGTTGCGGGAGCGCTTCCGAGCTCGGAATTCCCGTGGATGCTTGCCGGAAGCCTGGTGCTGAGCGGCATCGTTGTCCTGCGCCACCGCAGCAACATCGAACGGCTGTGGCGCGGGACGGAATACCGGTTTGAACGGCTCTGGCTGCCGGGATGGATCCGTCGGCTCACACAGCGTCCACACCGATGACCGTTGCCGTTGTCGGCGCAGGGAGTTGGGGAACCACGCTGGCGCACCTCCTGGCACAGGAGCACCGGGTTGTGCTGTGGTGCCGTTCGGCGGAGCGTGCCGAGGAGATCCGCCGCCATCGTACAAACTCCACCTTCCTGCCGGGCATTCGGCTCCATGAGAGGATTGTGCCAACAACCGACCCTGCCGACCTGGCTGCCGCAGAGCTAACGCTCCTGGCGATCCCCACGCAGCATCTGCGTTCGGCAATCCAGCAGTACCGGCTCCGCTTCCCGCTTCCGGTGGTCAATGTTGCCAAGGGCATCGAACAGGGGACGTGCCTGCGCGTTTCGGAGCTGCTGCGCGAACTTCTGGATGTCTCCGCCCAGGAGTACGCTATTCTGAGCGGACCCAGCCATGCCGAGGAGGTCATCCGCGAGCTGCCGACGGCAGTGGTGGTGGCGTCGGAGTCTGCAGAACTGGCACGCGCTGTGCAAGAACTTCTTACACGCCCGAGCTTCCGGGTCTACACCTCCGGCGATGTTGTCGGGGTGGAGCTGGGCGGAGCGCTCAAAAACGTCATTGCTATTGCCGCCGGCATTGCCGATGGTCTGGGCTTTGGAGACAACACCAAGGCAGCACTCATCACGCGTGGATTGGCAGAGATCCAGCGTCTGGGCATCGCCTACGGTGCTGAACCGCAGACCTTTGCCGGACTTTCAGGGTTGGGCGACCTTGTGGCAACGTGCATGAGCCGCTACAGCCGCAATCGTGCCGTTGGAGAGCGCCTGGCGCGCGGGGAGCCGCTGGAGCGCATCCTGGCTTCCACTCCGATGGTCGCCGAAGGGGTCCCTACCACCCGCTCCGCTTACGAACTCAGCCGGCGTGCTGCTGTGGAGATGCCTATCGTGGAGCAGGTCCACGCCATCCTCTTCGAGCGCAAAGACCCCAAAGCTGCCCTGCAGGAACTGCTCCTGCGCTCGGCAAAGCCCGAGTACTGGTGGGAAGTACCACAAGCTCTCCTCACCGCCGATGAGCGCCGTCAACCTCGCCCAGCTCATTGAGGACACCGATTGGCTGGTATCTCCGCCGACAGTCGTCGAGCACATCAACACGCTCCTCAAGCACGAGCAGGTGCACTGGAACGAGATCGCCCGCATTGTGGAGCGGGAACCCGCCGTTGCTGCTCGCATTCTGCGCGTGGTGAATTCCCCGCTCTACGGGCTGAAGGTCCCCGTGACCTCGATTCCTCAGGCGCTGGTCTACATGGGCACCCTTGCCGTCACCTCGATCACCACCGCAGTGAGCATCTTCTCCCAACTGCTCGCCGAAAGCCAGCCCGAGGCGGTGCCGTACCTGGAGCGCTTCTGGTGGCATTCCACCTGCGCGGCGTTCGTTGCACGAGCGCTTGCTGAGCAGTTGGAGCGCTCGCTTGCCGACCAAGTCTTCACCGCCGCACTGCTGCACGATGTAGGCAAGCTGCTGATGATCCAACTGGCGCTGCCGCAGTACCGCGAGCTCGAGCAGCAGATCCTCTCCGGCGTCCCCGAACAGGAAGCCGAACGCGCCATAATGGGCATGACCCACGAGGAAGCCGGACACCTGCTTGCCCAGCGTTGGAAGCTGCCCGAGCCATTGCCCAGCGTCATCCGCTTCCATTCGGCACCGCAGATGCTCCAGCGCTTCCAAACGCAGGCTGCCGTCACGCGCATCGCGGACCTCCTGTGCGAAGTCTGGGGTGCCGGCATCGGCGAAGGAATCTCCAAAGTCGTGCTTGCGGAGGAGCCCAGTTGGAAGCTCCTTGCGGAGAAGTTCCCCGAGCTGGAGCAAATAGACCTGGCGGCGTTTACGCTCAACCTGGAGCAGCGCTTCCGCGAAGCCGCCACGATGCTGCACGCCATGCTGGACACCTCCGCAGAGTAAGCGCAATGCTGCCGGTGCTGTTCAAAATCGGACCCATCACCATCTACAGCTTCGGCGCCATGGTGGCGCTGGGGTTTCTGACGGCGTACTGGATTTCGGTTGCCGAATTTCGGCGGCGCGGGCTGCCCAAGCCGAAGGACCTCGCCTCGTCGCTGCTGCTGCTGGCGTTTGTGGGTGGGCTCGTTGGGGCAAAGCTCTTCCATCTGCTGGAGCACCCCGAAGAGCTGCGCGGTGACCCATTGGGAGCCCTCGTCAGCCCCGCGGGGTTAACCTTTCACGGGGGCTTTCTCGTGGCAGCGGCGCTGTTCCTGTGGTACATCTGGCGGCATCGGCTCCCGTTGTGGCGCATCGCCGATTCGATTGCTCCAGCGCTCATGCTGGCGTACGGCATCGGGCGCATCGGCTGCCACCTCGCCGGCGATGGGGATTACGGCATCCCCACCGATGTCCCCTGGGCAGTAACCTACCCCAAGGGGACGGTCCCCACACTCAGCGCGCTCAACCCCGAACTCCGCCGCCGCTACGAAGAGCTCTTCCCCGGTCGCCCTGTACCGGAAGATATCCCCGTGCACCCCACCCCGATATACGAGGCGCTCGCAGCCGGAGCGATCTTTGCGCTCCTGTGGCGGCTGCGCCGCAGCATGCCCGAAGGGAAGCTCTTTGCGCTCTACCTTGTGCTGGCAGGGCTGGAGCGCTTCCTGGTGGAGTTCATCCGGCTCAACCCCACCTATTGGGGACTTTCGCAGGCGCAGTGGTTTGCGCTTGCGGCAATGCTTGTGGGCGGAGTTTTACTGCTTCGCCGCCGAGCCAAACCGGCGCAGCGCTGATTCAGTAGGTGCGCTCGACGGGCTGGTAACGCGTAATCCGCACGGGCTTGTAGAAGATCTCCGGCTCGGCGCCCTCGCGCTTGCGGATGAGGGTGTGCTTGAGCCAGTTCTGGTCATCCCGCTTGGGGTAGTCCTCGCGCGCGTGCGCACCACGGCTCTCGCGGCGGTTGAGTGCGCTGTAGGTAATGGCTTCGGCGACATCGAGCAGATTCTCCAGCTCCAGCGCCTCCACCAATTCCGTGTTGAACTGACGTCCGGTATCCTGCAGACGCAGCCGCTGGTAGCGCTGGCGCAGGTCCTGCAGAATAGAGGTCATCTGCAGCAACTGCTGCTCGGTACGGAACACGCCAACGTATTCGCTCATCGAGCGCTGGAGCTCCTTGCGCAGCGGTGCCACACGTTCCTGCCCGCTGCCGCTGCGCAGCCGTTCGATTCGCTCGCGCGAGAACTCCAACACATCGGCGGGGAGCTCCTCCCAGTCGGCACCCGAGCGCAGGTACTCCATGATGGCTTTGCCGGCTCGGCGCCCGAAGACGATGAGGTCCAGCAGCGAGTTCGTCCCCAGTCGGTTTGCCCCATGCACGGAAACACACGCCACCTCTCCGGCGGCGTACATGCCGCGAAGCACGGTGTTGTTGGCATCGAGCACAACGCGCCCGTCCACATCCGTTGGGATGCCGCCCATGGCGTAGTGCACGGTCGGTTGCACGGGGATCCACTCGCGCCTGGGGTCCACACCCAAGTACATCTGGGCAAAGCCGGTGATTTCGGGCAGCTTTTCGCGCAGCACTTGTTCGGGAAGGTGGGTCAGATCCAAACCAACGTAGAAGGTTCCGTCGCGGGCTTCGATGCCGCGCCCTTCGCGGATTTCTGTGATGATGGCACGGCTGACCAGGTCGCGCGGCGCCAGGTCCTTGACCGTCGGCGCATAGCGCTCCATGAAGGGCTCGCCGTGCTTATTGCGCAGGATTCCGCCCTCTCCGCGAGCTGCTTCCGAGATGAGCACCCCTAAGCGCCACAGCCCCGTGGGATGGAACTGCACAAACTCCATGTCCTCCAGCGGAATTCCGCGCCGGTAGACCACCGCCATTCCATCGCCCGTGCCGGCGTGCGCGTTGGAGGTCACCTGGTAGACCCGCCCGTAGCCGCCGGTGGCAAACAGCACCGCCTTGGCGTGGAAGACATGCAGCTCCCCGCTGCGGATATCCAGGGCAACGACCCCGCGGCAGCTCCCGTTGTACACGATGACATCGGTGACAAAGAACTCCGAGAAGAAGCGCACGTTGTTCTTGAGCGCGTTCTCGTAGAGCGTGTGCAGCATGGCATGCCCCGTGCGGTCCGCCGAGTAGCAGGCTCGGCGCACAGGGATACGTCGGGAGTTGGGGTCTGCGGGGTTCTCCGGCTTCGTATGCCCGCCGAAGCGGCGCTGGGCAATCCTGCCATCGGGACGCCGCGAGAAGGGCATCCCCATGTGCTCCAGCTCGATGATTGCCCGAATAGCATCCTGGCACATCAGCTCGATGGCGTCCTGGTCGCCCAGGAAGTCCGAGCCCTTGATCGTATCGTAGGCGTGCCACTCCCAGGAATCCTCCTCCTCGTTGCCCAAGGCGGCACAGACACCGCCCTGCGCCGCACCGGTGTGCGAGCGCAGCGGATGCACTTTGCTCAGCACCGCGCACGTGTACGGAGGCGTAATCTCCACGGCTGCCCGAAGCCCCGCTCCACCGGAGCCGACGATGACCACATCCACACGGTGTTCCTGCATTGCTCTCTGCGCCGCTGTTCTACGGATGATGCTTCCACTCGTGCACGGTCAGCACCGTATCGAAGCCCAGGTAGGCAAAGTAGAGCGCTGCACCAATCAGCACCACCATGGCGCCCAACAGCACAGCGCGTGGCAGTTTGAAGTCGCGCAAGATGTTGTACGCCCCCTGCACACCGTGCCACAGCCCCAGCACCACAAAGCCCAGGTACCAGAACTGCCACAACGGGTTGGAAAGGCGCGCAACCGAGGAACTGAACTCATGCCCTGCGGCTGCACTCCAGTGCACCGTAACGTAGTGCCCAATCGTAAAGATGACCAGCAGCAGCCCCGAGATCCGCTGCCAGTACCACGCAAATGCCGACCAGCGCTTCATCGTACACCTCCGCGCTTATGCACGTGCTTATGCACCGAAGGGGTCCCAAAAGATGAGCACGCCCATGCCCAGCATCGCCAGCGCTCCCACAACGTAGACCAACCGCAGCAGCGCAATGTGCGCGCGCGAGCCGCGCTGTGTGAGGTCCAGCAGCGCAATCCGGACACCGTTGAGGGCATGGAACAGCACAAAGGCAAACAGCAGCCACTCGGCAAGCTTGAAGATCGGTGCCGTGAAGAGCTGCATCTTCTCGTTGAAGGACGCCTCCCCTTGCACCAATCCGCGCAGCGTTGAGATGTGCACGAAGAGGTAGCCCAATAGCGCAATCCCGCTGATGCGGTGCAGCACGTACGCCACAGCCCCGGGATGCCACCGGTAGTGCAGCAGCGTCTGCAGCCATGTCGTCAACGGTTTGCGTGCCTGTACGTACGCCATCGCTTCCTCCTTGCACAGCGATACCTTCCGCCGGCGAAAATAGCACTCCGCCCAGAAACGCTCTCCGAAGCTCCCTCAGCTCTCCCGTAGGACTCCCCCGCACGCCGAGACGTATCTTTGCATCCGTTGCACAGCCATTCCGCTGTCTGATGCGCACGCGCGGGATGCTCTTCGTGCTGAGCTGCTGTGGGGGATTGGCACTCCATGCGGATACGCTGCAGGTCTATCCCCTGCAGGAGGTCAGGGTCATCGCCAACCGGGTACCGACGGAGCTCGCGGCTCTGCCCTATGCCATCACGCTGCGTTCGGCACCGCAGTGGGCTACCCGACGGAGCTACAGCGTGGAGGAGCTGCTGCAGGGTATCCCCGGGGTCTTTGTGCAATCGCGTGGTGGGACAAGCGACCTGCGCATCGTCATCCGTGGGTTCGGCGCGCGCGGGGCTGGAGACCGCTCCAATAACGGGACCACGCGGGGCGTGCGCATCCTGCTCGATGGGGTTCCGCTGACCGAACCCGATGGACGCACGGCGTTGGACCTTCTGGAGCCACTGGCTTTGCAGCAGGCGGAGATCGTCCGCTCCAACACCTCATTGCTCTGGGGCAATGCCAGCGGCGGAGTTCTCTCCTTCCGCACCCTCCCGATGGAACTCCCAGATGCAGCCCCGATTCGGGCAACCCTTGCCGTTGGCAGCTTCGGCTACCGGCGCGGGGCATTGCAGGTGCTGCCAATCCCGACGCTTGCGCTGACGGCAACGTACGCCCGCTCGGATGGCTGGCGGCGCCACAGCGAAGGGGAACGGTTCTGGCTGGGAAGCTCCCTGCAGACAGCGCTTTCGCCCACTCTGCGCGCCGAACTTGCGCTCAGCGCCACACGAAACCGGTTCCTTATCCCAGGACCGCTGGACTGGGAGACCTTCGAGCAGGATCCCACCGCTGCCAACGCCACCTACGCACAGCAGCGCGCCCGCCGCGAGAACACCCTTGCCAGCATCAGCCTCATGCTGCTGCATACCCCAGCGCCCACCACGCAGGTGAATGCCTCCGCGTTCGTTCAGCCGAAGTTCCTTGTGCGCTCCGAACGAGGCACCTACCGGGAGTTCTCCCGCGTGCAAACGGGCGCAAGCGTGGTTGCCTGGCACCGCGCAAGCTGGGGGCAGCTGCATCCCTCCCTTGCCGTCGGCGCGGACTACGTCGTGCAGGATGGACCGGCTCTCTTCTACGGGCTTGCCCCCGACGGAGGGCGCGATAGCGTGCTGCGCGCAAACAAGCGTGAAGCGGCGTTCAACGGAGGAGCCTTCGTCCGCGCTGCTCTGGAGCTGGAGCAGCGGCTGTGGCTGTGGGCAGGGTTACGGGCAGAATGGTTGCGCTACCGCCTGATCGATGCGCTGGCTCCTTCACGTTCGGCGGTGAAGGATTTCCAGACCTGGCTTCCCGCCGTCGGTATCAACGTGCGCCTCTCCGATGCCCACAGCCTCTACGCCCACGCCAGCAGTGGATGGGAGGTCCCTGCCTACAATGAGGTTGACCCGCCTCCGACGAACGCCTCGGCGGGAATCAATCCCGACCTCCAGCCCATGTCCTCCTGGACCTGGGAGCTGGGCAGCCGCCACTTGCTCCGTGTTGCTCCTCTCCGCCTGGCAATGCAACTGGAGCTGGCTCTCTTCCACATCCTCGTGCGCAACGAGCTGGTCCCGTACGGTGGCGGGCGCTTCTACGTCAACGCTGCGCACAGTACCCGCAGTGGCACCGAAGCCGCGCTCACCGTATCTACCGATTGGGGCGCGGCGCTGCGCCTGGCGCTGACCTACGGCAGGTACCGCTACGCGCACTACCGGATCGACTCCAGCTACTTTGGTCGTTCGGGAGTGGTGGACTACTCCGGTCATGCCATCGCTGGCGTCCCCGAACTGCTGGGGAGTGCTCAACTGTGGCTACCCCTCCCTGCAGGCTTGCCGCTGCGGTGGGAGGTAGAGCTGCAGCACACAAGCTCCTACTACGCCGATGATGCCAACACAATCACCGTGCCAGCAGCTCTGCTGCTCTCCACGGCTGTGCGCGCAACCGAGGAGCTCCGCCTCGGGGACGTTGGGCTCCTGCCCTGGGTCGAGCTGCGCAACGTGCTCAATCGGCGCCACGTCGGCTCTGTCTACATCAACCCCGACCGCGACGCACGCGGACGCCCACTGTTTGCCGAACCCGGCATGCCACGTGCGCTCAACCTGGGGCTGCAACTGCGCTACTGACGCAGCTCGTAGGGGACGTTCTTGCGCCGGAAGAGGAAGGAGATGGGGACCCCTTCGAAATCGAAATGCTGGCGCAGCACGTTCTCCAGGAAGCGCTTGTATGAGTCCGGCAGCAGCTCCGGGTGGTTGCAGAAGAAGACAAACACGGGCGGCTCGGCGCGCACCTGTGTGATGTAGTTGATGCGAATCTCCTTGCCCTGCACCGCCGGCGGTGGGGTACGCTCGATCTCGGGCAAGAGCGTCCGATTCAACTGCGCCGTGGGAATCCGCTGCTTACGCCGCTGGTGAATTTGGCGCGCAAGCTCCAGAATCTTCGTCACCCGCTGCCGTGTCTTCGCCGAGACGAACACCACCGGCACCCAGGAGAGCGTGGGCAGCTCCGCCCGTACCTGCTGCCGGTACCACTCGGCGGTCGTCTCGTCCTTTTCGACCAAATCCCACTTGTTGAAGACCAGCAGGACCCCCTTGCGGGCATCCACGACCTCGCCGAGGATGCGCTTGTCCTGGTCGCGGAGCCCTTCGTACGCATCTACGACGACGGCGGCGACATCGCTGCGCTCGATCGCGCGCAGGGTCCGCAGCACGCTGTAGAGCTCAATGTTCTCGCGGATGTGGCTGCGGCGCCGCAGCCCCGCTGTGTCGATGAGCAGGTACTCCTCACCGTAGTAGCGCACAACCGTATCGACGGCGTCGCGGGTTGTCCCCGGGATCGGAGTCACAATCAGGCGCTCCTGCCCCAGCAAAGCATTGACGATGCTGGATTTCCCCACGTTGGGGCGTCCGACGATGGCAAGCTTGAGGCGCGGGTCGGGCTGCTGTTCGGCGGCATCGGGCAGAACTGCCACGAGGGCATCCAGGAGATCTCCCAGGTTGCGCCCGCTCTCGGCAGCGATCGGATAGGGTGTGCCCAAGCCCAGGGAGTAGAACTCCGCCGCTGCGCTATCCCATTGGGCAAGATCGCACTTGTTCGCAACGAGCAGCACCGGCTTTTGCGTTGCCCGCAGGAGCGCTGCCAGCTCCTGGTCAACGGGGGTCGCCCCCTCGCGGGCATCCACCAGGAAGAGGATTGCATCGGCTTCCTCGATTGCCAGCGCGGTCTGCTCGCGGACGGCACGGGCGATGAGGTCATCCGATTCCGGCATCCAGCCGCCGGTGTCTATGACGGTGAAGCGCTTGCCCGCCCATTCGGCATGCCCGTAGAGCCGGTCGCGCGTCACCCCTGGAGTTGCCTCCACGATTGCCCGGCGCTCGCGCACCAAGCGGTTGAAGAGCGTAGACTTCCCAACGTTGGGGCGCCCGACAATAGCAACGATGCTCATCCGAGGGCATCGAGCAAGCGCTCAACCAACATCGCTGCCGAGACGTTATCGGCTTCGGCTGCAAAATTGAGCACCATCCGGTGCCGCAGCACCGGGAGCGTGACCGCGCGCACATCCTCTACCGTCGGGGTGTAGCGCCCGTAGAGCGCCGCCCGCGCCTTTGCCCCCAGAATCAGGTACTGCGAAGCGCGCGGACCAGCCCCGTAGCGCAAATACTCGCGCACTATCGGTAGCGCTCCATTCTGCGGGCGCGTCGCCCGGACGAGCTGGACGGCGTACTCGATCACATGCTCGGAGACCGGAATGCGCCGCACCAAGCGCTGGTACTCCAGAATCTCCGGTGCCGTCAACACCGGCTCCACCTGCGGCTCCTCCTCCGTTGTGGTTGTGCGTACGATCTCGACCTCCTCCTCGAAGCTGGGGTAGTCCATCCAGAGGTTGAACATGAAGCGGTCCAACTGCGCCTCGGGGAGCGGGTATGTGCCCTCTTGCTCGATTGGATTCTGCGTTGCCAGCACAAAGAAGGGCTCCTCCAATTGGTAAGTGACTCCAGCGACGGTGACGCTGTGCTCCTGCATCGCCTCCAGCAGCGCCGATTGGGTCTTCGGCGGTGTGCGGTTGATCTCGTCCGCAAGCACGATGTTGGCAAAGATGGGACCGCGCACGAAGCGGAAGTGCTTCTCGCCCGTTGTGAGGTTCTCCTCCAGCACCTCCGTTCCGGTGATGTCGCCCGGCATGAGATCGGGCGTGAACTGGATGCGGCTGAACTTGAGCGCCATCGTCTGCGCCAGCGTGCGGATGAGCAGCGTCTTGGCAAGCCCAGGCACCCCAATGAGCAGGCAATGCCCGCGGGCAAACAGCGCGATGAGCAACTGCTCAATGATGGCATGCTGCCCGACGATCACCTTGCCAATCTGCTGCCGCACCCGATCGATGACTTCGGCAAAGCGCTCGATTCGCTCCACATCGCTCATGGCTCTGCACCCAGGCACTGAGACGCCCACAAAGACGCCGATGCACAAGGGAAATTGGCTTGCCCCCAACCGGTGCTGCCCCGTGCTTCCCTAATTTTGCCGTGTGGCTGAGGGTACCACTCACCGTGCGTGCAGATGAACCACCATCGGTGCGATATCGTTGTCATCGGTGCCGGTCCAGGCGGATACGTCGCAGCAATCCGCGCTGCCCAGTTGCGCCTCAAGACCATCTGCGTGGAGCGCGACCGGCTGGGCGGGATCTGCCTCAACTGGGGATGCATCCCCACAAAGGCGCTGCTGCGGAGCGCCGAGCAGATGCACTTCCTCAAGCGCAGTGCTGAATTCGGCTTCGAAGTCGGCTCGCTCACGGTCAACTTCCCCCGCATCATCGAGCGCAGCCGCCAGGTTGCCGAGCGCATGTCCAATGGGATCGCCTACCTGTTCCGCAAATACGGCGTGCAGCACCTGCAAGGAACCGCCACTATCGCCGATGTTGGCGTTGTCGAAGTGCGCGATGCCGAGGGCACAGTGACGGACCGCATCGAGTGCGCACACATCATCGTTGCCACCGGCGCGCGCCCACGAACCATCCCCGGCATCGAGGTGGACCGCGAGCGCATCCTCACCAGCACCGAGGCGATGCTGTTGAAGGAGCCGCCGGAATCGCTCATCATCATCGGGGGTGGGGCAATCGGACTGGAGTTCGCCTACTTCTACAACGCCTTCGGCACTCAGGTGACCATCATCGAGATGATGCCTCGGCTTGCTCCCAACGAGGACGAGGAGATCTCCAAGGAGCTGGAGCGCCACTTCAAGCGCGATGGCATCCAGGTGATGACCTCCACGAAGGTGGTCTCGGCACGGCGCAAGGGTAAAGGCGTCAGCGTCACCGTCGAGCGCAACGGCAAACAGGAGACGCTCACCGCTGCAATGGCGCTCAATGCCATTGGAGTCCAGGCGAACGTGGAGGGCATCGGGCTGGAACAGCTGGGCGTGCAGTTGGAGCGCGGCTTCATCAAAGTGGACCAGTACCTGCGCACCAACGTCCCGGGCATCTACGCCATTGGGGACGTGGCGGGTCCGCCGTGGCTGGCGCATAAGGCTTCCGCCGAAGGTATCGTCTGCGTGGAAGCCATTGCTGGTCACCATCCGCAGCCGATCGACTACAGCAATATCCCTGCGTGCACGTATTGCCAGCCGCAGATTGCCAGCATTGGTCTGACCGAGCAGCAAGCCCGCCAGGCGGGCTACGAGCTCAAGATCGGCAAGTTCCCTTTCAGCGCCAGCGGCAAGGCATGGGGCATGGGCGAAGCCCGAGGCTTTGTCAAGCTCATCTTCGAGGCTCGCTACGGTGAGCTGCTGGGCGCCCACATGATTGGTCCAGAGGTCACCGAGCTCATTGCAGAGCTGGGGCTTGCCCGCTCATCGGAGGCGACCGCACGCACGATCTTCCGCACCATCCATGCGCACCCGACATTGAGCGAAGCGGTCATGGAAGCCGCTGCTGCTGCGTACGAGGAAGCCGTCAACATCTGAGGTCCCACAACCGGTGCCACCCAATGCGCATCATCGGCGTTCTCTTCGGCATGGAACAGAGCTTCCCTCCCGCGCTCGTCGAAGCCATCAACAGCATGAATCTGCCCGACGTGGCAGCCGAGTTTGTCAAAATTGGCGGCGTGCGCATGGATGAGCTGCTGCGCTACGATGTCATCCTGGACCGGATTTCGCACGACATCCCCTTCTACCGCTCCGTGCTCAAGGTTGCCACACTCGGCGGCACGCGCGTGGTTAACAACCCCTTCTGGTGGAGTGCCGATGACAAGTTCTTCGGCTATGCGCTGGCAGCTCGCATAGGCATCCCCGTGCCGCGCACCGTCATCTTCCCCACCAAGCAGCACCCGCCGCGTACCACCTCCGAATCCATGCGCAACCTCATCTACCCGCTCAACTGGGAGGAGCTCTTCGCCTACGTGGGCTTCCCGGCGTATCTTAAGCCGCACCTGGGTGGCGGCTGGCGCCAGGTCTACAAGGTACATGACCCGCACGAATTCTTCGCCGCCTACGACCAGACCGGCGACACCGTCATGGTGCTGCAGGAAGCCATCGAGTACGAGGAGTACTACCGCTGCTTCGTCATCGGGGAGCAGGTGCGCGTCATCCCCTATGAGCCGCGCAATCCGTACCATCTGCGCTACCTGACCGGTGTTGAGGTCCCGCCCGAGCGGGAGCGCCAATTGCGCCAGTTGGCGCTGCAATTGTGCACGGCGCTGGGCTACGAGATCAACACCGTGGAATTCGCCGTGCGCGACGGCACACCGTACGCCATCGATTTCCTCAACCCCGCTCCCGATGCCGAACGCTACTCCGTGCAGGAGGAGAACTTCCGCTGGATTGTGCAGACTACGGCGGAATACCTCGTCCAACTGGCGCTGCAGGGACGCCAGGTCCCGCAGCAGTACCACTGGTCAGCCTTCATCGGGAAAGCTGCACCGCAGCAGACGGCTCCCGCGGCATCCGCGCGCAGGCGCAAGCGTCCATGAGCTCGAGGGCACTGACACTCCCCGCCTGGGAGGACATCTCCGCAGCGAGCCGATACTATTGGGGCTACCAGTACGAGCTGGGGCGCCGCGTCCTTGTCCCAGAGCTGCAGCGCCGAGGCATCTTTCACCCCGGTGATGCCGTTGCAGAGATCGGCTGTGCCGAAGGGGGCGTGCTGATGTCCTTCGTCGAAGCAGGGGCAACTTCGGCGCTGGGGACCGATATTGCGCCCTTGCGCCTGGAGAGCGCCCGCCGCATCGCTGACCGGTTGGGCTTGCAGATCACCTTTGCCGTGCACGATATCCTTGCCGACCCCATCCCCGAATCCTGGCGCGGGCGCTACCATGTGGTGCTTCTGCGCGACGTTCTGGAGCATCTGGATTCTCCTGAAACCGCGCTGCGCCGAATTGCCCAACTGCTGCGCCCTGGCGGCTACCTCTACATCTCCTTCCCGCCCTACCCATCGCCGTACGGCGGGCATCAGCACCTGCTGCACAACCTCTGGGGCAAGCTCCCGTACGTGCATCTCCTGCCCGAACCCGTATTCGAGCGGCTCATCGCCAGCGGGCGGGAACCCGACCGCTCCGAGGTCCGCCGCCTGCGCCGCATCCGGCTGTCGTTCGGGCGTTTTCACCGCGCTGTGGCAGAATCCGGCTATCGAATCGTCCTCCAGAAGCACTACCTGCTTCGCCCCGTCTTCCGCTTCCGATTTGGGCTTCCGCTGCCGGCAATTGAGCTCACCCCGCTGGCGCGCCTTCTGCCGGAGGTGTTCCAGTTCCTGTGCATGGAAGCCAGCTACGTTCTGCAATGCTGCGCCGAGTGCTCGTCGTAGCCTACTACTTCCCACCCTCGGGCGGTCCAGGTGTACAACGCGTCCTCAAACATGTGCGCTACCTTCCGGAATTCGGCTGGGAGCCGGTCGTGCTCACCGTGCGCGATGGGGAGTTTCCCGCACGCGATCCCAGCCTGCTGCAGGAGCTCCCCCCGAATGTCCACGTGGAGCGCACCCCGATTCTGGAGCCCTACGCCCTCTACCGCCGCCTGACGCGCCGCCACGGTACGCCCATCGACGTACAGGTGCTCACCACCGAGCCACCGCGCCGCAGCATCGCCGAACGGCTTGCCCACTGGATCCGCGCCACCTTCTTCATTCCCGACGCCCGAGTCGGCTGGCTGTTGACGGCACTTCCGGCAGCCCGGCGCCTGCTGCGCCGCTACCGCATCGAGGTCCTCTACAGCTCCTCCCCGCCCTACACCTGCGCGCTGATTGCCCGGCAACTCAAACGCCGCTACGGGCTGCCCTGGATCGCCGGCTTCCGCGACCCTTGGACTGGATTCCTGACCACCCCACGCCGCTGGTGGCTGCCAGCCTGGATTGACCGACGCCTGGAGCACTCGGTCTTCCGCGAAGCAGACCTCATCGAATGCGCCTGGGAAGGCATCGCCGAGGATGCCCTGCGCAAGTACAGCGACCTGCCGGCGGAGAAGTTCGTGCACATCCCCAACGGATTCGACCCCGCCGATTACCCTCCGGCGCCAACCGAACGCAACGCCCGCTTTACGCTCACCTACAGCGGCTCCCTCTACGGTCGGCGCAACCCCGCTGTGGTGCTTGCGGCACTGGAGCTGCTCCAGCGCTCCGGACAGCTCCGCGCCGAAGAGCTCTGCTTCCGCATCGTGGGACGCTGTGGAGAGGACGTGCTGCAGACGCTGCGCCAATCCCCGCTTTTTGACTCCATCGAGCTGACCGGCTATGTGCCGCACCGCGAGAGCCTGCGCCACGTCGTTTCCTCCGATGCCCTTCTGCTCATCGTGGACGATGCCCCGGAAAGCCACGCAATTGTGCCGGGCAAGCTCTTTGAGTACCTCGGTGCGGGCAAACCCATCCTGGCGATCGCTCCGCACGGCAGCGCAGTCGAGCGCCTGCTCCACCAGACCGGATGCGGCGAGGTTGCCGAGCGTACAGAGGTGGAGCGCTGCGCGGAGATTCTGCACCGCTACATCCGCGCCTGGCGCGGCGAGAAGGTCCCGCTACCGCAGCCGCGTCCGGAGGTCATCCGGCAGTACGAACGCCGAACCGCCGCCCAGCGCCTGGCGCAGCTCTTGGACCAGCTCAGCGCCTTACAGCCCCGCCAAAAGGACCATTACCCCCAGCACCACCGTGCTGAGTAGGTTCATCGCCACGCCGGTGCGCACCATCTGCGGTAACGGGAGCATCCCCGTTGCATACGCGATCGCATTCGGCGGTGTGGCAACCGGGAGCATAAACGCACACGAGGTCGCCAGCGCGATCGCAACAACCATCGGCAACTGTGGCAAGCCCAGCGCTGGCAGCAACGGCGTCACAACCGGCAGCAGCAGTGCCGCCAGCGCGGTGTTGGAGAGCACCTCCGTTGAGAGATTCGCCGCCAGGATAAGCCCAAGGACGCTCACCATCACGGGCACGCTGCCCAAGGCATTGGTCAGCAGCCGGGTCAGCACCGCCGCCGTCTGGGTTTGCACAAGCAACCCCGAGAGCGCCAATCCACCTCCGAAGAGCAGCAGCGTGCCCCAATCGATCTGCTGTGCGTGGCGCCACTCCAGCAGCGCTCCCTCGTTCCTGCCCGCCGGCAGCACGAATAGGAGCATCGCCCCCAGGAGCACGGTATTCCACTCCTGCAGCCAGCGCAGCCCAGGAAGTTGCTGCAACAGCGGTTGCAGCAGCCACCCCAGCACAACCGCTGCCCCTACAGCAATGACGCGCCGCTGCGCTGGAGAGAGCGGGGCAAGCTCGCGGTAGCTCCGTAGCAGGTACTCCTGCGCAGCAGCGTCCATTGCTCCGCTGAGCCGGAACTGCCACCGCAGCACCATCCACCCGCACAGCAGCAGTACCACCCCTGCGGGGAGCCCGAACGCAAGCCACTGCACGAACCCAATCTCCATGCCATATTGGCGCAGCACCCCTACGGCAATCCCGTTGGGAGCGGTGCCCACGATCGTGGTCATCCCACCGATGGAAGCTGCCCAGGCAACCCCCAGGACGCACGCTGCAGCCATACCACCGCGGGGCTGCCCAATCTGCTGTGCAATCCCCACCGCAACCGGCATGAAGAGCACTGCCGTTGCAGTGTTGTTGAGCCACGCCGATACGCTCATGACCGCAACCATGAGCACCAGCAGCACCCGTGGGTACGTGCGCGCCACCCCCGCTCGGCTGAGCATCCACAGCGCCCAGCGCCGGTCCAGCTCGTACCGTTGCAGCGCTTGCGCAAGCAGGAAGGACCCCAAAAACAGCAGCACAATCGGGTCGGCATAGGCACGCAGGAGCTCCGTTGCCGCAATGGGCTGCGCTCCGCCGGTAGATTCCCAGCGGAGAAGTCGCAGCAGTGGGGCAACCGCCGCCGGCAGTAGTGCCGTCACCGCAAGCGGGACGACCTCGCCCAGCCACCAGCAGAGCATCCACCAGAGCAGCCCCAGCACGCGCTGAACCGTCTGCTCCATCATCGGCAGCGCTTCCGGCACCACCCCAAGGTGGCGCAATGGCTCCTCGAAGATGCCCAAGGGCGGCGCCACCACCGCTGCCAACAGCCCCAGCGGACCCGCCACGAGCAACACCCACCATCGGATTCCGCGCATCAGGGTGCAACGCTTCAACTCCAACTGCCACTGGCACAAAGATGCCAAATGGATGCAACTTCGCCGGCATGCTTGCCTATTGCGGGCAAAGCTGTAATTTGGCAGCGGCTCGTTACCTGCACACGCTCGGATGAAGCTGAGTCGAATCCTCAGCGGCGTCGTTGTCCCTGCGCTGCTACTTGCCCAGCCGCTACGCTCGCCCTTCCCCTTCCTGCCCGCTCTGCAAACCCCATTGGAGCCGGTCTGGTGGGAGCAGCTCCAGGATTCTTCGGGGAACGGCGGCTGGCTCATCCCCCGCGGCGGTGAGCTGCACGCTCCGGATGGCACTCCCCGGCGCCTCTTCGGCGTTGTGCTCTACAACACGGCGTGCTTCCCCGACAGCACCACCGCAATTGCCGTTGCCCAACGGCTCCAAGCCCTGGGATTCAACGCCGTCGCACTGGTGGGGATCGACTACTCCAACTGGGACGCCTCCAGCATCCTGCAGAGCGGAACGAGCTCCTCAGCACTCTCTCCGGCGCAGATGCAGCGGCTGGATTGGTTCATCTCCCAGCTTGCCCGGCACAATATCGCGGTCTTCCTGGCTCTCCATGCACGCTGGACTCCGCGAACGGGCGATGGTGTCCCACGCCGCGATTCCATCCCCACGTACGGTCGAGCGGTCCTGTACACCGATTCCGCCTTCCAGCAGCGGCACCGCGCCATCGTGCGCCTGCTACTGGAGCACGTCAACCCCTACACCGGACGGGCATACAGGAGCGACCCCGCTATTGCCGGCGTGTGGCTGACCTGGGATAACTCGCTCTTGAACTTCTGGGTCAACAACCAGCTCCGCCATCCGGGCGGGATACTCTCCCACTTCCACAGCCGCCAATTGGACACGCTCTTTGCGGCTTTCCTCCGCCGCAAGTACGGCAGCGACGCTGCGCTCCGCGCGGCATGGTCCGTCCCCGCCGCCGATACGCAGAACTTCATCCCCAATGGCAGCTTCGAGGATGAGTTCTCGCTACAGTGGACCTTCAGCTCCAACAGCGCCGTTGCCCAGGCTGTCTTCCGACTCACGGAGACAAACGTCCGGCACGGGCGCTTTGCTGGGCTGGTTCGGATTGCACGGACCAACGGCTCGCCCAGCAGTGTGATTCTGTACAACGGAACGCAGGTACAGCAAGACCGGCTCTACGAGCTGCGTTTCTGGGCTCGGGCATCGCATCCGCAGCGCCCGTTGCGGCTGCAGGTGTACAACGGCGAATTCCCCTACCAGAACCTGGGGCTGTACCGCGATACCGTGCTCGGTACCGCGTGGCAGGAGTTCCGTCTGCGCTTCCGTGCCCCGGAGACCGCCCCAGCAGCACGGCTCATCTTCTACCTTGGGCAGGATACGGGCGAGGTTGTCCTCGACGATGTCCGCCTCCACATGCTCGACGAAAGCCCGCTCCAGCCCGGTGAAGCGCTTGCGACCGTCTCGATTGCCCGCTCGCTGTACGGCGACCTCCTCGGCGCCACCCCTCAGCGCATGCGCGACAACGTGGAGTTCTACACCGCGCTCCAGCAGCGCTACTACGAATCCATGTCCCGCTTCCTGCGCGATAGCCTGGGCTACCGAGGCATCATCCTGGCAGGGACGCTGCTCTCCACCTTCAACGACCTGTGGAGCATGCAGGCGATGGATGGCATCGTCGGCTCCACTGGCTGGGACTACCGACGCAACCGGACCGAGCCGCAAGGGAGCTGGTTCATCGCCAACACCCCGATGCTGGGGCACACTGCGGCGGGGAACCTACCGGGGATCGCCCGAGCTTCTGTGCGCGATAAGCTCAGCATCGGTCTCTTCTTCATGCCCTTCCCCTCAGCGCATATGGCAGAGATGCCGTTGCTGCTGTCCGCCTACGGGGCATATCAGGGCTGGGATGCGGTGTTTCTGAACTACGGCGCCGATTCGCGCGAGACCTATACAACCCCGTTCGTGGGACGCGACAAGCACTACGAACTATGGGCACACAGCGCGGTCATGAGCCTGGCTCCCTCCGCAGCGATTGCCTTCCGGAACGGGCTCATCCGCCTGGGGCGGGATTCGCTCCCGCTGCAGCAGACCCGCGCGGCACTGCTGCGCCCCCAGTGGCAACAGGGCAGCTTCTGGCTCCGCTTCGGAGCGGATAACCGCATCATGCTCTTCCGACGTGTCTTCTTCGATTCACTCGAGGCATCGCAGCAGAGCGTGCAACCGCAGCGGCAGGTGCCGGAGCTGCGCGAGCCCGACCTGTCACGGCTGCTCTCCGATACGGAGGAACTGCTGTGGAACGCGCTCGATACGCTCTTCACCGTCACCACGCCGCGCTACATCGCCGTCACGGGTCGCCTGAAGGGCATCCTCCAGGTTGGTCCGCTGCGCGTGGAACGGCTCGATAGCGGCTGGGTCGGTACTGTGACGTGGCTCTCCCTGGATACGGCACCGCTCCCGCAGGCGCGCCGCTCGCTGCTAACGGCAGTGTCCCGCGCCTGCAACAGCAACGCCGTCTGGGAGGGCTCCACCTCCATCTGGCAGGGCTGGGGCACTGCCCCGATGGTACTGGAAGCTCTGCAACTCCGGCTGTCGTGGGAGTCCACCGCCGATACCATCCTCGTCTACGGGCTGGATTCGCTGGGGAGGCTGGCAAGCGGACCCTTCTCGGTTGACCGCCTCCCCGGCGGACGTGTGAGCTTCCGATTGGACCAAACTGCCCTGCTGCAGCACACCCCCTGGTTCCTCATCGAGCAGCGCTGGAAACCTACCGACACCACCTCTGTCGCCGAAGATGGGGGGCCGCCCGCAGCATGGCTGCGCGTCACGCCGCATCCTGCTGGGCGCGGTGGGCGCGTGGAGTTCCTCCTCCCGCCGACGGCTGCCGCAGCAACGCTCCTTCTGGTCGATCCACTCGGTCGCACCCAGCCACTCTGGCACGGACGCGCCGATGGCGCACTCCGCGAAGTGGCACTTCCGGCGCTTGCCCCGGCGCTCTACTGGCTGGAGCTGCGTAGTGGGCATTACTGCATCCGACATCCGGTGCTTGTCTCACCATAGCTTCGTGCTCCCATGCAACTCTCCTTCGGCTCGCTTGTGCAGATGTTCCAGTTGGAGGGCTTGATCGCGCTGGGGCAGATTGAGAACCCTCTCTCCGGAACGCTGGAGCGCAACCTGGAGCATGCGCAGTTTATCATCGAGCTGCTTGCGCTGCTGCAGGAGAAGACCCAAGGGAACCTCAGCGCGGCTGAGAGCGCACAGCTCAACGCGGCGCTCACCGAGCTGCGTCTGCTCTACGTGGAGAGCCTCTCCGGTCCATCGAATCCTCCCGAAAGGGCATGAGGCAGTGCATCGGCTTATTCATCAACCTCGCCAACGCTGAAGCGGTCCGCTGGGCAAACTACAGCGCCCGCCGTCTGCTGGAGCTGGGAGCCGAGGTGTGCATCTCCCCGGAAGCGGTCCCACATATGGCTCCAGAGCTGCTGCCACAACTGCAGGTGCAGCCACCCGAGCAGTTTGCCAACATCGTGGATATCGTGCTCACCTTCGGCGGCGATGGCACGATGCTGGCAGCGGCTCAGCGCTTCCTGAGTAGCCAGCTCCCGCTCATGGGCGTCAATGTCGGAAAACTGGGTTTCCTGGCGGAGTTCAGCGTGGAGGAGCTCGACAGCGCACTCGACGCCCTCATCGGCGGGCACTACCGCATCGTGGACCGCACGGTGCTGCAAGCCTCCGTCCACGGGAAGCGCTTCTACGCGCTCAACGACATCGTGGTCGAAAAGCACGCCTCCCCGCACATGATTCTGCTGCGTGCCTTTGTTAACGAACACCACGTTGCCGACTACCGTGCCGATGGGCTAATCGTAACCACCCCGACGGGTTCGACGGCGTACTCCCTCTCCTGTGGCGGACCGATCATTGCGCCGTCGGCGCGCGTGCTGTGTCTGACTCCGATCTGCCCGCACACGCTCACGCTCCGCTCCCTCATCGTGCCCGATGATTGCCGTATCCGGCTGGAGCTGCTCTCGCGTGATCCTGCCGTTGTCGTCCCCGATGGGCAACTGCAGGAGCCTCTGGCGCGCGGCGAGCAGGTGCACATCGAGCTCTCGCCGCACGTTGTTAAGCTGGTCAAACACGCCGATAGCTCCTACTTCGACCTGCTGCGGCGCAAACTCCTCTGGGCAGCCGACGCTGCGAATGTGCCCTCGGCTCCGTAGCCGCACGCCCGATGAACTCGCTCTGGGATGCCCGCTACGTGGTCGTGGACGTAGAAACGAGCGGACACGATCCCCAGCGCCACCGCATCATCGAGATCGCCTGCGTCGTCGTGGAGTACGGAGCAACGACACAGCGCTTCAGCTCGCTGGTCCGCTGTGACGTTGCACCTCCGCCCAGCATCGTTCGGCTGACCGGCATTACGCCGGAGATGCTGGCGCAAGCGCCTCCGGAGGCTGAGGTTATGGCGCGGGTTGCATCCCTGTTGCGCGTCAAGGGCAGCATCTTCGTTGCGCACAATGCTGCGTTCGACTGGCGCTTCGTGCGCGCTGCACTGGAGCGCAACGGCTATCCACGGCTGCATCTGCCGCGGTTGTGCACGCTGCGGCTGGCACAGCAGTTGGGGATTCCCGCTCCACGGGGGCTTGCTCACCTTTCGGACCGCTTTGGGCTGGGGCTGACCCGCCACCACCGCGCGGAATCCGATGCCGAAGCAACAGCCGAGCTGCTCAAAGCCCTGCTGCGGCTTGCATTCCAGCGCGGAATCGCCTCCCACCACGAACTCCTGCGATGGCGCTAAGCCAAGCCCGACTGCGCCTCCATGCAGCTCAGGCGCCACCGTGCCCTGGCGTGTACAGCTTCCACGACCGCAGCGGGAAAACGCTCTATGTTGGCAAATCGCGCAACCTGCGGCAACGGCTGGCAAGCTACTGTTCGCCCTCGGCACTGCAGAATCCGGCAATCCCACTGCTGCTCCGGCAAGCCCACGAGCTGCGTTGGGAGACCACACCCTCGGAGCTTTCGGCGCTTCTGCGCGAATTTGAGCGGATCCGGCTGGAGCAGCCGCCGTTCAACGTCCAAGGGAAGGTGGCACGGCGCTTTGGCTTCCTGAGAATCACTTGCGAGCGCTTCCCTCGGCTTCTCCCGGCACCTTGGCGCGCCACCGATGCGGAGCTGTGGATTGGACCTCTGCCCGACCGGGAAAGCGCTGAGCTGCTCCTGGAGCTACTGCAACGGCTCTACGGCATCCGTCCGTGCTCGGGAGCGCTTGCGCGCGCACCGCACGAGTCGGCATGCCTGTACCGCGAGCTACGCAACTGCGCTGCACCGTGCAACGGCAGCATCTCCGCAGAGGGCTACGCTGAGCGGCTGGAGGCGCTCCGGCACGATGCCCGCACTGGATTACTCCAGTGGGCAGCGGCAGCAGCCGAACGCATGCATGCGCTTGCCCGGCGATGGCGCTTTGAGGAGGCGCAGCGGTGGCATCGGCTCGGGCGCTTCCTCCGGCGCTGGCACGCCAGCGGGTTCGGGCTCATCCCCGCATATGCCAGCGGTGTTGTGGCACTGCCCTGCACTCAAGGCTCATACGAGCTGTACTGCATCCATGGGGCACGGCTCCATGCTCGCGTTCACTGCTGCAGCACAGAGCTGGAGCGCTGGTGTGCGGAATTCCATGCCGTGCTGCATCAGCCCGCACCGCCGCCCAGCCTCTGGGAGCTGGAGCAGTTCTGGCTCCTTGCCCGCTGGATGTCCATCCCGCGCGAAGTATCGCCACAACATCTGCCGGCTCCCGCCGAAGCGGTGCGCTGCGCGGCGAACGGAACCACTCCCGAACCACACGCTCGGCTGGCTTCCCCCGAGGCGTATACCCGGTGAGCTCGGTGCGGGAGGGGATGCTCTCCCACTCCCACCAGAAGATGCCCGCAAGCCACGGACGCCCCTGGAAGGCGCTCCGGACGGCTTCGTAGTAGAACTCCTGTGCGTGCAGATCGGCTCGTGCATTCGGCTCCTGTGTCCGACGCCAATCCCAGGGAGCCGCCAAGGCACCCTCGACCGAAGGGCAGCCAACCTCCGCCAAGATGACCGGACGCCCAACCGCTCGTGCCAACTCGGCGATCGCCTCCACAAGGCGCTGCCAGCGCCCCAGCGCCTGCTCCATCGGAGGCGGCGGCTCCTCCGGCGCCGAGGTCAGCGGCGGGTAGAAGTTCACCCCGACGAAGTCCAGCCGGTGCCAGAAGCGGATGCGCACGAACTCGGGTCCGGGCAGCTCCGGCGTGCCCTCCCAGTTCGCCGCATACAGCAGCCAGCCGCCGTAGACGCGCCGCACCGTGTCAATGAGCCGCTCCCAGAACGTGGTGTACTGCGGCTGTGTAGCCGTGACCAGCTCCGTGCCGATGCAGAGCATCTCGATCCCGAGCTCCTGCGCCAACCGGGCGTAGCGCAGCAGCATGGCGGTGTAGGCACGGAACCACGCCGAATCTGGGCGAACGCTCCCCCGCCACTCCCCCGAGTAGCAATCCACATGTGGCTTGAGCATGCATGCCAAGCCGTGGCGGCGGGCATCGGCAACGGCGGCGCGGATATCCTCCTCGGTCGAACTCGTCGCCCAGGGCTCGCCCGTGAGCGGATTGCGCCCGCTTGTGTTCGGGGCAATATCGGCGCTGGAAGCGGTGCTCTGGTACTCAAAGACGCTGATGGCAACCCATCGGGCACGGGTGCGCTCCGAGAGCTCTTGCAGAGCCCCACGCGCGGCACCCTGCCGGAAGGCATCGTGCTGGTAGGCGGTGTAGCAGAAGCCCGCAAAGCGCAGCTCCGGCGGCTCCTGCGGGGTGAATACCTCTTCGGCACACCCGCTGCTCAGAAGCAGCACCAGCAGCCAACGCCCTATCCCTCCGGCGGCAGGAAGAACAGGCGTGCGGCAACGGCTGTGAGTTCGGATTCGAGCTGCTCGATCTCGGCGCGGCTCCATCGGCGACTCTGCACCCAATGCTCCTCCGGAACACCCTCCCGGGCACCCTCTACGAAGAGCAATCGCACCCACACATCCGGCTGCTGCGGGTAGCGCTTCAGCACCAGGAACGCGTACACCTGCATCTGCGGCGTGTAGAGCTCGGCTCGGCGCTCCAGCTCCTGCGGCGAACCGATGCGGTCGGTCTTCCAATCCCACACCTCCCACTGCCCCGAGTCCGTCGGCACAAGCAGGTCGAGCGTCCCCGTGAGGAAGTTCTCCCCCAAGGGAAAGCTCAAGGCGTACTCGAAGAGCGCCGTGCGGAGCGCCGCCCGATGTGCCCGAACGAAGGGCGTCTGCGCCACTGCCAGTGCCCGCTCCTGCAGCCATTCCCTCCAGTACTGCGCTCGTGCATACGGGCTGCGCCCGATGAGCGCGCTAACCAATCGTTCGAGCACCTCCCGCTCCACGTCTCCATCGGGGTCAACCCAGCGGTTGAACTGCGCCATTAGCTCGTGGAAGAGCGTCCCTGCAACCAGCGCGTCGGTGGGTTCGCGCTCGCTATCGCGCGGGACCACCGCACCGGCGAGCAGCTCCTCTGCACTGGCGGGGATGCCCAGGACACTGCGCCGGACAAAGACCTCGGGGGCATGGCGGTAGAGCGCATATTGCGTGGCAGAGAGCCGCTCCTCTGCCCAGCGAACTCTGACCGGCTCCGGCAGTGCGATGACGGGAACGGCAGGAGCCTCTTCGCGCCGCCGCCTCGGTGTGAGGGGAAGCTCCTCCAGGCAGGGGATACGCAGCTGGTACTGCTCCTGCCAGGAGCGCTGCTCGTGCAGCTCGAAGTGCTCGACCGTTGTCTCCAGCAGCAGCTCACGGCTGAGGGTCAGCTCCTCTGGAGTGCGCTGCATCCCCTGCAGCAGCATCTCCAGGAGCCCACCGGCGGTGACGCCGGAGGAGCTGACCATAAGCGTGCCGGCAATGGCGAGATGGTCGCGGGCGCGCGTGAGCGCAACGTAGAGCACACGCTGCTCCTCGGCATAACGCTGCTGGAACTCCCGATAGCGCGCCAGCGCAATTGCCGGTGTATTCTCGGGCAGCCGCGCTCCACGCTCCCAGCGCATCAGTGGAGCCAGCAATCCCGCACTCTCGGAGAAGAACAGCTCCGGCAGCCGCGACCGCTCCTCTGCCGTGCGGTAGAGCACGACCACGGGGAACTCCAGCCCCTTTGCGGCATGGATGGTGAGCACGTTGACCGCATCCAGCCCGGTCGGCAGTGTTGCCTCGCTCTCGCGCGCCTCCATAGAGATGAGCTCGCCGAGCTCCTGTACGAAGTCCGGCAGGGTCCGGAATCCGCGCGCCGTGAACTCCCGTGCCAGCTCAAGCAGCTTGTCCAGGTTCGCCCGAACCTGCGCCGAGCGTGGGGAGTTGCGTAACCGCAGGTACCATGCCGTGCGCTCGTTGACCGTCTGCAACAGCTCCGCCACCGGCACCCGAGGAGCCAGGAGCAGCAGCTCCTGCAGCAGCTCAACCACCCAGCGCAGTTCGCCCATCTGCTCAGCAGCCGCGCAGAGCTGCTCCCATAGCCCAGCACCGGGCATGCAGCGGATGCGGAAGAGCTGCTCCGAGCTGATTCCAAAAAGCGGCGAGCACAGCACCGCTGCCAGCGCAAGCTCATCGCGCACATTGTGCAGAACGCGCAGCAGCGAATAGAGGTCCTGAATCTCCGGCGCCTGGAAGAACCCCGCGCCAGCATGCACCAGGTACGGAATCTCGTACTGCTGCAGCACGGCGACCAGATCCGGCAGATGCCGGCGGTAGCGCGTCAGGATGGCGATATCCCCCCAGCGCACCGGACGCGGCTGCTCGATGCGCCGCTCTGGATCGAACTCCCACACCTGGAGCGGGCTCTCCCCTTCGACCCACTGCAAGATTGCCCGTGCGATGAGCTCCTCTTCGCTCAGCGTCTCCAGCACGCTCTCCTCCTGCCCTCGCCGCCGACGGCGGGCAAGCAGGAAGCGGATGCTCCCCCCGCGCGCCGAACGCCCGCAGACCAACGGCTCGTAGGCAACCTGTGCCGGCTCGGAGGCAAACAGGCGCCCGGCAACCGTGTTGACAAAGCCCACAAGCTCCGGCAGCAAGCGGAAGGAGACCGGCAGATGGATATCCCCGCGCCGACGCTCCAGCTCGGCATGTTCGGGAAGCTTCCCCGCCCGAGTTGCCCACTCGTTGCGGCGGCACAGCTCTTGGCGCGCCCGCTCAAACACGCGCACATCGGCATCGCGGAAGCCGTAGATGCTCTGCTTGGGGTCGCCGACGATGAAGACGTGCGGTCCAACCCAGTGCTCCGCTCTCTCCAGCGCAAGCAGCCGCTGCACCAGGGCATACTGCACGGGATTGGTGTCCTGGAACTCGTCCACCAGCAGGAACTGGATCTCGCGGCGCAGCCGTTCGAGCACCTCCTCCCGCTGCAGCAGTTGGAGCGCCTTGAGCTGGAGATCGTTGAAGTCCAGCACGTTGCGCTCGTACTTCTCGGCTTCCAGCCGTGCAAGCACCTCTTGAGCAAGCCGGGCAAGCAGGTCCATGGTCTGGAGCAGCTCAGGATCGCGCTCGCTGCCCTGCTGCCAGGCATCGGCGAACTCATCCAGGAAGCGGAGCAGGCGCGCCGTCACCGGAAGCTGCGGCATCCTCAGGCTGACACGCGGCTCACCATCTTTGGAGAACAGCAGCTCGCGCAATCGCCGCCACTGCTCAAGCACTGCCGAGATGTCCAAAGGCTCTGGCTGCTGGAGCAGAGCGTGCAGGCGGGCAATGAGCTGCTCTGCCTCCACGAGGCGCTCCCGTGCCTGCTTGCCCGAAGGCTCGGCACCGCGCACCGCGTGGGCAAGCTCGGGCAGACTCTGGCGCAGCATCTCCCCAAGCGCCTGCGCGAACTCCGTCCGCAGCGCCCGCAGCCGCTCCAGCCAGGGGCGTTCCAGCACCGGCTGCAGCAGCACCAAGCGTTCGGACTGCTCCACCGCTGCCTGCAGCAGCTCCTCCAGCTCTGAGCGCCCGAACTGCCGCAGCAGCTCCCACAGCGGACGCGACCATTCGGGGTCGGACCAGAGCTCCTCCAGCGTCTGGAGAGCCACCTCGCGCCGGAGCCGAAGTGCCTCCAGCTCGTTGAGCTCGGCAAAGCTGGGCAGGACCCCCACCTCCAGCGGGAAGCGCCGCAGGAGCTGAGCACAGAAGCTGTGGATGGTGGAGATCGGCGCCCCGGTGAGCCGCTCGCGCAGGAACATGAACTTGCGCAGCTCCTGCGGCTGCTGTGCTGCCGCCAGCAAGCGATCCAGCTCGGCTGCAATGCGCGCGTACATCTCCGCAGCCGCCTTGCGCGTGAAGGTGATGGCAACGATACGCTGCGGGTCCACCTCGTGCTCCACCACCAGGCGCAGGTAGCGCTGCACCAACACCGTTGTCTTCCCCGACCCGGCGCTTGCCGTCACAACCGTATGGCGGTCGCTCTCGACCGCCCAGCGCTGCTGCGGCGTCAGCACCTTCATAGCAGGCGCGCGATGATGAGCTCCAAGGAGATATCCACCGCCGGCGCCGAGTGCGTAATTGCCCCGACCGAGATGTACTGCACGCCCGTAAGCGCGTACTGGCGCACATTTTCCAGGGTGATGCCGCCGGAGGCTTCCGTCTCCACCCGCCCGCCAATCAGCTCCACAGCTTGCTGCACCTGCTCCGGCGTCATGTTATCGAGTAGGATGCGCCCGACACCCTCGCACTCCAGCACCTCCTGCACCTCACGCAGGGAGTGCGCCTCGACCTCGATGAGGATGCCTTCAGGGCAGTCGTGCCGACACCGCTCTACGGCTGCCCGCACGCTCCCTGCAGCTGCAATGTGGTTGTCCTTGATGAGCACCATGTCGTAGAGCCCCATCCGGTGGTTCACCGCCCCGCCGATTGCGGTGGCGTACTTGTCCAGGCGGCGCCATCCCGGGATCGTCTTGCGTGTATCGGTGATGCGCGCCCCGGTGCCTTCGACCGCCTTCACAAAGCGGCGCGTCAGCGTTGCCACCCCGCTCATGCGCTGGAGGAAATTCAGCGCCGTCCGCTCCGCCGTCAGTATCGCCGGCGCAGGTCCGATGACCTCTGCCACAACCGCTCCGGCATCCACTTCGCTCCCCTCGTCCACCTTCGGTTCCAGGAGCACCTCAGCGGAAAGCTCCCGGAAGACCAGCGCTGCGATGGGAAGCCCGCAGACGACGCCGGGCTGCTTGAACACAATCTCCCCACGCGCCAGCGGCGTCTCCATCTCCGCAAAGAGGCTCTCCGTCGTGATATCCCCACTGCCGATGTCCTCCTGCAGCGCAATTTGGACCAAGCGCAGCACGCTGCTATCGGCAAGGAGTTGTTCCGGCGAATGCATCAAGACCTCCCAGAGCCGTTGTACTACGGGTACAGGCAGCGGAGCACGCTCCGGTGCCCCGCCGCCTGCACAGCGATCCAATACACTCCCGGCGCCTCTGGTGCACGCACCCGCAGCCGATGGCGTCCCGCCGGCAACCAACCGGCAAAGAGCTCGGCACAGCGCGTTCCCAGCACCGTGTACAGCTCCACTCGGACCGTCGCCGGCTGCCCCAAGTCCAGCTCAACCGCTATTGCGTCCGCTCCGGCAACAGCAGCCGAACAGAGCCGCAGCGGTTCCGCTGCCGGCACAGCAACGCTCGACGGGCTCTGCCACAGGAAGAGGAAATTGCCCACCGTTGGATCCCAATTGCTCAGCGCCATATCGCGCCGATGCGAATGCACCAGCCGAACTCGCACACGGCTGCCCGCTTCCGCAGGGATGCTCACCCAGCCGCGGGCAAGATCGGCGGTGTAGCGCCACTGGGGCAGCTCCTGCCCATCTACAGCAACGCTGAGGATGCGTTCGAGCGGGGCAAACGGGAGCGTCAGCGTCGGCACCGGCGGGCGCTCCAGCAGCAGCTCCGCTGTGTCGAGCCCATCTGCGTTGAAATCGGCAAACGCGAAGGCTTCGACCACCGTGCGCGTGTGCGATTGCCACTGCGGCGTGGGCGCAAACTGTCCGCCCTCGTTACGGTAGATGCGCACGGTATCCCACCAAGCGCCGGTGATGAGCTCGGGTAACCCGTCCCCATCCACGTCCACCAATGCAATGCCGGAGCCGTAGCCGGAGAACTCCGATTGCCACGAGGGCTGCCGCTCCAACACCCCTTGGCGATTGCGGAAGAGCACAAAGCGCCCGCTCCCACCGAGCTGCCGGTTGAAGGAGAACGCCACATCCGGCCAGCCGTCGCGGTCCACGTCTGCAATCGCCAGCGAGTTGGCGAACTCCGCCTCGGCGGAGGTCCAGCGTGGCGTCTCCTCCAGCCTGCCGCCGAGATTGCGGTACACGCGCATCGGTCCCCGCGCACACGCGACCACCAGGTCCAGCCAGCCATCCCCATCCAGGTCAGCCCAGGCAAGGTCGTAGGCATAGAGGCTATCGGCGCTGCTCCAGGATGCCACCGAGTCCAGCATTCCATCCCGATTCAGGTAGACCCGCAGCGGCTGTGCGACGCGCTGGTAGGCTTCGCCGGCAGCCACCGCCAGGTCGGGACGCCCATCCCCGTTGACATCCCCAAAGGCGCAGCGGAAGCTGTACATGCGCTCCCGCGCCCGCCACGAGGGCTGACGCTCCAGCGCACCACCACGGTTGCGGTAGAGCTTGACCCCGCCGGGGTCGCCCCAGCCCTTCGGACCCAGGTACTCGCTCACGGCAACATCGGGCGCTCCATCGCCATCCACATCGGCGATGGCAAGATGTCCGTGGTAGCCGCTATCGGCGCTGCACCAATCCGGTGCTGATGGCAGACCGAGCGCACTGCCGAAGTACACGCACACGGGCTCCCGCGCCATATCATTGCCGCTGGCGACCACCAGGTCCAGCACGCCATCGCCGTTGATATCCGCCCAGCCAATGCCCGTCGAGTAGCGCACTGAAAGGTCGGATTGCCACTGCGGCGTGGGCGGATACGGAATCTGCGCCCGCAGCAGCACCGCTGCCATCGTCGCCACCACTACTGCCCGAAGAAGCATCGCGCCGGTGTTGTGCTGTGTGCGGCAAAAATACCGGCTGTGCCAATTTCGCCCGCATCATCCCGTCTTCTGCTGCGGGAACCGTAGGACAGAAGCACTACTCCGATGCCAGAGCTTGCAACGGCAGGAATCAGCCTGGAGCTGACGCCCGAACAGGAAGCCATTCGCCAGATGGTGCGGGAGTTCGCCGAAGCCGAGATTCGCCCAGTTGTGAGCTACTACGACGAAACCCAGGAGTTCCCGCACCAGCTCTTTGCCAAGATGGGGGAGCTGGGGCTGCTGGGCATCCTTGTGCCGCCGGAGTACGGCGGTGCCGGGCTGGGGTACATGGAGTTCGCTCTCATCATCGAGGAGCTGGCGCGCGTGTGCCCGGCAATCGCGCTGAGCGTTGCCGCGCACAATGGGCTGTGCACAAACCACATCCTGAGCTTCGGCTCCGAAGAGCTCAAACGGCGCTACCTCCCCGAGCTTGCCTCCGGCAAGGCGCTCGGCGCATGGGCGCTTACCGAACCGGGCTCTGGTTCGGACGCTGCAGCCCTACGCACCACCGCACGCCGCGAGGGCGATGTCTACATCCTCAACGGCTCCAAGAGCTTCACTACGCACGGTGGGGTCGGCTCGATCGCCGTCGTAATGGCGCTGACCGATCCTCAGCGGGGTCGGCATGGCATCTCCGCTTTCGTGCTGGAGAAGGGCATGCCCGGTTTCAGTGCCGGCAAGAAGGAGAACAAGCTCGGCATGCGCGCCAGCGATACAACCACGTTGCTGCTGGACAACGTGCGCGTGCCGGCGGAAAACCTCATCGGCACCGAAGGTGAGGGCTATCGCCAAGCCCTCTACGTCCTCGATGGCGGGCGCATCAGCATCGCAGCGCTTGCCGTTGGGCTTGCCCAAGGGGCGCTCGAACATGCCCTGCAGTATGCCCTCCAGCGCCAGCAGTTCGGGCAGCCTCTGGTGGAATTCCAAGCCATCCAGATGAAGCTGGCACGCCTGTCCACCGAGCTGGAAGCCGCCCGATTGCTCACCTACCGTGCTGCCTGGCTCCGGCAACAGGGGCGCTCCGTCCGCTTGGAAGCTGCGCAAGCGAAGCTCTTCGCCAGTGAGCTTGCTGTGCGTGCTGCCGAGGAAGCCGTGCAAATCTTCGGCGGATACGGCTACGTCAAAGACTATCCCGTCGAGAAGCTCTACCGCGATGCCAAGCTGCTCACCATCGGCGAAGGCACAAGCGAGATCCAGCGCCTCATCATCGCCCGCCAACTCCTGCATACGGGATCTGCTCAACCGTAACCGCGGCAATGCACACACCGTTTGCGGCAGCACTCCGCCAGTACGACCGTTCGAACATGCACGCCGTACTGCGGGATTTCCCGCAGCAGATTCTCCACGCACAACGCACCGTTGAAGCCCTACCGCCACGCCTGCTGCCTCGGACGCGGCACATCGTTGTGCTGGGCATGGGCGGCTCCGCCATTGCCGGGGAACTCCTGCGCACCTACGCGCAGTGGACCCCCGGAGCGGACCACCTCCGCATCCACGTCGTGCGCGACTACACCCTGCCACCGGTGGTGAACCGCTCCACCCTCGTCATCGCCAGCAGCTATTCAGGCAACACTGAGGAGACGCTCGAAGCCTTCGAACAAGCCCGCACGCGAACTCCGCACCTCGTGTGCCTGACCAGCGGGGGAGAACTCTCTGCCCGTGCTCAGGCGCTGGGCATCCCCATCTTGCCGCTGCCGAGCGGCTACCAGCCTCGCTGCGCACTGGGCTTCTCCTTCTTCACGCTGCTTTTCGCCCTGCTGCGTTACGGGTACCTGCGGCGCTTCAGCCACGAGCGCATCTCCGCAGCCATCCGCGCCACGTTCGAGCGGCTCTGCGCACTTGCTGAAAGCTTCAGCGTGGAATCCTCGGCAAATCCCGCTCTCCAGCTTGCAAGCACGCTCCACGGGCACGTGCTCATCACCTATGCCTCGCCCCGCACTGAGGCGGTTGCCCTGCGCTGGCGCCAGCAGTTCCAGGAGAACGCCAAGCATGCCGCCTTCGGGAATGTGCTGCCGGAGATGAACCACAACGAGCTCAACGGCTGGCAATTCCCCAGCGGATTCGCCTCAAGCGTCCGAGTGCTGCTCTTCAGTGATCCGGAGGACCATCCTCGGGTGCAGCTCCGGGTGGAGCTGCTTCCGCGGCTGCTTTCCGGGAGCATCCCCGAGCACGCATACCACCGGCTTCGCAGCAGCCAGCCAGATTTCCTGACGCGCATGTTCGAGCTCATCTACCTGGGCGATTGGACCAGCTACTGGCTGGCGCTGCTCAACGGTGTGGACCCGACCGAGATCCCGCTCATCCTCCGCCTCAAATCCGAGCTGCACGCCAGGTAACCTACCTGGGCAGCAGGGCAACCACAGAAAATTGCCCTTACGCGATTTGAACCATCGCCCGTTGCATCACCTCCGTAGGGGCGGACCCCTGTGTCCGCCCAACCACCAACGCCACCCACGCAGCCAACGGGGCAACCACGGGGGGTTGCCCCTACGGTTTGCGTGTCGAACCATCGCCCGTCGGGGCAGCCCCCTATGTCTGCCCATCTGTGCCCCACACCACCAAGGCAGACCCCGGTGTGGCCCAACCTGATGCCCGCAACCTCGCAAGGTCGGACGACACAGAACCGCCTACCATTCCCTACCCGTACAGCCATTGCTGGAGGAGCATTCCCAGACGAGGCTGCTCCTCGGGCAGCAGTCGGTGCGAGATCTCCCAGGCAACGCACACTCGAACTCGTGCTGCCCGGCACCGTAATCTCACCCATCCAGCCACGCCCGTCACAGAAGCAGCAGCCGTGTAGACCACGCACGCCCGCATCCGCCGCGCAAGTCGCTCCAGTTCCCGCACAGGGTCATTCCGAGGTACCGACTCCGCATACTGGCACAGCAGCTCAGGCTCCCACAGCAGATGCCAGCCCTGCGGCGTGCTTTCCCACCATCCCCATTGGACCGAGCTTTCGTCCATCCCGCGCTCGGCATACCATTGCAGAAGCGCCCGACGATTGGGGAAGTGGCGCGGCGGTACCCAGTCGCGTCCCCACCGTGGCAAGTGCGGATACAGGTTCGGGTCAATGAGCACCACTGCACGGGCTTGCTGGTCCAGCGCTGCACACGCTCGCGCCAGGTGAGCACCAGCAGAATGTCCTATCCACACCCGCATCGGCTCATCCGGAAGACTTCGCACAACCGCGCGTGCCGCCAGCCACGGATGTGGTAGCGGTGCTCCTCCGGGCATCCCCGGCAGCGGCACAAACCGAGACTCCGGCAGACAGCCCAACAGGGGCTCGTACCAAGCCCGACCGCACCCAAAGCCGGGGCACAAGTAGAACGGCATTCTACGCAGCAGCGACCACCGCGGCGGGAATCCACACAAACCGCAAACAGATCGGGGAGAGCTCACCCGTTGAGATGTCCGCACACGCCCGAACAGTGGCTGCCCCGAAATCCCGCCCCCGTTCCAATTCGCGCCCCCCAAGCCACGCACGCACGACGAAGTCCTCCTCCACAGACTCCTCCAAAAGGTCCACCACAAGGCTATACAGCGACGGTGCTCCATCCAGCAGCCAACCCGGACCGTCCAGAAACAGCTCCCGTCGGAAATCCACCGTTCGCACAACATCCTGCGCCACCGCCGGCTCGGGCGGCTGAGAGGGACGCTGCTCGTTGTTGTGCGTCTTCTGCGGAAACCCCGCCTGATAGCTCCATACCTCCCACCACACCGAGGAGAACTCCGGCAACGTCTCCGGCAGCACCGGCTGTTCGAGCAGCTCAGCGGCGATCACGCGCTCGGCTCCAGCATCCCAGCGCACGAGAGCAAATAGGCGCAGATCCTCGGTTTGAATTCCCAGCACTCCTTGGGACTCGCCCACACGGTAGCGAAGCTGCTCTGCAGGGACAAAAGCCCAACGGCAAACGACCGAGAGCGGCACCGAGCTCACTGCTGTTGCAAATCCGGAGATGGTGAGCACGCCAACCCCTATGGGCTCACCCGGTGGGTCGATTGGAAGCACTCGGAGGACTGGAAGCTCGACACTGGCATCATCCAGCCAGGCAATGCTGAGTCCGCGCAGCCAATGGTTTGAGCGAACGTCAACCTTGGAACACCACGAGAGGCGATGGGCGGCATCGGGATCGAGTGCCTTCCCCGATGGGCGCACTGGCAGCCGCCCGAATGGCATCGTTGCATAGCCCAAGCGAGCATGTCCGATAAAGCGCGCTCGCATCGGCCACCATACCTCGGCAAAGGCACACCGCTTGAGTTCTGCAGAGATCTCGGGCTGCTGCTCCGCCACACGCCCCAGCACCATCAGGGGGACCTTCGTGACCTCCGCCCTGACCCGCAACCCCTGTTGAGGAAGCTCGACCACAACCTCCACCACGCCGTGCTGCAGCGGCATTGCAAGCCTCCGCACCTTGCGTTGCACAAAGGACCGTTGCGAAGCTACAACCTTGATTTGAACCATTGCGGCGGGGACAGACCTGTCCGTACCCCACAGCGTAGGGACAGACCCCCGCGTCCGCCACCCTATGGACGCCACCCACACAGGCGCCGCCAATGGGGCAACCACAGGGGGTTGCCCCTACGCGATTTGGACCATCGCCCGTTGCACCATCACCCGTAGGGGCGGACCCCCGTGTCCGCCCAACCACCAACGCCACCCACACAGCCAACGGGGCAACCACAGGGGGTTGCCCCTACGATTTGCCATTGCGTTAACCATCCACCCGTAGGGGCGGACCCCTGTGTCCGCCCAACCACCAACGCCACCCACGCAGGCACCCGCCAATGGGGCAACCACAGGGAGTTGCCCCTACGGTTTGGCATTGCCCCAACCGCATGCCCGCAACCCTGCCGGCGTTGCTGTGGCACGGAGGACAGCACCGCCGTATCCCTGATAGCTACGCTACAGCTCCAGCCACAGCGCGGCTCCCCAGCGCCCCCGCGCGAAGGCTCCAATTCCCCAGGCAATCTCCACGCGGGCGCTGACTACGTCGGTCACCCAGAGCGGAATCCGCCCCAGCCCAATCCCCAGCTCCGTGTACCAGTGCGGGGTCGTCCGGTACGCAGCAACGGGCTTTTCAAAGCGGGCAGCTCTCCCACCCAGCAGCAGCTCCAAGCCACGTCCTCGGAGCGTCGGAAGCCCCAGGACACGCCACCATAGGTCGCCGAAATTGTGTGCGGCTGCGAGCGCAACCGTGCGCCCTCCGCCGTAGACCCCAACGGGAGCACTGAGCAGATGTCCCGTTGCGCCCATTCCCGCGTGCACCGTACGCATCCGGAAGGCATACTGCACAGGCAGCGCTGCTCCGGTGGAGTTCCCCAGCTCCGCCCACAGCTCCAGCCGCATCGGTTCGTAGCCTCCGGTCGAAAGGGTCGGAAGCAGCGCCTGGAGCTCAGCGCGCTGTACGCTCCAGAGCTCCCCCTCCTGTGCCCTTCCAGCAAGCAGGTCCACGATGGCGCCCAATTGCAGAGATTGCCCAATTACCCATCCTCGCTGTGCAGCGCTGCCGGCGGCAAGTTGCACCCTCCAGAGCCGATAGTTCCCAGGCGCTGCCGGGGGATTCTCCCGCCATGATGCCCGACGGAAGAGCGAACGGCTCGCCCGAACCGGTAGCGAATCCTGCCAACTCCGCTCCACTCCCAACAGCAGGGAAAGCCTCCGCAGCGGTCGGACCTCCAGCGCTGCTCGCCATCCCGCCCGGTACACCCAGTCGTAATAGTCCCGATGCAGCACCGCCGCTGCCACCGAATTCAGTAGCTCCGGATACGCCCGGTCCCAGCCCATCGGCTCCGTATGCGCCAACAGCTCCAAAGACAGCTCCCACGGCATCCGCAGCAGGTGCAGTCGTGGCAACCGTACCTGCGCCCATCCCTGCCAGCGCCGCGCCCCGCCTGTGTAGAGCACCGCCGCAGAGGGCTGTACTCCCGCAAGCTCACCACTCAGCTCCATGCCCACGCGCCAGGAATCCACGCGCGAAAACCCTACCAGCGGCACCACCGAAGGGGAGAGGAGCACCCTGGCAACCCGCTGCGCCTGCGCATTCGCCGCGAGCGTGTCCATCCGACGGTAGATCTGCTCCTCATACGGCGAAAGCTCCACCAGCGCATGCTGCCGCCAGAACTCCGTCTGCAGCGAATCCGCCAGTGGCGCCACTCGGATGCGCTCCTCCGCCTGGAAGACCGTATCGGGCAAGGGCTCGTTGGCACGCACTTCGGTCAGGATTCGGGTCAGCAGGAACTCGCCGCCGACCTCCGCAATGCCGCGCAGCAGTACTGCGTTGTAGCGCCCGGTAATTGTTGTCTCCAACGGGTACCATAGCTCGCCGGGGAGCCGTTCGTAGCGCTGCAGCAACTCCATCTGTTGCAGGAAGGGCACGGCGGTTCCCTCTGCCAGGTGCAGCCGTGCCTCCATGAGTGCAAAGCTGCTATCGGCGATGACCACCGTACCGGCGAATCCTGGGAAGAGGCGGCTCCGAGGCTCCAGCTCCAACACGTACGCCAGGCGCGGGGCAGTGGGAGCGTCCGAGTGTTCGCCCCAGGCTCGGCGCTCCAGCAAGCGGAAGCGGTACCGCTCCAACGCTGCCGGACCGATCGGCGAAGGGATTCGCACGCCGAGCAGCTGCAGCTCCTCCTGGTAGAGGCTGCCCAGCTCGGCAAAGACCAAGCGGTTGAGCTCCGGCGGCACATTCCGCGTCTGCCGCCGTTGGAGGATCTCGGCGTGCCAGCCGCGCTCTGCATCGTAGGAGAAGCGCGAGAAGCTCTCCAGGATTGCAAACACCGTGTCCTCTCCCGGCGGCATCCCCATGCGCGCCCTGCCCATCCCCAATTCCATGCGGGAGCGGAGCTGCCCTGCTGCTCCTACCCCGAGCAGCAGCTTCGAGTAGAGCAACCCCTGGAGCGTGCGCAACCGGCGCCAGTTCTCCAATCGGCGCGCCATCGCATTGCGGATAATCTCCTCCGCGCTCAGCTCGACCTGTACCCGTACTCCCGGCAGCTCAATCGGCAGCGGTCGAAGCCGCACCTGCAATGGTTCCCCAGGGACCCTCGCATGCAGCACTGCCTCTTCGTAGCCCAGCGAGCGTACCCGGAGCTCATGCGTTCCCGAGGGCAGCAGCAGCCGGAATGTCCCCCGCGCCGAGCTTACCGTTCCCACCTGCAGCGCCGGCACAACGATGCGCGCCCCGGGAACGGGCGCGCCCGTCTGCGCATCCTGCACACTCCCCTCCAGCGGCACCCGCTCCTGCGCTGAAATCAACCCCACCCACAGCAGCCCTGCCCACGCCAAGCGCATTGCTCTGAGGACCCCTTGGTGGAACCTCGAACCAGTCCACCGCAAATTTGCAGTATTCCTGCAACAGCCACGCTCCGCAGCGCCCAATTGCCCTCAACCGCGGGAATGCCCCGACCCAGCGCCACCGACGGCGATTCGGCAGAGACAGGGGGTTGCCCCTACAGAGCTGGCGCCGCCTCTGGAGCAGCTTCCGCTGCCTACTCCCACGGATTGGCTACGTGGCAGGGGTGCCCCGTGCGGGCGATGTAGTCCTGGTGGTAGTCCTCGGCAGGGTAGAACACCTTTGCCGGCTCAACCTGTGTGACGATCCGACGCCCACCGTAGCGCCCCGAACGCTCCAGCTCCGCGATGTACTCCAGCGCCTGCCGCCGCTGCTCCTCGTTGACGTACCAGATGCCCGAGCGGTACTGCTCACCGATATCGGGTCCCTGCCGGTTGAGCTGCGTGGGATCGTGCATCCGGAAGAACGCCTCCAGAAGCTGCCGGTAGCTGATGCGGCGTGGATCGTAGATGACCTTGACCGTCTCGGCATGCCCGGTCGTCCCGCTGCAGACCTGTTCGTACGTTGGGTTCTCCACATGCCCCTGCATGTACCCAGCAACGGCGTCAATGACGCCGGGACCCTGCTGGAAGTAGTACTCGATACTCCAGAAGCAGCCGCCGGCGAAGTAGGCAACCTCAGGCTCCACCGGACGGCTCTCCGGCGGTAGCTCCGCTCCCTCTGGGTAGAAGCGCAGGGCAGCCGAATTGAGGCAATGCCGCTCCCCAGTCGGCGGCGGACCGTCCTCAAAGACATGCCCCAGGTGCGCCCCGCAGCGGGCACAACACAGCTCCGTCCGCACCATGCCGTAGGAGAGGTCCGGACGCCGGACCACGTGCTCGGGGTCTATCGGCTGGAAGAAGGAGGGCCAACCCGTTCCGGAATCGTACTTGTGCGCGCTCGAATAGAGCGGCAATCCGCAGACGACGCACACGTAGATGCCCGGCTCCTTGTGGTTCCAGAAGCGTCCGCAGAAGGGCGGCTCGGTACCTGCCCGCTGCGTTACGCGGTAGCTCTCCTCATCCAAGCGTGCTGCCAGCTCCCGCACCTGTTCCGGCGGCAGCGGCGTGATGTCGTAGAGCGAACGGGAGTAGCGCGGCTTGATCCTGTTCATCGGCACCTCTGGACCGCTGAGGAACATTCCCACACACAGCATCCCGATGCCGAGCCATACAGCGCGCCACCACAGGGGCTTACGGGCTCCCATAGGGCTTCTCGATGTAGCGACGGGCTTCGGCATGGGAGTTCTGCACATCGCGCCAGGAGAGCACCTTGCGGTACTGCATCAGCGCAAGGTCGCGCTTGCCCTGGAGGTCGTAAATCTTGCCGATGTTGAGGTTGGTCTTCACCATGAAGCCCGAGGGGTCCTCGTCGAGCACGCGGCTGAGCTCGTCGCATTTGTAGAAGTACTGCAGCGCCTCCTCGTACTGTCCGCGCTGCATGAGCGCCAGCCCAACGTAGTAGAGCGCCTCGCGAGCGGTGAGCTCGTCGTAGCCGGTCCACTTCTCAATGCAGCGGCGCAGGACCTCGCGCCAGGTCTCCTCCATGCGCTGCAGGTCCCCCAGCCGGACGTAGCAGCGCCCCAGGTAGCGATGGAAGTACGGATTGCGCGGATAGTCCCGGTGCAGCTCTTCGGCAACGGGGAGCGCCTCAGCGGCGTTTTGCTCGAAATCGTAGAGAATCTGCAGCAGCACCACCCGCGCCTCGGTTGCGGCATACCGCGCGTGGCGCGCCGATGCCCGAAGCTGCAGAATGCCCAGCTCCTTATCCCCCGGCGGCAGGAAGAGCAGCAGCGGGCGCAAAATGGGGTACATCTCCGGCAGCTTCACCGCGTAGTAGTTGTAGATCCCCGTGCCCAGCAGCACATCGTGGTTGCTCGGCGCCAGACGCTGCACCTGGAGCAGGATATTGAAGGCTTCGCGCCCGTCATTGGCAGCGGGAATCCAGCGTTCGCGCATGGCGTAGAAGCGCCCGCGATACCCCAGTGCCCCGCCTTTGAAGAAGAGCCCGACGATGTCGTAGGGATTACGCTGCAGAATCGGCTCGCATACCTGCAACACGCGCGCGATCTTCTGCAGAAACTCCTCGTCGTACTGCCGAGTGCGCCGACTGGTGAGGATCTTCCACCAGGAGACCATCGCGTCCATGAAGTAGCCCGCCGGGTGGTCAGGATAGCGCCGGATGAGCTCCCCGAAGTACGCCTCGGCGCTGTCGAACTGCAGATTGTAGATGTGGAAGATCCCCTGCCGAGTGAGGCTGTCGGCGTCCTCGCGCATGAGTACCCACTGCGCCGACGCCGGCATCCACACGAACAGCATACCGATCCACACGACCCGCATGCACTCTGCGCACCATTGCTCACACTCTGCGGCGAAGAGACGAACAGCGCAACCGCGGCATGGTTACGGGCGATGGTTCACGACAAACCGTAGGGGCATCCCCCCGTGGTTGCCCCGTCGGCGGGCGCCTGCGTGGGGTATTTGTGAATGGGCAGACACAGGGGTCTGCCCCTACAGGCAATGGTTCAACGCACACATCGTAGGGGCAACCCCCTGTGGTTGCCCCGTCGGC
>JAUQPR010000002.1 GCA_030550275.1 Bacteroidota bacterium
GTCGTTCCTATCCCAACGTCGCCGGAGGCGGTTACACGCATCCGCTCGGTGTTGTTCGTGCGAATGACCAGCGGCTGTGCATCCGTCGTCCCAAGGAAGTTCACCGCCGGGTTCGTCCCACTGTTGCCTGTCAGGGCCCATGCACTCCCCGTCACCAGCGCCGCCGGACTGAGCCACGACAGGTTCCCACTGGCGTTCGTCTGCAGAATGCCTACACCTACCGTGCTCGTCGGCGTCAAGTCCGCCGGCAGCGTGTAGGTGGTGTTTGCCGAAAGCGACGTCGGCGCCCGCAGCGCAACGTAGTTTGCCCCGCTGCCGTGCGCCTGTGCCTCGTAGAAGCGAAGCTGGCTTGCCTGTGTGCGGTCCCGGCTGTACAGCCACAGGTCCACATCCACAAACACGGCGATGTTACTGTAAGTAGTCAAGTCTGTCACGAGCCCCGAGCTCTGCCCGCTGAAACCAAAGCTACTGTTGCCGATGCGGAGGTTGTAACCGCCAGGAATGGCTGAATATGCTCCAGCAGCATTCCCAGCACCCCCACCAATGGCTGCATATACTCCATACGCACCATTGACATATCCTCCAACAACGGTGGCGCCAGTAGCACCCGAAGCCGTACTATTTTGGTAGCCTCCACCGATGAAACTGTATTGTCCCCACGCTGCGTTTTCAGCTCCTCCAGCAACAGCAGCATACGCATTTTTGGCAAAATTGAAAGCACCGCCACCGATGAATGCATATGCAGCATCAGCAGGGTTGGTATTCTGGTTTCCAACAATATTGCGGTAGCCTCCTGCAACGGTTCCGTAGTTATCCGAAACTTCGTTATAAAACATATTCGCTCCGCCACCGCCGATAGTAGCACCGACAGCACCCCCAGTGACAAACCCCATCCCACCGATGATATTCGGAGTTGCTCCCACTGCGACCGGTTCAGCACGCCACGCAGGAACGTTGCGCACCCGAATTTCAAGGCGAGCACTATCGGTCGTACCCAAAAAGTTCAAGTGAGACGTTCCGCTATTACCAGTAAGTGACCAAGCATTTGCTTTGACTGCATCGCCGAGCGAACGCTTGGTAATCACCCCGTTGGCGTCAATGACCAGTGCAGTATCTTGGGTGGATACCTGAACTCCTTGCAACCGTAATGGATTGCTTGCAGCCACCACGTGCAGAGCAGTCGTCGGCGTCGCCGTCCCAATGCCCACGTTCCCCGTTGCCGTAATGCGCATCCGCTCGGTGTTGTTTGTGCGAATGACCAGCGGCTGGTTATTCGTTGTCCCCAGAAACTCCGTCCCTGTGATGCTGTTGCCCGTCAGGGACCAGAAGAGCCCACCGCCGGAGGAGCTGCTCAGGAGCGGAATCCATGCCGTGCCGTTCCAGTAGTAGAATCCCGGGGTGTTGTCCGTCTGGTAGATGAGCAAGCCCGTTGCCGGGGAGCTAATGGCGTTGCGCTCGGCTTGGGTCATGCGCGGAATGAGCAGCCCCTTGGAGGTGCTGTACAGCTCCAAGAGCGCCGTGGGGTGAGGTGTGTTCGTGCCAATGCCAACGTTCTGCTGCGCCCAGACGCTGCTCACCAGCAGCGCCGCAGCACCAACAGCGATGCGGAGTACTCTCTTCCCCATTCGCCCACCGCCACTGTGGGACATTCGGGCGCAAAATTACTACCACCGGCTGCGGGCTCCAATCCGTAAAACTACGGATGGGGCAACCGGGGGGAATTATCGGCAGTAGAGGGCACTTCTGGAATCGCTCTCCTCTGGAGCCCGTACCACGGCTGCGTGTACGGAGCGTACTTGCGCAAGGCATGCAGGAGAGCGCGCAGATCCTTGGGCAGCGGCGCCTGGAACTCCACCCATTCCCCTGTCCGTGGATGCTCAAAGGCAAGTGCCAGTGCATGGAGCGGTACCCGTCCCATGAGCGGGGGTTCGGGCTCATCCGGTGCGCGCTTGTAGCGCGGCTTGATGCTGGAGAGGAAGAAGCCCTCCACCGCGCCGTACTCGGGGTCCACCAGCAGTGGATGCCCGATGGCAGCGCAGTGGACCCGGATCTGGTGCAACCGCCCCGTGCTGGTCTGGCACTCCACGTACGTGGCAACGGCAAAGCGCTCCAGTACCCGCACGCTCGTGAGCGCTTCCTTCCCACGCGCCGAGGGGATCATGCGTCCGGGACGGCGCGGATCGGGCAACAAGGGGAAGTCTATCTGCAGCTCCTCCTGCTCCAGCACTCCGGCAAGCACGGCATGGTAGCGTTTACGGACCCGCCGGTACTCAAACTGTAGGCACAACGCCCGATGCGCCTCCGCTGTCTTTGCTACGACCATCACACCGCTGGTGTCGCGGTCGAGCCGGTGGACGATGTAGACCCGTCCACGCCGCTCCATCAGCCACTGCCGCACGTTGAGCTGTTCGCTGCGGAAGCGGTCGGGAATGCTCAACACCCCTGGCGGCTTGTTCACCACCACCAGGTCCTCGTCCTCATACAGTAGCTCGATGCGGGCTTTCTTGCCCATAGCCGTACTCGCCAGTGGCTGCCCGATAGGTGTTCCACAGCAGCATCGCAATCGTCATCGGTCCCACGCCTCCCGGTACCGGAGTGATTGCGGAGACCTTGGGGAGAACCTCCGCAAAGCGTACATCTCCTACCAGGCGCTCCGCGCCCGTTTGGGGGTCTACCAGACGATTGATGCCCACATCAATGACGACGGCGCCCTCTTTGACGTGCTCCGCCCCGATCGCCTCGGGCACCCCCATTGCCACGATGAGCACATCGGCTTGCCGCGTGAAGGCGGCAAGGTCGCGGGCTCCGGTATGGCAGATCGTCACCACTGCGTTGGCGTCCGGGGTCTTCTGGTAGAGCAGATTCGCCACCGGTTTGCCCACGATGTTGCTGCGCCCGACCACCACGACGTGCTTGCCCGAGAGCGAGCCCACGTAGCGGCGCAGCAGCTCCAGAATCCCCGCCGGCGTGCACGGCACAAATCCCGGCAAGCCCAGCACCAGGCGCCCCATGTTCTCCGGATGAAAGCCGTCCACGTCCTTGCGCGGGTCAATAGCGCAGAGCACTACCCGCTCGTCGATGTGGCGCGGGAGCGGCAACTGCACCAGAATCCCGTGGATTGCCGGGTCGGTGTTCCAGCGGGTGATGTAGTCGAGCACCTGCTGCTGCGTTGCTTCCGCCGGCAGATGCTCGATGACCGAATGGAAGCCGACCTCCTGGCATGCCCGCGCCTTGGAGCGTACGTACACCAGGGAGGCGGGATGATCGCCCACCAGCAGCAGCGCCAGCCCTGGGCGAATGCCCCGCTGCTCCCAGAGCTGCTGTGTTGCCTGGCGCAGTTGCGCGCGAAGCTCGGCTGCAACGGCTTTCCCGTCAATGAGGACTGCCATATCGGCGCTATGCGTTAGACCAACACGTCCGCGTGGAGCTTCTGCCACAGCGTGCGGAGCTGTGCCAGCAGCCGCACATTGTGTACGCGCAGGATCTGTGCACCCGAATCCAGCAACAGTGCATGGAGCAGGGCGGTGGCGCAATCCCGCTCGCGCGGCTCCGGAATGCCCAGCGTTGCCCCCAGGAAGCTCTTGCGCGAAATGCCCAGCAGCAGCGGGACCCCGAGCTGCAGAAACTCTCGATGGCGGCGCAGGAGCTGCCAGTTGTGTTCAACCGTCTTCCCAAAGCCGATGCCCACATCGGCGATAATCTGCCGTACCCCCAGCGCACGGGCAAAGCCGATGCGCTCGCGCAGGAACTCCATCACCTCCGCTACGACGTCGCTGTACGTGGGGTTGAGCTGCATCGTCTGCGGCGTGCCCTGCATGTGCATGAGCACCAGCGGCACATCGCGTTCGGCAGCCAGCTCGCCGATGCGCGGGTCGAAGCGCAGCGCACTGATATCGTTGAGCATTGTGGCGCCGGCATCGAGCGCGGCGCGGGCAACCTCGTACTTGGTCGTATCCACGGAGATGGGCACATCCGCTCGGTGCCGCCGAATGCCCTCGATGACAGGGAGAACACGGCGCAGCTCCTCCTCAACGGGCACGGGCTGAGCACCCGGGCGCGTGCTCTCGCCGCCGATATCGAGCAGGTCGGCGCCCTCCTCCACCAGCTCCAGGGCATGCTCGACCGCCCGCACCGGATCGGCATAGAGCCCGCCGTCGGAGAAGGAATCCGGCGTGACGTTGACGATGCCCATAATCTGCGGAAAGCCTGCCATTGCACGGCTCGGGGCTGGAGCACTCACTGCTGCGCTTCACGCTGGAGCTGCTCAATCCACTGCCGGATGTACTCGCGCATGCGCTCTTCGACCTCCTCGTGGCTTGTGCCTTTGACCATGTAGGCAAGCTGGGGGCAGTAGGCGGCGTAATCGTTTTCGCCCCGGCGCCGGATGAGGATCTCATAGTCGAGCGGATTGGTGCTCCGGAGCCGCTCCATCGCCTTCGACCGAGGTTGCTGGAACATCCCGTTGCATGGGCTCGAGGATGCCTTTGAGCCGCTGCGCCGTTGCCGTATCGGTCAGCTCAAAGCGAATTGGGGTGATCGAGATGTAGCCCTGCACGAGCGCGACGTCATCGGCATCGGGGTCGCTGTCGCAGAGCTCGTACTCGCCGGCCAGCCAGAAGTACTCGCGTCCCCAGGGGTCCTGGCGCCGTTCGTACCAATCGCGCCACAGCGAACGCCCCTGGTGCGTGACGCGCACTCCGCGGATGTGCTCTGCCGGGATCGCCGGCACGTTGACGTTGAGCAGCGTGCGCTCGGGGAGCTGGAGCTGTGGCAGTAGCTCCACCAGGCGCACGGCAATGGCGGCAGCAGCACGGAAATCCGCTTCCATGGCGTAGGTATCCAGCGAAATCGCAATCGCTGGAATCCCCAGCAATGCCGCCTCCGTTGCCGCCGACACCGTGCCGGAGTAGAGGATGTTCACCGCCGTGTTGCGCCCGTGGTTGATGCCGGAGAGCACCACATCTGGGCGCCACGGTAACAGCACCGAGACCGCCAGCTTCACGCAGTCCGCCGGAGTGCCATTGACCGCATAGCACAGCTCGGTCCCCTCCCACGGCATTGCAAAGGCGCGCAGGGGCTCGCTCACGGTCAGGGCGTGCCCGACAGCGCTCTGCTGCCGGTCGGGTGCTACAACGGCAACGCGCCCCACCCGCGTGAGCGCTTCGACCAAGGCTGCCAGCCCCGGAGCGCCGATCCCATCGTCGTTGGTCACCAGAATGCGCGTCATCGCCGCAAATCGTTGAGCAGCACCAACACCATCAGCGCCACCAGCAGCACCACTCCCACCTGCTGGAGCGCAAGTTTGAAGCGCACGGGAAGCTCCCGGCGCAGGAGCCCCTCCAGGAGCACCACGACCAGGTGCCCGCCATCGAGCGCCGGCAGCGGCAGCAGGTTGATCACCGCCAGTGTCACCGAGAGCAGCGCCAGGAAGGTCAAAAAGTTCACCATCCCCAGCTCCGCCTGCTGGCTGGCCAGCTCGGCAATGCGGATGGGACCCCCCACCGACTCCCGCAGCGAGAGCTCCCCACGCACGATGTGCACGACCGCGTTGACAAATCCGGCAGCAGCAGCCAAGCTCTGCCGTACCCCCAATCCCAACGCCTCCGCCACACTGTAGGTGATCCGGCGCTGCGGACCGGCGTAGACCGTGGCAATCTGCACACCGATCTTGCCATCGGCATCGGGGCGAACGACGGCAGCGAGCGTATCTGCGCCGCGCTTCCATTCCAACCGGAGCTCCTCTCCGGCATGGGATTGCACGCAGCGGATGAGCTGCTCCACGGCAACGAGCTCCTCTCCGCTGCAGCGCAGCAGGGTATCTTGCGCCTGGAGTCCGGCACGCCCGGCAGGGCGGAGCGTCTCCACCGCCAGGACCACCACGCGTGTGCCCTCCGGCAGCAAGCCCAGAGAGCTGCGCTCCGAGAGGTGCTTCAGAATGTCAGCCGTAGGAATCTCCAGCGTGTGAGGCTGCCCATCGGCGCGCACCAGCTCCACTCGGCGCACCGTTGCAACCCCGCCCAAGGTGAGCCGCTCCAGCAGCTCGCCCCAGCTCATGACGGCTTTGCCATCCACAGCTCGGATGTGGTCGCCGCTGCGGAATCCCCACTGCCATGCCGGAGAATCCGGCAGCACGTACCCAACGCGCGTGGTTGCCGGCTCGCTCTGCCCTTGGACGAGCGCAATTCCGGCAAAGAGCAGCACTGCCGTCAGGAAATTCATCCCCACGCCGGCGCTCAGAATCAGGGCTTTCTGCCAGGTCCGCTTGGCGCGGAACTCCCACGGCTGCGGAGGAGCTGTGCTCTCGGCGGCATCGAAGTTCTCATCCACAATGCCGGCAATGTGCACGTATCCTCCGATGGGCAGGAGCGAGAGGCGGTAATCCGTTCCCCCGCGCGCGAGCAGCTCCTCGGGCAATCGTCCAAACCACCACCCGTGCCCGCTCACGTAGCCCAGCAGGCGCGGTCCCATCCCGATGGAGAACACCCGCACGCGCACCCCCACGGCACGAGCTGCCCAGAAGTGCCCCAGCTCGTGCACTGTCACGACGATGCTCACCACCAGCAGAAAATACAGCAGCTCTTGCACGGCTTCCTCACCTTGCTACAGGCACATCACCCAGGGCTGAGTATGCCGCTCCGGCGGCGCTGAATCTCAAGTCGGGCAAGGCTACGCGCGTGGGCATCCGCGGCGAGCACCGTCTCCAGGTCCGGCTCGGCGCTCACCGGCATGCGCTCCAGCACGGCTTCCACGACCGCGGGGATATCCACAAAGCGCAGGTGCCCGCTCAGGAACGCCTCCACCGCTGCTTCGTTGGCGGCGTTGAGCACTGCCGGATGCGTCCCTCCGGCGCGGAGCGCCTCCAACGCCAAGCGCAGGCAGGGGAAGCGCTCCAGGTCTGGCGATTCGAACTCCAGCTTCCCAATTGCGCTCAGCTCCAGCCTTGGCAGCGCAAGTGGCTCCCGGTCCGGATAGGACAGCGCGTACGCAATCGGCAGCCGCATATCGGGCACGGCAAGCTGTGCCTTGACCGAACCATCGCAGAACTCCACCAGCGCATGCACAATGCTCTGCGGATGGATGAGCACCTGGATCCGCTCCGGCGGCAGTCCAAAGAGCCAATGCGCTTCGATGACCTCCAAGCCCTTGTTCATCAGCGTTGCCGAGTCCACCGTGATCTTGGCTCCCATGCGCCAGTTGGGATGCTGCAGGGCTTGCTCGACGGTGATCTCGGCGAAGCGCTCCTTTGGCAGCGTGCGGAAGGGACCGCCGGAAGCCGTCAAGATGAGCCGTTCGACCGCATCGCGCCGTTCGCCGATGAGGCATTGCAGCGCGGCGCTGTGTTCGCTGTCGATGGGCAGGATGGGAACCCCCGCGCGGCGAGCTGCCTCGGTCACAATCGCTCCGGCGCTGACGAGCACCTCCTTGTTGGCAAGGGCGATGGGGATCCCCGCCTGCAGCGCTGCCAGAGTTGGCAGAATCCCCTGTGCTCCCACCAGTGCTACGACCACCAGGTCATTCTCCGGGTCGGCTGCTGCCTCCTGCAGCCCCTCGATGCCGCAGAGGATGCGCCCGCGGAAGGCGCTGAGCTGCCGGAACCTCTGGCATGCTTGTGCATCGCCGATGACCACCCCGACGGGCTGGAAGCGCTCCACCTGCTGCGCCAGCAGCTCGATGTTGGTGTTCGTTGCCAGGTAGCGGATGCTCACCCGCTGGCGCCAGTGTTGGAGCACCTGCAGAGTCTGCTGCCCGATGGAGCCGGTCGAGCCCAGAATCGTAATCCGGCGCATGGGCTTACGAGCGGTACTCCTGTGTGACGTCGCGGTTGCGCCGCAGCGAGATCATGCGGAACTGGTCCGCAGGCATGTTCGGGTCGGGCGCCACGTGCAGCCACACTCGGTAGCGCAGCATCAAGCGGAGCCGGCGCGAGAGGATGCCTGCACATAGTTGGCGGGCAATTCGGGGATGGACCACCAAGCGCAGCCGCCACTCGCGCGAATGCGTGCGGAAGTTGCGCAGCCAGCGCTCGATGGAGTTCAGCAGCACTGCTGCAACGTATAGCCGTCCACTGCCCTGGCACGTGGGGCAGGGTTCGCTGAGCTTCTCCACAATGCTGCGCCCGATGCGCTGCCGCGTGAAGGGCAGCATCCCCAGGTGGGTCATGGGGTAGACGACGGTCTTGGCGCGGTCGCGGGCAAGCTCGCGCTTGAGCTCCTCGTAGACCTGCTGGCGATGGCGCTCCTGCTGCAGGTCGATGAAGTCCACAAGGACGATTCCGCCGATATCGCGCAGCCGCACCTGGCGGGCGATCTCGCGCGCAGCTTCCAGATTGGTCCGCAGCGCGTTGAGCTCCTGGCTGGCATCGTACATGCCCCGCCCGGCGTTGACATCGATGACCACCATGGCTTCGGTGTGGTCAATGACGATCGAGCCACCTCCGGGCAGCGGCACCCGGCGCTGGTAGAGCCGTTCGACTTCGGCTTCGATGCCGAAGCGGTCGAAGAGCGGCTCCTTGTCGGTGTACAGCTCCAGCTTGTGCAGCTCCTGCGGTACAATGCGCTGCAGGTACTGGCGAATCTCCCGATAGATGGGGCGCGAATCCACCAAGATGCGTTGGAGCTCCGGGGCGAGAAACTCCCGCACCGCCTCGATGTAGAGGGGCGGCTCCCGGCGCAGCAACTGCGGCGGGCGTGCCTTGCGCGCCTGCTGCTCGATCTGATTCCACTCCTGCAGCAGCCACCGGAGCTCGCGCTGGAGCGTCTCGGTATCCTGCCCTTGGGCTGCCGTGCGCACGATGCAGCCGTACTCTGCCGGCAATAGCTGGCGCACCAGCCGTCGCAGCCGCCGCCGCTCCTCCTCATCGCCGATCTTGTGCGATACCCCAATGCCCGTATCGAAGGGCGCCAGCACGAAGTAGTGCCCCGGGATGGTCACATGCGTGGTCACCCGCACGCCCTTCTCTGCATAGGCATCGCGCATGACCTGCACGATGAGCCGCTGCTGCGGCTCCAGCGGGATGGTCACCCGCCCGGAGCGGCGGGTCCAGAAGGTGGGATATTCCCGGTTCCGACCGTTTGCCTTGGTTGCTCGGACCGGGCGCGGCGGAGCGGCAACCTTTGCATCGGCTGCTTTCGAGTCCGCATCCTCTTCGGCAGCGTCCAACCCCTCCAGCGATTCCACAACGTCGGAAAAGTGCAGGAAAGCATCCTGCGGCAGTCCAATGTCCAGGAACGCGGCGTTGAGCCCTTGGACAATCTTCTTGACGCGCCCAACGTAGATGTTGCCCACCAGGCGCTCCCGCTCCGGCTCGTCCACCCACAGTTCAAAGAGGCGCCCCTCCTCCAGCACTGCAATACGGACCTCGCTCAGGAGGGCGGAGATCAACAGCTCTCGTGCCATGAGGGAGTGTCAGCATCAAACTCGACCATTCTCTGCGCACTTTGCCTGCAAAGACGAAGGGCTGCGCGGCGTCGTATACCTACGGGGCAAAGTGCCCGTTGCCGCGCACCCGACGGAAGAACTCCTCGGCCGCCTCCAACCGAGGCAGGATTGCTTTGAGGTGCTCCACAAGCCACTGCAGGCGCTCGTTTTCCGAGAGCAGCTCCAGCAGGTACTGCCGCTGCAGTAGTTCCAGCCCCACCTGCTGGGCAATCCAGAAGGAGAGCAGCTCCTGCTGCTGGAGCTGTTCGAAGAGCTGTTCCGACTGCGCACTCTCGCCGCGCAGGCGCAGCACAAGTTGCTGGTACAGCTCCTGGCATTCGGTGCGGAGGTGCTCCTCCACGGGCTCGGGGCGGTCCTCCAACCATTCGACCGTACCGAGCAGGTAGGGTTGGGCGGAGCGATCGAGTTCGAGCACCCGATAGCGCTGCGTCCCCAGCACGAGCACATCCATGCGCCCATCGGGGTAGTGGCGCAGCACCTCGACAACCTGTGCCCGGCAGCCAATTTCGTAGAGCCGCTCCTGGAGCAGCAGGTTGATGCCGACCTCCTCCTGTGCCTGCAGCACACGGGCAAAGAGCAGCTTGTAGCGCGGCTCGAAGATGTGCAGCGGCACCTGTTCGCCTGGCAGCAGCACAATGTTCAGCGGGAACAGCCCAAGGCGTGCCACAGAGCTACTCCTCCGGTATACGCACACGCTCGTTGTCAATGAGACGAGTCTGCCCCAGCCGCGCTGCAATGAGCAGCACCACCTCCTGCCCCGGGGCGAACAGTTCGGGTTCCTCCAGCGTGTAGGCATCGGCTGCGGCGGCGTAGTCGAGCACCAGGACAGGGACCTCGCGCAGCACCGATTCCATCGCCGCCACCAGTTCGCGACGGCGCCGTTCGCCGGCGGCGGCGCGTTCAGCCGCTGCCCGCAACGCCCGATACAGCACCGTCGCCTGCTGGCGCTCCTGGGCGCTGAGATAGACGTTGCGTGAGCTCATCGCCAGCCCATCGGGCTCGCGTACCGTTGGAGCAACCACGAGCTCGATGTCGAAGTTCAGATCGCGGATGAGCTGCCGCACCACCAGCGTCTGCTGCCAGTCCTTTTGCCCAAAGACGGCAACGTGCGGCTTGGTTGCCAGGAAGAGCTTCGTCACAATCGTGGCAACCCCATCGAAATGCCCCGGTCGGAACTGCCCTTCGAACTTCCGCGTGATCCCCAGCACGGATACGCGCGTGGTGTAGCCCCCGGGGTACATCTCCTCTACGCTGGGGGCGAAGAGCGCGTCGCTGCCGGCTTCGGCACAGAGGCGGCGGTCCCGCTCCAGGTCGCGCGGGTACCGCTCGTAGTCCTCGCCGGGGGCGAACTGCGTGGGGTTGACAAAGAGCGTGGTGATGACGACCTCGGCGTGCTGGCGCGCCAGGCGAATCAGGCTCAGGTGCCCCTCGTGCAGGTAGCCCATAGTGGGGACGACGGCGATTCGGCGTCCCTGGCAGCGCTGCTGCTCGGCGTAGCGCTGCATCTGCTGCACGGTGGTTATGAACTCCATTGCTCGGCTTGGGCAATCAGGCGCTCGACCACCTCCAATCCCTGGCGCCAGAACTCCTTGCTGTGGACCTCTACGCCGAACTGGCGCAGCAGCAGCTCCGGCGGCTGCGACCCTCCGGCAGCCAAGAGCTCGCGGTAGCGCGGGACCATCTCCTGCCCCTCGCGCCGGTACTGCTCGTAGAGTGCCAATGCCAGCAGCTCGCCGAAGGCGTAGGCGTACACATACCCTGGCACGTGCAGAAGGTGCGGAATGTAGCTCCACCACAAGCCGTAGTCCTCGGTCAGCTCAAGGCTGGAGCGGAACATCTGCTGCTGCGTCTGCAGCCAGTAGCGGCTGAAGTCCTCCACGGTCAGCTCTCCGTGCTGTGCCCGATGCCGATGGATTGCATCCTCGAAGCGGTTCATTGCAACCTGGCGGAAGACCGTTGCGATGATATCGTCGAGCTTGCCGATGAGCAGAGCAAGGCGCGCTGTAGGATCATCTGCCTGCCGTAACAGCCGCTCAAACAGCAGCATCTCCCCAAAGGTGGAGGCTGTCTCCGCCAGGGTCAGCGGGGCATCGGCTTGCAGGATTCCGTGCACGCGGGCAAGGTACTGGTGGATGCCATGCCCCAATTCGTGCGCCAGCGTGAGGACATCGTGCGTTGTGCCGGTGAAGTTCATCAGGATGTAGGGATGCACCGACGGCACGGTGGAGGCGCAGTAGGCACCGCCGTGCTTGCCCGGCACCACCGGAGCATGGATCCAGCGCTGCCGGAAGAACTGTTCCACGATCGCCCCGAACTCGGGAGAGAACTCCGCATACGCTTGCAGCACGCTCTGCTGGGCTTCCTCCCAACTCCATTGCCGCGAATGTGCCGGCAAGGGGGCGTAGCGGTCCCAGTCGTAGAGCTTCTCCACGCGCAGCAACCGGCGCTTGAGCTCGTAGTAGCGCTCCACCAGGTCATAGCGCTCCACGACGGCGCCTATGAGGGCTTCCACGGCAGCATCGCTGATATGGTTCTCCAGGTTGCGCGGTGCCAGCCAGTGCGGGTACTTGCGCAGTTGGCACATGTGGGTGTGCCACTCCGCCAGGACGGTGTTGAAGATGAAGGCAAGCTGGCGAATGTACGGGCGCAACCCTTGGGTGAAGGCAGCCGCAGCGCGGCGCCGCAGCTCTCGGTCCGGAGAGTACAGCAGTGCCAAAATCTCCTGCTGGCGGTACGGCTTCCCATCCAGCTCGTACAGCAGCGAGGCGTGGAGCTCATCGAAGAAGCGTACCCAGGCGCTCCTGCCGGTCAGTTGGGTCAGGCGCAACACCTGTTCCTCCGGCTCACTGAGCAGATGGGGGCGAAACTGGCGCAGGTGCGACAACCAATAATGCCAGCGCTTGAGCGACTGCGCCTGCAGATGCTGTGCGGCAATCTCCTCCGGACAGGCGGTCCATTCCAGCACCACAAACACCAGCATCCGGTCCACCTGGGCTTCCACCTCGCGCACCCGCTGCAGCAGGGCTCCCCACTGCGGCAGATGGCTCTCCACCGACCAGTTCAGGTACACGTAGCTGTGTAAGCGGGCAGCACGTTCGAGAATCTGCTCGTACTCCTGCAGGAGCTCCGTCAGGTGTTCCGGGTCCAGCTCTTGAATACGCCCGCGCCAGCGCCTGGCGAACTGCTCGGCGTGGGGCAGCAGCTCCTCCAGGTCGCGGCGGAACTCTGGGGAATCCGCTCCAGGGTACAGCTCCCGCAGGTCCCAGAGCACCTGTTCGGCGCCCGTTTTCTGTAGCTCCTGCCCCGTTGCCGTATCCCGATACGGCGTCGTAGTGTCCATCGCCTCAAGCTCGCTATGGGACAATTCGGTACAACATCCGCGGGAAGGGGATTACCTCCCGAATGTGCTGCGCGCCGGTGATCCATTTGACCGTGCGCTCGATGCCCAATCCGAAGCCGCTGTGCGGGACCGAGCCGTAGCGGCGTAGGTCCAGATACCACTGGAAGGCTTCCACAGGCAGGTTGTGCTCGTGGAGGCGCTGCAGGAGTGTGTCGTAGTCATCCTCGCGCTGGCTCCCCCCGATGATCTCGCCTCCGCCTTCGGGGGCAAGCATATCCATCGCCAGGGCGAGCTCGGGGTTGTCTGGGTCGCGCTTCATGTAGAAGGCTTTCACCGCTGCCGGGTAGCGGTGGATGATGCACGGCTTTTCGAACTCCTCCATGATCGCCTCCTCCTGTGGCGCGCCGAAATCCTCGCCCCAGGGGAAGTCCTCCAGCACCTCCCCGCCATCGGGCAGCTTGCGATGGAGCTTGACCCCTTTGCGGCGGATGATCTCCACCGCCTCGGTGTAGGAGATGCGGTGGAAGGGACGGCGCACCCGCTCCAACTTGCGCACGTCGCGCCCGAGGGTATGCAGCTCGGCTTCGCAGTGCTCCAGCACGTAGCGCACGATGTACTCGACCAGGTCTTCGGCCAAGTCCATGTCGTCCTCCAAATCGAAGAAGGCAGCCTCAGGCTCGACCATCCAGAACTCGGTCAGGTGGCGGCGCGTCTTGGAGCGCTCGGCTCGGAAGGTGGGACCCAGCGTGTAGACCCGTCCGTGCGCCATCGCTGCGGCTTCGGCGTAGAGCTGCCCGGATTGCGAGAGGTACGCCTTGCCCAAATCGAAGTACTCCAGCTCGAACAGCGTTGTGGTGCCCTCGCACGCGGAGGCGGTCAGAATTGGCGCATCAATCCGTACGAAACCTCGGCTGTCGAGGAAATCGCAGATGGCGCGGATGACGGCTGCCCGCACACGCATGATCGCATGCTGGCGTGGGGAGCGCAGCCAGAGATGGCGATGCTCCAGGAGGAACTCCACGCCGTGCTCCTTCGGGGTGATCGGATACCCCTGTGCCCGCTGTAGAATGCGGAACTCGCGCACGTCAACCTCGTAGCCCCCCGGCGCCCGCGCATCTTGGCGCACAATCCCGCGCAGCACAACGGAGGACTCCTGCGTTACCTCGCGGACAGCGGCGAAGGTCTCCGGCGTCACATTCGGCTGGAACACCACGCACTGGCAAAATCCCGAGCCGTCACGGAACCGCAGGAAGTAGAGCCGCCCTTTATCGGTCTTGTCCGCAATCCATCCGCGCAGCTCCACCTCCTTGCCGACCAGCTTTGGCAAGTCCGAGACCCGCTGGTACGTCAGGTAGCGCGACATCTTGTCCTCCGGCGTGACCGCAAAATTACGGAACGCCCCTCCCCTGGCTTCGCAATTTGCGCCAGTGCTGTATTTTCGCATGCCCTGATGTACGACTCCTCTGCCTCAAGCCAATGGCAAAGGCACAGAGCTTTGTAGAAAAGGTGCGCAAAGCCGAACAGCGCGGCAAGGGTCCCGTCATGGTCAAGGTCATCAAAGCCTACCGCTCTCCGCGCGGGACCATCCGCTTCTTCGAGCGCTTCGTGCGCGTCAACGACCTTGCCGAAGTGGATACGTTGGACATCTCGCTGACGCAGCGATGAAGAAGGGCATCCATCCATACTACCGCCCCGTCGAAGTGGTGATGACCGACGGGACGGTCTTTGTCACGCGCTCGTGCGCCAAGAAGGACCGGCTGGTGCTGGAGATCGACTCCAAGAGCCACCCCTTCTTCACGGGCAAGCAGGTGTTGGTGGACACGACCGGGCGCGTCGAGCGCTTCCAGCGCCGCTTGCAAAAGAGCGAGCAGTTGCGCCAGCAGCGCGCCCGCTCAAACGCCGAGAATGCACCCACATCGCAGGAGTAAGCCATGGCAGTGACGGTTCGCAAACGCAAACGGCGCAAGCGCCCTAATCCGCTGGGGGATAGCCGCTGGGTGGACTACCTGAACGTCCCCCTGCTGCAGCAGTTCATCAATGAATCGGGCAAGATTCTGCCTCGGCGGCTGACCGGCGTCACCGCCGTGCAGCAGCGCCGGATCGCCAAGGCAATCAAGTACGCCCGCCACCTGGCACTGCTGCCCTTCGTTGCCTACGACCTCAAGTAAGCCTCAGATGCTCTGTCAAAAAACCTCATGGGAGTGGGGATGCCGTAAGCATTTCTAACGTCCGTCGCCCCACGGGGAGGAGGCAATGAACCCAGAGACGCGAAAAAATCCCCGCCACCACAACGGTCCGCCGAAGGTTGTAGACCAAACCCCGCAGGAAAGCCTGCTTGACCTGTTGCCACCAGCGGCGGGTCGCCAGGGCCTCTCCAAATTTCCGCTCGAGGACCGAAGCGACCGTCTCGGCGATCCACCGCCGACCGTATTTCCGGCGGGGGAAATAGCGTTGCATCCGACGCCGGTAGAGGGTCCGGTCCCGTCCGGGACAGCACCCCGTGGCCGGGATGATGCTCTCGATACCCTGCTCCTCCCGGAGCCATCGATGGGTCGGCTCGGAATCGTAGTCGGCATCGGCCAACAGACGCCGGACGGCTCCATGACGCACCGTCTCCTGGACCCACGGCGGGAGCAACCGAGACGGGCTCCCGGGGCCGGCCCGAACCCCTTGGGCACAGATGACCTGGGGTCGGACCCACACGACCATCGACAACATCAGGAACCGCCTCGCTGGACGTCTCATGTAGTAGTGGCTGGCCGGACGCCGGGAAAAGCCCGTGGCATCCACGGCTACCGTCTCCCGCCGGGAACGCCTCCGGAACAGCCGCAGGGTCGTCGCCATGAACCAGTGGAGCGTCGAATGGTCCGGCACCGACTCCAAGCCCAAAGCGACCCTCAGCTCGGCAGAGCTGGCCAACAGGTCCTCCAGCCCCCGATAGTCCATTTGGGCAAACCTCAGCAGTTGCGGCGGTTTCATGACGATCCCCCCTTCCGCGACCCCATCATGGCTCCTCCTGTTCTATCATCCCAGGAGGTCTTCGACAGAGCAACGCGCTCAAGACAAGGCCTCTCAGCTGCAGACGATGATTAGGAAAGACAGCCAGTGAGTCGTCTATGACCCGTCGCCTTTCCAGTGAGGCGTTGAACCAACTAATCCCCTTGTTGGGCAGTCTGGCAAGGCTGGTGGCGCGCGGGTCACGGGTGAGTGAGGCCCAATTGCGCACCTTACTGCTGGGCGTTGACCTGGAATCCGACCCAGCCGCCCTGGAGGAACTGAAGCGTTGGAGCCAACTGCTGACGGCGCTACGGGAGCAACCCTCCGAGGATAACCGCCATGCTACGGTGGAAGCCCTGATATTGCGCGGCCTGCCGGAGGCGCCGGTGTTGTTAGCCGTGGATACGGTGGTCCGGAACGAAGGGTCGCCGCCACCTCCCAAACGTCTGAGGGCCAGCGTGGAACGCCTGGACCTGGGGGTGCTGTCTCCGGACCAGGGGGCTACCGCAGAGTTCGAGGTGCAGGGCGGCCCCGGCCAGGTGGTAGTGGATAGCGACCAGGTGTGGGTGACGCCACAGCAGTTTGGGGCAGGTGTCACCCGCATCCGGGTAGAGGTGAAGCCCCTGGCATCCGGTGGCGCGCTGCGGACGACGTTGAAACTGCTGACCGCCAGCGAGACGCTGGAGGTGCCGGTGGTGGCGCAGTGGATACCGCCCACCGTCTCGATCCCACCAGGGGCACTGGTGGTCGCGCCCGATGGTAGTGGTGACTTTCACAGCCTGGAGGAAGCGGTCCAAAAGGTCCGGTCGGGCGCCACCATCTATCTGAAAGCCGGCATCCATCGCCTGAAACACCCTTTAGTAATTGATAAGCCCTTGACGCTGATTGGGGAGGGCATGGAGACCACTCGCATCGTCTGTGACGGCGAGGGGTGCGTGGTGGAATTCTCAGGAGATGGGCTGTTCAGCGCCAGAGACCTGGCCTTTGTGCACGAGGGAACCAAGTGGGGCGATGCGGTCCGGGCAAACAAGGGGGAAGTGCAGTTTTACCGTTGCCTGTTCACAGGGGGCGTCTGGGATGAGGCGAACCAGCGCGGCGGTAGCGGGCTGTGGCTCTATGGGACGGCTCGCGGGGATGTCAGAGAGTGTGTGGCTTTACGGAATGCAGGGATGGGTATCCGAGTGAGTGGGAAAGCCCAGCCCGCCCTGGAAGGCAACACTTGCCGGGAAAACAAGCAGAACGGCATCGGCTACTTCGGCAACGCAAGCGGGACGGCTCGAAGCAATCTCTGCACCGCCAACGAATTCCACGGCATCGGGGTAAGCGACCAGGCCCAGCCCGCCCTGGAAGGCAACACCTGTCAGGAGAATAAGGAGGCTGGCATCGCCTACTTTGGCCGTGCGGCTGGCACCGCCCGGCAGAACACCTGCGTGGGCAATGAGAAGCACGGCATCTCCGTGGGCGAGCAGGCGCAGCCCACCCTGGAGGGCAACACCTGCCGGGAGAACAAGCGGTCCGGCATCGCCTACTTCGGCAGCGCAAGCGGGACGGCTCGAAACAACCTCTGCACCGCCAACAAATTCTACGGCATCGGGATATACGAGCAGGCCCAGCCCACCCTGGAAGGCAACACCTGTCAGGAGAATAAGGAGGCTGGCATCGCCTACTTTGGCAGTGCGGCTGGCACCGCCCGGCAGAACACCTGCGTGGGCAACAAGAAGCACGGCATCTCCGTGGACGAGCAGGCCCAGCCCACCCTGGAGGGCAACACTTGTCAGGAGAATAAAGAGGCTGGCATCGCCTACTTTGGCCGTGCGGCTGGCACCGCCCGGCAGAACACCTGCGTGGGCAACGAGTATGACGGCATCTACGTGGATGAACAGGCCCAGCCAACCCTGGAGGGCAACACCTGTCAGGAGAATAAGGAGGCTGGCATCGCCTACTTTGGCAGTGCGGCTGGCACCGCCCGGCAGAACACCTGCGTGGGCAACGAGTATCACGGCATCTATGTGGATGAACAGGCCCAGCCGATCCTGGAGGGCAACACCTGCCGGGAGAACAAGCAGTCCGGCATTGCCTACTTCGGCAGCGCAAGCGGGACAGCTCGAAACAACCTCTGCACCGCCAACAAATTCCGCGGCATCGGGGTAAACGAGCAGGCCCAGCCGACCCTGGAGGGCAACACCTGCCGGGAGAACGAGTGGAGTGGCATTGCCTACTTCGGCAGCGCAAGCGGGACAGCTCGAAACAACCTCTGCACCGCCAACGGACTCCACGGCATCGTGGTACACGAGCAGGCCCAGCCCACCCTGGAAGGCAACATCTGCCGGGAGAACAAGGGGGACGGCATCGCCTACTTCGGCAGCGCAAGCGGGACGGCTCGAAACAACCTCTGCACCGCCAACGGACTCCACGGCATCGAGGTAAACGAGCAGGCCCAGCCCACCCTGGAAGGCAACATCTGCCGGGAGAACGAGTGGAGTGGCATCGCCTACTTCGGCAACGCAGGCGGCGTGGCCCGCAGTAACGAGTGTACTGGCAACGGTGATGATGGCATCTACGTGGCCTCCACCGCCTGCCCCACGTTGAGGGACAACCACTACCGGGGCAACAAGGGAAGGGAGGTGAACGACCGGCGCCTTTGAGTTCGAACCTATCTCCAGGCTTACTCGGCCTGGTTGCCCAATTTCATTTGGGTTACTAACGCCGGTCTGGCGGCCGGCGGGTTGCATACCTGCGGGGAAGAACGACCTGTCATTTCAAACGAAGGAGGAAAACCGATGACTACCCAGAGCAATGTTCCGGAATGGGCGGCTGTTCAAACACCTCCGGCGAACGTCACCTGCCGGTTTACCTGCTGCTTGATACCTCGGGCAGCATGGAGGGCGCGCCCATCCAGTCGGTGCGTGAGGGACTGGAGCAGTTTCAGCGCGAAGTCGCCGAGGATCCCTTTGCCCGCGAGGAAGGCGGGCGTGATCACCTTCTCCAGCGATGCGCAACTGGTCACGGGTGGACTGGTACCGATCTCCGCCTTTCAACCACCCCACCTGGTTGCCTCGGGGGCGACGCGCCTGGACCTGGCCTTTAAGGGGTTTTCGATGGAGTAAGCCCACACGCTTGCGCCCACAACAGAACTGCCCGCCCCGCGACGGGGCGGGCAGTTCCATTTCTCCATCTGTTGCAGCGCTTACTGCGCCACGACGAAGCGCCGAATCTCCGCGTACGGACCCGATTGCAGCCGGTAGAAGTACACGCCCGGAGCGAGCTGCTCCACAGGCAGCCCCACCCGGTAGACGCCCGGCTCCATCACACCACTGACCAGCGTGAGCACGCGCTCGCCCATCGTATTGTAGACAGCCAGCTCGGTCTGCCCGGTCATGCCGATGGAGAACTCGATCTCCGCGCCCATCGCCCGAGGCAGCGGCTGTGGATGCACTTCGCTCAGACTGTAGCCCTGCGCGCTGAGCCGCACCCGGCGCAGCTCCATCACGCACACCGGCAAGAGCTGGAAGCCGCTCCCCAGCGCATCGAAGCGCACGCACTCATTGCCCGGTGCCTCAACGAGCAGGTCAATGCGGCTCTGGGTATTCAGCCCCAGGTATGCCGTGAAGAGCACTCGTGCCAGCTCACCAGGCTGTCCCGTAAAGCGCTGCCCGGGTTGTGCCTGCAGGGTGAACTCCAGCTCACCGCTGCGCAGAACGGGGTTGACCACCTGCATCCCCGCTGCAGCCGGACCCAGCCGAAGGCTTGCCACATCAGGACCGATAACCGTCCCGTCGAAGCGTATCCGCACCTGCAGTTGCGTGATGTTCGCCAACGTCAGGTCCTGCCCCGGTTGCAGCTCGATGGGCACCCAGAACTGGTCTCCCGCAACGCGCGCCCAGGGACCGCCGGAGATCTGGAAGGTGCGCTGGAAGGAGCGCGCTTCTACGCTCAGTTGGGCGCGGAGCTCGGGACGGTCGGAGCTGGAGTTCCTCACGACCACCTCCACTGAATAGTTGCCGGCTTGCGGCACAGAGAAGGTGACCGGGATATCGCGCCGCTCGCCGGGCTGCAAATCGAAGGGCGTCTGCGGTGCCGTAGGAGCCAGCGCAAAGGTTGCCCCTGGAGTTGCGTTCTCCAGCCGAATCTCCTGGACTGTGATTGGAGCCGTGCCCGTGTTCTGCACTGCTGCCACGAGCTCGCCCGTTGTGCCCGCGCACACCACGGTGCTGGCACCAATCAACTGCAAGCCCTGCGTGATGCCATTGCCCAGCCACACGCACACCGCTTCGTCGTTGTTCTCCGCATCGCTCTGCAGCCGCAACGTCGCTTGCACCGGTCCGGCTGCTTGTGCCACGAACTCCGCATCGAAGGTGAGCTGCTCTCCGGGCTGGAGCACGCGCGGCAACCCCAACGCGGCTTTATCGTAGCGGAAGCCCAAGGTGCCGAAGGCGGCAAGGTTTTCGCTCACGCTCCCCGGAGGCTGTGCCAGGATGTCCGCGATCGTGAGAGCATCCTGGAACTCCCACTCCAGGCATTCAATCGTGACGGTGCCGCGGTTCGGCGTCGGCGCATTGACCAAGGTCGTGCCGAAGTCCACCTGTGGGGTCATGCGCACGCGCGGGACGATCCCCACACCGCTGAGCGTCACCGTCACCGGCACGCCCGTCGTGTTCTCCAGCGTGAGCCGTACCTGGTAGTAGCCCGTCTGCTGCGGGTCGAACCGCACAGGCACCAAGCGCTGCTCGCCCGGTCCAAGCGTCAGCCCCACGAAGTCGCCGGGATTATACAGGAAACCGGTGGTCGGACCGGATGGGACCGCGTTCGTCACCGTCAGCGTCTGGGTGCCGACGTTGCGCACGAGTACGCCACTCCTTCCGCCGTCATCGTAGGGACCGCGCCCGATGCGGCGCCGACCCCAGTCATAGCCCTGTGCGGAAATTTCTGCGCGCACCGCCCGCCCTTGCAGCAGCGAGACGCTATCCACGCGCATAGCGTCACTGTGAAACACAATGGCATCGCTATACGCCTGAGGTGCCGAAGGGGCGAAGTTCACCTGCAGCGTGACCGATGCACCTGGGCGCACCACCAACGGCGTCGCCGGTGAGATCGTCGGCCAGTTCACCAAGCGGAAGGTCGCCGGATCGCTTGGACCCGTGTAGCCAGTGATGACCAGGTCCACCGAGCCCTCATTGCGCACTTGAATCCATCCCGGCACCTCCGTTCCCACGGGCACGGCGGCGCCGTAGTCATAATCGGTTGCGCTGATGACCGGTTCGCCCACTTGGGCTCGGAGCTCGGTCCAGTAGCGGAATTCGCACTCATTGCCGAACCCGACCGAATCCACAAAGGTCCCCTGTTGTGTTGCGGTGAAGCGCACGGTGTACTCACGCTGTTCGCCCGGTTGTAGCACCAGCGGCACCGTCGGCGGCACGGTGAAGGCAAAGCCCTGGTTGCCCTGCTTGAGCCGAATCTCTGTCAGCGTAATGGCGTAGGTGAGCGGATTGCTGATTGTGAGCGTCATCTGCCGGCTCTGCCCCACCTTCAAGAGCCCGTAGTCGAGCCTCCCCGGGTTCATCTCTGCGCGGAAAGGCAGGTACTCGGCAGTGATGCAGGTATCGTTGCCCTTGCGGTCAATGAAGACCACTCGGGCACGGGCAGGCTGGGTCGGGTCAATCACATCCAGCCGCCAGCGCACCGCGGAAGTAGTCCCCGGAATGATCTGGTCCAGCAAGGTCAGGCTGTAGTTGAAGCTCACATCCGGGTCCAGGTACACGTTGGCGAAGTTGCTGCGGATGGAGCCCTCTGCCGGACGCTCAACTGCCAGCCCTTCGGCTGCTCCGTTGCAGCCAAGCGTCCAGGTCACCAGCGGCGGGATCGTATCCTGCGGTGGGAGCATCTTCCCAAACGCCATCGTCGTCACAAAGCCATAGGAGTCGTAGTCCGAGCCCCCGTACGAATACGCCATGAAGGGGTTCTGCCCGCTGCGGGAGCGGATCTGGTAGACTCCATTGCCCGGGAGCACCAACAGCTTGAAGCCCCAGCGCCGCCCCTGGTACTGTCCGGCAAAGACTCCGGTGATGTTGGGACCAAACTTGGAGCGAATCGGGGTCCAGACCAACTGCCCCCCGACCATCTCGCCGAACTCCAGGTCTACCGGCAACGTGCCATCGGGATTGAGCGGGAACACAAAGTTGATGAAGTTGCGTGGGAAGCTATAGATTCCGCCGCGTGCTCCGGGGGTGCAGAAGATCACGTGCGTTTGAGCTTGCTCCAAGGAGGGCAGCGCCATCTGGAAGGGATCGGTCGGCTGCGGTGGATCGGTCTCCTGCCCCTTGTTGTACTGCACGACGTAGATGGGCTTATCGGCAGAGAAGACGATCGGGCGCGGTCCGCTGGGGTCGGGGTCCTCTATATCCAGCCATGCCTCATTGCGCAACCCGCCGAACCCCTTCGGGATGACAGCATACTCCTGCCCGTCCATATACACCGTTGTGTTGGGCTCCTTGGCGAAGATGCGGATGACCGAATTCTGGTTCCGCATGCGGTTTGAGCCAAAGATGGGCGTGACGAAGTAGGTCTTGCCCCAGGCGTAGACCGGAATCTCCATCTCGGCGATGAAGTCGCACCAGCGCATCGAGGTGGGCACGTTCGCACACTGATTGCCCGAGACCACCGCCACCGGCTTTGTTGCGAGGATTCGGCTCCCGCTCAGATCCGCCTCCGGACCGTAGCTGCTGATAGCAATGACATCTCCCTTGAAGAGCGTCCACCGCTTCGTCTGCCCCGGGCGCATACCTCCGCGAGTGCGCGTGTACTGATTTCCGCCAAGGGTGAAGATGACCTCCGTGTTATCCTCCGTCGCCACAATCATGGTCTCCGAGGGGAGGTAGTAGCCCGGGTACATCGCGGACATATCCGGGTAGGATGCCACCACGTACTCGGTGCCGAGCATCTCCTTCGGGATCACCATGAAGGCGTCGGTCGTGTACACAAAGCGCGTCACACCGTAGACGGCGATGGGGACATCCGAGACAATGTGCACCCCTGCACCGCGCCAGACCTGGTCCTCCGAGGGCGCATCCCCGGTTGGCGACTTCGTATAGGGCTGCCCGTTTGCCGGGGAGAGTACAACCTCCAGCACATCGTTGGGAATGGTGTAGACCTCCCGGAAGAACCCTTTGCCTGGAACCTCAATGCGCACCTTCCCGCGCGCCCACGAGGCGATGTAGACGACGACATTGTTTTGTGCTCCCCCGAAAACCTCTTCGTAGCAGGGCGGGAAGGAGAACCAGAACTCTGTCCCGACATTGCTGTTCTTGAAGCGCTGGAAGCAGACATCCTGGGCGGAAAGGCTCCCCTGCAGAAGCACTCCGCACAGCAGTGCCACAGTAGCTTGCCACGCTCGCGTCATGAGAGCACCTGCCGGTTGTATAACATCGGTCCACCGATTGGTTGCAGCAAATATACGAGGTTGCTGCTCTTCATCAGCCCATCGGTTGCATCGTTCCGCATATGCCGCCACCTCGGCTACGGGCGCACGAGCAGCACCTTCGCCTGCGCTGTTTGCCCGCTGGTGAGCGAGGTCGCCGTTACAATGTAGACGCCGGCGGGTACGAGCTCCCCCTGGTCGTTTCGCCCATCCCAGTAGGCTGTTCGGCTTTCGGTCTGGAAGGCGCGGACCTGAAGCCCTTCCAGGGTCAGGATGCGCACGGCGCTGCGCTCCCCTAGCCCATCAATGGTCAGGAGCTGGTCACGCTCCGGCAGAAAGGGTTGCGGGAAGCACTCTATCGCAGGGACAGATGCCGGCGCCCTCATTGAGCTCCACAGGATCGCTACACCAGCGCGAGTTCCCACGTAGACCCGACCGCTTCGGTGCTCGATGAAGAGGGAGCGCACCTCATCACTGGGCAGCGGCGAGTTCTGCGTTGTCAGCCGCAGTAACACTGCCGTTGCATCCGGCGTTACGATCCAGATGCCGGAGTCGGTTGCCAGCCACTTGTTGTCGGCAACATCCACTGCAATTGCGTAAACGGCTTGCTCACGCAGCAGGCTCACGTTCCGCACCACGGGCTGTGTTCCCCAGAGCACTGCCTCGGGGTTGAGAACAACGCCCACCCCTGCCGGAGTTCCCACCCAGAGCATGCCCTCCCGGTCCTGCGCCAGGGCATAGATGATATTGCTGGGCAGCGCAGTAGTGCTTGTGGTCAGCCGCCCGAGCACCTCACCGGCTGTGCCCTGGGCTTCGCGGAAGTAGAAAAGTCCATCGCCCACCAGCGAGCCCAGCCACTTCGTGCCGAATCGGTCCACCAACAGCGCATTGTTCCGCCGCTGCTCCAGCGGCAGAGTTGTCAGGAAGGGGCGTACGCCTTCGCGTTCGCTCCACCGCAGCAGAGCAGCAGTGCCGCACCAGTGGCAGACTGCCCAGAGGGCACCCTCACCATCGAGCGCCAAGCCTCCAATGGGCACGAAGCGCGGGTCAGCCGGAATCCCAACGATGCCGGCAGCAGTGTCGAAGCGCTGGAGCTGCACCCCCGTATCCGTCGGCACAATGCGGAGCAAGCCCCTGCCCCAGTTCGCAGCCCAGAGCTCACGTCCGCGAGCCAGCACCCGATGGTATCCGTTCGACCCCAACTCCGGAAGCTGCTCGACAACGTACGCTTGCCAGCTCCCATGCTCGTAGCGCGCCAATCCGCGCCCGGCTTCCGTGCGGTCGGTAGCGCACCAGAGCTCGCCCTCTTCGGTCAGCACACAGTCGGTGAGCACATTCGTGTGCGGTGTGTTCGGCTGCAGCAGGCGCTGGAAATCGCCCTGGCGCACCATCGCCACACCCTGCCCCTCCAGTCCTACAAGGACCCAGCCTTCGGCATCCTCCCACGGAGCCCAGCGGAGCTCTGTGATTGTTGCCTGCAGGGGGAGCTCCACCGGACGCCGTTGCGGGTACTCCTGCCAGAGTTCGCGTGCGGATGCCCAGTAGAGCGCTCCCGAAGCCGTCCGAACTGCTCCCACCAGCGGAGCCGGTGCCTCCAGCACCGCGCGCAACTGCCCCTGCGAATACTCCTGAACCGTGCGCGCGGCGACGATGAGGATGCCTTCGGGCAGTACCTGGAGCGCCCGGATAGAATCCAGCTCCCCAATCTGGCGCCAGAGCTGCGGCAAGCGCAGGCTATCGGCGCGCTGCACCCGCGGTGCGACCCACACCCCTTGGGTGGTGCCCACCCAGAGGCTATCCTGCCACAGCAGGAGCGACGCCACCGGCGTATTCAGTGGCAGCGTACCGATACGGCGCAGGCTCGCCAGAATGGTCTGCGTTGCCAGGTCCAGCACTACGATGCCGAAAGCCGTCCCCACGTACGCCCGCCCCTGCTCGATGGCGATGCTGTTGATGCGGCGCTGCGGCAATCCCGGCTCGATGGCAATATCCACCACGTGTTTCCAGGAGCCCTCCGGCAGGGACACCTCCAGGATGCCATCGAAGCTGCCAGCAACGACGACACCGCTGCGCCCGTCCACCGCTACGGCGGTCAGGTCCTGCACCAGCAGCCCCTCGGTGCGGCGCAGGGGACGGAGCTCCCCGCTCCTGCGCTCGTACGCGAAGAGCCCGCCCGAAGTTGCTGCCCAGAAACCCTGGGAATCCGGCGCAATTGCCCGAATGCTCCGCAGCGAGGTATGGAGCTCCCAGCGCTCAATCCGTGGAACCTCCTGCGCCTGCAGCGTCAGCAGCGCCAGGAGCAGCGCACCGCTGCCCCACTTCATGGCTGATGGCGCAGTTGTGCAAGCACGTCCGCCATCTCCAGCGCGCTGCGGGCGGCTTCCTCGCCCTTGTTGCCATGTTTGCCTCCGGCACGCTCGAGCGCCTGTGCAAGGGTCTCCGCCGTCAGCACGCCGAAGATGCACGGCACGCCGGTCTGCAGCGCCGCCTGTGCGATGCCCGAAGCCGCTTGCGCGGCGATGTACTCGTAGTGCGGCGTCTCCCCACGAACGATCGCCCCCAGCGCAATGACCGCATCGTAGCGTCCGGAGCGCGCCAGCTCCTGCACCAGCAGTGGCAGCTCGAAGCTCCCTGGGCACCATGCCACGTGCACATCCTCTTCGGCAACGCCGTGCTGGCGCAGCGCTACCAGCGCCCCCGAGAGCAGCCGCTCCGTCACCATCGAATTCCAGCGCGCCACAGCGATGGCGATGCGTTTGCCACTGCCGAGCACCCGCCCGTACACCTCTTTCGCCATGGGGTCTCTCGAGCTACTCCCACTCAATCGTTGCCGGTGGCTTGCTCGAAATGTCATAGACCACGCGGTTGATGCCGCGCACCTCGTTGATGATGCGATTGGAGACGCGCGCCAACAGCTCCTCCGGCAGCCGTGCCCAGTCGGCGGTCATCCCATCGCTGGAGACCACCGCACGGAGCGCACAGACGTACTCGTAGGTGCGTTCATCGCCCATGACGCCGACGCTGCGCACCGGCAGCAGCAGAGCAAATGCCTGCCAGACCTGGTCGTAGAGCCCTGCCCGGTGCAGCTCCTCCTCGAAGATAGCGTCGGCGCGGCGCAGCAGCTCCAGCCGCTCTGGGGTGACCTCCCCGAGGATGCGGATTGCCAATCCCGGACCTGGGAAGGGATGGCGCCGCAGGAACCACTCCGGCACCCCCAGCGCGCGCCCAATCGCCCGCACCTCATCCTTGAAGAGCTCGCGCAGCGGCTCCAGGAGGCGCAGATTCATCCGCTCAGGCAATCCGCCCACGTTGTGGTGCGATTTGATGGTTGCCGACGGTCCGCGCACCGAGGTGGATTCGATCACGTCCGGATAGAGCGTCCCCTGCGCCAGCCAGCGGGCATCGGGAAAGCGCGCCGCCTCGCGCTCGAACAGCTCGATGAAGGTGTGCCCGATGATGCGCCGCTTCTGCTCCGGATCGGTCACCCCGCGCAGCCGCTCCAGGAAGAGCTCCCCGGCATCGAGCGCCTGCAGCGGAATGTGGAAGTGCTCGCGGAAGAGCCGAACAACGGTCTGACTCTCCCCGGCGCGCATCAGCCCAGTGTCAATGTGGATGCAGTGGAGCTGCTCTCCGATTGCCCGATGGATGAGCACCGCCGTCACCGTCGAGTCCACCCCACCGCTGAGCGCGCAGATGACGCCGTCGCGTCCGACCGTGCTACGAATCTCCTCGATGCTGCGCTCGATGAACGCCTCCGGGGTCCACTCGCCTCGGCAGCCGCAGATGCGGCGGGCAAAGTTCCACAGCATCTGGCGCCCGTGCTCGGTGTGCTCCACTTCGGGATGGAACTGCACGCCCCACAGGCGGCGCTGCCGGTCGCGAATGGCAGCAATCGGCGAGTTCTCCGTGTAGGCAATGCACTCGAAGCCCTCGGGCAGGCGTGTGAGGGCATCCCCGTGGCTCATCCACACGGTCGTGGGGTTGGGGATATCGGCGAAGAGGTCCTCGGCTGCGGTGATGTAGAGCTGTGCCCGCCCGTACTCGCGCCGCGCCGCACGGGAGACCTCCCCACCCAGATGGAACGCCAGCAATTGCAGCCCGTAGCAGATGCCCAGCAGCGGGATGCCCAGCGAGAACACCTGCGGGTCCGGATGCGGGGCACCCTCAGCGTACACGCTTGCCGGTCCACCCGAGAGCACAATCCCTGCGGGCGCGGCACGGCGCAGCTCCTCTGCCGAGGTCCAGTATGGCAGAATCTCGGCATAGACGCCGCACTCTCGGATCCGGCGGGCAATGAGCTGCGTGTACTGCGAACCGAAATCCAGCACCGTGATGCGTTCGGGATGCTCCATCGGTGCACTGCCGTTGACCAGTGCAAAGTTAGGGCGCACACGGTGTAGCGTCGAGCGCATGCACCTGCGCGATCGGCACCCAGCAGCCCCGCTGACGGATGTGCCGCAGAAGCTGCTCGTACAGGAAGCTCCCCTGCAGCGCCGTAGGGCACCCCAGGAGCACAAGTTGCTGCCGCGCACGGGTCAGCATGACGTTGAGCCGGCGGTCCACCAAGCTCCCATCGGGGAAGCGCACCGGGGAGTAGAGCCAGCGCAACTGCTGCACCCTGTGCACAGCGAGCGAGACGAGCACGATCTCGCGCTGACTGCCCTGGAAGCGTTCGACCGTATCCACCGTCAGCGCCCTCTGGAGCGGCAGCGGCAGGAGGCTCCGAATCGCATGCGCCTGCAGACGGAAGGGGGTGACGATCCCCAGCCACTGCGGCAGCTCCTCCTCGCGGGGAGCCCACAGCCGCCACAGCGCCTCTGCAAGAGCCGCAGCGGCATGTGCCTCGGCAGAATGGAGATGCCGATGGTGCGGCTCCGCCTCCGATGCCACAAAGATGAGCCGATGGCGGGCAAGGAGGGCTTCCAACTGCGTTTGTGGAGCTCGGGCACACGGCAGCAGCGGCTGCTGCTGATGCGGCATTCCGGCGCTCTCCAACCTGCCACCGTAGAAGAAGCGGCTGGGGAACTCCTGCAGTACCACGTGCATGCGCGCCTGCCGACGCAGCATCCCGTACGCATGCCCCCATCCGTTGCGGATGCACTGCCGTAGCAGACGCTCAAACAGCGATACTGCAAAGCTCTCGATGCCGAGCTGCCGGAGCCGCTCCGAACGCACCTGCGCCTCCGTAGCCGATTGCTGCACGATCGCCGGCAACTGGCGCTCATCACCGATGAGCACAGCTCTCGGCACCCGGCACAGAATCCCGATGAGGTGGCTCTCCAGAAGCTGCGAAGCTTCGTCCACGATGACCGTGGAGAACTCCTTCAGCGCGAACAGCTCCGGAGTCCCCACCGCCGTTGCAACCGTTGCGAGAACGACCCGACTGCGCTGGAGCTCGTTCCAGAGCCCATGCAGTCCGCCCTCCTGTGCCAGCGTCACGGGCAGGCGCTCCGGATACGCCGTCGCTTCGCGCACACCGAACCGCACGAAGGGAATGCCCTCCTCGGCAAGCACGCGGCAGAGCTCGTCCACTGCGCGATTGGTGTACGCCAGCAGCAGAAGCTGCTCATCGGGCTGCTCCAGGAACAGGCGCACCAGCCAACGCCCAATGAAGGTGGTCTTCCCCGTGCCCGGCGGTCCCTGGATGAGCACGTAGTCGAGCGCCGAGAGCGCCTTGTGCAGGATGTGGCGCTGCTCCTCGGTTGCCGCTGCCGGGAGCGCACCCGAATAGGTACGGCTGCGCGGCGGGAGCATTCCCAACAAGCGCTGCCGACGTTCGGGTTCGGCGCGCAGGAACTCCCACAGCGCTTGCCACTGCGCCTCCAGGAATTGGTCGCCCGGATCCGCCTCCAGCATCCAGCGCTCCCAGCGCTGCAGCCATTGCAACGGCACGTACTTATTGCGCAGGCTCACGCAGAGCCTCTCCGGCTCGATCCACTGGAGCGTGCCCTTGAGCACGGGCTGCTCCCTGCCTTGGGGACCCATCGGGGAGAGCAGCACCAGATCCCCGCGCCGGAGCGCCGAAGGCACGGGCGTGGAATCTGCACGCCGGAGGAGCAGATGGCGGCGTTGCCAATCGCTTGCCTCCGGCTCCAGCACCAGTCCGGTCAAGAGCTCTCCGGAATGCTCCCCCGGCTCAAGCGTCCGCTGTGCCCATGTTCTGCCCGCGCTCCAGTGTTCGCGCACAAGGAAGCGCAGCAGCTCGGTTGCATACTCCCGCTCCGTCTCCGAAAGCTGCTCCCAGGCAGCCTGGAGTCCCTCCGGCACCGGCTCCGCTTGCGCCGCCTGCAGCAGCGCCCCCAGCGTGAGCGCACCGGAGAGGAGCTGTCGCTCAGCAACCACCAGGCGATTCCGCTGCAGCACCACCTGGGCAAGCTCCCGCGTTGCCGGACGCAGTTGCCGCAGCGGCGCCTCTGCATCGCGCGCGTAGAAGAGAAAGAGCTGATGCACCCGCTGCCGCGTGGTTGCCCGCAGCAGAAGGTCGTAGCAGAGCAGCTGTGCTCGATGCTCTGCCCAGGCGTGGCTCTGCGGCGGGGTGCCGGATTTCAGCTCCACAATGCCCAGGGGCATCCCCTCTGGCGTCAGCCACAGGACATCCATGCGCCCTTGCAGTCCGGAGTCGGGCGCTATAAATGCCGGCTCGATGAGGAAGGGCAAACGGCGGAGCCGCTCGATCAAGGGCTGTAATCGCTGCCGAAAGCTCTGACACTCCGCGCGCAGCTCCTCCCAAAACGTCGCCGAGCGCCCCTCACGCACCCAGACGGCAAGGAAGCTCAGCGGTCGCGCCTGCACTGCCCGCTGCAGCGCCTCTTCCACAGAGCAGTTCGGGTCGCTGAGCCACTCATCGAAGCAGGCGTTGATGAGCCATCCGCGCAGCGCCGCTGCCGAGGGCTCCCCACCGAACATCCGCCGCAGAAGGACGCGTTCGACAACGTTGTTGCGCCGTTGCAAGAGCGCCGCCACCTCGGTCACATCGAGCAGCCGCTCCGGCTCTACAACGAGCAACCCCGTTGCATCCACCGCTGCGGTGTACCTTCCCAACCGCCGTGCCCGGACAACGCGCACTGTTGCACCGCTCCACAACAGCCCCACCAGCGCATCCCAGGGTGCAAAGCAGCGCAAGCGGAGCGGGACGCCATCGGTCCTCTGCAGCCACAATGTTGCCGAATCCGCCCGCACCGAACGAACCACCGCGTGGAACTCCAGCTCCGCTCTCTGCTCCAGCAGCGGGAAGAGTCCCGCCCGCGTGAGCTCCTCCGGAGCCTCCGCGCCCGTCAAGCAGTGGATCCAGTGCGCCACTGTCGAGATGGCTTCCGGCAGCGGTGCCGCACCCTCCTCAGGACGCCGTCGGTGGAGCCATTCCCACAGCGCTGCCATCGCCGAGCGCAGCGGTGCGGGGCAACCTTCGAGCTCCCCCAGCACGCACAGCCGAGCTGCCCCGGACAGCTCCGCCGGCAGCTTCCACCGAGCCGAACCCGCCGCAACGAGCTCCCGCAACAGCCGACGCAGCGCTGCACGGGCATCTGGCGGCTGCTGCCGTTGCAGCCGGAGCAGCTCCTCGTACCACTCCTGGGCTACTTCACGCACGGCTGTGCCGAATCCGGGCAGACGTCGTAGATCCGCAACAGTGGCAGCCCGGGCTGTTCGCCCGTCCGACCCTGCTCGGTGATGGTGTAGAAGATGCTCACTGTCTTGGCAGCCCCCGCCTCTCGGGTAGCGTTCGCCACGATTGCCGGCTCCAGCATCAACTGCGCCGAGAGCTGTACACTGCCTTGGTGAACGCGGCAACTGTTGCCGTTGCACGGTCGCAGCGTTACCCCATGCGTGAGGAAGACCGGGCGGTAGTTGCCGTAGCCGAAGGGCTCCATGCGGCGCAGCAGCGCAAGGAAGCGTGGGGTGATCTCCACCAGCTCCAGTTGGGCATCCACGAACATCTCGGGGAGCTCGGCGGGCTGGACCTGCTCCTGGCAGGCTGCCTGTTCCAGTGCCGCTGCAAACGGCTCCAACTGCTCCGGTCGGAGCACCACCCCGGCAGCGAAGGGATGCCCCCCGTACTCGTACAGATGCGCGCTGCAGGAGGCAAGCAACGTGAGCAGATTCACCGCCCCACCGCTGCGGGCAGAGCCTTTGAGGAATCCCCCAACATCGCTCAGCAGCACCACCGGCACGCGGAAGCGCTCGGCAATGCGCGTTGCAGCGGTGCCGAGCACGCCCGGATGCCAGTTCGGGTCATACAGCACCACCGAGCGGCGTCCCTGGGCGAGCAGCTCCTCCGCCCGCGCAAAGGCTTGCGCGGAGACCTGCTCGGCGAGCGCTCGACGGCGGAAGTTCTCGCACTCCAGCTCCTGGGCAATGCGGAAGGCGAGTCCGGTATCGGACTGCAGCAGCAGCTCCACGGCGCGGCGGGCATCTCCAAGGCGCCCGGCTGCGTTGAGCCGCGGGGCGAGCGAGAAGATTACCTCCGCTGCCCCCACGCTCCCGGGTTCGAGCCCGCTGCAGTGGAGCAGCCCGGCAATGCCGGCGCGCGGCTGCCGGTTGATGCGCTCCAACCCCATCGCCGTCAGCACGCGGTTCTCTCCGCGCATCGGGACCAGATCGGCAACCGTTGCCAGGGCAACCAGGTCGGTCAACTCCTCTACTCCGCCCACGCCCCAGCGCTCCGCCAGCGCGCAGACGAGCTTGTAGACAACACCGCAGGCAGCCAGGTCCGGAAAGCCGTAGCCGCTGCCCTCCCAACGCGGGTTGAGCAGCGCCCGCGCTGGTGGCAGCTCGCCGAGCAGCTCGTGATGGTCACAGATGAGCACATCCAGCCCGCGCTCCTGCGCCCAGGCGATCGCCTCCGTGCTGTTTGTGCCGCAATCCACCGCGATGAGCACTCCCGCTCCCGCCTGCAGCGCCTGCTGCGCCGACTCCACCGTCAACCCATAGCCCTGGGCAAAGCGGTTGGGCACCTGGTAGTGCACGCGCAGCCCGCTGCGACGCAGGAACTCCACCAGGAGCGCCGTGCTGCTGACACCGTCCACATCGTAATCGCCGTGCACCCAGACCAGCTCATCCCGGCAGCGGGCATGCTCCAGCCGCTCCACCGCCTGCTCCATGTGCACGAACTCCCACGGGGAACGGAGCTGCTCCGGTGTGGGATGGAGAAACTCCCGCGCCGCCTGGACCGTATCAACGCCACGGGCACGCAGGACCGCTGCCACCGCGCGCGGCAGTCCTGCTGCACGCGCCAGGGCGGCAATCTCCCCTTCGTCGGTCTGCGCCCGCCATCGCCAGCGGTATTTCACAGCCTCGAATCGCTCGTGGTGAGACTCGCTCGGCTGCAAAACTACGCCGTTTTCGCCGGCTCCGTTGTGGCGCCTGCTCAGGTGTGTATTTTCGCGCGTGTCTCCCTTCGGTCATCCTGCCATGCTGCCCGAGTCGCTCGCTGCGGAGCTGATTCCAGCACCGGAGCCGCTCTTCTACCGGCGGGGCAGCCCCGATGACCCCCGGCTGGGCGAGCTCGTCCACCGTGGCAGCGCTCCGCCGGGGATGCGCCCGGATGCGGTCCTCGTGGGCGTTCCCCAGGACCTGGGCGTGCGGCGCAACCAGGGGCGCCCCGGCGCCGCCAAGGGTCCCGATGCCATCCGACGCGCCCTTTACCGGATGACCCCGGAGGCGCTCCATTCGGACCTGAGCCGGCTCTGCCTTGTGGATATCGGCAACCTGCGCACGGTGGGCAAAACGCTGGAGGAGCTGCACGAGCTGCAGTTCCGCTGCGTTGCCCATCTACTGGGGGAATCCGGATGCGTGATTGTGCTGGGCGGAGGGCACGATATCGCCTACCCCAACGGGCGCGCCATAGCGCAGCACGCCCAGGAGTACGGCGTGCTGGTCTTCGATGCCCATCCGGACGTTCGCCCACTGGTCGACGGGCGAGCGCATTCGGGTTCGGCATTCCGCCAACTGCTCGAAGGCACGCCGGCGCTTCCCGGCAGGCGGCTCGCCTACGTTGGGCTGCAGCCCTTTGCCATCGCCCGCAGCCATCGGGAGTTCCTGGAGCAGCACGGAGCGCTGCTGTGCTTCCTGCCCGAACTGCAGCCGGGGAGGCTCCTGGAGCGGGTGCAGGAGCTCTTCGAGCGCATCAGCGAGGGTGGGCGGCTGCCGGTCTACGTCTCGCTGGACCTGGATGCGCTGCCGGCAGCCGTTGCCCCGGGGGTCAGCGCTCCCTCTCCCATCGGCGTGCCGGCGCAGGAGCTGCTGCAGAGCCTGGAGTGGCTGGGTGCACAGCCTGCGGTGCGGCTGCTGGACCTTGCCGAATACGCTCCCACCTACGACCTCGACGGGCGCACGGGACGCATGGCGGCGCTGTGCGTGTGTGCCCTCCTTGCCGGACGTGCCAGCAGACAGCGCAGCACGCACTAAATTTGCGCGGGCGCAATGCATGTGGTATAGCTGTCGGAGGCAACAATGGTACACACGGCACCCCCTGTGCAAGCACCATGGGCAAGGAGGCTGCGCGCTGGTGGCACCCTCTGTGGCTGGTGTGGATGGTGGTAGAGCGGCTTACCTGGCTGGGCACGCTGGGCGGCGATGAGAGCTGGGCTTATGGCGTTTCCGCCGATGGCTCCGTGGTGGTCGGCTGGGCTGACAACGCCGCAGGGGGGCAGCGTGCCTTCCGCTGGACGGCGGCGGCTGGGATGCAGGACCTCGGCACGCTGTGTGGCGGTTGGAGCGCGGCATATGGCGTTTCCGCCGATGGCTCCGTGGTGGTCGGCGCGGCTTACGCCCCAGTGTTTCAGCGTGCCTTTCGCTGGACGGCGGCGCGTGGGATGCAAGACCTCGGCATGCTGGGCGGCGGTTGGAGCGTGGCTTATGGTGTTTCCGCCGATGGCTCCGTGGTGGTCGGCTCCGCTCAAAACGCCGCAGGGAAGTGGCGTGCCTTTCGCTGGACGGCGGCGCGTGGAATGCAGGACCTCGGCACGCTGGGCGGCGATGCGAGCGGGGCTCGGGGTGTTTCCGCCGATGGCTCCGTGGTGGTCGGCTACGCTCAAAACGCCGCAGGGCAGTGGCGTGCCTTTCGCTGGACGGCGGCGGGTGGGATGCAGGACCTCGGCACGCTGGGCGGCGGTGGGAGCGAGGCTACTGCCGTTTCCGCCGATGGCTCCGTGGTGGTCGGCTGGGCTCGCAACACCGCAGGGCAGGATCGTGCCTTTCGCTGGACGGCGGCGGGTGGCATGGAGGACCTGAACATCACCTACGCCCACCTGCTGACCAACGGCTCGGAGCTTCGGGAAGCGTACGCCATCTCCCCCGATGGGCGCTATATTGTGGGAAGGGGCTACAACGCCGCCACAAGGCGTGAGGAAGCCTTCCTGCTGGACACTCAAGGGACCGGCGTTGAGGAGCGGTCGGAGGCAGCAAGGGTACGGCTGCGCCTGCTGCCGCAGCCGGCGCGTGAGCGCGTGGCGCTGGAGCTTGAGGTTGCTAAAGCGGCACGCGGGGTGACGCTTGTGGTCACCGACGCACTGGGGCGCGTGGTGGCGGAGCCGCTGCGCGGAGCGGTGCTGCCGCCGGGGGTGCACCGGCTGGAGCTGGATGTGCGTGCTTGGGCTGCGGGGCAATACAAGGTGGTGCTGCGCACGAAGGCGGGCAGCACTGCCGTGCTGCTCGTGGTGGTGCGGTGAAGGGGGCAGCGCTGCATTTCGGCGCCACGTTGCTAATTTGCGCTCCCCGTAAAGGCATGTGCGAGTGCGCACGTGGTTGGTCTGTGCGATATGCCGTGGAAGCCGATGCGAACGCTGTGCTTGCTTGCTCTCGGATGCGCCGTGCTTGCCGGCTGTGGACGCCGTTCGGACCGCTTGGAAGCTGACCTCAAAGCGCTGGCAGAGCGTACCCGTCAGGTCTCGCTCTGGAAGCAGTACGATACACCCCCGGGCGCTGACCCGAGCGTTCCACCGGAGCTGGGCGGCGCCGGATTTGAGCGCATTGCTGACTCCCTGGGCTTCCAGACCTACGTCCCCACCGAGGAGGAGCTGCGCTTCTTCGGCGACCCGCGGGCAAAGACTGGGGGCAAGATCCGCATCGTCGTCACCCGCTTCCCGCTCACCTTCCGCCCCTTCGGGCAGCACTCCAACTACGTGGAGAACTCCATCATCGCCAGCTTGGTCTACGAGACGCTGCTCGGCGTGCATCCCGTCACGCGCGAGTTCGTGCCCGCCCTGGCATCGCACTGGAAGATCTCGCCCGACCGGATGACCTTCACCTACCGGATCGATCCCAACGCGCGCTTCTCCGACGGCACCCCCGTCACCGCAGAGGATGTGGTGGCGACCTGGCGCCTGGTCATGGACGAGACCATCCTGGAGCCCTCGCTGCAGTTGGTCTACGGCAAATTCGAAGAGCCCAAGGCGCTGAGCAAGTACCTGGTCCAGGTGCGCAGCAAGACGCTCAACTGGCGCAACTTCCTCTACTTCTCCGCGGCGCTGCCTATCCTGCCCGCCCGCGTCATCGGGAACATGACCGGCAAGGAGTTCCTGGAGCGCTACCAGTACGAGCTCCCGCCGGGCTCGGGCGAATACATCCTGCTGCCACAGGACGTGCAGAAGGGTACCTCCTATGCCCTCACCCGCCGCGACGACTACTGGGCAAAGGACTACCCCATGGCGCGCTACGTGGGCAACTTCGACCGCATCGAGTTCGTGGTCGTCAAGGACAACCCGCTGCTGGCGTACGAGATGTTCAAGCGGGGTGACCAGGACTTCTTCCTCTTCGGCGCTTTGACCACCGAGCACTGGGTCACCGACACCACCTACGAGGCGCTGCAGAAGGGCTGGATCCAGAAGCGCCGTGTCTACACCGATGGTCCCGTCGGCACGATGGGCTACGCCTTCAACATGCGCAAGCCGCCCTTCGACGATATCCGCGTGCGCCAAGCCTTCGCCTACCTGCACAACCGCGAGGCGATCGTGCAGAAGCTGCTCTACAACGAGTACGAGCTGATGGACTCGTACTACGCCAACACGGTCTACGAGAACCCCAACAACGTGCGGGTGCGCTACAATCCCGAACTCGCCCAACGGCTGCTTGCCGAAGCCGGTTGGCGCACGCGCAATGCGCAGGGCATCCTGGTCAAGGATGGCAAGCCCTTCGTCGTGGAGATGGGCATTCCCAAGGCGATCGAGCGCTTCGTGACGCCCTACCGAGAGGAGCTGCGCAAAGCCGGCATCGACCTGCAGTTGAAGTTCCAGGACCCCAACACGCTCTGGAAGAACGCCATGGAGCGCAACTTCCAGCTCTTCTTCGTGAACTGGACCGGGCTGCAGACGCCCAACCCCGAGACCTCCCTGCGCTCCGAGCTTGCCGACAAGAACGACAACAACAACATCGAGGGTTTCAAGAACCGCCGCGTTGACCAGCTCTGCGACATGTACGACACCGCCTTCTCGCGCCAAGCCCAGATCCGCATCATCCGCGAAATTGACAGCATCACGATGGCGTCCTTCAAAAACGTGCTGGGCTGGTATCCGCGCGGTATCCGCATCGCCTACTGGAACAAGTTCGGCATGCCCGAGTACGTGCTCCCGCGCTTCACACAGATTGGCTTTGCGGACCTGGCGGTGATTACGACCTGGTGGTACGACCCGGAGAAGGCACGCCAACTGGAGGAGGCACGGCGCACAGGGAAGGCACTGCCACGCGAGCCGTTGGAGGTGCGCTACTGGAAGGAGTTCAACGAAGCGCAGTTCCTGGCGCAAGTGGAGCAAGCTCGCCGTGCCCGCTGAGCCATGCGTGAGTACTTCCTGCGCCGCCTGCTGCTGACGATCCCCACCTTCCTGGGTGCCACGCTGGTGGTCTTCGTCATCATCCAGTTGGCACCAGGGGGACCGCTGGAGCAGCAGATTATGGCACTGCGCATGGCGATGGGCGGGGAAGCTGCCGCCGGAGGGCTCGCCGGGCAGACCGGGGCAATGATTCCGGAGAGCGCCCTGCAGGAGCTGCGCCGCTACTACGGCTTCGACAAGCCCATTTGGCAGCGCTACCTGGCGTGGTTGGGGGTCTGGCCGCGCGAGATCGAAAGCTACATCGCCCAGCCCGGGCGCCCGCGCAACGTGGGCGAGGGCAAGCAGATCCTCGTGCGCAAAACCCCCAGCGGCTACGAGCTCATTGACCCGGCAACGGGCAAGCCCGTCAGCGGCTGGCGCGTCGAGCCACAGCCCAGCGAGGGCGGGCAGGAGCGCGTGCGCATCTCGCGCGTGGGCTTCAGCGGGATTCTGACTGGCGACTTCGGCACCTCCTACGTCTACCGCGAACCGGTCATGAAGCTCATCCTGGAGCGGCTGCCGGTCTCGCTGCAGTTCGGGCTCATCGGCTTCATCCTCAGCTACACCATCTGCATCTACCTGGGCATCCAGAAGGCGCTCTCGCACGGAAGCCCCTTCGACCTGGTCACCAGCACGCTGATCTTCATCGGCTACTCCATCCCGGGCTGGGCGCTGGGGGCGTTCCTGCTGATGCTCTTCGGCACGCAGTCCTTTGTGGAGCTCTTCCCGCTGGGCGGCTTCCAATCGGAGTTCTACGAGCAGCTCTCGCTGTGGGAGAAGATTCTGGACCGCGCCTGGCACTTTGTGCTGCCGACGATTGCCTACACCATCGGCAGCTTCGCCTCGCTGACGGTGCTGATGAAGAACGCGCTGCTGGAGAATCTCAGCCAGGACTACATCCGCACGGCGTTCGCCAAGGGGCTTGCCGAACGGCGCGTCATCTGGCTGCACGCACTGCGCAACTCCATCATCCCCATTGCCGCCAACATCGGCTACATCATCGGGTTGTTCCTGGCGGGCTCCTACCTCATCGAGCTGGTCTTCAACATTGACGGCGTGGGCAAGCTCTCCATCGAAGCCGTCTTCGCACGCGACTACCCCATCGTCTTCGCCTTCACGGTGCTGGCGGTGCTGATTCGGCTCTTCGGAGCCATCCTCTCCGACCTTGTGCTGGCGTTGGTGGACCCGCGAATCCGCTTCCGCTAATGCGCCTGCGACGCCGAACAGCCGCATCCTCAGCTCCTGCGGCGGTGGGAAGCCCGACCATCCTCCAGCGCCGCTGGCGTAAGTTCAAAAGCCTGCGCCGAGGGTACTACTCGCTTGTGGTGCTGGTGAGCGCGTATGTGCTCTCGTTCTTCCTGCCGCTGCTGGTCAACAACAAGGCGCTGGTGGTCCACTACAACGGGCAGTGGTACTTCCCGGCGGTCAAGTCCTGGCTGGTCTCGCTGCCGCTCATCGGAGGGCTCTTCGGCACGGACTTCTACAGCGGTGAGCAGTTCGGGCAGGTGGGCAATAGCGCCGAATGCAACTACCGCGAGCTCAAGCGCCAGTACGAGCTGGAGCAGCAGGGCAACTTCGTCATCCTGCCGCTCTATCCGTACAGCCCGTTTGAGGACATCAGCGTCGAGGGGAACGTGCCCTTCCTTGCTCCGCTGCAGGTGGGTCCGGATGGATTCGTGCGCCTCCTGGGCACGGATGACCGCGGGCGCGATGTGTTTGCGCGCATGGCGTATGGGTTCCAGATCTCGCTCTCCTTTGCGCTGCTGCTGGCGCTGCTGGAGTACCTCATCGGCGTCCCGATTGGGGCGATGCTGGGCTTCTTCGGCGGGCGCTTCGATATCCTGGCGCAGCGGCTCATTGAGATTTGGGCAACGGTGCCGTTCCTGTTCCTGGTCATCATCGTCGCCTCGATTGTGCGCCCGAACTTCGCGCTGCTGCTGCTGTTGCTGGCGCTGTTCACCTGGGTGGGCATCACGGTGCTCATCCGTGCGGAGTTCTACCGCGAGAAGGCAAAGGACTACGTTGCCGCCGCCGTTGCCATCGGCGTGCCGCGCTGGAAGATTATGTTCAAGCACATCCTGCCGAACTCGCTCGTGCCCATCATCACGTACTTCCCCTTCTCCGTGGTCGCCGGCATCGGGGCATTGGTGAGCCTGGACTTCCTGGGCTTTGGGCTTCCGCCGCCGACGCCCAGTTGGGGCGAGATGATGAGCGTTGGGCTCCAGCACCTGGCAACGGGGAAGTGGTGGCTGATGCTCTCCCCCATGGCAGCGCTCTTTGTGACGCTGACGCTCATCGTCTTCATCGGCGAATCCGTCCGCGAAGCCTTCGATCCACGAACCTTCTCACGGCTGCGCTAATGGAGCCGCTCCTGAGGATCCGGAACCTGCGCACCTACTTCTCCATCGAGGGGCAATGGGCACGCGCCGTGGACGGCGTATCGCTGGAGATCCTGCCCGATGAGGTGCTCGGATTGGTCGGGGAATCCGGTTCGGGCAAATCGGTGACGGCGCTTTCGATTCTGCGCCTGATCCCCGACCCGCCCGGACGCATTGTGGACGGGGAGATCTGGCTCGATGGACAGGACCTCCTGAAGCTGCCGCTGGAGGAGATGTACCGCATCCGCGGCGGGCGCATTGCCATGATCTTCCAGGAGCCGATGAGCTCGCTCAATCCGGTCTTCCCCATCGGCATGCAGGTCATGGAGGCGATCCTGGCGCACGAGCACGTCAGCCAGGAGGAGGCGCGCAGACGCACCATCGAGCTGCTGCGCCAGGTGGGTATCCCCGATGCCGAGCGCCGGCTCACAGACTATCCGCACCAGTTCTCCGGCGGCATGCGCCAGCGTGTCATGATTGCGATGGCGCTGGCATGCAATCCGCAGCTGCTCATCGCCGATGAGCCTACGACGGCACTGGATGTGACCATCCAGGCGCAAATCCTGGAGCTGATGCTCCAGCTCAAGGCGCAGCGCCCGGGCTCGGCAATCCTGCTCATCACGCACGACCTGGGCGTTGTGGCGCAGACATGCCATCGCGTTGCCGTCATGTACGGCGGTAAGCTCCAGGAGCTTGCCTCCACCGAGGAGCTCTTCGAGCACCCGCTGCATCCCTACACGCGTGGGCTGATGGAGTGCATTCCCCGCCCGACGGCTCCGGGGCAGCCGCGCAAGCGGCTCTACACCATCCCGGGCAATGTGCCCAGCGTCCTGCGCCTGCCCAAGGGCTGCAAGTTCTCCACACGCTGCCCAGTCAAGCTGGAGCAGTGCGACCTCATCGAGCCGCCGTTGGTGGAGGCGCGCCCCAACCACTTCGTGCGCTGCCACTTGGTCGAGCCTATGCCCGGAGGACGGCAGGATGAATGAGCTGCTGCGGGTGGAACAGCTCCGAGTGCGCTTTCCGGTCTACGGGGGCGTGCTCCAGCGCATCGTGGCATGGCTGCCGGCGGTCACCGATGTGAGCTTCCACATCGAGCGCGGCGAGACGCTTGGATTGGTCGGGGAATCCGGCTCAGGCAAGACCACCATCGGACGCGCTCTGGTGGGATTGCTGCGCTTCACCGCACCGGAGGTTGCCATCGAAGGGCACGCCTGGTTTACCCCCTCCGAGCAGGCACGCCCGATCGAGCTGCTGAGTGTCTTCGACGGGCGTGAGCGTCGCAAGCTGCGCGAGCTCGCCGATGGGCTCTCCCCGCACGAGCTCCGCACCCGGCTGCGGCGCCATATCCAGATGGTCTTCCAGGACCCGCTCGCCTCGCTCAATCCGCGCCTCTCGGTTGAGCAGATCCTTGCCGAACCGCTGCAGCTGCACTTCCCCGAGCTCTCCAAATCGGAGCTACGCGACCGCATCGCCTGGCTGCTGGAGAAGGTCGGCTTGCAACCGGAGGACCGCTTCCGCTACCCACACGAATTCTCCGGCGGGCAGCGCCAGCGCATCGGGCTGGCACGCGCCTTGGCGACGCATCCGGACCTGGTCATCTGCGATGAGCCCGTCTCCGCGCTGGATGTCTCCGTCCAGGCACAGGTGCTCAACCTCATGGAGGACCTCCAGGAGGAGTTCGGCATGGCGTACCTGTTCATTGCGCACGATCTCTCGGTCGTGCACCACATCAGCCGCCGGATCGCCGTGCTCTACCTGGGGCATCTGGTGGAGCTGGGCTCTGCCGACGAGGTGTACTTTGCGCCGCTGCACCCGTACACGCGGGCGCTCATCTCAGCGGTCCCGATTGCCTCCCCGCGCCACAAGCGCGAACGGATTGTGCTGCGCGGCGAGATCCCCTCGCTCCTGAACAAGCCTTCGGGATGCCCCTTCCATCCCCGCTGCCCGATTGCCCGCGCCGAATGTGCCCAGTTCGTGCCGCCACTGGAGGAGAAGACCCCAGGGCATTGGGTTGCCTGCCCGTACGTAGACTGACTCATTCGACGGGTAGACGGCGCAGCCAGAGCGCGCGGTATCGCCAGCCGTACAGCCCCAGCGTCCAGAGCGCCAGGAGTGTCATTCCCAGCAGCAGGCTCCAGGCAACCCAGCCGAAGAGCAGCTCCTGCGCCCATTGCGCATGCGGGGCAGCACCGCTCCGCCAGAGCGCCAACAGCACAACCAGGAACACCAAGCCGAGCATCTGCACGAAGGTCTTCACACGCGCCGAGGGAAGTGTACGCACGGGCTCCCCACGCCGCAGCGAATACCACCGGAGCAGGGTCGTTGCCACATCGCGCAGCAACAGAATCGCCACCATCCAGCCAGGGACAACCCGCCACCACAGGAGCGCTCCCAACACCGCCAGCACAACGAGCTTATCCGCCAAAGGGTCCAGGAAGGCGCCCTCCAGTGTGCTCTGCCCGTAGCGGCGGGCAATCCAGCCATCGGCACCATCAGTGAGCGCCGCCACGGCGAACAACCCCGCCCCACTCCAGACTGCCCAGGCATCCTCCATGCTCAGCAGCAGTGCGATGGGCGGTGCCAAGCCCAGCCGCAGTAGCGTCAGCAGGTTGGGATAGGTGATGTGCATAGTGCCGCCACGCGCACGATAGTGCAAAATTGCCACGCATCCAGTGATGCCGAACCGACCAGCACTCCGTCCACCTCCGGCAACTGCAGGATCTGCTGTGCATTCTCCGCCGTCACACTGCCGCCGTAGAGGATGGGCACATGCCCGGGGGCACCCAACTGCGTGAGCAGCTCGGCAATGAGTGTATGCGCCTGCCGAATGTGCTCCAGCTCAGCTGCCTGCCCAGTGCCGATTGCCCAGACCGGCTCATAGGCAATGAGCAGCGATTCCCATTGCTGCGGCTCGAGCCCTTGCAGGGCGCTGCGGAGCTGGTGCGTAAGCACGGCGCGAACCCGATGCGCTCGGCGCTGCGCCAAAGTCTCCCCTACGCACAGGATTGCCCACAGCCCCGCTTGCACAACGCGCCGGAGCTTGCGAGCGATTCGCTCGGTGCTCTCGCCGGCAGTCCGGCGCCGCTCCGAATGCCCCACAATCACCGCGCTGCAGCCCAGCGCCGTAAGCATCCGCACCGAGATCTCGCCCGTGAAGGCTCCCTCCAGCTCCTCGTGGCAGTTCTGTGCCCCCCACTGCAGCCAGCTTCCCCGGAGCGCCTCCTGGACGCTGCAGAGGCTGGTGAAGGGCGGGCAGACGATGACGCGCACCCGGCGCGGCAGCTCCGGCTCGTAGAGCTCCTCGCGCAGCCGCCGTGCCAGCAGCTTCGCCTCCTGCGCCGTCGTGTGCATCTTCCAATTGCCCACCACCCACTTCATGGACGGCGCCCGCGAACGTTGAACACACGGTAGTGGCGCAGGGCTTGGTCGGCTTCAAAGCCAACGCCCTCGACCACCTCCGTTGGGCTTTCGATGCGGACCGGACGCATCGAGAAGAAGCGCTGCTGTGCGCGGTCCCACACCAGCTCGGAGCTATAGAGCACGGTGCGGTTCTCGTAGGAGTAGGCACGCACACTGCCGTAGGCGCTCATCATTCCGGAGCGCTCGTCAATGTGCGCGCTATCGGCGGAGAGTTCGCCCACGGGGGCGCCGTTGCGGAGGAGATACACCCGTACGCTGCCCCAGAGGCGGGTCTGCTGCAGCTCCGGCAGCGCCGCTGCCCGCTGCGCTGAGATGCGCGCGCGCACCTGCACCGAATCCAGCAGCACCACCTCGATCCGCTCCGCCCATTGCTGGGGCATCGCCGCCAGGGAATCCTCCGGCACGAATCCGCCCTCGGTGGCTACCTCCGCACGGCATGCCCCCAGCAGGAGCGCCAGGCAGCTCACCACCGCACTCCAACGCGTTGCAGCGCATCCCATAGCTCGACCAGTTCGGAGAGGAACTCGCGCACCTGCGCCAGCGGAAGCTGTGTGTCGGGATCGCTCAATGCCCGCTCCGGCTGCGGATGCGTCTCAAAGAAGATGCCATCCACGCCGACGGCAAGGGCAGCGCGCGCAAGCACACGGACGAACTCCCTGCGTCCGCCGGAGCGCTCGCCGGCATTGGGTTGCTGCACCGAGTGCGTGGCATCGTAGAACACCGGACAGCCCGTGCGGCGCAGAATCGGCAACGAACGGAAGTCCACTACCAGGTCGCGGTAGCCGAACATTGTCCCCCGCTCGGTCAGCCATACCTCGCTTCCCCCAGCCCGGCGCACCTTTTCGACGGCGTACGCCATGCTCTCGGGCGCCATGAACTGCCCCTTCTTGATGTTGACCGGCTTGCCCGTCTGCCCAGCTGCCATGAGCAGATCGGTCTGCCGGCAGAGGAATGCCGGAATCTGCAGTACGTCCACAAAGCGGGCAGCTCGGAATGCCTCCTCGGGCGTGTGCACATCCGTGAGCACGGGAACGCCGTAGGTGTGCCGGATCTCGGCGAGTAGCTCCAGTGCAGCTTCGTCCCCAATGCCGGTGAAGGAGTCCGGACTGGTGCGGTTCGCCTTGCGGTAGGATGCCTTGAAGACCAGCTCCACGCCCAGTTCGCGGCACAGCGGCACCAGATGCTCGGCAACCGTGTGCAGCAGCTCGCGCGATTCCACTACGCACGGACCGGCAATGACCTTCAAGCTGGACATCGTGTGCTCCGCGCTCTTGGACCCTTGTGCCCGCCGCGTATCTTTGCGGCAGCCATTCGTGCGCATCCGGCAAATGCCACGCAGACGCGGCAAAATTAGGGAAGCCCTGGCGATTCCTCTCGTGGCGGGCAGCATCTGCAGTGCCACGCCACCGTCATCTCCGGCGGATAGCCTCCGCTGGATTAGCGCCGGAGACGTTGCCCTGGCGCTCTTTGCGTACGTGACCACGCCGGTCTGGATCGGACTGGCACTGGCATCGGTGAGCTCACCGGGCTTTGTGCTGGAGCGAACGCCCCAAGGGTGGCATTCGGGCTACAGCTTCGGCACGGGCATCGGCTGGAGCGGAGATTCGGCTCTGTGGAGCTTCTCGCGCCTGCGCCTGCAAGCCGAGTACGAGCACATCCGCACGGGCGCGGCAACGCTGACGGCGCTACTGGACTGGAATGCTCTCCCCGTGCTGCTGCCCGAAGGCTTCCGCCTGGGCGGGAGCCTCGGTGCAGGCATCCGATGGCGTCGGGCACCCCCACAGCCCTACGTGCACGGGGAGCTCTGGCTGCGCAACGCCATGGGGATGCCCTACCTGGGCTTCTTCCCGCAACACTCGCTCGGCGTGCGGCTACGGCTCCTGCCGGCACGCCCGGGGCTGCCCCGCAGCCTCCAACTGGGGCTTGCCTACGCGGCAACGTTCGTGTGGTAGCCCGCTATCGGCTCCAGCGCATGCCAAGGTAGAGGAAGCGCGGCTCCAGCACGCCCCAGACCATCGAGGCATCGAAGTAGGGGCTGCCGGGTCGGGCAAGGATGGCGGGCGACTGGAGCGCGTTGGTGAGGTTCTCCACACCCGCGTAGAGCTCCAGTGCACCGAAGCGCCGTAGGAGCTGCGCATTCACCCGCAGCCGCGCCGGAAAGCGCTCGCCCCAGTGGAGGGAATCGGGATTGTCCGCCGTTGACGGGATACGCCCGGAGCTGGTCCATACCAGCGTTGTGCTCACCTGCCAGGTATTCTCCGCCAGGGGCAGATTCAGCGTCCATAGCACCCGATGCGGCGCAATGAGTGCCCGCGGCTGCCAGCGCCCACCTGTGGGCGCGCGGCTATTCCACCAGCGGTAGGCAAGGCGGAACTCTAGCGGCGCAATCGCCCCATCCAGCAACAGCAGCACGTGGTCCGCCTTCGCCGGAAGCATCTCCACCCGCAGGCGGCGTGCTCCCCAGTCCATGTCCTCAACCCACTGCTGCCGGAACTCGGTGCGGAAGTACTCCGCATCCAGCGTCCAGAAGCTCCCCAGCACCGGCAGATGCAGCGTGAGCGAAGCACCAGCATTCCAGGCGGACTCCAGCCCGGGCAGCGCAAGCTCCAGGCGACGGCTGTTGGCAAGCGCCGGAAGCAGCTCTGCAAGCACTGGCTGCCGATATCCGGTGCCGCCTCCCAGGCGCAGCACGATCCAATCGCTCGGCTCCACACTCAGGTTCACGCGCGGGCTGAGCCGCAGCACCCTTCCCCAGAGCTCGCCCGACACACCCGCGATGAACTTCACACTCGGGAATGGGTCCCACATCAGCTCTGCACTGAGCCCGGGCAGGAGTGGCACCGGGGCAGCAAGCTCGTACGTGAGCGAATCGCGCAAGCGCTCGCGCCGATGCTGCCATAGCAGGCTTGCAACGAGGATGGCGCGCACGGGGGTCTCCTTCTCCTGCCCAATCCGGAGCAGTGCTCGCGCCAGCGCTGCCAGCTCCTGCCCTTCGTAGTAGCGCCCACCCAAGCGGGTGCGCAGCTCTCCGCCCTGTAGCAAGCCTTGGAATCCCAGTTGCACGGCGTCGGTAAGTTCGCGCGATGCCTTCCCGAGCGCCCATGCTTGGCGAATCTGCACGGTTACCGGGTACGCCGAATCCCCCTGTTCAAGGCTGCCGGCGCGGTAGTCTCCCAGCACGGCGGAGCCCAGGAGCTGGTGCTCCCATGTGCCCTGGTGGAACACCCGCCCCATCAGCAGGAGATGGCGCACAGCGGGCATTTCAGCAAAGCCATCCCGGTCGCGGTCGAGCCAGGGCTGCCAGCGAGCATGCAGATAGCCCAAGAGCGCCGATTCCGTCGAGCTCCTCCCCCCAAGCCCGTTGAGCTCAACACGCCCGTTCGTGTTGGTATACGTGTTGGCGAAGAGCCGAGGCGCCTGCTCCCCCTGGCGGAGCTTCACCGACATCACCCCTGTGATGCCGCTGGCACCGAAGAGTGCCGAAGTCGCGCCTTTGGAGACGCTAATCTCCTGCAGCAACTGTCCAGGGATGAGCTCCCACTGGTACGGGCTGGTCACGCCAATGGGCACGGGCACCGCCTCCAGCAGCAACTGCGTGTACTTGCCGTGCATGCCCAAAAGCTGGACCTGTTGGATGCCCGTTGCGGCATCCGCACTGAAGGCTTCGATGCCAGGGCTCTTCTCGAAGCTCTCCGCCAGCGTACAGCACGCCGATTGCTCCAACTGGCGCACCGTTACCACCTCCGTCTTGACCGGTGCGGCGGAGATTACCGGCGGGGTTGCTTCCACCTTCAGCTCCGGCAGCGCGTAGGTGCCGGCGAGCACCAAGCGGAGCGTATCGCGCGGGGGCTCCAAAAGGAGCGTATCGAGCGTCCCGTAAGCGACACTCCGCACCCGCAGAGTATCCGCCCCGTGCCATTGCAGGCGGAAGCGCCCGTGTGGGTCGGTGACCGCCCCCTCCGTCCCATGCTGCCAGAATACGCGCACTCCGGGCGCAGGACGGAGCGCTCCGGACTCCTCCCGCACCAGGACCTCACCCACGAATTGCTGTGCCAGCGCTGCCACGCTGCACAGCGCAATGCTCAAAAGCCGGTACATTGTTGTCTCTGCCTTGCTGGTGGAACATGCTGCCACAGATACACGGCGCCGCAGCGCCCGTCAAGCAAGAGAAGTGGCGAAACGATAGCGGCTCAACACCGCAGGACGTGGCAGCGTAGATGCTGTCGTAGAGGAGTGCGAAGGGCTTCGTGGTGCAGTAGCAGCACAGGGGTCGGCTCGCTCACAGCGAGGGTGAGCGTGCTCCCCGTTCCGTGCACCAGTGGGAGAGGCTGGAGCACTGGTCCCGAACTCAACGGTAGCGCCACGGGGGCACTCTCCCAGCAGCAGCTCATCGGACATGGCTGCGCGGCAAGATCTGCCGGTGCCCCCTGCTCCTGTGCTCCCAACTCCTCTGCAGCGCCCTCTTCAGCGCAGCAGGCTACCTCCGCTACACAACAGCAGCAGGGCTCCTCCGCTGCAGCGGGACAGCACACCACCACCGACGCCCCCGTCAACTGCAGCCATGCAGCAAGGAGCATCAGCAGCGATATCCACCGTGTTCGCTTCGAATGCAGCCGCATCTGGGGCACGGCGTTCTATGCTGAGCGAATAGACGCACCGCGCCGGCACCGATTGCCATGAGCACCGCTATGCTCAGGTTCAGGGTCGACGCACTAATTTTGCCGACCGGCAAGTCGGTCAAACCCTATGCCGAACAAGCACCATGGAGCTTGAGATCCTGCGCACCGCGAAGAAGGTCTTCAGCGAGAACAAAGCCTTCACGCTTGTCACCCAAGGTCCGGATGGCTCCCTGTGGGCGGGCAAAGCCTACTTTGGCGAGGAAGACGGCTACCTTTACGTGGCGCTGGAGCAGGGGCGCAACTACCGCAACGTGCTTGCCAATCCCCGCGTCTTCTTCGTTATCGAGCGCGGCATTCCCGACCGCTTCATCCAGGGCGAAGGGATTGCCGAACGGCTGGGTCCAATCGAAGAGCGCCCCGAGCGCAGCATCATCTTCCGCAAGGCGCTCGAGCTGGTGCTCTTTGCCAAGCTCATCCCCGGGGTGACGCTCTTTCGGATTCGCCCGACGCGGCTCTTCATCTCAGACTTCACGCGCGAATGGAAGCCGCGCGCCGAAGTCGAGATCACCGACGAGGTGCTGCAGCAGTTCCGCACGCAGTTGCACACGCGGACGCCCTGGTGGAAGCTTGCCTGGAAGGCAATTCGCCCGTTTGCCTTCCCGGCAACATTGGCTCCGGTCCTTCTGGGTTCGCTCCTGGCACCGACCCTGGACTGGATGCGCTTTGTGCTGACGCTGCTGGGGACGATGCTGGCGCATGCCGGAGTGAACGTGATTAGCGACTACATGGACTGGCGGCGTGGGGCGGACACCTGGCGCGTGCTCGGCTCCAGCCGTGTGCTCGTGGACGGGTTGATGGAACCGAGCAGCCACCTGCGGCTGGGCATTGGCTTGATGGTGCTGGCGGCGCTCATTGGCGTGTGGCTGGTATCGCTGAGCGGTCCGGCAATCTGGGCACTCATGGCTGCTGGCGCGGCGTTGGGCATCTTCTACACCGTGCCGCCGATTGGGCTCAAGTACCGCGCCCTGGGCGATATCGCCGTCTTCCTGGCGTTCGGTCCGCTGATGGCGTTGGGAGCCTACTACGTGCAGACCTCCCAGCTCTCGTGGATGCCCGTCTGGCTCTCCCTGCCGATCGGATTGCTGACCATTGCGATCCTGCACGGCAACAACTACCGGGACATCGCCGAGGACCGCGCTGCCGGATACCATACGGTGGCAAGCCTCCTGGGACCGCGCGGTTCGGCGTACTACTACGTGGTGCTCCTGGCGGGGGCGTACCTCTCTGTGGCGCTCTTCGTTGCCCTGCAATGGCTGCCGGTGTGGTCGCTGGCGGTGTTCCTGACCGCACCGATGGCGCTGCGCAATATTGCCGTTGCGTTCAACCATGCGCGGGTTGCCTTTAGCTTCCTGGACCTGCTCACAGCACAGCTCCACCTGCTCTTCTCGCTGGCGCTGGTGGCGGGCATCGTCATTGAGCGGCTGCTGCACTGATGCGCGGGGGAGCGATAGCAGCGGGCTTCCCCTTCGGCGGGCTGGTGCTGGCGACGGCGTGGTGGTTTGTGCTCTTTTCGCCGTGGACAGCACCGGTCGTGCGCTTCTGGTGGGGAATGCTGTTTGCCACAGGGAGCCTCCTTGCCTACAGTGCATGGCTCCTGCGGAGGCAATGGCATACGGTGCTTCAGCTGAACTGGCGCAACGTCCTGCTTGGTGTCACTTCGGCGATTGTGCTCTACGGGATCTTCTGGCTGGGGCATACCGTGTTGCTCCTGCTTGCACCTGAGAGCCGGGATGCTATCGCCGCCGTCTACCAGCGCCGTCAGGAAGCCCCGCCGTGGCTGTTAGCACTGCTTCTGGGGCTGTGGATTGGACCGGCTGAGGAGATCTTCTGGCGTGGCGTGCTCCAGCGAGCCCTTCAACAGCGGATACACCGGATTGCAGCACTGGTTCTGGCAACAGCGCTGTACAGCCTGGTGCATGCCTGGTCGGGCAATCTCCCGCTGCTCTTGGCAGCCTTTACGGCGGGGCTGCTGTGGGGAGCTCTCTTTGCCTGGACGGGTTCGCTCGTGCCGGGCATCATCTCCCACGGGCTGTGGGATATTCTGGTCTTCGTTGTTGCACCATTCCAGTAGAGGCAGAAATGCGCGCCGTTGTGCTGTACCAAACCGGCGATCCAGAGGTTCTGCAGTATCGCGAGGATATTCCCGAACCACAACTCCAGCCTGACGAAGTACTTGTACGCGTTCGGGCGACTTCACTCAACCGTGTGGATATCGTCATCCGACGGGGCTATCCCGGTCTGGAGCTGCGGTTGCCGCACATTCTCGGAGGGGATATTGCCGGCGAGATTGTCGAGTGCGGTAGCGCGGTCGAACATCTGCGCCCAGGTCAGCGTGTACTTGTGTATCCGATCGTCTGGTGTGGGCGGTGCTCACTGTGCCGCAGAGGTTTGGAGAATCTTTGTGTGAACTGGCAGTACTTTGGGATGCACCGAGCGGGCAGCTATGCCGAATATGTTGCTGTTCCCGCCTGCTGTTGCATCGAGCTTCCCGAGAACGTAGACTTTGCCGAAGCTGCTTGCTTGCCGATAGCCGGGCTGACGGCTTTTCACGCTCTCGTCTCAGTAGCCCAGCTCCAGCCGGGCGAGACCCTCCTACTCTGGGGTGCAAGCGGAGGGATGGGCAACTTTGCCATTCAGCTGGCAAAGCTGCAGGGAGCTCAGGTTATCGCTACAACACGGCGCTATCCACAGCTTGAGGCAACTCTCTCGGAATGGGGCGCCGATTTTGTCCTACCCCACGACCCGGACGTAGTCAGCGCAAAGCTCCGTGAATTGCTGCCCGATGGTGTCGATGTCGTCCTTGATTATGTTGGTCCAAGCACCTTCCCTTCCAGCTTTGCGCTCCTGCGCAAGGGTGGTCGCGTAGTGCTGTGCGGCATCCTCACCGGACGTGAATCAATGCTGTCGTTGCACCAGACCTACTTGCGCCACCTCACCATCTACGGTATCTACTTGGGAACCCTGGCCGAGCTGAAACGGCTGCTCGAGCTACTTGCCACGGGGCAGTTGCGCCCTGCTATTGCTGAGCGTCTCCCCCTGTCGGAGGCAGTCCATGCCCACCGGCTCATGGAGAGCTCGCAGCATGTTGGCAAGCTCATACTGTTGCCCTGAAAAACCGTTCGTCCTGAAAATCCGACCGTTCGGCAAATTCCCCCTTGTATGGGCGTGGTGGCGGAGCCGAATTTTGCATCGGGTCGTGCGCACGCTCCTTGACATCTTGGAGGCGATGGTGTTCTCCCGGCAACGATGTCACCGGTGCACAGGTGCATCGAAGCTGTGGGAACATTCGTAGCTTTGTGTTGGTATAGGGCGCAACTTCTCTGGCGCTTGCCAAACCGGCGTGGCTGGGACGCTCCGGAGCTGACGCAACCGTTGTCCTCTCCCCAGCTTCCGCAGCCCACACCGCGGGGAAACGCCAGCGATGGAGCATGTTCCACAGCCATGTCGGTGCAGCAATGCGGTATTCCCTCCTCCGCTCCGCAGCCGTCTGGAGTTTGCTTGCATGGCTTGCTGTCGCAAGTGGAAGCGCGTGGGCGCAGAATGTGGTCCAAGCGTGGGACCCACAGGGCTACGGCTTCTACCTGAAGAAGGTCGTCAGCGACACTGCGATCTGCAGCGGGCAGACCTTCTCGTACACCATCTACTTCAGCCTTCCTGCCGGAACGCAATCGGCAACCATCTGGGACAATGTGCCCAGCCCGCTCGTAGTGCACAGCGTGAGCGTCTCCCCTGCGTGTGGAACTCCGACGGTCACCGCTCCGCCTCCGGGGACCGGCGGTCAGGTCAGCCTCGTGTACAGCAGTGGTAGCATTCCCTCGGGTGGCTGTTCCGGCTCGATGACCATCGTGGTCTCCTTCCCCAATGGAGTGACCTGCAATGGAACCAGCGTCCGAAATCGCGTGTGCATGACGGCAACGATTCAAACCCCGAGCGGACAGGGGATGGTGGAGTTCTGCACACCATTTGTCACCACCACCGCCAAGGCGAGCAATCCCTGGCAGATTGAGAAGAAGGTGCTCAATGGCACCTGGGGTGGCGGCAACTGCCCTTGGAAGGTGGTCGGGGATACGGTCACCTACCAGATCTACGTCTACAAGAACAACCCCGCACCGTGCGGCGGATACGGGCAGCTCAACCTCGTCAACGGCGTCGTCACCGATGTGCTGCCTGCGGGGGCGCAATTCATCTCGGCGTCGCCCTCCGCCGGGGTCACGGTCAGCGGCAATACGGTCACCTGGAACGTCGGCAACCTGAGTGCAACGCAGCCCTACAACTCCGTCAGTGTGACGCTGAAGGTCTACTACCCGCCGGCGCAGTTCCCCACGAACTCGCAGATCACCAACACCGCAACGCTCACCGGGCAGCTCGGCTCAGTGCAGCAGCCCTGCGGGCAGTTCCAGCTCTCCAGCACCGTCTGCTGGCAGAAGGTCTTGCCAGCTCCGCCCACGACCCAGGCATCGCTCTTCAAGTGGGGTTCCACCAACGGGCAGCCCGGCTGCGCGGGGACGTATTGGATTCAGTTCTGCAACACCGGCAACACGACGCTGCCGGCAAATTCCGTTGTCATCCGCGATACCTTGCCGACGACGCTGACGCTGAGCTCCGCCAGCGGGTCGCCCAACCTCACGGTCAACACCAGCGGCAACATCGTCACGGCAACCCTCAACGCCCCGCTTCAGCCGAGTTCCTGTACGTACGTGACGGTGAACTTCACCATCTCCCAGAGCGCAACGCCGAACTCCACCATTACGAACTGCGCCTACGCAACGGTGCAAGGGCTGACGCAACCGCTCTCCTCGTGCTGGTCCTTCGTGGTGAACGCACCGGCACCGAATCCGTGCGTCTGGAAGGAGATCTGTAGTCCGCAGAACTCCTATTCGCTGGGGCAGGTCATCCGGATGCGGCTCCGTGTGCAGAACATCGGCGGACTGCCCATCAACGGTGCAACCATCACCGACAACCTCAACCCGAACTTCGAGTACGTCGGCAACCCAGCCTTCTATACGTCGAACACCTATACACCGTGCAATCCGCCTATTGGGCAGGGCGGCGTGACGGCATGGACTCCGGCTCCGAACATTTCCGTAAGCGGGCAAACGGTGACGATCTCGAACGTGAACATTCCCGCGTCGTGTCAGAGCGTCTTCTGGAACGGTTGCGGGATGTACGGCAACAACACGGTGCCCTACTACTGGATCGAGTTCGACGTGAAGATTCGCGATACCGCCGCGCTGGGCAACATCCCGAACTCCTTCACGCTCTCCGGCGGTGGAGTAAGCTCGCCGGTGACCTCCAACACCGTGCTGGTGCTCACCACCGGGCAGGTCGGCTTTACGCTCACGAAGGAGGTGGCACCGGATACGAGCTCGTGGGCATCGTCGCTCAACGTTTCGCCGGGTGGGACGCTCTACTACCGCTTGCGGATGCCGCTGGCAGCAGGCTCGGTCCCGCTGCGCCATGCGACGTTTGTGGACCTCCTACCGCGCGATGCCGGTACAGCAGACAACCGTATCCTCCCCAACCCATGCCAACCGCGTGGCAGCCAGTTCGACGTCACCTATCAAGCCAGCGTGCTGACCAGCCACCCGGTGAACTGGTACACCAACACCGCCGCAACGCAGGCATCGGCAACGGCGATCTCTACCGCAACGGGTTCGCCCACGCTCTTCCCAACCTCGTGCGGGACGGGTACGCCCTGGACAGCGGGCGCAAGTCCAGGGGCAAAGAACCTGGGCATCTACTTCACCACGGCGGTGGGGGCATCGCCCGTGCCGACCGTGATCTTCCAGGCAAAGGCAGCCACAAATGCAAGCCCTGGACAGATTGCCTGCAATAGCTTTGCTGCCGGTGGTGCAGTACGCCACTACCTGAACAGCTCCACCCCGCAGGATGTGGCGGTTGCACCCCTGGAGTCGGGCAACGTGTGCATTGCGATCGACTCCACAAGCAGATGCTACCGCGCAACGCTCGTGCCTCCGGTCGTGCCCGTCGGGCAGGTTCAGGGTGGCTGCAAGTACACCGTGACGGTGACGCTCTCCAACCCTGGGACGACGCCGCTCTCCGGCGTTGCCAGCTCGACGTATGGGACGGTATCGCCGTCGAGCTTTACGGTCCCGGTGGGCAACTCCACGCTGACGCTGAACTTCATCGACACCCCGCCGCAGAATAGCGTCGCTTGCATTCGCTTCGGCGTGAGCAACGCGGATGGAACTGTCAGCGAGTGCGATTCCGTCTGCTTCGACCTCCCACCCTGCCCGAAGGATACCTGCTGCCCGCGAGATGTCCGGTTCGATGTCAAATGCAAGGGCAAGGACACAGCGGGCAACCAGATCTACTACATTTGCGCCAGCGGCACCATTCCGTGTAAAGCCACGTTGATGGTCTCGGCATCGGAGGGACCGCTTTCACCCTCGACCTTCTCGTTTGGACCGGGCAGCTTCACCATCTGCACGAACCTGATAGATGTGCCGCCGCCGGCATCGGGCGTGGTGACCCTTTACTACACGGTCTTCGGCAACGGTGTGGTACTCTGCCGTGATTCGGTGCGGATACAGCTTCCGGAGTGCCCACCGCCGCTGGAGCGCTGCTGCCAGCTCCTGCGCCCAACCTTGCAGTCCTCGATCGCCTGGTGGAGCTACACAGGTACTGTGCTCATCACCGGCTCGGCTGCGGCTGCGCTTCCGCTGCAGCGCTTCTCGGCAACGATTGTGAGCGCACAGCGGAAGGTGGTACCGAACATTCTCCCAGCGCCACCGGGCACTTGGCAGCGCATCTTTGGGGATTTCGTCGGGGGTGTTGCCTCGAATCCGCCTGGAGCACTCTCGGTGCTGACACCCTTCAGCCGCGAACTGGTCTGGGACACGGACACGTGCACCCGACAGACCAGCCCCGGTGCCTTCAAGCTCTGGGCACTGTTCCCGCCGCCCCCGAGCTGGTTGTATAAAGATATCTTGCTCTTTAGCGTGCGCTACAGCTTCACCGATTGCGAGTGCCGCACCTGCGATACGCTTGTGACGTACACGCTGGTGCGCCCCGGCAAGAAATATCCGCCCTTCCCGTGGGATTTGGCAACGCTGCAGGTGCTCTCGCCCGGCAGAATGGCGCTCCTGAAGCTGCCCTTGCGTAGGGCGGTCTCGGAGGACAGCACCATAACGGTGGAGCTGACCTCGCTCCATCTGAAGGGTAGCGGTAGATGGAGTCTGCGCTCCCGTGCAGATACGCGGGATATCATCAGCCCGACTCCAAACGGCTATCTCGTCGTGCTGGGTCCGAAGCCGCCGGGTGCGCTCAACGGCGACGAGCTCGAACTCGAGCTGGAGGGTGAGCTTCCGGAGCAGCTGACCGTCGAGTACCGCTACTGCACGCAGGAGCCAGGGACAGAGCTCGACTGCAGTGGCATGGAGGAACGGTCTTATGAGCTCGGCTCCATCCGTGAGGAGCGCAGCGGCATACTGGTCCAGCACGAAGGGCGTGTTGACAAGGTCCGAACCTTCTCGATCGCGATTGTCAACACGGGTGCAGCAGCGCTGCGCTCTCCTGCCGTGAGCCTGCAGCCGCTCCCACAGCCCGATGGTACAGTTCCGGTGATCATTGCGCAGGGCGCCCCTAATGTGGCAAATCTCACCATCAAGTGCACCTCCTGCTGCATTGACTATCGAGACGGCTGTCGGTGCAGATGCATAGGGGTCTTCGATGGAACCGTACTGGAGCCAGGTGCAGTGCTCCGTCCGATGTACATCACCGTCAGCGGTGCCAAGCAGGAGCTGCTCGATGCCGTTGAGGTCGAATACGAGCTCCTCGAAGGCGATGTCGTCGTCGGGCGCGGGCGCATTCGGCTGGAGGGCGCCATCTCCGGCATCAAGGGCGATAGCGGCGGAGAAGCTGCCGCCGTGCGCATCAGCTCGCTCTATCCCAACCCGACGGGTGATGCTGTGACCATCGGCATCACTGCCTCGGCTCCGCTCTCCAACGCCACAGTTCTGCTCTACGACCCGCTGGGGCGGCTGGTAGGCACCCTGCTGGAGGATGCCACGCTGCCGGCTGGCACCACGGCTGTGCCCGTCTCGGTCGGGCATCTGCCCTCGGGAACGTACACGGTGGTGCTGCGCAGCAGCGCCGGTACAGCTGCCCGGCAGATGGTCATTGCGCGGTAGGCGCGCACGGGCGCGTGTCAATTCCCACGCCCGCAGGTGGCACCGGCTGCCTGCGGGCGTGGTGTTTTGGGGGACTGCTGCGTAACTTTTCTCCTGAAACGGCGGGGCTGCTGTGGGGAGCTCTCTTTGCCTGGACGGGTTCGCTCGTGCCGGGCATCCTCTCCCACGCACTCTGGGATGTGCTCATGTTCGTGCTTGTGCCACTGCAGTGAGAGCAAAGCAGTGCCCGACTACGTAGCTCCGGCGACCCTCCCCACAGTTGAGCTCTCCTCCGCAAAGGGGCTCGGCTCCTGCTGTATGGGTTCCTGACCGGTCGCGAAGCGCAGCCCTCTCCTGCACCCGACCTACTTGCGCCGCCCGAGTATCCTCAGGATATACCCGGGCACGAGCGTGGAGCTGGAGCGGCTGCTGCAGTTGCTCGGGAGCGGTCGAATTCGCCCGGCAATCGCCGAGCACCTGCCACTGGCGTAGGCAGCCCGTGCACACGAGCTCATGGAGGGCTCCCACCACGTCGGCAGGTTGGTGCTGCTCCCTGAAAATCGAACCGTTCGTCCCGGAAATTCGACCGTTCGTCCCGGAAATCCGACCGTTCGGCAAATCCCCCCTTGTATGGGCGTGGTGGCGGAGCCGAATTTTGCATCGGGTTGTGTGCACGCTCCTTGACAACTTGGAGGCGATGGTGTTCTCCCGGCAACGATGTCACCGGTGCACAGGTGCATCCCTATGCACGCGTCGTGCCACAGGGGTCTGGAGCTGATGCCCTGCCTGCGGTGCTCTTGGGAACTCGTGTCCTGCTCCTGCGGTATAAGCGCGCGACCGCAAGATGATGGGTATGTTCCACAAGCGCAACATGTACGGCTCCCATGTTCCGCAAGCGCTCTTCAACGGTACTGCTGGGGCTGCTGCTGTGTGCAGCCTCTGCTGCGGCGCAGGTCAATGTGACGCTGCAGCTTCCCTTCGCGCAGATGCCGGCGCGTGTGGCGGAGTGGCGCGAGAATGAGTCGCTCATCCGCATCGTGGTGCAGAACACCGGGCGTGAGCAGTACGAGGGGCTCATGCTCTCGGTGGAGCTGAGCAAGGATGGGCGGCGCATTGCCCGCAGCCGCAATGGGCATCCGGCGCAACCACGGTTTTCCCTGAGACCGGGTGAGACACGCTCGCTCTCCTGGCGCGAGGTCATCAGCGAGGAGGCGGTAGAGTACGACGGCTCCATCCGCCAGCAGGTTGCCGCTACTGGAGAGCTGCCCGAGGGGCAGTACCAGTTGTGTGTTCAAGTCCTGAATGCACAGCTGCGTCCCATCAGCCCTCGACCGTGCGGGTCGTTCGGGATTGTGCTGGCGGACCCGCCGGTGCTGGTGTCGCCAATTGGTGGAGCGCAGGCATCCCCCACGCCGCTGCTGCAGTGGAGACCGAGCAATCCGCCGGCACCGGGGCTGCAGTACCAGGTGACGGTGAAGGTGCGTTACCGTGGGCAGACACCGGCGCAGGCGATGGCGAGCAACCCCGTACGGCTGCAGGCAACCGTGCCCACGACGAGCTACCAGGTACCGCTGACCGAGCAGCTCGGGGTTGACGCAGCCGACCCCAGCTACGCCGGGCACGTCTGGCAGGTGCAGGCGCTGCTCAATGGGCGTCCCTACGGGCGCAACCGCGGCTTGAGCCAGATCGAGTGGTTCGTGGTGCCCCCGATAGCGGTAGACACGGTCAAGCCCAGCGGCGGGCGTCCGATTGCGGTGGTGGAGTGGGAGGTGCCGTATGAGGAGATCCATCCCGGGCGCCCCATCAAGCTGCAGGTGCCGCCGATCCAGGAGGACACGGTGCTGTACGTGCTGCGGGTGCGCGTACCGGAGAAGCTCTCGCTGCAGCAACTGGAGCAGCTTCGGAAGAACTGGGCACATGAGGTGCGCAAGGAGATCAGCACCATGCGCACGCACCAGGATACCTTCGTGGTGCAGTCCTACCCACCGAAGTATGCGACTATTTATGGCGCACCTCAGGACACCCTTAGCGTCGACTACTACGCAGGCGGCTTCTTCCTCTACCGCATGGGGCAGGATACCTTCGGGGTGCAGTACAGGCCCAAGCCCGGCGGATACTACCTCTACGGCACCCCGCAAGACACGGCGGGCGCTGGAGTGGACAGGACCCGGTACACGGGCGGTTTCTTCCTCTACGCGCTACCACAGGATACCACTAAGCCAGCAGAGCTTGTGGACTACTATGTCCCCAACGGCACCCCGCAGGACACCACCGAGCCAGCATCTGCTGCGCGAATCAACATCAAGCCGTTGGGTGACAGAGTGATCGTCGAACCAGCACCTGCAGAGGAGCGGCAGATCGCTTACAATGCAGGTGTGGAGGGAGCGATTATCGCGGAACGGAGGGGCAACGTGCTCGTAGTTGGGAACTTCACCCCAACCCACGTTGCGCTACCGATGCCCGAGCTGGAGCTTGACCCTGGCGATGGACCTGTGTGCGGTATACCAGCGTCTCTTGGGCAAGGGGAAGAGACCGTAAATTCCACCGCCCGCTACACCGGCTATGTGCTCAATCAAGCAATTGCCCCTGGACCCAGGCCCCTATCGGGGAAAACCTTGGGCGCGGTAACGCGGCAAGCTCCACCTCAAGGGGGTAACCAGAATATGGCTGGTCCTATTAGCCTTCCCCGTCCCTCGGATGTTGGGATTCCGGAGTTTCGCACGATGCGCCCTGGTAGGGCTGTGTCAGTACCGATTCGAGATGAAATTCGGATTCTGGAGTTATTACGCACGATGCCCCCTGGTGGAGGTGCTCCAGTGCTCTGGCCCAACGGCAATCCGCCGCGCGATCCGGACTGGCCCTGGGTGGGAGTTATCGGCACCCTTGTGCTTGAAGGCATCGACGGCGCGCCCGGTCCGGGCAAGCCGCAGAATTGGTGTGGGACGGAGTACATCTGGACCGGACCGCGTCCGAAGAGCCCGAAGGAGCTCATCCTGACCCCGGTGATCCCAAGACCTCGCTAAGCTTCAGCACTACCCAACAAGCGGGCGAGGGGCGCAGCACCCTCGCCCGTTTCCTTTTTGCAAGAAGCCCCAGCCGACCGTGTCGCACCGAAGGCGAGCCGACCGTTGCTTCCTTCCGGACCTGGCGGGGTTGAGCTCCCTCCGGTCGCACGGGGCTGGGGCAGTACGAAATTACTACAGCGCCGACACCTGCGCAAGGCGCCACAGCAGCCGCGCCGCCAAGAGCGCCACACGCGTGAGCTTGTCGTAATCGAGCCGCTCGGCATGGTCGCTGGGACGATGGTAGTCCTCGTGCAGCCCGGTGAAGAAGAACACCACCGGAATCCCCCGACGGGCAAAGCTGGCATGGTCGCTTGCCAGGAAGAGTTCGGACTGCCCGAGTTCGCCCAGCAGGAATGGGCGGCGCAGGCGGCGGTTCTCCTCCTGTAGAAGCTGCGCAAGGTGCTCACCGCGCCAGCCCAGCAGGAGCGAATCCGGATGGTTGCGCCCGATCATGTCCAAATTCAGCATGGCGCGGCATCCGGAAAGAGGCAGCGGAGGTGCTTCCACGAACGCCTGCGAACCGAGCAAACCCTTCTCCTCCCCACTGAAGGCGACAAAAAGGATGGAGCGCAGCGGCTTGACCCGCCCCAGCGCAAGCGCCCGAGCGATGAGCAGCATCCCAGTGGTGCCGGAGGCGTTGTCGTCAGCGCCATTGTAGATGGAATCCTGCTCCCCCGGACTGCTGTAGGTGCCCACGTGGTCGTAGTGTGCCCCCAGCAGGATGTATTCCTCCCGGGCGCGCTGCCCGGGGAGCCATCCCACCACGTTGGGCACGCGCACGCGCTCGCGCTCCACGAGCGCAACGCTCAGGTCCACCCGCACCTCGGGCAGCAGGGCTGGGGTCGGTGCCGTATCCTGCGCGCGGAGCCACTCTCGGAAGGCATCCAGGCTGCCGAAGAGGGCTTCCACGGCGGCGCGCCCGATGGCGTAGGCGGGCAATCCAGCGGTATCGGCACGGCGGGGCTGCAGCGGGAGCGACCCCCCAGGCAGGCGCGAGAGCGCCGGCCAGGGATAGCCCAGCACCCGTGTCTGCCGCTCCAGCCGCTCCGGCGATTGCACAAATAGCACCCCTACCGCCCCGAGGCGGCGCAACTGCTTGATGCGCTGCCCAAGGCTGCTGCGGGAGACACCCCCTGTATCCCCCACGAGCAGCGCAACCGCTCCGCGCAGCCGCTCATCGGCGCGCGGCTCCGCTGCAAGGCTGCCGACGAAGACCACCGGGGCATCCACAACCTGCCCTGCACGGGTCTGCCCCAGCGGCGTTGCATCGCGCGGAAGCTGGGCTTCCCATTGCTGTGTGCCGCGCCGGATGCGCACCCAGAGGCTCTCCGGGCGCACATCCACCCGCACGAGCTCGTACCAGTGCAGGTAGCTCTCCCCCAGCGGCTGAATCCCCCAGCGCTGGAAGGCGTGGGCGATGTACTCGGCTGCCCGCAGAAGCCCCGGGCTGGGCGTATTGCGCCCCTGGAGCTCATCGGAGGCAAGGAACTCCACGAAGCGGCGCGCGCTATCGGGCTGGAGAATCTCCCGCTCTACCGAGCGCGGCAGCTCCACGCCGGAGGCACAGCCGTAGAGGGCAACCCCGGCAAGTCCGATGCAGAGCATCCTCCACCGCATCCCTTCACCCTCAGCAGTGGAACAACTCCGTGCGACCGCAATGCTCCTCACTCCACCCACAGCCCCACCTGCTCAGTGCCAACGAGTTCGCATAGCCTGCGGTAGCCCTCCAGCGAGAGCTCCACGCCCAGGTGCGGCAGCACGTAGGCGCGCACCGGCTGTTCGGCACGCCCGGGCTCGTAGAGGTACAGCAGCACAGGGCACCCCGAAGCAGCCGAACGGAACTGCGCATGGAGCCGTTCGAGCGTATCGAGCGTCTGCTCGGACACGGGCAGCAGCACTCGGTAGCCGCGCGCCAGACGGCGCAATCCGCGTTCGAGCGATTCCATCCCATTGACCACCAAACGCGCAAGCTCCTGTTGGCGCGGCTCCAGGCGTCCCCAGGCAAGCACCAACTCGCCCTCGCGCAGGAGCGGTTCGGCTTGGGCATAGACGTCATGCCAGAGAATGAGCTCCAACTGCCCGCTGTGGTCCTCCAGCCGGGCAAAGGCGATTGGGCGGTTCCGTCGGTCGCGCCGGCGCTCCACCGCGGCGATGGTTCCGGCAACGCGCACCTCCCCATTGGGCTGTTCGGGCAGCTCGGCAATGGGGATAACGAGCGTGCACAGCAACTCCGCATAGGGCTTGAGCGGATGTGCGCTCAGGTAGATGCCCAGCACCTCGCGTTCGCGCCGGAGCTGCTCCAGCGGGCTCCACGGTGGCACTGCAGGCAGTGCCGGTTCGGAAATCGGCGCAGCGCTGCCGAAGAGGCTCTCCATCTCCGCACCGCGCGTGTGGAGGGCACGGGCGTACTCGAGCACCTGCTCAATCCCCGCCATCAACTGCGCCCGCTGCCCTGGGTGCAGCCCATCGAACGCCCCAGCAGCAATGAGCGCCTCGATTGCGCGACGGTTCACCGTGCGCAGGTCCACGCGGGCAACGAAATCGAAGATGGAGCGGAAGGGACCCCGCTGCCGTGCCCGGAGGATCTCCTCCACTGCCGCTGCACCGACGTTTTTGATGCCCGCCAGCCCGAAGACGATCGTGTGCGGATCGAGCGCCCGGAAGAGCACCTCCGAGCGGTTCACATCCGGCGGGAGCACGGTGATGCCCATGCGCAGGGCTTCGGCGAGGAACTCGGCGAGCTTCTCCTGGTTGGCAATCTCGGCGCTCATGTTCGCCGCCAGGAACTCCGCCGGATAGTGCGCCTTCAGGTACGCCGTCTGGTACGCCAGGTAGGCATACGCCAAGGCGTGCGACTTGTTGAAGCCGTAGGAGGCGAAGCGCTCGATGAGGGCGAAGATCTCCTCGGCAAGCTCGCGCGGGATGCCGTTGCGCACCGCTCCGGCGATGAACTCATCGCGCTGCTGCTGCATGAGGCGCTGGTCCTTCTTGCCCATTGCCCGGCGCATCAGATCGGCTTGCGCCAGCGAAAAGCCGGCGATCGCCTGCGCCAACTGCATCACCTGCTCCTGGTAGATGATGATGCCGTAGGTGTTGCGCAGGATGGGCTCCATGCTCGGGTGCAGATACTCGATGGGGCGCCGACCGTGCTTGCGGGCGATGAATTCGGGGATGTACTCCATCGGACCGGGGCGATTGAGCGCGTTGAGCGCCGTGAGGTCCTCCAGCGAATTCGGGCGCAGCTCGCGCAGCGCCTCGCGCATGGTATCGGCCTCAAACTGGAAGATGCCCAGGGTCTGCCCGCTGGAGAGTAGCTCGTACGTTGGGGCATCCTCCAGGCTGACCGAGTCGATGTCCACCATCTCCCCGCGCGTCTGGCGCACCATCTCCACCGTGCGCTCGATGATGGAGAGCGTGCGCAGCCCCAGGAAGTCCATCTTGAGCAAGCCCGCATCCTCCAGCTCGCGCATGGAGTATTGCGTGACGATTTCGCCGCTGGGGGCGCGGCACAGCGGCACGTAGTCGCTCACATCGCCAGGGGCGATCACCACGCCGGCGGCATGGACCGAGATATTGCGGCAGAAGCCCTCCAGCACCAGCGAGAACTCCACCAACTGGCGCAGCTTCGGGTCGGTGCTCTCGCGCAGCCACTGCAGGTCGGGAAGCTGCAGCGCCTCCTCCAGGGGCGTGACCTTGCCCAGCACAACTGGGATGCGCTCCGTGATGGCGTTGAGCGTGGACATTGGGATGCCCAGCACACGCCCCACATCCTTGATGACGGCACGGCTGGAGAGCGTCCCAAAGGTGATGATCTGCGCTACGGAGCTCTCCCCGTAGCGCCGGCGCACGTAGTCGATGACCAGGTCGCGCTTGTCGTCGCTGAAGTCCACGTCAATATCGGGCATGGAGACCCGCTCTGGGTTCAGGAAGCGCTCAAAGAGCAGATCGTAGCGCAGCGGGTCCAAGCTGGTGATGCCCAGGGCGTAGGCAACCAGGCTACCGACGGCGGAGCCGCGCCCGGGACCGACGCGCACGCCCATGCGGCGCGCAGCCGCGATGAAGTCCTGCACAATCAGGAAGTAGCCGGCAAAGCCCATGCGCGTGATGACCTCCAGCTCGTACTCCGCCCGGCGGCGGACCTCCTCCGGGATGGGGACGCCGTAGCGCTCGGCGAGCCCGCGTTCGACAAGCTGCCGGAGATACTCCTCCAGGGTTCGCGCTCCGGAATCCTCCGGAATGGGGAACTGCGGCAGGTGGAGCTGCGGGCGTAGCTCCAGGGTGCACTTTTCGGCGATCTCCAGCGTGCGCTCGACCGCATCGGGGTAGTCCGGAAAGAGCTCCAGCATCTGGGCGCCGGTCTTGAAGTACATCTCCGGCTGCCCGTAGCGCAGCTTGGTGATGTCGATGGGCTGCCCCTTGCCGGAGCCCACATCGCGGATATGGAGCAGGACGTTGTGCGGCAGGGCGTGCTCCTTGCGGATGTAATGGCAATCGTTGGTCACCACCATCGGGATGCGCAGCTCGCGGGCAATGCGCGGCACGAAGGTGCGCACGGCTTCATCCGCAGGCAGGTTGTGCCACTGCAGCTCCAGGTAGAAGTCCTCGCCGAACAGCTCCCGATACTGCGCCGCCGTGCGGTAGGCGCGCTCGTAGTCGCCCTCGAGCAGGTGCGCATTGACCACGCCCACCAGGCAGCCCGACAGCGCAATCAAGCCCTCGTGGTAGCGCTCCAGCAGCTCCCAGTCAATACGCGGGCGGTAGTAGTAGCCCTCCAGGTGCGCCAGCGTGGTGAGCTTCATCAGGTTGCGGTAGCCCTGCTCGTTTTTTGCCAGCAGCACCAGGTGGTAGTAGTTGCGCGACTTGGGCGCGGGGCGGTCGAAGCGGCTCCCCACCGCCATGTAGACTTCGCAGCCAATGATGGGCTTGATGCCGGCGGCTTTGGCTTCCTTGTAGAACTCCAGGCAGCCGAACATGACGCCGTGGTCGGTGAGCGCAACGGCGCCTTGGTCGGCTTCCACGGCTGCCTGCACCAATTGGCGCGGCGTGCACGCCCCGTCCAGAATCGAGTAGTGCGTGTGGTTGTGCAGATGCACAAACGGAACGCTCCGAGCCATTGCTCCTGTGGTGCTCTACTGCAACAACTCCCGCAGTGCGGGGTCGGATTCCAGCCGGGCGCATTCGGCGCGGAGCCGCGCGCTCCACGGCGAGCGCTGGTCGCGCAGGACGCTATAGGCAACGCGGCGCAGCGGCGCAGGCTGCTGCTGCAGCAGACGTGCAAACGTCCGTGGGGATGCTGCCGTATCCACGCCCGCCACCAGCCAGCCCAGGCTCTGCCGCGCGCGGAGCTCCAGCGGGAGTCTCCACAGCTCCTGCACCAGGGTCGCTGGCAAGCGTCCGTGCCGCAGCGCACCCTGCACGGCTCCGTAGCGGACCAACTGGGAGGGATCCGCCAGCGCCTGCTGCCACACCTCCAATTGACGAGGTTGGAGCTGCAGCAGGGCAAACGCCGCCCGTGCCCGCACCAGGGGATGCTCATCCCGCAGCAGTGGGCGCAGCGCAGAGATTGCCCCTGGATCGCCGAGCTCGCCCAACTGCTGCGCCGCCAGCGCCCGAATGCGCCAGACCGGGTCGCGCAGCAGCCGCTCCAGCTCCGCCCGCGCTGCCCGCAGGCGTACTCGCCCCACAACAGTTGCCACAAGCGCCAGCGTGCGCGGGTTGTCCGACCGCAGCGAATCCAGCAGCAACCGGGCAACCGCCGCGCTATCGCGCGCGTATATCCGCGGCAGGATGCTCTCCAGCGCCAGCCGCTCCCGCGCAGACTCCGTCGAGAGCTTCGATGCCAGAAACGGCAATGCCTGAGCGCCGAAGGAGACGATGCGCTCCCGTGCCGGCTCCACAATGTACTGGAACTTCTGCGGCGCTGCCGAGGCTTGGACGAAGAGGCTATCCAGGCTTCCGGCAAGCGGCATCCGCAGCGAATCTGGCACATCGATGCCCGGACGCGGCGGAGGTGGCAGCGGCTCCAGCAGCTCCGCGTCCAGCAGCACTCCGTACGTGGACTGCAGCCGCACCCGCCCGTTGCGCGTGGTGTCCCCGTACCAATCCCGCCCCTGAGCATCGGCAAAGATGCCAATCATACCGTAGCTGCGGCGAAGGTCCGAATAGCCCATCGTGTTGGGCTGCCGTGCGCTGTAGGAATCGTCTCCGTGCAGGTCCAGCAGGAGCGAGATCGCGTTCGCATTGCCGGCGCCCTGGGAGAGGCTCTCGGCACTGTAGACATCGTCGCCGGCTTCATCCAGAAGGATGCCGACGGCGATATCGTGCCCGCAGCCCTGGGAGACACCGTAGGAGCGGTAGAGGTCGTCCCCGGCGCGGTCCCAGAGCACCCCGAAGGCAAGGTGCACCCCGCTCCCCTGCGCGTACTGATGCGCGATGTAGCGGTCATCTCCGGCACAATCCAGCAGCGCCCCCACGCCGTACCAGTACGCTGTCCCCTGCCCGTAGATGTCGCTGACGTAGAGGTCGTTGCCGGCGCTATCGAGCAGGATCCCCACTCCGCCGGAGGCGAGCGGACGGTAGCCCAACGCCGCTCCTTGCGTGAAGGTCAGGAAGTGCTGGTCATAGCGCAGGACGTCCACGTATGGACTGTGTGCCAGGTAGAGGTCGTTGCCCGCCATATCCACAAGCGCGCCGTAGCCGCGCACAAAGCCGAAGCCCTGTGCATGCGCTGCGCAGCGGTAGAGATCGTTGCCCGCAAGGTCCAAGAGCACGCCGATTCCGAAGGCACCGGCGCCCTGAGTATGGACTCCACCGAGGTACTGGTCCGTGCCGGCGCGGTCCAGCAGCACCCCCACACCGGCAACCGCCGAACCGAGCGAGAAGTCTCCGGCGGCGTAGACATCGTTCCCCGCCCAGTCTATAAGGATGCCGCAGCCCCAGAAGCCCGCTCCCAAGCTGTAGGAGCCGGCATGGTAGAGGTCATTGCCCGCAAGGTCCACGATCACGCGGACGGGCTGGGCAAGCGCCTCCTCCTTGCTCAGCGCCGGTAGGAGGTAGCGGTCATCCCCGCCCACGTCCACGATGAGCAGGAACTCCCCCGTGTAGGTGTCGTTGCCCGGACCGCCGAATGCGACGCGTCCGAAGGGGGTCTCCAGAATCGTCGTGTGGATGCTATCCCGGTAGCGCTCCAAGGGCGGGCTGTTGCGTTCAACGGCTGCCCAGATTGCCCGCCACAGCCCCAGCATTGGCGCAAGCCAGCGCTCCCACTCCACCGATGCAGCAGCGGTGAAGAACTGGCGCGCCCGCTCCAGCGCCCAGAGCTCCTGCGCCTTGAGCTCGAAGAGGCTTGCGGTGGCGCTCTCCTCGGAGAGCATCAGGAGCGAATCGGCAAGCTCGGCAAGCAACGGCAGCTGCGGAATCCGGGAGCGCAGCGCGAGAAGCTCCCGCTGTGCCTCGATACAGGGCACCAGGTACTGCCGCAGCACTGTGGCGCCAATTAGCCCAAGGCGCCCCTCCAGGTTGAAGCGCAGGAGGCTGTCCAGCTCGCGGGCACTCAAGCGCTGCTCGTAGGTCGGAAGCATGGGTGCGGTGCCGGTGAGCAGCTCCACCCATTGCCGTGCGCTCTGCTCCAGGGTCGAAGGGCGCAGAGCCAGCAGGAGTTGGCGCTGCTCCTCCAGCCAAGGCAGGAGCTGGAGCGGCTGCTCAAAGAAGGCACACACCTGCGGCAGCCGATAGGCATCGGGTTCGACCGCATCGCAGGGGAGCCACAAGTCCGTGCGCGACATCCCCAGCAGCGTCAACGCCGAATCCAGGACACGCACAACCTCCGGCGGTATCCCGCGCGGCGCCGATGGCATCAGCGCACCCGTTGCACTGCACCAGAGAAGTATCCCCACAAGCGCTGTGCGTCGCATCTCACACCAACACCGTTGTTGCCTCTGCACTCTGCTGCCGGAACTGTGGAAGCGGCTCTCGCAGCAGGATGCACTGGAGGTCCTCCCCACTGCGCAACACCGCCTGCAGATGCCACCGCGGTGCATCCTGGATGGAGGGCACCTGGAGCTGCTCGAACGGATGTCGCCCCTTCCCCAGCACGATCGGGGCGCAGAAGAGATGGAGCTCGTCCAGGAGCTGCTGCTGCAGGAACGCCGACATCACCCCCGCCCCACCCTCGACGAGCACCGAGGCGATCTGGAAGCGCTGCGAGAGCTCCCGCAGCAGGCTTGGCAGATGCAGCCGTCCGTCGCTATCAGTGGGAAGCTCCAGGAGCTGCACACCGGCTTCGCGGAGTGTTTCGGCTTTGCGCTGGCGCGCTGCCTGGGCAGAGCAGCACACGATGGTGCGGTCGCGGTACTCGTCGGTGAAGACAAAGCTCATCATCGGCAGTTGCAGGTGCGTGTCCAGCACTACGCGCCAGGGCTGGCGTCCGGGGACCTTGCGCACCGTCAGGCGCGGGTTATCTCGGAAGACCGTCCCCTTGCCCACCAGCACGGCGTCCAGCTCCGCGCGGAGGGCGTGGACACGGCGCCGGCTCTCCTCGCTGCTGATCCAGCGCGATTCCCCATCGGGCAGGGCGATGCAGCCATCGAGCGATTGCGCGAGCTTGCCCACCACGTACGGCATCCCTGTGCGCACGTGCTTGGCAAAGAAGCGATTCAGCCAAAAGCAGTCCGCCTCCAGTACGCCCAGCTCCACCTGGATTCCGGCAGCGCGGAGCTGCTCCACCCCGCGCCCGTTGACCTGCGGGTTGGGGTCGAGCATCCCAATGACCACGCGGGCAATGCCGCGTTCGATGATGCGCGGTGTGCACGGTGGGGTCTTGCCCTGATGCACACACGGCTCCAGGGTCACCACCAGCGTTGCCCCGCGCACGTCCTCGGTTGCCCGCTCCAGCGCCATCACCTCCGCGTGAGGTCCGCCGTATTCGGCGTGCCAGCCCTCGGCGATGATGCGCCCGTCCTTGAGGATGACACAGCCGACGCGCGGATTTGGGCTGACACGCCCGGTGCCGCGCAGCGCCAGGCGCAGCGCATGGCGCATTGCCGCTTCGTCACTGAGTCCGCTTCCCATGCCACTCCAACGGAAGGCACACAACGTACTGCTGCGGTTGTGCTGGCAAGCTCATGCACACCCGGTATCGCCCCGCCGGCAATGCCTCTCCGGTGCGGAGCTGCCCATCCCAGCGGTACTCGTAGAGCTGCTCCTCCCCGGGCTGGCGCGGCTCCACCTCTCCGATGACCTGCAGGAACATCACCCCGGCAGCGGAGCTCCAGACCTGCTTGACGCCATCGAAGAGCTCCACGCGCAGCCGCTCCGAGCTTGGGAAGTACTCCGACGGTGGAGGCAAGCGCCGCCGCACGCGCAGCCGGAAGATGAGCCCGTGCGCGGTGGACTCCACCTCCGGCGCCAGTTCCAGCGTCCCGCTTCGATGGTAACGCTGCACCCAGAGCCTGCCCTGGACGGGCTCTCCCTGAGCACGGAGGAGTGTGTACTCCAGCCCCACGCGCCCTGGAAGGGCATCGGGTGCAAGCCCAAGCCGCTGCTCCGCCAGCAGGACGAGCGACTGCCTCCCCTCGCCCGCCATCCCAGAGACGGTGGGAACGAGCTCGGTCTGCTCCAACAGCTCCCCCGCGGGCGAGAGGAGCCGCACCCGGATGCGCTGGATCGCCTGCAGGCTCCGTAGGTGCGGGTCGGAAGCCTCGCCCGTTACCATTGCGCGCACGCGCAGCGTTGCCATGCTGTCGTCGCTCTCCAGCCTCCACTCCATCGGTGGCAGCTCCACTGTGCCCATTCGGCATCCCAGACCGAGCAGAAGCACCAGCAGCAGGGGCAATCGCATCCTACGGCGCACCGACTGGGGACACCGCTGCCATCACTGCTGATTCAATCTGCTGTGCCCACTGCAGTGCTGCCATTGCGTACGGCAGTGCCGGATCGGGATGCCCCGAACGGATGCACTCCAGGAAGGCGCGGTGCTCCTCCTGCAGGGCATTCACCTGTGGGAACTGGCGCACTCCGCGCACGATACGGCGCATGTGCCCATCCTCGCTGCCGTATTCGGCAAGAAGCTCCTCTCCGGCACCGGGTGGCTCCTGCTGCAGGCACACCAGCTCCAGGCTCTGCTGGGCAAAATCCAGCGCCACGTAGCGGTTCGGACCGAACAGGCGCATCTTGCGCAGGAACTTCGCCGATACGCGCGATGCCGTCACGTTGGCAACGCAGCCGTTGGCAAACTGCAGTCGGGCGTTGACGATATCGGGCAGCGGTGTCAGCACCGGAACCCCGTGCGCCTGCACCTGCTCAACGGGCGCATCGAGCAGCTCCGCCAGCAGCTCCAGGTCGTGGATCATCACATCCAGCACCACCGAGACATCCGTCGAACGCGGGCGGAAGGGATGCAACCGGTGGCTCTCCACAAAGCGCACCGGAAAGGACTGCTGGCACAGCCAGCGGAAGGCAGGGTTGAAGCGCTCGCTGTGCCCGACCATCAGCACGGCGCCGGTACGGGCGCTCAACTCCACCACGTCCTGCGCATCGGCAAGGCTGGTGGCAAGCGGCTTCTCCACCAGGCAGTGGCGCCCGGCGTGAAGGCACATGCGGAGCAGCTCCGCGTGCGTATGCGCCGGTGTTGCCAGCGTGACCGCCTGTGCGGCTTCGAGCGCCTGCTCCAACGTTTCAAACGCCGTCACCCCCAATTCTTGGGCAACGGCGCACGCTCGGTCGGGCACGATATCGTAGACCCCGACCATCTCCGCCGCCTCGCACTGCCGCCACAGCCGAGCGTGGAACGTGCCCATATGCCCGACACCGATGACGGCAACCCGGATGCGCGCACTCATTCCGCCTTCGGGTGAGCTTGCCGATACACGCGCTTGAGATGCTCAACGCTGACGTGCGTATAGCGTTCCGTCGTCGCCAACGAGGCGTGTCCGAGCAACTGCTGCACCGCCGGCAGCTCAGCCCCGCGCTCCAGCAGATGCGTTGCCATGCTGTGGCGCAGTACATGCGCCCCGCGCTGGGTCAGATGCGGCAGCGTGCCAATCTGGCTGCGAACCCACCGGTAGACCACCGACGGCTGCAATTGCCCACCGCGCACGCCCACAAAGAGCCAATCTCCGCGCGGTCGGAACTGTTCGCGCACCTGTAGGTACTGCTCCAGCGCCTCCAGCGCGACCCGACCGATGGGCACCAGGCGCTCCTTTCCCCCTTTGCCGTGCACGCGCAGCAGCTCGCGTTCCCGCAGGAGATCGCGCAGCCGCAGCCGCACCAGCTCGCCCACACGCAGCCCGCAGCCGTAGAGTAGCTCCAGCACCGCTCGGCGGAGCCGCTCCTGTGGGGTCCGCCGCGGAAGCGCATCCAGCATCTGCCCCAGCGTCTGCTGGGGAACCACGCTGACCAGGGGCTTATCCGCCTTGGGTGCCGAGAGCAACCGTGCCGGATTCTCCTGGCACCAGCCCTGCTGCCGCGCCAGGCGGAAGAAGGAGCGCACTGCCGCCACCACCATCTGCATGGACCGGCGATGCAAGCCGCGGTCGTGCAGCCACCCCAGGAACTGGCGTAACTGCCCCAACTGAATCGCCTCCAACGCTGGCTCTCCGTTCCATTCCTGCCGGAAGTACTCCCTGAGGAGCTCCAGCGCGTACGCGTAGCTGCGCAGCGTTGCCGGAGCGTAGCCCCGCCGGCGATACTCCTGTAAGCTCTGGGCAATTGCGTCTTCGAGCTGCATCCCCGTCCTGCACAAGCGAAGGCAAAAATACGCTGCAGTACCGCTGCAGACGCCCCGCCGGTTCGCACTGGGCAAAGTATTTTTGCCCACACAGCCGAGCACGTCGGAGATGTGCGGGATCGTTGGCTACATCGGACACCGCCGAGCACTCCCGCTGCTGCTCAACGGGTTGCGGCGCCTGGAGTACCGCGGTTACGACTCTGCAGGCATTGCCGTGCCCCACGGAGGTGGGCTCTTCATCGCCAAACGCGCCGGAACGGTTGCCCACCTGGCAGCAATGCTTGAGCACCTGAACTTGCCCGCCACCATGGGAATCGGGCACACCCGCTGGGCAACCCACGGGGAGCCCATAGACCGCAATGCCCACCCGCATACGGACGCCACTGGGCGCATCGCAATCGTGCACAACGGCATCATCGAAAACCACGCCATCCTCAAGGCAAAGCTGCTCGAAGACGGCTACGGCTTTGTCTCCGATACCGATACCGAGGTTCTGGCAGTCTTCATCGGCGCACTCTACCAGCAGTACGGCGACCTGGAGCTTGCCGTGCGGACAGCGCTCTCCGAGGTCGAGGGCACCTTCGGCTTGGTCGTGCTCTCTGCCGACCATCCCGATCTGCTCATCGCTGCGCGGCGGGGCAGCCCAATTGTCATCGGTGTGGGCGATGGGGAGTACATCGTCGCCTCCGACGCCACCGCCATTGTGGAGTACACCCGCTCAGTGTTCTATCTCTCCGACGATGAGATGGCGGTCATCACGCGCGCGGGCTGCCAGACCAAGACGATCGAGGACATCCCCACCTCGGCGCAGCTCCTGGAGCTGGAGTTCGACCTGGAGCGTATCGAGAAGGGCGGCTTCCCGCACTTCATGCTCAAGGAGATCTACGAACAGCCCACGACCTTCCGCGACGCCTGCCGTGGGCGGCTCCTGCTCCAGGAGGGCAACGTCAAACTGGGTGGACTGCGCAGCGTGGAGGAGCAACTGCGCCAAGCACGGCGCCTGATCTTCACCGCCTGCGGAACCTCCTGGCATGCTGCCCTGGTGGGGGAGTACTGGATCGAGCAACTGGCGCGCCTCCCTGTCGAAGTCGAATACGCCTCGGAGTTCCGCTACCGCAATCCGGTGCTCTACCCCGATGACATCGTCATCGCCATCTCGCAGAGCGGCGAAACCGCCGACACCCTGGCAGCGGTTCGCGAAGCCAAGCTGCGCGGGGCAACCGTGCTGGGGATTGTCAACGTGGTCGGCAGCTCCATTGCCCGCGAGACGGACGCTGGGGTCTACATCCACGCGGGACCCGAAATCGGCGTTGCCTCGACGAAAGCCTTCACCTCGCAGCTTGCCGTGCTGATGCTCCTGGCACTGTACTTGGGGCGCATGCGCCATCTCTCGCCCACCGACGCCCGGGAGATTGCCCAAGAGCTTGCCCGCATCCCAGAGAAGCTGCAGTACGTCTTGGACACCACCGCCGAGCTTACGCGCGAGATTGCCCACCTCTATGCCCACGCGCAGAACTTCCTCTACCTCGGGCGCGGTGTGAACTTCCCAATTGCCCTGGAGGGCGCGCTGAAGATGAAGGAGATCTCCTACATCCACGCCGAGGGCTACCCCGCAGCCGAGATGAAGCACGGTCCCATCGCCCTCATCGATGAGAACATGCCCGTGGTGGTCATCGTCCCGCGCGACGAGCTCTACGAGAAGGTGCTCTCGAACATGGAGGAGATCCGTGCACGGCGTGGCAAGATCATTGCCATCGTCACCGAGGGGGATGTTGCTGCCGCGCGCCTGGCAACGCACGTGATTCCGATTCCGGAGACGCTCCCGCTGCTCACGCCGATCCTCAGCGTTGTGCCGCTCCAGCTCCTTGCCTACTACACCGCCGTCGAGCGCGGCTGCAATGTGGACATGCCGCGCAACCTTGCCAAGAGCGTCACCGTAGAGTAAGGCGCAACTGCACGGCGAACGCCCCTCCGAAGGGGCTGGGGAGCGGAGCACAGGAGAGCTGCTCGCTGACATCGAACCCGGCAAGGTGGGCGCTGACGTAGGCATCCACCGCTGCCAGCAGATAGGCAAGCACCCAGCCGGCAAGGGCAAGGTCCCGCCGCTGGGCATAGGCATCGCGGAGCGCACGGAGCCGGAAGAGCTCTATCGCATCGGCGTTGCCAGCGGTGGCATCGGCAATCTGGCGTTGAAGCTCAGCATAGCGCCGCTGATTCACCACCGTCAGCACGGCACAGAGTGCATTCCCCGCCAGAAAGACGGGCGCCTTCCAGTACGCCTGTGCGTACCACTGCCCCCAGCCCGGCAGCACCAGCGAGCGCAGCAACGCCCCTGTCGGCGAGGGCAGCACCGCTCGCAGGGAGTCCACCCGCACGGAATCCCTCGGTGCCGCCGCCCAGAGCGCAGAAGCAGCACCGAGCGCAAACACCCCCACGATGGCACCTGCGGTGCAGCGCGGCATCCTCTTAGCGCTCCTGTACCGCGCCTGACGACGTACGCAGCGCCTTCCTCGTCCACACCCTTGGGGAGGCTCAGTTCACCACCGCAGGAAGACTCTACACTGGAACTGCTGCTACGCTAGGAACTCCATTGGCGAAGTAGCTCCGCCTACGGTGCTGTCCTCCCGCACCCGGCTTTCTGCTTGAGTTCAGTTCTTGCGTCGCCCCCGCGTTAATCGAGCGCGCGCTCCACACCCTCGGTGCGGTACCTGCCTTTGCCCTCGGTGTGCCCGGCGCAGGACTCGAACCTGCACGCCCTTGCGGGCACTACACCCTGAATGTAGCGCGTCTGCCAATTCCGCCAGCCGGGCACAAGCGGAGAGGGTGGGATTCGAACCCACGGTGGGGTGGAAACCCCACAGCGGTTTTCGAGACCGCCCGATTCAGCCACTCTCGCACCTCTCCGGCGCCGCAAAATTACAGAAGTTGCAGCGTTCGTTCGGCAGCTTCAGTGGTGTCCCTCATGGTCGGGAGAGGGCGCCGGGGCTTGCCGCCGCGCGGGACGTCCAACCGGGCAGGAAAGCTCCTGCCATCCGGCACGGGCAAAGCGCAGCCGTAGCTGCAGCGTATCACCAGGACGCAAGGGCTGCTGCAGCTCGTAGAGCATGATATGCAGCCCGCCCGGACGCAGCACGACCGAATCCTGCGCAGGGATAACAATCCGCTCCACCCGCTGCATCCGCATTCGACCAGTGTCGCGCACGGTCTCGTGGAGCTCGACCCGCCCCACCTGCGGCGAGCTTGCCTCAAGGAGCGTATCGGGCAGCCGCCCCAGATTCCGAATCACCCCATACGCCGCACCGGGAATGCTGCGCCCCGCCGGACGTGCCCAGAAACCCTCCAAGCGGAGAGCTTGCCCGGCAGGCTGCAAGCTCTCCTTGCTGCCGTGCTGCGACTCCGGCAGCCCCGACCACAGTGTGTGTCCCCCCAGCCATCCCACGACAGCTGCCACTATCGCACCATTCCACCACCTCATGGCAAGCGCTTCTGAAGCTGTTGAACATCCCTGACGACGCGATCAATTGGCGCCTCGGTCCCGCTGTAGCGCCCAACAACGCGCCCGCGCCCATCCAGCAGCAGCAGCACGTCCGAGTGCGCGTAGAAGTAGACCGGCGTGCCATCATCGGCAAACTCCGTCGGGCTCTTCTGAACGACGACGTCCACCGCCCGGGTCAGCGCCTCTACGGCTTCAGGCTTCCCCGTTGCCAACACGAACTCCCCCAGCGGCAGTTCATGGACTTGGGCAAATTCGCGCAGCCGCTCTGGGGTATCCCGCAGCGGATCGAAGGAGATCATCACTCCACGCACGCGGTGCTTGTCGGGCAACGCCTCCCAAATCTGGCGCATCCGCTCGGCAATCATCGGGCAGATATCGGGGCACTGCACGTAGAAGAACGCCAAAAGCACAACCGAGCCGGCGAAGTGCGTTGGGAACTCCACCGTATCCCCCGTGTGCGTCCACAGGCGCACCTCCGGAAGCGGTGCCTCCCGGTGGGCGCATCCGGCAATGCCCACCAGGAGGACCGCCCCCGCCACTACCTCACGGAAGCGCCACATGTTGCCGCGCAGCCCTGCTCATTCGGTCGGCTGTGACGATTGCCCTTGCCGAATAGTCTCCTGGAGCTGCTTCTCCGGCACGTTGTACTCGGGTAGGTACGCCGGCGCTTTCTGGAAGCTGCTGCGCAGCACATCGTAGAGCACGGGTGTGTACGAGAGCACAATCAGCACCACAGCCGTCGCCACCCACGGTGCCAGCCGGTTGAGCGCCCGAACGGGCTCATCGTGGTAGGCTTCGGCAACGGGGAACTCCAGGTGCGCTTCCCGTACCCGACGGGCAAACAGCGTGCCGAAGAACACCACGAAGTAGAGCAGCATCGCTGCAAACATGATGATGCCGCCAACCATGGCAATCTCGGCGTACGGCGCCCAATCCGCCCGGTACAGCGGAGTCCCCTGCAAATCGGGATTGAGCGCCCCAGCGCCCAGGTAGGTGCGGCGCGGCATCCCGTGCAGCCCTCCGCGCATCATGCCCCAGGAGAAGATGAGCACCCCCACCAGCCAGAGGTAGGGAACCGCCACCGCAGCCCCGCGCCAGAGCACCTCCTTGCCGCTCAACTGCGCGACCAGATACAGGCTCATTCCCAAGAACGCCAGCAGCACTGGGCCAGCAACGGTCAGGTGGAAGTGCCCTGGAATCCAGGACGTGTTGTGCACCGCCATGTTCAGGTTGTACGACGCATTGACGATGCCGGAGATGCCGCCGAAGATGAAGATGAGCAGCCCAGCAATCCAGTAGCTGAACAGCCACCGTTCACGCGAGAAGTATGGCAAGCGGAACATCCATCCGAACAGTCCACGACCGCCGTTCTGGCGCCCAGCGTACTCCAGCGACGCCGCAATGGTAAAGGCGGTAATCAAGCTCGGCAGCGCCACCGCGTACGTCAGCACCGTGTGGAGCCACTTCCACTGGGTGCCGATGCCGGGATCGGCAAACTGATGGTGCGCCCCGACGGGGATGGAAAACAAGATGAACATCACGAACACCAGCCGTCCGGCAGCATCGCTGAAGAGCTTGCCTCCGGCGACCTTCGGCAGCATCGTGTAGTACATCACGTACGCCGGCAACAGCCAGAAGTATACCAGCGGATGCCCGAAGAACCAGAACAGCGCCCGCGCCAGCGGCACATCCACCGCCTCTGTCCATCCCAGCGACCAGGGCAGCAGCAGGAAGAGCACCTCCACTGCCACCGACAGCGTTGCGATGAACCAGATGATAAAGGTCGCAAACATCCCCATCACCGCCAGCGGGATCTTCTGCCCGGGGTTCTCCCGGCGCCAGCGGCGGTACATTGGAATCCAGTTCGCCGCCCCAATCCATGAGCCGACAATCAGCAGCGCTGCCCCAAGGTAGAACAGCGGATGCGCCTTCAGCGGCGGGTAGAAAGTATACAGCACTGACGCCTGCCCGCTGAACATCGCAATGCCCGCCAACCCAGTCCCCACCAGCATCACAATCGCCGAAAGCCAGCCAATCCGCGTGTTGAGCGGCTGCTTGAGGAAGTACGGCACCACCGCATTCCCAAACGCAACGGCGAAGAAGGTCGTGAACACAATCGCGTTGAGCACCCCGTGCAAGGTCAAGCCCCAGTAGTACATAATTGAGCTCCGCAGGTCCACGCTGCTCAGCGCCGCCACCAGCGGATCGGTCTCCCGCCCGAAGAGCCGGTCTACCGCCAAGAGGACCGCTCCAACGGTATCCAGCAGCAGCTTCAACAGCGGGTCGTAGTCCAGCACCCCGGCGCGGAACAGCACCTGCATCAGTCCGCCGTAGACGCCGATGACCAGCAGCACCATCGGCACGATCAGCTCGGTGCGAATCAGGTTCCGGTATGAGCGCGTCAGTTCCATGACCTCGGCTCCGCTTTATTGCACAATCCGAATGACGCCCACCATCTGCTGGTGCCCGATGCCACAGTACTCGTGGCAGACGATGGGATACTCCCCTGGCTCGCTGAAGCGCACCCGGGCATAGGTTACCGCCCCCGGCACTGCCATGAGATTGACGTTCGTGCGGTCAATGTGGAATCCATGCACCACATCCCCGCTCGTCAAGTAGATATCCAGCTCCGAGCCTGCAGGAAGCTCCACTGCGGGCATCTGGTACGCCCACATTCGGGCAACGACGTGCAGCTCCCAGCGACGGTCCCCGGTCTGGAACAGCGTATCCTGCTCGAAGGGCTTCATCTCCGTCACGCATCCGGGGACATCCACACCAAAGCCCGTTGCCAACACCAGCAACCCCACAAGGAAGAGCGCCATCACCGCGCCACTCAGCCCGAAAATTACACGTTCACTACGCACCATTGCTACCCTCGGCGCAAGACTTCGACATACACCGACAGCCACATCACCGCGTACAGGAGCAGCAGCGCAACGAAGAAAGCGATCGCTCCTTTGGGCTTGAACTCCTCGGCTGCCATCGGGGGCTCCGGCAATTGTGGGACTTCCCGTGCTGCGGTAGCAAATTTAGCACTTGCCCTCCTCAGCTACGCCAAGACCTTCGTCACCGGCGAGGCTGATCCTCGTCAGGTCATCGCTACCGATGCTGCAGCGCACGTACGTCATAGGGAGCGGACCAATCGGGCATGACCATGCTGCCAGCAGAGCTCCTGCGGAAGAAGCGCGACGGCGCCGAGCTGAGCGCCGAAGAGATCGCCTGGTGGATCGAACAGGTCGTCGCCGGAAGCGTCAGTGAAGCCCAAATCGGAGCGTTCCTGATGGCAGTGTGCATTCGGGGGCTGAGCCTGCGCGAGACCGCCGCGCTCACGCGCGCAATGAGCCAATCGGGCATCCGCTTCCACTGGCACCACCTGGGCAAGCCCGTCGTGGATAAGCACTCCACCGGAGGCGTTGGGGATAAGCTCTCGTTGCTGCTGCTCCCGCTTGCTTCCGCCTGCGGCGTCCTGGTGCCGATGATCTCCGGACGCGCCCTGGGGCATACCGGAGGCACGGTGGACAAGTGGGAATCCATCCGCGGCGTGCGCACCGAGTTTGCACCGGCGGAGCTGGAGGAGCTGCTACGCGAAGTTGGCGCCTTCCTCATCGGACAATCCGAGGCGATTGCACCGGCAGACCGCATCCTATACCGCATCCGCGATGTGACGGCAACGGTAGAGTCCATCGGGCTCATCACGGCGTCAATCCTGAGCAAGAAGCTGGTCGAGGACCTCGATGGGCTGGTCATGGACATCAAGGTCGGCAGCGGGGCGTTCCTGCCCACCCTGGAGGCTGCTCGCGAGCTTGCCCAGACGATGCAGCAGGTGGGCGCGGAGCTGGGATTGCCCATCCGCTGCGCCTTCACCCGCATGGATACTCCTCTGGGCAGCGCGGTGGGCAACTGGTGGGAGGTGCTCGAAGCCGAGCGCGCTCTCGCCGACTACGACGCCGCTCCGCCAGATGTGCGCCGTTTGACCGAAGTACTGGCTGCACAGATGCTCCTTGCCGCCGGCGTTGAGCGCTCCGCCGAGGATGCCACCGAGCGGGTCCGCCAGGTGTGGCGCAACCGCACGGCGTGGGAGCAATTCCACCGCTTGGTGCGGGCACAGGGCGGGGATTGGGACGGCTCGCTCTCGGCATATGAGCGGACTCCGCGCAAGGCATTGCTCGCCCCGGCTTCGGGAACCATCGTCCGATTGGATGCCCGAACGGTGGGGCTTGCGGCGCTCCTCCTGGGCGCCGGACGCCGCACGGAGAGCGACTCGGTGGACCCCGCCGCCGGCATCCTCCTGCGGAAGAAGCCCGGCGATCCCGTCACCGCCGGCGAGGAGCTTGCCCTCCTGCTGTGCTCGCAACCGGAGCGCTTCCCCGCAGCGCAGGAGCTGCTCCTGAGCGCCTACACCATCGGCGAAATGGCTCCTCCATCGCCCGACCCGCTCATTGAGCTGCTACTGTAGCGCTATTCCCAGCGGACCTCGCTGTCCTCTCCGACATTGACGCGCTGAAATCGCCCAGAGACCAATGCCCCACCGCCGATGACGGAATCCTCCAGCAACACCCGCTGCAACTGCGCCCCCGCATTGACAATCGAATTGCGCACGATGCTCTCGCAGACGCATGCCCCCTGCCCAATGGCAACGTAGGGACCGATAACGGAGCGCTCCACCTGCGCATCCGGGGCGATGTAGACGGGCGGGATCACCGTGCAACCGGGCAGCACGGGATTGTTGCCGCGCTTGTGCAGGAGGTGGCGATTGGTCTCCAGCAGCGTCTCCACCTTGCCGCAGTCGTACCAGGCGTCCACGAAGAAGACACGGAAGCGCTCCCCACGCTGCCGCATCAGCTCCAGCGCATCGGTGAGCTGGTACTCCCCGCGCGTGCGCAGATCGCGCTGGACGAGCTCCTCCAGGCACTCCCGTAGCAGCGCCGAGTTGACGATGTAGTACACCCCCACGAGCGCAAGGTCCGAGGGCGGATGTTCGGGCTTCTCCACAAACCCCAGGACCTCGCCTCCGTGCAGCAGCACCACCCCGAAGCGCCGAGGGTCCTCCACGCGCTTGACCGCCAGATAGCTTTCCCGCTGCTGCAGAATGGGCGCAAGCTCCGCCTCCACGATCGTATCCCCCAGCACGATGAGCACAGGCGTGCCATCGAGCCATTCCCGAGCGCACCAGATGGCATGCCCCAATCCGTGCGGCTCCTCCTGCACGGCGAACTCCACCGGCACGTGCCCGTAGTGCGCGCGGACGTACTCAACGATGCGCTCACCCTTGTAGCCAATCACCAGCACCAGTTCGTGCACCCCAGCCTGCAGAATGCCGTCGAGGATGTGCCCCAGGATGGGCTTATCGGCAACGGTGAGCAGCGCCTTCGGCACAATGTGCGTGTGCGGACGCAAGCGCGTGCCGAAACCAGCAACGGGAACGATCGCACGCACCGGCATGAGCATCCTCGGTTGACCAACCTCACCGTGCGGACGCAGCGGCAGCGCGCCCGGCTCAACTTCCCATCTGCTCCGCCGACAGCAGCCTCGGAGCGGCGCAGCGGAACGGTGCCGAAAATACGACTCCCCACACCTTCACAGCGACCACGGATTGCGCTCCGCCCATAGTGCAAGCTCCAGCAGGAGCCAGCGCGTGACCGGCGAGCGCAGATCGGCGCGCGCAAAGAGCTGCGGATGCAGCACCCCTGCTTGCCACAGCTTCGAATCCCGCACGTACGCCTGCCATTCCACCCGCTCCAGCCACTCCCGCAGCGGGATACTGAAGCCGTGTTTCGGGCGGTAGACCAACTCCGGCGGTAGCTCCCGAGAGAGCAACCGCTTGAGCAGCCACTTCCCGCCGTGCTGCTCCGACCACAGCAGCCACTCCGGCAAGCGGAACACCCATTCCACCAGCCGATGGTCCAGCAATGGCACCCGAACCTCCAGTCCCACCGCCATCGAGGCGCGGTCCACCTTGGTGAGCATCCGCTCCGGCAGCCAGGTGTGCAGGTCCAGGAACAGGCGCATCCGCAGCGGCGAATACTGCGGCTTCCAGTACCGTCGAGCAAAGGCAAGCTCATCGTAGTCGGCGGGCAGGCGCTCGCGCAATGCCGGATGCAGCAGTGTGCCGATCTGCCCTGCGTACATCCACACGTTCGTGTGCAGCACGCGCAACGCCGGTGGCAGGAGTGCACGCAGCCACCGCATTCCCCGCAGCCCGCGACGCCGACGCATCAGGAACGGCACCAGCCGGCGCGAACGGAGGGGGAGCCCACCGCAGCCCAGCTCCCTTCGGCTGCGAATGTAGCCGGCAAAGAGCTCATCCCCGCCGTCGCCGGAGAGCACCGCTTTGAACTCCGACCGCGCCACCTGTGCGATTGCCAGCAGCGCAATCCCGGAGCTATCCCCAAAGGGCTCATCGTAGCTTGCGGCGAAGCGCTCGAGCAACTGCGGAAACTCCTCCCCGCGCAGCGGCACCACAAGCGCCGGCACCTCCAAGCGCTGCGCCACTGCTTCGGCGTAGCGGCGCTCGCTCTTGTGGGCGTAGTCGAAATCGGCAATGATTGCCAGCACGGGCGCCCAGCGCCGAGCGTACGCTACTACCGCCGAGGAGTCCACTCCCCCGCTCAGGAACGCCCCCAGCGGGACATCCGCAACACAGTGGAGCCGTGCACTCTCCTGCAGCAGCTCGTCCAACTCCTCGGCTGCCTGCTCGGCACTGGAGTAGCGCGCCACCTCCCCATCGGGAAGCTGCCAGTAGCGCTGCACCGTGAAGGTGGCGTGCACGGCGTCGAAGCACAGCCACGTTCCGGCTTCCAGCTTCTGCACGTGCTCGTAGATGCTACGCGGTGGGGGAATGTAGTGGTGCGCAAAGTAGTCCCACAGCGCCGCCACATTCAGCTGCAATGGGAACCCCCGCACCCGCTGGACGGCATGGAGCTCGGAGGCAAACACCAACTGCTGCCCATCCCAGCCGTAGTAGAGCGGCTTGATGCCGAGCCGATCGCGCACCAGATACAGGCGCTGCTCCTGCTCGTCCCAGAGGGCAAAGGCGAACATGCCGCGCAGGAGCTCCACGCACCCGATGCCGAAGAGCTCGTACAGCGCCAGGATGACCTCCGTATCGCTGCGGCTGCGGAAGCACCATCCCCGCTGCTGTGCCTGCTGGCGCAGCTCGGCGTAGTTGTAAATCTCCCCGTTGAACACGATGCTGCACCGCCCAGAGGGGCTGTGCATGGGCTGTGCGGCGGCATCGCTCAAATCAATGATTGCCAAGCGGCGATGCGCAAATCCCAACTGGCGCCTCGGGTGCACCCAGATCCCCCCACCATCGGGTCCGCGATGGCGCAGCGATTCGCACAGCGCCTGGAGTTCGGCTTCCTCCACCGGAGGTTCGCGACGCCATATTCCGGCAATTCCGCACATCAGGGCAGCGCCACAACACCGAGCCGCACGGCGCACCGCGCACCGGTCACCTGCGGGAGATTGCCCGTCTCCTGTGCCATCCGACGGTATGCCAGGTAGGCAAAGCAGAGCGCCTCCTTCGCCAGCACCGGGATGCCGTACTCCTGGCTTGTCATCACCACAGTGCCGGGGAGCTCCTGCTGCAGCAGCTCCAGCAGAAACCCGTTGCAGGCTCCTCCGCCGGAGACGATCAGGCGCTCAACCGAGCCGGCGTAGCGGCGCAGGTTCTCGGCAACGCTCCATGCGGTGAAGCGCGTGAGCGTGTGCACGATATCCTCCGCCGGCACCCGCGCTGGGACGTACTGCTGCAACAATGCCCGCAGGTGCGGACGCCCGAACTGCTCGCGTCCGGTGGACTTCGGCGGCGGGGCAAGCACAAACTCTATGTCCTGGAGCGCTCTCCACAGCGGCATCAGGAGCCGTCCTGCCCGTGCCGTGCGCCCCTCGGGGTCGTAGCGCAGACCGAAGAACTGCTCCATTGCGGCATCAATCCACACATTGCCCGGACCGGTATCCCAGGCGCGCACCTGCGCCGGCGAACAGCCGCGTGGTAGCACCGTCACATTTGCCATCCCGCCGAGATTGACCGCAGCAACATGCTCGTGCGGTGAGCGGAGGAATTCGTAATCGAACAGCGGCACCAACGGCGCCCCGTGCCCGCCCTGCGCCAGGTCTGCACTGCGGAAATCCCCCACGACCGGACACCCCAACCACTGCGCAAGCGCCGGGACATTGCCCAACTGCAACCCCACGCCACCCTCGGCGGCTGCGGGTTCGTGCCAGACCGTCTGCCCGTGCACGCCGACAACGTCCAACTGCTGTGGGGTTATCCCGATGCTGCGGCAGCAGGCATGGACTGCATCGGCGTAGCAGCGCGCCAATTCCCAATGCAGCCGTGCGACCTCGCCGATGGAGACCGGCTCCTCCTGCGCCCGCAGCAGCCGGTAGCGCAGCATGGGCGGGAACTCCTCATGGTGGTGTCCCAGCAAGCGGAAGCGGCGCCGACGGCGCTCCTGCCAAAACTCCGCTACCACAACATCCACGCCATCGAGCGAGGTGCCCGACATCACCCCGGCGCACCGTCGCCGTCGGCTCAACCACGCTCGACGGGAAAGCTGTCCGGCTCCTTCAGCCACACCGATAGGCTCGGCAGTCCCACAGGTCCCAACGCCAGAAACGCCTCGGCGTACTGCACTCCAATGCGCGTCCCGAAGTAGCGTGCCCGCAGCTCCAGGAGCTGCCAGAACTCCGGACGGGAGAGCACCGTCTCCGGCTCATTCTCCGGCGACACCCCCGGCACATATACCTGCGAGGCATGCGCCTGCACGGCACGCACCTTCTGCTCGTAGACGTCGCTGATGTCCACGTAGAAGCTCGGCTCGAACTCATACGCCTGCATGTAGCAGAAGAGCCAGCGCGGGCGATAGGGCTGCTGCGGCTGTCCGTCGCCATCCGTCGTCACCAGCTTTGCCAAGCCGCTATGGAACCACGCCATGCGCACCAGTTGGTGCACGCGCTCATGGTCGGGATGCCGCTCAACGGGTGGCGGCAGCAGGAGAATCTGCGGGCGCCAACGGCGCAATACACGCACCAGCGCCGCCACCGCCTCCGCTGTCAAGGGGATGTTCCCATCGGGCAGCCCCAGGTTCTCCCGCACGTGGATGCCCATAATCTGCGCTGCCAGCTCGGCTTCGCGGGCGCGGAGCTCGGGATTTCCTCGGCTGCCCAATTCCCCACGGGTGCAATCCACGACCCCCACGCGGTAGCCCTCCCGCACCAGGCGGATGAGCGTCCCGCCACAGGACATCTCCACATCGTCTGGATGCGCTCCAATTGCCAGAACGTGCAGCGCTTCCCTCATCGCCCCGTCAGCCGGTGAATCTTCTCCACCCGACGCGCATGGCGTCCGCCCTCGAAGGGTGTCTGCAGGAACACCTGCACAATCTGCCAGACCTCTTCGAAGGGCAGCAGCCGCGCTCCCAGGGTTAGCACGTTGGCATCGTTGTGCTGGCGGCTCAGCCGTGCCATCTCCACTGTGCAGCAGTTTGCGGCGCGAACGCCGGGGAGCTTATTCGCCACAATACTCATCCCCACACCGCTGCCGCACAGCAGGATGCCGCGCTCGGCTTCGCCTTCGGCAACCGCCCGCGCCGCTGGCGTAGCGAAATCGGGGTAGTCGGTGGACTCCTCCGAGCTTGTGCCGAAATCCAGCACCTCGTAGCCCGCAGCTTGCAGCAGCTCCCGCAGGCGCTCCTTGTAGGCAAATCCCGCGTGGTCGGATGCAATCGCAATGCGCATTACTGGCAGTACCTTCGGATTGCCCTACGGTCACACGCGGCGTGCCACGCTGTCCGCATACAGCGGGCGCATCCCGCAGGGCAAAATTAGCACGCCAGCACTGCCTGCTCACCGCACCACCACGAGCGGCACGGCAGTGCTGCCCGCCTCCGTGCACAGCACCACCGTATACTGTCCCGCAGCCCAGGTGCGCACGTGCAAATACGCTGCCAGGCTTATCACCCCCAGAGCCGGCTACTCCGCCCTGCGGAGTAGCGCTTCAGGGCGCTCCTCCATCCGGAGCTGCAGCAGCAGCCAGCCCCGCCGCGGAGAGCGGTAGAACAGCAGCTCCCAGCGCAGCGGCAGAGCGTCGTAGTACTCCAGGTACTCCAGACGCAGCAGAGCTTTCCCGTGCCATTCTGCTCGGAGGAGCTCCCAGCCCAAGGGCAGCCCGTGGCGGCGCTGGAACTGCCGAGTCCGCTCGCAGAGCTGCTCCAGCCACAGGGAATCCCGCTGAGGATTTCCCTCGGCAAGCTGTTCGTACGCCCGCTCAATCTCGCCCGCCATGAGCAGCTTGAAGAACTGGCTTGTGCGCCGCTCCAGCTCTCGGGGCACGGGCTGCGCCTGGGCAATCATCCCGAGCGCCACCATCCCCACGAGTGCCCACCGCATTGTGCTACCCTGTATTGCCACACAGCGGGGCGAAAATAGCCTGCAGCAGCAACCCTACCGCTGCCGAACAAGGAATCTGCCCTCGCGCAGCTCCACCACCACCGCGCTCCCGCGCTCCACTTGGAGGAGCTCGCTCCGAAGATGCACTGCAGCATCGGCAAGCTCTACGCGGAACTTGCCCGTCACGGGGATCTCGGCATACACCTCCACGCCAACATCTCCGCGGATGCCACCCGGGGTGTAAAGCCGTTTCCACAGCGTATCGCCCGAGGGAGAGCTCACCCACACCAGCACCGGCGAGCGACGCCGCACCTGAACGCCCTGCGGACGCATGTGCCGCAGCCGCGTCTGCAGTGTATCGTACTCCACCGGCACGGACACATATGTCCAGCTCAACACCAGCCAGCCCGTCTGTGCCGAATAGCCCGGACCCGGCACCGAGCTCAACTGCGCCAGCCCAATCACGGCAAGCGCCGACCCCACCAAGACCAGGCTCCACCGGGGGCGTCCACAGCGCAGACGAAGTAGCTTATCGGGTTTCCTGCCGCTGCTCCGCCGTGTGCTGCTGCGCCACACCATCGCCGCTCACATGCTGACGTGCCCATGCCTCGAGATGGCTCCATGCCCTCGGGGACCATTCGACCACGAGCAATTGCTGCTGCACGAGCGCCCTGTGCCGAATCCGGGGTCGGCGTTGCCCTGCCAGCCGCTCCATCGCCCACTGCTCTCCGAGCCGGTAGACACAGCGCTGGCAATGCACCACCGCCACCGCATAGCTCCGGAGTAGCTCCTGGAGCTGCTCTGCATGTACGCTCCCCACACACGGGCGCTCGATACGCACAAATGGTGCCCGCGCAAAGCGCTCCGGAAGCGGCATTCCGGCACATGTGAGCAGAACAACCCGGCCCGGTAGCGGCGCTGCCAACGGCGGTGCAACCGGCGAGCGAATCCCGTGCTCCGGACAGGCTGCCACGCAGAGGGCACATCCCACACAGCGTTCCGGCAGTAACTGCGCCTTCATGCCGTTTTCGAACTGCCGCATCACAATCGCCTCGTACGGACAATCCAGCGCACACTGCTGGCAGCCATCGCAGCGCTCCCAATCAATCTGCGGATGCCCCACCGCCTGCCTGCCCACAGCGGGGAGCACTGCAAGCGCAATGCCAAAGATTCCCAAGACCAGCCACACTCCCCAGGATGGAAACCACCGCAGCAACCACAACACCGCGGCGTAGAGTGGGTCCACCTCCACCGCTATCGGCAATACCTGCGTGCCCAGCGCCGACTGACTCCGTACCGGGAACAGCAGCGCCATCACCAACAGCAGCGCCACACTCCAGAGCTGCAATGGCAGCGGCGGCAGCAATCTCGGTCGCGACAACCGCCCCAGATGTATCCACAGCCCAATAAGCAGCAGCAACGTCAGGGCAATGTGCCCGAAAAGTGCCACCCGGAAGAATCCGCCCAGCTCTGTCGCCTCACCCCCTAAGAAGAGCCGCGCAAGAGCAACCGGGAATATGCCACTACCGGCAAGCAAGCGCGCAATGAGGAATCCCAGCAACTGCGCCTGCGTGTCCCAGACCAGCACAAAGCCGCTCCAGCCGATGCCCACAACAATCCCCAGCATTACCAGACCGGAGAGCCACTCCAGCCAGCGCCAGAACTTCCCCTCCAGTACCATCACCACCCCATGCAGCACCACGCCCGCAAGCAAGGCATCCGAGCTGTACCGATGCACGCTGCGCAGAAGCCCCTGCACGGAGTACCCTGACCATCCCGCCACCACCGCAGAAGCTTCCCATGGGCTCAAGGGGTAGAATACAAAGACTCCCAGCCCGCTCACCACCGCAACTGCAAAAAGCCAAGTGCACAAGGGCTCCAGAAAGCGCAATGGATTGTACGGCGACCCGCTCACCTGCCCAAGCGCCGCACAGACCCATTCCACCCACCGCCGCCCCCTGGATGCCGCCATTACCGCCTCCCCCGCTTCCGCTCCCATCGCCACCACACCAGCATCCCCACCAAGAGCCCAACACCGCTCAGAAGCTGTGCTACAAATGCCCAATCCACCACATAGCGCGCCGCTGCAGGATCGTAGCGGAAACAACGCAGAAAAACCCCTTCAAGAATCCCCAGCCCCGTGCTACCCCGGCGCGCCTCCAACAGGCTCAATTGCACATCGCGCAGCCGAGGCAATACCCCCAGGATGAGTCGAACAACTCTCCCATCGGGTGCAACCACAGCAGCAACATTGGGATGGTCATACCCAAACGGCTGCGGACGCACCTGAATGCCGAGCTGCCGCAACACCGCAGCAATGGCAAGGGAATCCCCGCAGACGCCAATCCATTGCTCCAACCCCCAACGCTGGCGAAACCGCTGCACATCCTCAGGTCGATCCCCAGGATCGAAGGACAGCACCACCCACCGCACCGGAGCTCCCGTGTACTCTCGACTCAGCTTACCCCAGCTTGCCGCTAAGATGGAGCACGTCTGCGGACAGCGCGCGTAGATGGGCAATACAACCGCTGGCACGGAGCCCAGAAACTCCGGAAAACGCACCTGCCCGCCGGAGTCGGTCTGCAGTACTACTCCTCCTGCCGCCGCTGTACCGCACAGCAGCAACCCTGTGCTCCATCCCAGTGCCTTCAGCGCACCTCCCATGCTGCCGCCAGCCATTTCCAGTTGAGCCAGAAGAACACCAGGAAGGTCGCCAGGAACACCAGAGTCAGCACAAAAGTCCCTGGCGCAACGAACTTCCCTGTGCTGGAATGCTGCGTCCGTACTGGCGTTGCAATGGGCAAGGGCATATCTTCAGCGCCCTGCAGCCGAGGACCAAAGAACACCGACGCAACGACAATACCAATCCAGAGCAGCGCTCCCAGCACCGCCATCAGCCCGCCCAGCGCAAAGAGCACCCAGAGAAGGTCCGCCACCGCCGGGAAGCTATGCCGGAATGGTGCCATGCTGAACCCAATATCCCAATGGCGCCGGGGCACACCAAGCACTCCAAGTCCAATCATGGACACCGCCAGGAGCGCAATCCCGATGGCGAACATCCACGGCTGTAGGCGTGCCAGCCCCATCCCCACAATGCGGCGCCGAAAGACCAGCGGGATCAGGTAATACGTAATCCCCATAAAGGTCAGCGTCGTGCCCAACACAACCGTCCCTTTGAAGTGCCCCGGAATCCCCAGCGTGTTGTGCACGATGATGTTGGTCTGCTCCATCCCGTAGATGACCCCTGTAATCCCCCCAATGAACCCGAACCCGATGATAGCAAGCACCGTCGCGCTAAAGGTCGGATTCCCCCACGGGGCTTTTGCCAACCACTGGAACAGCCCACGCGTATAGCCACGTGCCCGCTGCGCCGCTTCAATCGAAGCCGGAACAGCAAAGGCGTGAATCATAGACGCCAACACCGCCAAGTACATCGCGTAGCTGGTATTCCACACCTTCCACACCGAACTGACGGCAGGGTCGGTCAACAAATGGTGCGCCGATGCCAAGCAGATGAAGAGGATGTACAGCAGGAACGCAATCCGCGAAATGCGCTCATTCACCGACATGCCTCCCACCGTCAGGTATGCCGCCAGATACCACACTGCTACCATTGCCGACACATTGATCTGCTGTGCCGGATGTCCCAGCCCCCACCATACCAACTTGTACAGCGCCGCATCGAGTTTGGGCAGCACCCCCATCGCCCACAGCAGCGTGGGGACGTAAATGATAGCACCGGAGACGAGCGTAATGACGGCAATAATTGCCGCTGCCGCCAGCCCGTAGGTAAACAGCGGGAGCGTCGCCCCATACATCCCCGCCTGCCGCGCCACCATGAGATTGCCAAAGAAGAGGAACACCCCCACCAGCGCCCCCAGGGCAAAGAGGATAATGCCCAAGTAATACAGCGGATGCGCCTGCAGCGGCACGTACGAAGTCATCAGCACATCTGCCTGTCCGGAAAGGATCATGGCGTTGGTCAGGAGAAAGCCCGCCACCGTCAACCCAAATGCGAACCATCCCGTCTTCGGGGCACAGAAGGGGCTGTTGAGCACAATCGTCGAGCCGAAGTACAGCCCGGCAATCTCGAAGAAGACAATCCAGAAGATGAGCGCGTTGACCCCGTGCAGCGTGAGGATACGGTAGTACCACTCCGCCGGGAGTAGGTGCACGGTTTGCCAGCGCGTCAACACCAGGAGCAGTGCACCCACAACTGCAGTGAGGAAGGCAACCACTGCTGCAACAGCATTAGCGCGGATGAGCCGCTCACCTGTGCGGTCTACCCGCAATCCTGTAATCTCGCACAGTCGAAAAATCGGCGCCCGGTACATCGTCGCTTTCCTCCTGTTGACCTACTGTTGCGGAGCTTGGAAGCGTTGCCGCAGTTGCTCAAGCTCTGCGGCGTTCTCGACAACGTAGATTTTGCCCGTCATCATGTGGTGTCCAATACCGCAGAATTCATTGCACATCACCGTGAACTCCCCTGTCTCAGTCGGACGGAAGCGTAGCACGTAGTCGTAGCCTGGGTAGACCATAAAGTTCATGTTGACCGGTTGCAGGGAAAAGCCGTGCAGCAGGTCCACCGAGGCAAGATGGAAGGTGTACTCCTGACCCTTCTGTAGCACCAATACCGGCGCCCAGCGCCACATCTGCCCCAGCAAGAACACATCGCTGCCCGGGGGTGGCGCGACAACTGGAACGCCGTTCTCTTCCCCAATCTGATACCGCGGCACCCACGCCGTGTGGAGCTGCATGTACTCTGCCGGCTCAATCCGGTAGGAGATGCTGGAGGGATTTTGCCGACCGTAGATGTGCCACCCAATCATCCACACGTATAGGCACAAGCACACAACGGTGGCAACGGCAACCCAACTGCGCTCGTCGCGCGCTACGGGCGTCTCGTACCATCCTTCTGCCGGTGGCTGCAGACTCATTGCCCTCCTCCTGCCTGTTGGACAATCTGGGCTTTGAGCTCTTCTGGAAACGGCGCCACAGAAGCAATCTCCATCACACCCCACAGCAGATAGGACACCGCATAGATAGCAACCCCGAGGAAGAGCAAGAGCAGTACATCGTCCAGCAAGAGCCGGAAGAGCGGGATTTTGGGAAATTCCTGTTCCTGTGTCGCTGACATGGTTTGCTCTCCGAAATTTTTTCACCGTTGGCGAAACTACCGCCCCCGCTATCCTGTCGCCAATGACTTTTTCCACCGGATGAGGTGAGCTTCATCACTCCGGGTGCTGATACGCTCGCCACACTACACCGATGCCGTAGTCGTGTACATGAGCGCACTTCGAGGACGCCCTATGCATCCGTTGCGCTGGCTCCTTCCGTACCTACGGCGGCACCGCACGGCGCTGCTTGCTGGTGCTGCGTGCGTGCTCCTGGCAAATCTTGCCTGGGCATTCACGCCCAGGTTGGTTGGGTACGCTGTGGACTCCATCATCGCGGGGGGTACGCTGCCGAAGGTTCTCCCAGCGCTGGCGGGCATCCTTGGGCTGACGCTCGTGGGCGGGGTACTGACCTTCCTGATGCGGCAGACCATCATCGTGAGCTCGCGCACGCTGGAGTATGAGCTGCGGAACGACCTAGTCCGGAGCTTGGAGCGGCACTCTGCGCGCTTCTTCCTGCGGCATCCTACCGGCGAGCTGATGGCGTACGCCAACAACGACATCCCCGCCGTCCGCGAATTCCTCGGACCGGCAATCATGAACAGCCTCAACAGCGCCGTTGCTATTGGCTTCGCGCTGCTGTTCATGATCACGCTCGATGTGCCCATGACCCTCTTTGCCGTGCTGCCACTGCCGTTGGCGGCGGTGCTCACGTACGCTATCGGTCGGCGGGTTCACCAGACCTTCCTCACGGTCCAAGAGCAGTTCGGCGAGCTCACCAACCACGCGCAGGAGAGCTTCTCCGCCATTCGGGTGGTGCGCGCCTACGGCAGCCATGCAGCCGAGATCGAGCGCTTCCGGAGGCTGAGCTGGGAATATGCCCAACGGAACCTACGCCTGGGCAAGCTGCAGGCACTCTCCACGCCGGCGATGTTCGTGCTCATGGCAGCGGTGCAGCTCATCGTGCTGGGATACGGGGGCTTCCGCATCGCCCACGGCACGCTCACCGTTGGGGAGCTCACGCAGTTCTTCCTCTACACCAACGAGCTCATCTGGCCCATCGCTGCCCTGGGGTGGGTGACCAACATCGTGCAGCGGGCAATGGCATCGGCAGCCCGGCTCCAGCAGTTGATGAGCACCCCGGTGGAGGTTCCCGATACCGGACGGCTGCGCCTTGCCCCAGCTCAGGCGCGTGGGGAGATCGAGTTCCGCAACGTGTGGTTCCGCTACAGCCCTGACCACCCGTGGGTGTTACAGGGGCTCTCGCTGCACATCCCCGCTGGGAGCTTCGTGGGTATCACCGGACCCATCGGCAGCGGCAAATCCACCCTCGTTGCGCTCCTGACACGGCTGTACGACCCAGACCAGGGGCAGATCCTGCTCGACGGGCACGATGTGCGCGAATACCCGCTGGAGACGCTGCGCCGGATTGTGACCGTCGTCCCCCAGGACCCGTTCCTGTTCTCCATGAGCGTAGCGGAGAACATCCGCTTCGGCGACCCCACCGCGCCCGAGGAGCGCATCCTGTGGGCAAGCCAGACGGCTGGATTGCACCAGGACGTGGTGCACTTCCCGCAGGGCTACCAGACGCTGGTTGGCGAACGCGGTATCACGCTCTCCGGCGGGCAACGCCAGCGCCTTGCCCTTGCGCGGGCACTGCTGCGGGATTCCCCTGTGCTGCTCCTCGACGACGCCTTCTCCTCAGTGGATAGCGCTACGGAGGCGCACATTCGGCAGGCGCTCCAGCCACTGCTGCGGCAGCGTACGGTCATTGTGATTGCCCATCGCCTCTCCAGCATTCAGGACGCCGACCGCATCTTCGTGCTCGCCGAGGGAAGGGTTGCCGAAGCCGGAACACACGCTGAACTACTGCGGCGTGGCGGGCTCTACGCTCGGCTCTGGCAGCTCCAGTCGCTGGAGGCGGAGCTGGAGCGGCTCTCGTAACCTCGGGCAACAACCGCTGTAACGGCTGTGGCGGTCGCGGTGTTATTGGCGCGGCAACGCCGGTGCAGTCCGGCGGAGAGTATGTCGAACCTCTTCAAGCGGTGAAGCCATGTGGGCACAACTGAAGCGGATGCTCGCGCTTGCGACCGTGGTTGCGGGCATCGTGTGGGTGGGCAGCAGCATCGGATGTCAGCAGGGGAATCAGGTCACAGCACCGAGCACCAGCGAGCTCGTTCCCAGCATTCCCGATGTCGCAGCACTCCCCAGCGGGGTAACCGGTGGCGACGACCGGCAGGACTTTGCACTCCATCCCCCAGAGAGCGACAAACGCCGCGCACCCATTCACATCTGGCGCTGCCTGGGGCTGGATTCCGCACAGCGCATCGCCGTGATGGCGTGCCTGCAGAGTCACGCCGACAGCGCCCGCGCAATCATCCGTGCACTCCGGGAGTCTGAGCGTTCGTACGTCGAGCAGGCGCGCCAGATGCGCCGGGCGGTGCTGGATTCCCTGCGCCAGGGTCTCATTGACCGTCAAACCGCTGCGCAGCGGATGCGCGAGATCGCCCAATGGCTGCGCGAGCAGTTGCAGAACAACCCCGCTCGGCAGGAAGCGCAGCAGAAGCTGCAGGAGCTCAAGCAAGCCCTCTGCGAATGCGTTGCAGCAGTGCTGACCCCGGAGCAGCAGCAGATCTGGCAGTGCTGGTGCAGCGGTGGCACGAACTGCTGCCCCACCGGACCCGACGGTGGCAATGGTGGCGACCATCACGATGGTGACCATCATGGCGGCGACCATCACGGTGGTGGAGGTGGTCGCGGTCCGCGCGGCAACGGCTAAGCTGCCTCAGTAGCACTGAGGTCCAACGTCCCGCTCTCCTCCTTCCCTCCGGTTCCCCCTCCTGCAGCGCGGGAGGGGGTTTTTGTTGCTGCCGGCAGCTCAATGGCAAAGATACTGCCCACGCCGGGATGGCTTTCGCGCAGCAGCAGCCGTCCGTTGTGGTACTCCTCCACAATCCGGCGTGCCAGCGTGAGCCCAATGCCCCAGCCCCGGCGTTTGGTTGTGAAGCCCGGCTCAAAGATACGCCGCCGCAGCGCCGGTGGGATGCCGCGACCGTTGTCGTGCACCTCAAGGACCGCCTGCTCCCGTGCCCGGTACAGCCGCACGAGAATCCTGCCCGGGGGCTGTTCGATCGCTTCGACGGCGTTTTTGAGCAGATTCTCCAGCGCCCACCCGAAGAGCTCTGCATTGACTGCGGCGGCAAGCTCGGGGTCCAGCTCCAGCACGAACTCGATGCGCTTCTGCTGCGGAACACGGCGCTGCAGGTATGCGACGACCTCCTGCACCAGCGGCGCCAATGGCTGGACTCGTAGCACCGGCGGAGTGCCGATCTGTCCGAAGCGCACCGCCACCATCTGCAGCCGCTCCACATCGTGGGCAAGCTCCTGGAGGGTCTCCCGCTGCTGCGGAGCCGAACACTGCTGGCGCAGGATCTCCAGCCACGCCAGCACCGCCGACAGGGGCGTTCCCAACTGATGCGCCGCCTCCTTTGCCATCGCAATCCAGAGCCGCTGCTCGTGGCTGCGGCGCAGCAAGCGCACCGCCCATCCCGCAACGAGGAGCAGAACCACCACCAACACCGCTTGCAGGTAGGGCAACCACCGAATCCACCGCACCAGGTCCGAGGTCGTGTAGTAGATACGCGCCAGCTCCACCCCGTCGCGGTCTGTCACGCGCAGCGGAGGGAACTCGCGCCGCATCTGCGCAACGAGCTCCCGAAGGTAGCGGCGCTGCCGCTCCAGCGACCACGTCGTGTCCAACCGCACGTTGAGCGTGTTCTGCGCATAGGGGAAGAGCGGCTCATCCTGCGGGTCGGTGATCACCACGGGGAAGGGGATCGTCGGCACGATGTGGTCCAGCAGCACAAACACAAGGGGATCGGTGCTAATGGAGACATCGGCGAACAGGTGCAGCATCTGCGCGTAGAAGCGCACGGTCTGCCGTTCGCGCTCGACGAGCTCTTGCACGATGAGCTGCGTTGCCGCCAGCACGAGCAGCACGGCGATTGCTCCCAGGGCAGCGATGACCGCGGCGAAGTGCCATAGGTGGAATTCCCGACGCGCCATCACCCCAGCTCATCCAGTGCCAAGAAGTTTCCGGAGGTCGTCTGCAGCGCCAGGGGTGGGCTGCATCCGGAGCGCGAAGCTCACGGCTCCGTCCGGAGGCAATGCTGGCGCTGCCGAACCATCGGGCACTCGGTAGTGCCCGTGGAGCGCCCGGCGCATCCGGAGCTGTGCTGCCCTGGGCTGTAGCGCAATCCCAAGGCTGTAGAGCGGCTCATCGCTGTAGGATGCGCTGAACATGTTCGCCGAGCTCCTGCACAGGGCATTCCCACTGCTGCCCGTTCCGGAGATCGCGCAGCACGAGCCTGCGCTGCTGCCACTCGGTGCGCCCGAGGATGATGGCAAGGCGGGCTCCGAGCCGATCGGCTTCCCGCAACTGGGCTTTGAGCGAACGGCGCTGGAGATCCCCCACTGCCCGATACCCCGCCCGGCGCAGCTCCTCAAGCAGGGACAGCGCAACCTCGGGCTCCACTTCGGCGCGGGCAACGTAGATCTCCACCGCCCCGTCCGGCGTGCGCTCCGGTAGCAGCAACAGCAGCCGCTCCACGCCGAAGGAGAAGCCCACCGCCGGCGTGGGCGGTCCTCCAAAGCTTTCGACCAGTCCGTCGTAGCGTCCCCCGCCACCGAAGGCATTCTGCGCGCCGAGCCGGGAGGAGACAAACTCGAACACCGTGTGCGTGTAGTAATCCAGCCCGCGCACCAAGTGCGGATTCAGCTCAAAGGGAACGCCCTGCTGCTGCAGCATCCGGCAGAGCGCTTCGAAGTGCTCGCGGCTTTCGGCATCGAGATACTCGATGAGCAGCGGTGCAGAGCGGAGCAGCGCTTGATCGCGTTCATCCTTGGAGTCCAAGATGCGCAGGGGATTCCGTTCGAGCCGGAGCTGACTCTCCGGCGAGAGCTTCTCCCGGACGCTCTCCAGGTACGCCACCAGCGCCGTGCGGTAGCGCTGCCGCACCGCCGGGCTCCCCAGCGTGTTGAGCTGGAGCCGGTAGTCCGCAATACCCAGCTCGCGCAGCACTGCAACCGCCAGCAGGATGACCTCGGCATCGCTTTCGGGATAGGGCGAGCCGATGCATTCGACGCCGTACTGGTGGAATTGGCGATAACGCCCCTTCTGCGGACGCTCGTAGCGGAAGACAGCGCCGTAGTACCACAGCCGCCACAGGGAGCGCCGAGCCAGCAAGCCGTGCTGGACCACAGCGCGCACTACCCCAGCGGTGAGCTCCGGACGCAGCGCCAGCTCCTCGCCGGCGCGGTCGGTGAACACGTACATCTCCTTGCCGACGATGTCGGTGCTCTCGCCAATGCTGCGGACGTAGAGCTGGGCAGCCTCTACAAGCGGAGGGCGAATCTCCTCGTAGCCGAAGCGTTCGGAGACCTCGCGGAAAACCCGCTCCACCCACTGCCAGCGTGGGCTCTCCTCCGGGAGCACATCGTGCATCCCGCGGATAGCTTGGATGGAAGCGCTCATTCAAGCTGTGCCGTCAAGGCTTCGGCGTGTTCAAACAGGCGGAGCACCTCCTGTGGAGTCTGCACCTGCAGGAGCTGCGCGCGGAAGCCGGGATTGGACAGCAGGCGCGAGGCTCGGCTCAGCAGCCGTAGATGGGTCCCCACGTGGTCCTCGTCCCCGACCAGCAGGAAGGCGATCTCCACCGGAGCGCAATCGGGGGCATCCAACTCCACCGGTGGCTCCAGCGTTGCCAGTGCAGCCACGGGTGCGGCAACGGCACGCGTCTTGCCGTGCGGCAGGGCGATGCCGCCTCCGATGCAGGTGGTCATCTGCTGCTCACGCTGGAAGATCACTCGGCGGACCTCCTCCAGGTCGCGCACCTTCCCCGTTGCCGGCAGCACATCGATGAGCCGGTTGAGCAGTTCGGTTTTTGAACTGACCCGAATCCGCAGCAGCACCGTCTGTTCGCTCAAGACCGCAGCAATCCGCATCGGAGCACGCTCAGTGTACACTGTCGGCGCGTGCATAGACGCACGGACAGCGTCACTGTTGCCACTGCTGAATCAGCTCGGCAAAGCGCTGTGCGTGCTGGCGGGCAAGCTCCTCGCTGTCGGCATCGGTGATGAGCACCATGTGCGCGGTCTGCTGCTCGGGGAAGAGCACCACGGTGGAGCCGTCTTCGAGCAGGAGCTTGACTCCATCGAGCAGCAGGCGCTCCCGTGCGGGATACTCCAGTGCACGGCGCAGGACGGCGGCTTTCCGCCCCCACGGGCAGGGCACCAGGAGCTCTTGCTGGAAGCGGCGCGGCAGTTGTAGGTCCAGCTCCGCCAGGTCGTAGGGCGACCGCGCCAGCATCTCCAAGAGCTTTGCCGCCGAGAACATCCCGTCGGCAGCGAAGAGGAACTCCGGGAAGATGAAGCCGCCGCGGGTGCCGCCGACAAAGCGCACCTCGGGGTCGCGCGTGGCTTCCATCATCGCCGAATGGGAATTCCCAACGCGCACGATGCGCACGTTGTGTTGCGCTGCCACCTGCTCCACCTCCATGCTCGCCGCCATCGGCACAGCGATGGCATAGGGCTCGTGCGCCACGTTGAGCAGCAGGAAGAGCTTGAGCACCAGCGTCAGCAGCCGCATCGAGGGGTACCATCTGCCCTGCTGGTCCATGACGGCGATCCACTCCGCGCCTGGGTCAATACGGAACGCCACCTGACACCCCAGCGCCTGCATGGCTTGCGCCACGAGAGGCTCCTCCAGCGGAGGGCACTCCCCGGCAGCCTCCACGATGTTGTTGAGGGCGAAGCTGCGGCAGCCCAGCCGCCCCAGGATCTGGGGGAAGAGCTGCGCCGCCAACCCGCAGGAGTAGTCCACCAGCACCGAGAAGGAGCGGCGGGCGATCGCTTCGCGATCCAGCGCCGCCAGCACCCGCTCGATGTAGCTTTCTGCCGACCGCTCAGCAAAGCTGAGCCGTCCAATCTGGTGCGCTGCCACGCGGCGGAACTCCTCGCCGTAGAGGATGCGCTCGATGCGCTTTGCCATCTGCAGCGGGATATCGCGCCCATCGGCATCGAAGACCACCAGCTCGGCGTATTCGGGATTGCGTGGGGAGCGCCGGACGTGCACGCCGGCGGCGTAGCGTCCGCTGCGCAGCTCCTGGCGCATCTGCGGTACAGAAGCCACCTGCAGGTCCGCCACATGGACTCCGGTGGAGAGCAATCCCGCCCCGAGCGCTCGCAGCACCATTCGGGCAACCGAGCTGGGATCGCGGCTCACCGCCACCATCGCCCCCATTGCGATTGCACTGCCCAGGGCTGTGCCCAGCCGCGCGGCGAACTCCGGCGTGATGTCCACGTTGGGGATTCCGCTGACCTTGGCGTTGAGAAAGACCCCACGCAGCCACCGCTCCTCCTGCACCAGGCTCTGCGTAAGCACTGCTCCAGCTTCCACCGACTTGCCCGCCCAGAGCTTCACCCCAGCGCTCAGCGTGGCTCCGCGCCCAACGATGCACTGCTCGCCAATGACGACCTGCTCCTCCACCGTTGCATCCTCCTCGATTCGGCTTCCGGCAGCAACGACGGCGCTGCGAATCTCCGCCCCAGCACCCACGACCACCTCCTCCCACAGGATACTCTCCAGCACGCGCGCCCCCGGTGCAATAACACACCCCCGCCCCAGCACGCAGTTGGAAAGCTCCGCCCCCGGACCCACCCGCACATGCGCTCCGAGCACGACCCGACCGCTCAGCCGCGCCGTTGGCGCGATCTCGACGCCCTCGCCGCAGACCACTCCCTCACCCCTTGGCTGCCCCTCCAGCTCCAGCTGCAGCCTGCCGGCGAAGAAATCGCGGTGTGCGGCAAAATATTCGCCCAAGTTCCCGATATCGCGCCAGTAGCCCTGCCCGACGTAGCCGTAGAGCGGCAGCCCGCGGTGCAGCATCTCCGGAAAGAGGTCCTTGCCGAAGTCGTACTCCTGCCGGTAGGGGATGAGCTCCAGCACCTGCGGCTCCAGCACGTAGATGCCGGTGTTGACCGTGTCGGAGAAGAGTTCGCTCCAGGAGGGCTTCTCCAGAAAGCGCACGATGCGCCCATCGGCGTCGGTGAAGACAATGCCGTAGGGGAGCGGATGCGGCACCCGCATGAGCAGCAGGGTCGCCATTGCCCGGTGCGCGCAATGCCACTGGAAGGCAGCCGCCAGGTCGAGCGTCGTCAAGACATCGGCGCTGATGACCAGGAAGGGCTCCGGCGCCAGCAGCTCAGCGGCGTTGCGCACGCTTCCGGCGGTGCCGTAATCGGCTTCCGCCTGGACGTACTCGATCTCCACATCCCACGCCGCTCCGGTGCCGAAGTAGTTGCGAATGTGCTCGCCCTGATGGTACAGCAAGCACACCAGACGCCGGATGCCGTAACGGCGAACATGCCGCACGACCCGCTCCATAATGGGCATCCCCACCACGGGCACCATCGGCTTCGGGCGACGCAGCGTGAGCGGACGAAGCCGGGTACCAAATCCCCCTGCCATGATCACGGCTTGGCGCAGCATTCCCCGTACCGCGAAGAACCACCGGCGGCAAATTAGCGCCTTTGCTGCAAACGCGCGCTTAGCTGCGCTCCCGAAGCAGTTGGCGTGCCCGCTGCGCGTACGGCTCCGGCACAAGGAGGCGCACCAGTGCCAGCGCCCCAACGGTGAACATGCGCGTGGAATCGCGCTGGGAGAGCACCAGCGCCGGAATCCCATGCGCACGCAGCCAGCCGCAGGCAAGCTCGGCTTCCCATTCCGTCGCTGTGCTCCAGACCTCCCGCCACTGCTCCAGCTCCACACGCTGCCCACAGAGATGGCAGGGGAGCTCAAGCGTCTCCAGCTCCGCTCCGCAGTAGGGGCACTCTACCGGCGAAATCGGCTCCATGACCACGCTTCTCGCTGCACGCGCACAAACACGTTCAGCGCCAGCAGGGCAACGACGGCATTGCCCCACCACATCCCCACCGCCGGGGAGATGTAGCCCCGGTCGGCTAACTTCTCCCCACCGATGAGCGCCGCCCAGTAGAAGACGTAGAAGCCCAGGCTGACCAGCGCGCTGGTGCCGAAGTTGCCTCCACGCGTGAGCAATCCCAGCGGGGCTCCCGCCAGCACAAAGAGCACGCAGGCAGCGGCGATGGCGTACTTCTTGTGAATCTCGACCAGGTACTGCCGCGCCTGCCGTTCGGCTTCAGCGTATTCGGCAGAGAGGCTCTCCAGGCGGAATCGCACAGGTGCTATCCACTGGGCAACACCTCCGGAACCAATCCCACCGGTGGCATGCTCCAGATGGGTCCGCAGCAGCTCTTCCATCTGCTGCAGGAGCTCGCGCTGGCGTGCACGGGCGTGCTCGACGATTTCGCGCATCTGTGCAATGCTCATCTCGCGTTCGCCCCGGGCAAAGAGTCGTGCATCCGAGCGCACGAAGGCGTAATCGCGGGCGGGGATCTGCACCCACATGCGCTCAAAGCGCACGCGGCGGTAGCGGTACCAGTTCGTGCGCTCCTGCTCGTGCAGCTCTCCGGAGCGCAGCTCCAGCAGAAAACGGCTCATCCCCGTGCTCAAGCGCAGCCATGCAGTATCGGCGTAGACGACGGCGATGCGGTCCGAACGCGCAACGTCGTAGAGCGTCACTCCGAGCAGCATTCCGCCGTATTTGGCGCGCGCCAGCACGGTGTAGCCCTCCAGTTGCACAAAGCGCCCGGGCTCGAGCACCAGCGTTGGGCGCTTCCGCTGCACATCGGCAAGGAGCACCTTTGCCTGATGGTTCGCCTCGGGCAGGACCCGATCGTTGAACCACACGAGCATGCCCGTCAGCCCAAGCGCGGTAAGCAGCACCGAGCGCATCATCTGCGCGGCGCTGACCCCTGCGGACTTCAGCGCGGTGGCTTCGTGGTCGGCTGCCAGCATTCCGAAGACGTACACGCTGGCAAAAAGCGCACCCATCGGCACCGCGAGCACGAACATCCACGCCAGGTTGAGCCCGACAAGCTGCAGGATAATCCCGATGGGCAGCCCCTTGCCTAACAGTTGCTCGCCGTAGCGCACCAGGAACTGCATGAGGAAGAGAAACATCACCACCCCCGTGCCGAAGGCGAAGGGTCCGGCGTGTCGCCGCAGGATGTAGCGGTCAGCGATGCGCATTCGAGAGGCGTTCGCGCAAGCGGGCGATAGCGCGTTCGTACTCGGCGCGCCGGTGTGGTTCGCGTCGGCACAACTCTTCGTAGACGCGCAGAGCTTGCTCATAGGCTCCTTGCTGCTCGTAGATGCGCGCCATGGTTTCGGTGAGCACCATCGGGGTCGGTGCTGTCTCCGGCTCTGGCGGCGGTTCTGTGGGGAGGAGCTCCTCTGGCTCGCTGCGTGGTGGGATGCGTGCCTGCTTCAGGCGCTGTGCCAGCAGCTCCAGCGGGCTCAGCTCCTCCGGTTCCATCGCCTCCTCGGGGATTCCCACGCTGGGGAAGGGTGGCAGCGGTGGCTCCGCTATTCTGAGCGAACTCTGCGCGGGCGAAGACAGCCGCAGCGGAGCGAACTCCAAGCCCGGAATCAAGCGCACAATCGCGCTCCGCAGCCGCACGACGCTTTCACCACCTGCGGCTTCCACCAAACGCAGGAGCGGGGTCGCCACAGCCGGCTCGGCTGCATGTTCCTCCACGGCGGTGGGCGGTTCTACGCCCGGCTCGGCTGCCTGCTCCTCCACCGTGGCGGGCGGCTTCACATCCGGCTCGGTTGTGCGCCTTTCTGCTGCAGCGGGCGGTTCTACGCCCGGCTCGGCTGCCTGCACGGATGCAACATCGGCGGGATGCGCGGCGCATTCAGCATGCTCCTCCGAAGGCTCTGCGCGCGCAACGTGCTCGGCGTACTGCACCAGCGTTGCATGGCGCGGGAAGCGTTCCAGTGCCTCGCAAAGCAGCTCCGGAAGCGCCTCCGGACGCACCACGGCGTAGATCCGCACCAGCGCTACAATCCCCAGCGGGTCTTCGGGGAAGCGCTCCCGAAGCTGTTCGGCATAGGGCAGCGCCGCCGCGTATTCTCCGGCAGCAAGCAGGCGATTGAGCTGCTGCACCAACTCCCGGCGTGTCATCGCTCACCAGAGCCGCTGAAGCACGAACTCGGCAAACTCCTGCAATGCCGAACGTGCGGGCGAGGGCGGCAGCTCCTCCAAGGCGTGCTGCGCGCGCTCCCCATAGTGCCGGGCAAGCTCCTGTGTTGCCTCCACCCCACCCCAGCGGAGCACCTGCTGTGCCATCCAGCGCAGGTCGGCTCCATTGTGCTGCCGACGGAACCGGCGCAGGAACTCGCTCCGCTCTGCCGGACCCATCCGCTCCAGTGCAATCAGCAAGGGCAGTGTCAGCTTGTGCTCGCGCAAATCCTGCCATGCCGGCTTGCCCAGCAGCTGCTGCCGCCCGGTGTAGTCGAGCACGTCGTCCACAAGCTGGTAGGCGATGCCGATATCTTCCCCATAGCGCCGCAGTGCCGCGCGCAGTGCAGGCTCGGCATCGGCACTGACAGCGCCGATCTCGCACGCGGCGGCAAAGAGCGCCGCCGTCTTGCCGCGAATCACCTCCAGGTACTGCTCCCGCTCCAACCGCAGCTTCCGGTTCAACTGCACATGGCGCAGCTCCGCCGAGCTCATCTGCTGTACCGCACCGGCGGTGATATCCAGAAACTCCCACTCCCGCTCCTGTGTTGCCAAGAGCAGTCCCCGCGCCAGCAGGTAATCGCCCACCAGCACTGCAACCCGCTCCGACCAGAGCGCATTGACCGAAGGGAAGCCTCGGCGCTCGCGTGCGCGGTCCACTACGTCATCGTGCACCAGGGTTGCCGTATGGAGCAGCTCCACCATCGCGGCGCCGACGAAGGTGCGGTGCGAGATCTGCCCGCACGCAGCAGCGCTGAGAAAGGTCAATGCCGGACGGACGCGCTTCCCCCGACGGCGGAACAGGTACCACAGCACCAAGTTCAGCAGCGGCACCGGCGTGCGCAGGACACGGCGAACGTAGCGCTCGAACTCCTCCAAGCTCGGGCGCACCGGTGCGGTCACCGACTGCAACGTCGCTGTGCTCACGACCGCCTCCGCTCAATCCAGCGCACCACCAAGATGCTCACCTCGTAGAGCACGTACAAGGGCATGGCAAAGATAAGCTGATTGATCGGGTCCGGCGTTGGGGTGAGCACCGCTGCCACAATGAGGATGAGCACCGCCGCATGCCGACGGTAGCGCCGCAGCACTTCGGCTCGGACGATACCCGCCCACGCCCCAATGCTCATCAGCACCGGCAGCTCGAAGACTGCGCCCATGAGCAGCACGCTCGTTGTCACAAAGCCGTAGTACTCGGTCACATCCACGACGGTGCGGATCTGCTCGGAGGAGAAGCTCGCAGCAAAGCCCAGCATCGCTGGCAGCAGCACCGCATAGGCAAAGGCGACGCCCAACAGGAAGCACAGCGAGCTCCAGAGCGTCATGCGCCGCACCCAGCGCCGCTCGTGCTGATACAGCCCTGGTGCCACAAAGCGCCAGAGCTGATACAGCGCAAAGGGAGCCCCCAGAATCACCCCCGCCACCAGCACCACCTTGACGTAGAGCATCGGCATCCCAAACGGGCGCAGATTCTGCAACTGCAGCCCCGCCCGATGCGCCGGATACAGCAAAACCGTATTGACCAGCCACTCCGCACCAACAGCAGCGATGACACAGCCGACGGCAATCCCGACCAAGCCCAAGATCAGCCGGCGGCGCAGTTCCCCGAGATGCTCCCAGAAGCTCATCTCGGGTCCCTCTTCGAGCTCCTGCGGCGGCGTCGGAGTCTGTGGAAGCTCCACTGCCATGGAAGAGCCGAACTTGTTCCGACGCCACAGACGGCACAACGGCGCAGAAAGTACACCGTGTCCGCCGGAGCCGACACATCCCTTGGGTGTAGCGGTGGCTTTCCATTTGCGCCCGATTGTGCATTTTCGCGCCACGCTCGTTGCCCAGAATCCCAGTGCCCGATGTCCCACAAGTCGGAGGGGAAGCCAATTGCCCAAACCACGACGCCCATTGGAGCTGTTTCCGGGATTGGAGTCTCTGCGGCAGCGGACGCGCCCGGCACCGCAGGAAGCCACCCCGGAGAGCCTCTGGCAGCAATGCCTGCAACTGATTCGCGATAACGTCCCGGCACAAGCCTTCAAAACCTGGTTCGAACCGCTCAAGCCCCTGCGGTGGGAGAACAACACGCTCACCGTGCAGGTGCCCAGCCAGTTCTTCTGTGAATGGCTGGAGGAGCACTACTACGGACTGCTGCAGCAGGTCCTGCTGCGCGTGTTGGGTCCGCATGCACGGCTGGAGTACGAGGTCGTGCTGGAGCGCGGGGATGAACTCCAGCAGCGTGCCGTCCGACTTCCCGCCTTCCGCACCCCACCCGTGCAGCCCACGCTCCCGTTGAGCCTGACGCCGCCTCCGCCGCACATCCCCATTACCCCAATCAATCCCCGCTTCACGTTCGAAAGCTTCGTCTGCGGTGCCAGCAACCAGCTCGCCTACACGGCTGCCCGCTCGGTTGCCGAACAGCCCGGGCAAACGCGCTTCAACCCGCTCCTGCTCTACGGTGGGGTCGGGTTGGGCAAGACCCATCTGGCACAAGCCATCAACAACTACCTCCTGCGGCGCAATGTCCCGCTCCGGCTCATCTACGTCAGCAGCGAGTACTTCACCACCGGCTACATCACAGCGCTGCAGCAGAACCGCGCACACGAGTTCACCGCCTTCTACAACAGCGCCGACGTGCTCATCATTGACGATGTGCAGTTCCTGGCGGGCAAGGAGAAGACCCAGGCGCACTTCTTCCACATCTTCAACACGCTCTACCAAGCGGGCAAGCAACTGGTCTTCACGAGCGACAAATCCCCGCGTGAGCTCACCGAGCTGGACGAGCGCCTGGTCTCCCGCCTGCAGTGGGGACTGGTTGCGGAAATCCTCCCGCCGGATTTCGAACTGCGGTTGGCAATTCTGCGCCGCAAAAGCGCCGACGAAGGGCTCCAACTGCCCGAAGAGGTGCTCGAATACATCGCCCACGCCGTCACTGGAAGCGTCCGCGAGCTGGAGGGCTGCCTCATCCATCTCCTGGCACGGGCAACGCTGGACCGCTGCGAGATCACGCTCGAGCTGGCACAGCACGCCGTTGCTGCCCTCGTCGGGCAAGGCAATCCCTCTGCAGCTGACCCTCCACCTGCGCTGACGCTGGAACGCATCGCCCGCGAGGTTGCCGACTACTACGGCATTCCCCTGGAAGCCCTGCGGGGAAAATCGCGCAAACACGATATCGCCCAGGCACGCCACCTGGCGATGTACCTGGCGCGCACGCTCCTGGACCTGCCCCTCAAGCATATCGGGCACTACTTCGGCGGACGGGACCACACCACCGTCATGCACGGGTGCAGCGCAATCGAACGCGCGCTGCCCCATTCCTCCGCACTCCGGCAAGCTCTGCAGGAGCTGCAACAGCGGCTGCGCTCTGCTCGTCCGTAGTCGTCGGTCGGATTTGCCCTCTGACACGGCGATGAGCTACGAGGTCCACGACTTCGAGCGCGAGGTACTCCAACGCAGCTACTCCGTACCGGTTCTGGTAGACTTCTGGGCGGAATGGTGCGCCCCGTGCCGGATGCTTGCGCCTGTGTTGGAGCGCTTAGCCGCACGCGCCAACGGGCGCTGGGTTCTGGCAAAGGTCAACACCGAAGAGCACCCCGAGCTTGCCTACCGCTACGGCGTGCGCAGCATCCCGAACGTCAAGCTCTTTGTGGACGGGCAGGTGGTGGATGAATTCGTTGGCGCCCTGCCCGAGTACGTCATCGAGCGCTGGTTGGAGCAGGCGCTTCCCAGCCCACATCGGAAGCTGCTGCAGCAAGCCGAGCAACTGCTACAGGCTCAGCGCATCTCCGAGGCGCAATCGCTCCTGGAGCAGGTGCTGGCAGCCGAGCCCAATAACGAAGCCGCCCGCGCACTACTGGCGAAGCTGCTGCTCTTTGCCGAACCGGAACGCGCCCGGGAACTGGTCGCCCCCATCGAGCCGGGTTCACCGTACGAGGAGCTTGCCGAATCCATCCGCACCCTGGCGCCGCTCCTGCAGTTGAGCTCGCCGGAACAGCTCCCGGAGGCGCCAGTGCGACCACTCTTCTGGAGCGCTGTGCAAGCCCTGCAGCGCGGCGACTACGCCCAGGCGTTGGAGCACCTCATCGAGGTCATCCGCACGGACCGGTACTACTTCGACGATGCCGCCCGCAAGACGTGCATTGCCATCTTCAAGTTCCTCGGCGAAGAACATCCGATCACACTGCGCTACCGGCGCGATTTCAGCAGCGCGCTCTACATCTGACTACTGCTTGCGCCGCTTCGGCGGCTTGAGCGGCTTGGGTTCGGATGTCACAATGGGCAGCTCCAGCCGATTCACCTGCCCATCGAAGGCGAGAAATTCCACGCGCAGCCGCTGCCGGTGCACGGCAACGTAGGCAGCAATGGTGGGCTCGGCGTACTCCGCGACCCAATCCAGCAGTTGGCGCCCTCCGGCGCGGAAGTCCTCCGCAAACCACTGCAGCAGCGGGGAGAGCCACAGCGTGTTCGTGTGCAGGTCGAGCACACACCCTCTGGGCGAGCGGAGGAACCTATGGGCGTACTCACGCAGTTGGCGCCGGAGTGTTCCAGCGGTGAATGCCCGTCGCTGCAGCACTGGGAAGCCTTCGGCAATACCTCCGGCGGCGAAGTGGAGTAGCGGTTCGCGGAACTGGCGCAACTGCTCCCGAATCTGGGCAAGCGTGAGCGGGCGTCCGGCAATGCAGAAGGTATCCACCTGCAGCAGCGAATCCAGCTGCCCGATATAGCGGAGCCCCGGACGGCGCGCCACAAGCGCGACCCCACAGGCGTTGTAGGCATTGAGCCAGAAGCTCATCTGCGCTTCGCGGCTCCAGCGCTCCGGCTGTGCCTGCGCCAGGGAATCCAAGTAGCGCTGGAATCGCTCCTCGCGGGCAATGCCGGCGTAGTGGACCCGACCGTTGCGCGTGTACAACTGCAGGAGGCTATCCCAGAGGGCGTGCTCGAAGGGCTCCTGCGCCTGCGCCCAAAGGAATGCCCCCCAGGCAACTGCCACGACCCTGCCCGGCATGAGTGCCTCCGGTGGCAAACCTAACTGTCCTCAGGCAACGTGCCGCTCGGCGTGGTAGGAGCTCCGTACCAATGGACCCGACTCCACGTGTTCAAAGCCCATTGCCAAGCCGATGCGGCGGTATTCGGCAAACTCCTCGGGTGTGACGTAGCGTTCGACGGGCAGATGGTTCTTCGTCGGCTGCAGGTATTGCCCAAGGGTGAGGATGTGCACGCCGACGGCGCGGAGGTCCTGCATGACGGCGATGACCTCTTCGGGCTGCTCACCCAGCCCCAGCATCAGCCCGCTTTTGGTGCGAAAGCCCTGCCGGGCAGCTTCCCGCAGCACGCTCAGCGTCCAGTGATATTTGCCCTGGGGGCGGACCCGGCGGTAGAGGCGCGGCACCGTCTCAGTATTGTGCCCCAGGATGTCGGGGCGCGCATCCAGCACAATCTGCAGCAGCTCCAGCTTCCCCTTGAAGTCGGGGATGAGGAGTTCGACCGTCACCCCAGGGCAGAGGCGGCGGATCTCCGCAACTGTGCGGGCAAACTGCGTTGCCCCACCATCGGGCAGCTCGTCCCGATTGACCGAGGTGACCACCGCATGGCGAATCCCCATCTGGCGGACGGCTTCGGCAACGCGGCGGGGTTCGTCCGGGTCCACCGGCAGGGGGCGTCCGGTCTTGACGGCACAGAATCCACAGGAGCGGGTGCAGGTGTCGCCCAGAATCATAAAGGTTGCCGTCCCAGCTCCCCAGCATTCGGCGATGTTCGGGCAGCGTGCCTCTTCGCAGACGGTGTGGAGCGCTTTGGCGCGCATCATCTGCTTGAGCTGCGCGTAGCGCTCGCCCCCCGGGGCACGCACCTTGAGCCACTCGGGACGGCGCGGAGGTTCCGCTATGGAGGGGCTCTCCACAAGCGGCAGGGATACGAATGCTGGGGAGCTCTCCATCGCGCTCAGCCGAGGTAGATCTTGAGATCCCGCGTCTGCTTCATGTTGCGCAAGCGGCGCAGCGCCCGCTCACGGATTTGGCGCACGCGCTCCCGCGTGAGATTGAAGCGCTCGCCGATCTCCTCCAGCGTGAGCTCCGGGTGTCCATCCAAGCCGAAGGAGTAGCGCAGAATCTCCGCCTCGCGCGGGGAAAGGCGCTCCAGGAGGGCGCGGATCTCCTGCCGGAGCGATTCACGCTCCACCTCCGCATCCGGCGGTGGTTCGTTCTCGCTGGGGAGCACGTCCAGCAGGCGGCTCTCCTCTCCGTGCACAAACGGCGCATCCACCGAGAGATGCTTGCCCGCCAGGCGCAGGGTCTCGGCGACCTCCTCCGGGCTCATCCCCAGCTCCTCAGCAAGCTCGGCAGCAGTGGGCTCGCGCTCGTAGCGCTGCTCCAGCTCGCTGTACTTGCGCCCGATCTTGTTGAGCGCACCGACCCGATTGAGCGGCAAGCGAATCAGGCGCGCCTGCTCTGCCAGTGCCTGCAGAATTGACTGGCGAATCCACCAGACGGCGTAGGAGATAAACTTGAAGCCGCGCGTCTCATCGAAGCGCTTGGCTGCCTTGATCAGCCCCAGGTTCCCCTCGTTGATGAGGTCGTTCAAGGACAGCCCCTGGTTCTGGTACTGCTTCGCCACGGAGACCACAAAGCGCAGGTTCGCCTTGACGAGCTTCTCCAGGGCGCGCTCAGCTTCCGGTCCGCCCTTCTTAATCTGGCGCGCCAGCTCGATCTCCTCCTCCGGCGACAGCAGCTCGTACTTGCCGATCTCCTGCAAGTACTTGTCCAGCGAGGGGCTCTCGCGGTTGGTATATTGGCGCGTTATTCTCATCCTGCACGCCTGACAGCTTGTGGCACATCCTCACCGGCAGCCGCTTAGGACGCAGAAGCCGCCGGGGGTATTGTGCTACACGCCTGCCGTTAGCGCTGCAGCAGGAAGGCGCGCCAGTGCCACCGCGTGCCCACCTGAAGCCCAAGCCAGTACACGCCGCTGGCGGCTCCGTTGACCTGCCAGCGGAGTTCGCCCACCGGTCCTGCCGGACACGGGAACTCCGCAAGCCGCCGCCCATCAAGGCTCACAATCAGCGCACGCTGGGCTTGCACCCCATCGGGCAAGCGGTAGCGCACCACCACCTGCGATGCCGTCACCGTGAAGGCAAGTTCGGGAAGCAGTGTCTCCGAAGGTACGGCGATTCCAACCGGCTCCTTGCCGATGCCACGCAGCGCAACTCGGAGCGTATCGCGGTGGAAGCGCCCAGCATAGACCGCCATCAGCATCCCCTGGTGCTCCCCCTTGCGCATCGGGGCAAAGCGTACGGTCAGCGGCTGCCGAGCAGCCGAATCCAGGCGCAGCGGCAGCATGGGCGGCGTAACCAGGCTAAACGCCGTATCCCCCTCCAGCCGCAACTCGTCAAGCTGCAGCTCCAGCACGCCAGAGTTGACAAGCTCAAGCGGAAGCTCGCGCGAGCGCTGGAGCTCGACCGAATCGAACTCGAGCTGCTGTACCGATGCACTGAGCTGCGGCACGGCTCCGTAGCCACGCAGCTTGAGCACCGGCGGCGAGCTCACATTGGCGCTGAAGTTGAGCTCGGCACGCCGCTCGCCCACTGCGCTCGGCACAAACGCCAGCACCAGCGTATGCTCCGCTCCCGGCGGCAGCACCACGCTCCCGCCACCCATCACCAGTCGGTAATCCCCGCTGTGCTCGCCGACAAGGGCAATGGCGGAGATCCGCAGCGTATCATCGCCGGCATTGTAGACAATTCCGGCAAGCGTCTGCGCCACGCTATCCCCCAGCTCCCGCACGCCAAACTCCACCTGTGCCTGGCGCAGTGCCAGCACCGGCTGTCCAGGCTGCACAACCGTCAGCTGCGCCGCCTGGCTCACGCTCTGCCCGCATTCGTTCCACACCAGGCAGTCGTAGAGCCCAGCATCGGCAAGCTGTGCTGCGGCAATGGTGTATTGCGGCTGCGTTGCCCCGGCAATGGCAACGCCGTTTTTGCGCCACTGGTACTGCAGATTCTGCCCCTGTGCCTGCACTCGGAAGGTGACACTCTGCCCCACCCGCACGCTCTGCGACTGCGGATGCTCCACAATCTGCGGCGGTCCGGTCACGCGCAGCTCCGTCTGCGTACTGTACGCCGGTGGTTCACACTCGCCACTGACGACGACGTCGTAGATCCCCGAATCCGCCGGCTGCACGGCTGCAATGGTATAGCTTGACTGCGTTGCCCCGGGAATAGGCGTGCCATTCCTGCGCCATTGGTAGCGTAGTCCTGTCCCGGTGGCGGTCACTCGCAGCGTGACTGATTGCCCCACGCACACGGTCAAGGACGCCGGCGGCTGCTGCGTAATCCGCGGACGCTCCTTAACCGTCACCCGCACGGTATCGCTGGTGACCGAACCACAGGCATTGCTCACAACGACGTCGTAGATGCCCGCATCCGAGAGCGTCGCCACAAACTGATACGTCGCCTGCGTAGCCCCTGGAATATTCTGCCCATTGCGCCGCCATTGGTACGTCAGAGCAGTCCCCTGCGCACCGACGCTCAGTACAACCGATTGCCCTTCGCACACCGTTGCGGGCTGTGGCTGCGCCGTAAGCTGTGGCGGTCCGGCAATGGAGAAGTTCGCATCACTGACATCGAAGAGGGTCGAATCCGCGGCATCCGAGATGCGGATCCGGTACTGCGTCCCCGGGGTTTGCGTGCTCGGAATGCTCCACTGGTAGCTGCCCTGCTGCGCCGAAACGCTGGCAACGAGAACGCTCCAGCTCTGCCCGCCATTGGAGGAGACCTCAATTTTGACGTTCTGCACCCCAACGCTGCTCCAGCGGATTGTCTGTGTTGACCCCGCGCACCAGACCTCGCCCCCGTTGGGTTGCTCCACGCGGATTCCGGCAACGGTCAGCGTCACCGGGGAGAGGAAGTTCCAGGCATCCCCAGAGTTGCTTCCGTTGCCGTTGACGGCATTCCCGGCTGCCCGCAGGGTATACGTGCCAGGCGTACTGGGCGCCGTCCAGGTAAAGCTGAAGGCTGCCTGCCCGTTGCTCATCGTCTTGGGCTGCTGGTGCGTCAGCTCCCCATTGGAGAGCTGCAATCCCGAGCCCGTCGCCGGCGCCAAGGTGCCCACATTCTGCCCCTGCTGGTCCTTCACCGCGATGTTGACCCCGGCAGCCTGCTGCGAGCTGTGGGCAACGACTACAGTCAGGTTCAGCGTCTGCCCCGCACGGGTGGTCGTGTTGCCGCTGAGGCTGAGTGTGGTCGCGCTCGACTGCGCCCCATGGCATGTGCACCCGGAGGATGTTACTCCGGTAATGCCGCCGGAGTACGCCAGTGCCGCCAGCGTAGCACAACTCCAGGCAATCGCAATCCACCGCATTGCCGCTCCTTGTGCTGTGGAACTTGCTTCTATGCTGTCAAAAGCTGATTTTGAGCACGTTGCGTGCTGGATCGTACTCACTGGCAAAGCGCTTCAAAGGCGAGGAAGCCGGACCCTGCAGCACCCGACCGTCCGAGGTTGCAAATTGCGATCCATGACACGGACAGGGGATGCGCCCGGACTGCGGCAATCCCACCTCGCACCCTGCGTGGGTGCAGACAGTCGAGAAGACCACGAACTGCTGCTCCGCAAGCCGGATGATGAGCACCGGTTGTCCACCGTTGTGCTGCCCGAAGGTTCGCTTGACCGCACCCCCGACCTGCTGGAGCTCCGGCACCGTTGACAGGTCCAGCTCGACGGTGCCTCCGGGCTCGGTCGGCTGCTTGGTCTCCGAGGAGCAACTCTGAAGCCATGCGGCAAGCGCCGGGGCGCACATTCCCGCCCCCAAGAGCACAAGTGCCTGCTGCAGAAACTCCCGTCGGTGTGCCATGTCTGCTCCCTCACGGTTTGTTCGATACTGTTGTTGCGCCGTAGAAGCTCGCTTTGACGCGGATGACCTCCCCCACGCGGCTGCCGATAACGCCCTGGCGACCGCGAATGTCGAAATCGCGCAGCGAGATGGTAAACTCGCTCTGCACCTGCACCAGGTCGCCCGGAGCGCGCTGCCGAGTCTGCTCGCTCTCGGGCACGTAGGTCATCACAATGGGCAGCTCCATGGGCTTGCGCACCCCGTGCAGGGAGAAATCACCCACCGCAACGGCTTGGAGCACAACCCGTCCTGCCGTGCGTTCGGTGATGCGCACCTGGCGCAATCCCTGGAGTTCGAACTCGATGTAGGGGTAGCGCTCCGCATCCAGCCACTCCGGGCTCCGCAGATGCTCATCGCGTCGGGCAATGCCGGTCCGCATGCTGGCAACCGCGACTCGAATCCGCCCCCGTGTTGCCTCCAGATTCTGCGGGTCCAGTACAAAGCTGCCCTCAATGCCATCAGCCGTGCCTTCGAACTCCTCCAGCGGCGCCGAACTGACGAACTGACACAGGTTCTGCCCGACGGCATTGTTCAGCACCACTGTGCGCGCCCCTTTGAGCGGCAGCGGAAGTGCCGTCTGCGCCAGGAGCGGCGCAGAGACGATGAGCGCAAGCATTACTCCGATGATGAACATTCCCGCCTACTCGTGATAGTGAGACATACGACGAGCCGAAGCCTTCCGGGCACGCCACCACCCCAGCGCTGCGGCAGCGCCCGCCGCCACTGCAACTGGTCCAGCAATGTCCAACCCCAACCGGAAATCCGGCTGCCACTCCACCCGCTCTCGGACTGTTCCGAAGAGGGGATCCTCCTCGCGGTGCACCACCTTACGCTGTTGCTTCGTAAAGACGTGCATGCCCTGCAGCGCCCACACCAGGAGAACCGCCACGGCGATAAACGCCGCACCCCATTGCAGAAGTTTCCAGCCGCGCATCTGTCCTCCCGCTCAGTAAAACAGATGAAGCTGCACCGCAATCCGGCTGCTGCGGTAGCGTTCGGTGTCCACCCAACGCCACTCCGGTCGAAGCTCCACAAAGGGGAGCACAAAGAGCCGAGCACCGAGCACGAGCTGCGTCGTATACGGCACTGGGGTAAGTCCCTCGAGTGCGCTTTCGCCGTGCTCCAGCCGCACGTACGGCATCACTGCGTTCCAGAGCCAGAGCTCCAGCTCTGCGCTCAGGCTCCAGCGTCGGATGACGCCGGGCAGATGGAGCCGCGTGTACTCCACCCATCCGGCAGCGTGGTCAATCCACCCGGCTCCACCGAAGAGACTCCAGTAGGCGAACTCCCGATTGCCGTACCAGGAGCCGCCGAGCCAGCCAACTGCATGCCGCCAGGAGGGTGCCAGCCACCCGTGAAACGCCGCAATGGTTGCCTGACTCGAGCTCAAAGGGCGTTCTCCGGTATCGGTTCGGATGCGTACCTGCTGCAGCGCGCCAGCTCGGAAAGCTCCGACGGTGAGGCTGAGCCAGCTCGGACGCATCCACTCCAGTTGGGCACCCCATTGGGCAAAATCGGGCGCCATGAGATAGGTCTCCTGCGGGGAATCGAAGCGAGCGCCTGGGAAGCGGCGCGCAAGGCGCGTGTGGTCATCGGCATAGATTCCCACCGGTGGCGGAAAGAACCCCAGCGTTGCCGTGAGCGTCCCCGCCCAAGGGGAAAGCCGCAGGAGCCCCCGCCACTGCTGCTGCCCAGGGAAACGCGGTCGCCCGCCATTGACACCGAATTCCGCTTGCACGGCTTTGAGAGGCTGGAATCCCAATCGGACCGTCCCCTGCATCGGAAAGATGCGCCACTGCGGGGAGAGCTCGGGATTGTGCGACTGGAAGCCCTGCACACGGAAATCCGCCCCCACAAGCAGCCGTCCATCCCAGAACGCGTTGCCGTGCCGGTCCATCCAGTGCTCCAGTGCCTCGAACCCAAGCGCGCTCCAGCGCAGCAATCCCACATCGTGGCTGCTGTACCATCCCAGCTCGCTACGGAGCCCGCCTCCATGAAATGCCACATGGCACGCCACACAGCGGTTCCCCGTCAGCAGCGCACTCTGCGGGGTTGCAACCGCAAGCATCGTTCCCAATCCCCACACAGCAAGCCAGCGCATGTGCCCTCTTCGCGCCTTCCTTGCCCGTAGGAACACCGCCGCTGTGCAGAAAGTTCCCCCTGCAAGTTCGGCGGTGGGCTAATTTTGTGCCGCATGTTCCAGCCCCGAGCAACCAGCCGAAATGCCTACACTGCGCCCCGAGGTCGAGGCACTCCTGGGACGGGAATTCCGCTGTCTGGACAAGGGCTTTGTGCGCTTGATTGACGTCATGGGGGATGACCGCGCCATCGTCCAGGCAGCGCGCGTCTCCTACGGCGAGGGTACCCGAACCCCCAGCGATGACCGCAAGCTCATCCGGTACCTCATGCGCCATCGCCACACCTCCCCGTTCGAGATGGTGGAGTTCAAGTTCCACATCAAGCTGCCCATCTTCGTTGCGCGGCAGTGGATCCGTCACCGCACTGCCAACGTCAACGAGTACAGCGGGCGCTACTCCATCCTGCGCGAGGAGTTCTACGAACCCGCACCGGAGCAGATTCGCCCGCAAAGTCCGCTCAACAAGCAAGGGCGTGCATCAACGCCGCTGCCCGAAGCCCAAGCCCAGGCAATCCTGGAGCGGCTCCGTCGGACCCAGCAGGCGCTCTACGCGGAGTACCAGGAGCTGCTGGCGCAGAACGTGGCGCGAGAGCTGGCTCGAATCAACCTTCCGCTGTCGCTCTACACGGAGTGGTACTGGAAGATCGACCTGCACAACCTGTTCCACTTCCTGCGGCTGCGGCTCGATGAGCACGCCCAGTACGAGATTCGCGTCTACGCCCGCGCCATCGCCGGAATCGTCAAGGTCGTCGTCCCACTTGCCTGGGAAGCCTTCGAGGACTACGTGCTCGAGGGCATGAGCTTCTCGCGCCAGGAGCAACTGGTGCTGCGCCATCTCCTGCGCCCGGAGCAGCTCACCGAGGAGCTGCTGCAGCAGGCGGGGTTGAGCGGACGGGAAGCGCAGGAGTTCCGCGAGAAGCTGGCACGGATCTGCTCGCGGGGCAATGCGCTGGAGTGAGCCTCTCGGTGGGATACTGCTGTGCCTTGTGCTGCTGGGGTGCCAGCCGCAGATGGAGCCCTCTGCCGAAGCACCTCCGGTGACGCCTCCGCCGGGATTTCCTCCGGTGCCGGTCCCGCCCGATAACCCGATCACGGCGGAGCGGCGGGAGCTGGGTCGCCGCCTCTTCTACGACCCGGCGGTGCTGTCGCCCAACGGCACGATCGCCTGCGCAAGCTGCCATCGGCAGGCTCGCGCCTTCTCCGATGCCCTTGCGCTGAGCGCTGGAATTCACGGGCGCAAACACTGGCGTAGCACCCTGCCACTCTTCAACGTTGCCTATGCTCCAGCGCTGCTCTGGGATGGCAGCATCGCCTCGATCGAGGAGGACGTGCTCGTGACGCTTCGGGCGGCTTTGACCCTGGGCTGGCGCGATACGGCGGAGTTTGCCCAGCGGCTTCGAGAATCCCCATTCTACCGCGCCGCCTTTCGCCGTGCTTTCGGGCAGGAACCCTCGGCTCTGCTGGCGGCGCGGGCAATTGCAACGTTTGTGCGCACCATCTTCAGCGGTGCCTCGGCGTACGACCGCTTCCGGCAGGGCGATAGCAGCGCGCTCACCCCGGCACAGCAGCGCGGTATGCGCATCTTCTTCCGCGTTGGCTGCGCCGAATGCCATCCTCCGCCGCTGTTCACCGACTACCAATACCACGCCACCGGCATGCTGGCGCACTACTGGGAAGCCGGTCGGGCTTCGGTCACAGGCAATCCTGGTGATTACGCCCGCTTCCGTACCCCAACGCTGCGCAACGTCGCGCTGACGGCACCATACCTGCACGACGGCTCGGTTGGCTCTCTGCGCGAACTCCTGCGCCGGTACAACGCCGGCGGCTATCCACTGCCGAACAAAGATGCCCGAATCCGCCCGCTGGGGCTCTCCGAGCCCGAACTCCAGGATTTGGAGGCCTTCCTGCAGAGTCTGACCGACTCGCTGCTGCTGCGTAACCCTGCCTATGCCGCCCCGTAAGGGCTTGCACGGCGCAGTATTTTTGCCCTACCAGGCTGTGTCATAGTGCCACAAGCCAATGCGCGCACTGGTCTTCATCCCGATGTTCCTGGGCGCGGTGGGCATCTTCGCCTACAACGCCGCCCAGCTCATCCGTTTCCTCGGCATGGCGCGTCCGGAGCCGCGCTGGGACCGGCTCGGCGCCCGCATCCGGCAGACCCTCGTGGTGGCGTTTGCCCAGCAGCGGCTGCTGCGCGAGCTGCCGGCAGGGCTCATTCATGCTGCCATCTTCTGGGGCTTTCTCATCCTGCTGAGTTCAGCTGCCGAAGCCGTCCTGGAGGGCTTCCACCCACGGTGGTCGCTGAGCTTCTTGGGACCGCTGTACTCGCTCAGCACGATTCTGGTGGACCTCTTCTGCCTCTTTGTGATCGCCGCCGTGCTGGGAGCGGCATGGCGCCGATATGTGCAGCGCGTGCCCCGGCTGCAAGGTCCCCCTGCCGAACTGCGCGATGCTGCCCTCATCCTGGGGCTCATCCTGGTGATCGTCACCGCACTGCTGCTGCAGAATAGCACGCGGATCGCCCTGGGACAGGACCACGCGTGGGCAGTCCGCCCGGTGGCAACGCTGCTGTCGGGCATCTTTGCTCCGGAGGCGCCGCTCACCCGCGTGCTGTTTGAGATCGGCTGGTGGCTGCACATTGGCTGCATCCTCATCTTCCTCAACTACCTGCCCTTCTCCAAGCACCTGCACGTGCTCACCTCCGTGCCCAATGTCTTCTTCTCGCGCCCAGAGCCGGTCAATGCGCTCTCCCCCATCGACTTCACACGCGAGGACCTGCAGCAGTTCGGCGCCACCGATGTGGAGCACCTCTCCTGGAAGAGCATCCTGGACAGCTATAGCTGCACCCACTGCGGGCGCTGCACGAGCGTGTGCCCAGCAAACCAGACGGGGAAGGTGCTCGATCCCCGCGCTATCATCGTTGCCGTGCGGCAGCGGGCGCTGGACCGCTTCCCGCTGCTGCTCAAGCAGCGTGCGGGTAAGCCCCTGAGCACCGAAGAGCACGCCGTCCTGGAACGCCGTTTTGTGGGAGACTACATCCCCCCAGAAGCCCTCTGGCAATGCACCACCTGTGGGGCATGCATGCAGGAGTGCCCGGTCATGATCGAGCACGTCCCCGTCATCGTCGAGCTTCGCCGTGGGCTGGTCATGATGGAGGCAGCCTTCCCGGCAGAGCTGCAACCCGCCTATGGCAACCTGGAGACCAACGGCACTCCGTGGGCATTCTCCGCAGCGGACCGCGCTGCCTGGGCAGAGGGATTAGGCGTTCGCACCCTTGCTCAGGATGCACAGGACTACGACGTGCTCTTCTGGGCAGGCTGTGCCGGCAGCTACGACCAGCGCGCCCAACGTGTTGCGCGTGCCATTGTGCAACTGCTGCAACATGCCGGTGTCCGCGTGCGCATCCTGGGAAATGAGGAGCAGTGCACCGGCGACCCCGCCCGCCGCACCGGCAACGAATACCTTGCCGACCAACTCATGCGCGCCAATGTGGAAACGCTCAACCGCTACCAGGTGCGCACAATCGTGACCATGTGCCCGCACTGCTACAACACGCTCAAAAACGAATACCCCGCCGTCGGCGGGCACTACACCGTCTACCACCACACGCAGTACTTGCGCCAACTCATCGCCGAAGGGCAGCTTGCGCTCCCCCAACACACCGAACCGCTGCTGCAGAGCATCGTCTACCACGACTCCTGCTACCTGGGGCGCTACAACGGCGAATACGACGCCCCGCGCGAACTCCTCCAAGCGCTGCCGGTACTGGAGCTGCGCGAGCCTCCCCGAGCACGTGATCGCGGATTCTGCTGCGGCGCCGGCGGTGGACGCATGTTCATGGAGGAACGGGTCGGCAAACCTGTCAACCGCGAACGCACCGAGGAGCTGCTCCGCACCGGGGCAAGCGCGATCGCCCTCAACTGCCCCTTCTGCATGACCATGCTCACCGACGGCGTCAAAGCTGCAGGGAAAGCCGACCAGGTCAAGCTCTACGACATCGCCGAGCTCCTGCTCCAGCGGCTCGATCCCGCTCCCAGCCGCACCGACGGCAGCGCGTCTGCGTAAATTTGCTGCGGCGAGTCTACTCACTTCGGAGCTGGCGATGCTGCTTTACCTGATGCGCCATGCCGCAGCAGAATCCACCACGCTCGGTGGCGACGCCAATCGCCCCTTGAGCCCTGCAGGGAGGGAGCAACTGCAGCGCCTCATCCCGCTACTCCTTGCGCTGGGGCTGCGCCCGGAATGGATCGTTGCCAGCCCCTACCGGCGTGCGATGGAGACAGCGCAGCTCCTTGCCGCCGGCATTGGATACTCCGGCGAAATCCTCTCCGACACCTCGCTCCTGCCCACCAGCACACCCACGGCAGCGCAGTCCTTGGTGCTTGCCTTTGCACAGGCATCGCAGCTCCTGCTCATCGGGCACGCACCGAACGTGGTCACCTGGGTTACCCAACTGTGTGCCACCGCCACGCTGCGGATTGCCTTCCCTTCGGGCGCCATCTGCTGTGTGGAGCTGGAGAATCCCCGGAGCTGGACGGGGCGCCTGTGCTGGCACCTCATTCCGCCGCTGGGGCAGACGAGCTCAGGAGCTGCCGGATCCGGCGCTGTGCTTCCCTGAGCGCCTGCTCGGCAGTGAGCTCCCCGTAGAGGGCACGCACGACCGCCTCCTCAAACGCCGCTTCGATATCCAGCCACCGCGGATGCACCGGCGTCATCCGCGCGGAGCGCAACTGCTGTGCAAAGACGCGCCGGTAGGGAATCTGCAGGAGCTGCGCATCCTCAATGAAAGCGCTCTCGGCAGGGAATCCTGCTTCGGGAACGGTCCGGCAGAAGCGTGCCGCCACCGCCCCATCGGTGAGGAAGCGCACAAGCTGCAGCGCCAGCTCCTTGACCGGCGAAGCGGCGTTAATTGCCAAGTACTCCCCTCCGGCAAAGGAGATGCCGATTGTGTCCGGACGCACGCCCGGCAACGGTGCCACACCATATTCGGCAGCCGTCGGCAGATGGCGAATCTTCTCAGCAAGCCAGGCACCGGAGACCCACAGCCCCAGCTTCCCCTGCAGGAAGAGTGCATCCAATTGGCGCTGCGTCTCCACCAGCCCCACCCGTGCCAAGCGGAGATACTGCCCGAGCGCCGCCACTGCCTGCGGGGTCTCCAGCACGGGCATCCCGCTGGAGTCCAAGATATCGGCACCGAAGCTCCACAGGAGCGGCAGCACCTTCTTGTAGAGCCGGTGCGCATCGGCACCATTGACCCCACAGCCGTAGACGCCTTGCTCTGGAGCATGGATGCGTTCGGCAAACTGCTCCAGCTCCGCCCACGTGCGCGGAGCTCGGTCGGGCAATCCCGCCCTCTGCAGCAGCCCTCGATGGTAGAAGAGCACCCGGGTATCCACAACCCAGGGGACAGCGTAGAGCCGCCCCTTCCAGTACGCCGGCGCCAGGGCAAACTCCACAAAGCGTTCGGGTCGGATGCTGTCCCTGGGCAGCTCCCAAAGCACACCGGCGCTGGAGAACTGTGCCACCCAATCCGACCCCAACTCCACAACGTCGGGCGCAGTGCCGGAATTGAACGCCGCCAGGAGCTTCGCCTTGCCCTCGTTCCAACTGAGCTCGGTCAGCTCCACGCGGCAGCCCGAGCGCTGTTCAAACTCGGCAATCAGCTCCTGCAACGCCCGACGGTAGGAGGGTTCACTCCAAAAGTGCCAAAAGCGCACCACCCGCTCCGAGGGCGCTCCCGAAGGGGCGCACGCGCCAAGCAGGCACACTATGAGCACGACCGCCACTCGCATCAGCGCCCACCGCGGAAGAACAGCACCAGCGTCACCGCCGCTTGCAAGATCAGCAGCACATCGCGCACTACGCCGACGACCACCTCCAGGGTGCTCAGCGCTCCTCCGGGGACGATCACCGTATCGCCGGGATAGAGCAGCGGGTTCTGGCTGGGATCGCCCGTGCGCTGGTACAGCTCCAGGTTGTAGACCAGCACGCGCTCGACGATGGTGGTATCCACTCGCACGTCGCGCACAATGCGCACATCGGTCAACCGGGCGTACTCGGTCGGTCCCCCACCGAAGGAGATGAGCTGCACCAGCGTAGTCGAGCTGGGCACAAGGTAGCGCCCTGGTGCCCGAACGTAGCCCCAGAGGTTGACCGGAATGGTCAGCCCCGTGCCGAAGCTCAGGTCGTAGTACGCTGCTCCGCCAAGCCCCACGTACGGCAACGGTCGGGTCTCCTGCTGCTGTGGAGTGCGGAACAGGTCGCGCTGCTGCGCCATGAGCGGCACAGCGGCAAAGAGTGCCACAAGGAGCAGCTTCATTGCACCCCCTGCCCTGATGGAACTCACTGCGCTATCCAGAAGGTCTGCCACACCGAGCTTGCCCCTCGGTCTGGACGCCCCGGCGTCACACGGCTGATGCGCCACCGGTAGAGCACGCCCGGACGCAGCGGAAGCGCCCGCCCATCTTGGTTGTAGCGAATGCGCGGGCGGGAGTAATCCAGCGGCACTCCGGCAAAGACCCACACCGGACGCAGCAGCCGCTCCGGAGCAGCGCTATCGGCCTCGAAGACGCGCAGCACCACGTAGCCCACGTTGTTGCTCCAGCGGAAGTAGAGCGAATCCGGCGCCACTGCCACCGCGCCGAGCGGCTCCTGCAGTACCGGAGGCTGCTCCAGCGTGAAGCGCGCAACGGAGGAGGGCGGTCCCTCGCGGCGATGGATCGAGCGGTCGAACGCACGCACGACGTAGTAGTAGGTGCGCCCGAGCTCGACATCGGTATCCACGTATGCGGTGTCCTCTGTGGTGCCATACTCCAGTGTTGCCAAGAGGGCGAAGCCGACGGGATTGCCCTCGGCGTCGGTGCTATCGGCTCGGTACACGCGGTAGCCTCCCACCCGCAGCGGGTCCAGAGCATGCCATTCCAGGCGAATTCCGCCCACGCCATTGGCAGCGGCATCGGGCCAAGGGCGGATACCGCTCTCCCAGGCAGCGGTGTCCGGACTCCGCTCCACCCACTGCGGCGGCGGCAGGTCAACCGGTGGCTCGGTCGCCGTGCCGCATCCCACAAGCAGCGCCAACACGGGCAGGAGACGTTTCATTGCAGCCGTTGGAGCAACTGTGCAATCCGGATGCTGAGCGCCAGCCGATGGACATTCCCCAACTGCTCCTGGGTCTCGGCAAGGAAGGCGTAGTCAGCAATCAGCATCCCAGCATCCACCCCAGCGCCCAGCGTCAGCGCGCGGGAATGCATCCCCACGCGCAGTGCAAAACTACGCCGGTAGAGCACTTCCAGCCCGTAGTGGGAGGAGCCCCCGTAGCGCCCCTCGCGGTCGTAGGCAAGCGTTGCCTCCAGATTCCAGAACTCCAGCGGCTGCGTCAGGGCAATGCCCCAGCGCACAGAGCTGGGCACCATGTGCGGTCGCTGCGTAGTCCACAGAATCCGCGTCTGCCCAATGTCGCGGATGCTCACGCCCAGCGCCAGCCGGGGCCAGCGCTCGTCGAAGGTGATGTCTTTGAGATTGACCCGCAGCAGCAGCCCGACATCGAGCCCAATGCCGGACGCGCTGTGCTGGGCAATCCGCTGCCGCAGCAGCCGTACGTTGACCCCAACGGGCAGCTCCAGCGGGACGGTAAAGCGCATCCAGCCGAAATCGATCGGCAGCACAATCAAGCGCGCCAGAGTGAGCCACACCGCATCATCGGCGTTGGGGATGAACTCCCCCTGTTCGGCGCGGCGCACCAGCTCCTCGCGCTCCTGTGGTGAGAGCACCCGCGTCAGGTCCGGATACCGCCGCAGATCCGGTACGGTGAAGCGCTCCCAATTCACCCCCACACGCAGTCCGCTCACCGGCAGCACAACGCCGGTGAAGAAGAAGTGCGCCAGTGGCGAGGTCGGCGAACCATACTGTGCGCTGTACATGCCCGAGAGCAGCGCCTCCTGAAGGAGTCCAACGCCGGCGGGGTTCCAGTAGAACGCCGTTCCATCGGTTGCAACGGCTGTGAAGGCGGTCCCCATCCCCAGGGCACGAGCACCCAAGGGAATCTCCAGAAACGCCGCCGCGTAGCGCTCCTGCTGCGCCCACAGCGCCAGCGCAAGCCCACACCAGACAACCCCGTTAGCGAACGCGCGCCACACTGCCCCGCCGCTCAATCACTGTGTCACCCGCTCGCACGCGAATTCGGTAGAAGTAGACGCCGTTGGCAACGGGCTGCCCATCGTCATCGGTGCCATCCCACCAGACCTCGTGGTAGCCCGGAGCCGTCGGGAGCCCCGTCCCCCCACGCAGAAACCCATACGCTTCGGTGGGACTCGTTGTGGGGAAGACCATGCGCCGAATCGAGCGCCCCGACGCCGTGTAGAAGCGCACCTCCACTTCATCCACATTGCTGCTGCCCAGCAGCTCGTACGCCAGGAACATCTCCTCGGCAAAGGGGTTGGGGAAGGTGCCCAAGACGCGCAGCTCCAACTGCGTGGAGACCTCCAGTTGCACACAGGTGCGCTCGCTGGCGTTCCCGGCGCAATCGTGCAGCACAGCGCAGAGGATATGCTTGCCGCTCTGCAGGCGCGGGCGGTAGCTGAGCGCCGCCGCCGTCATCGTCACCGCAGTATCCAGGAGCGCATACTCCGTCGGCGGAACGGGCTGCCCGTCCAACAGGAGTTGAATCGAAGCCGTGTCGGTTGCAATCCCGTTCTCATCCACCGCGACGATGCCGATTCGGGGATTAGCGGAGATGACCGAGCGCGTCGGCAAGGCGCGCCCCTCGGCAGTAATGCGCACCTGCGGAGGACGCCGGTCCGAGGTGGTGGCAACCATCACCGTAGTGGGCAGCTCCAACGAGGCTTTCAGCAGCCCAGGCTGAGGCTCCTCCGTCGGGATTCGCTGCCACAGCGGCAGACGGGAATGCCGTCGGTACAGCGCCGGCGCTGAGATGCGCAGGTTCGTATCCTGTACGGCGTACCACACCTGTAGCACCGCCCGGACGCGCACACCTGCAGGCTCGACCGTAATCCGCAGCGCTGCAGAGCCATCCGAGAGCCGCACCGGATGGATACCGGGCTGCTGCACCTCCGCCGAGGGCAACGCCTCTACGCATACCAATGCCGGCTGCGCCGGTGCCTGCGGTGCTGGGACCTGAAGCAGCACTGTGCCGGGCTGCCCTACCCATTGCGTTGCGCTCCCATCGGCGCTGGAGCCGATTCCCGGCAACAGTGCAAAGCAGGACAGCAGCACGCTATCGGCGCCCACATCGTTGAGGCGCAGCCGATTCCCGCCGACGCTGAGGCTATCGGGCTCCAGCGCTACTCGGACCAGGCTGCGCGGCAGCACCGCCGGTACAGCAATGAGCCAATCCAGCGTGCCATTGCCGGGAAGGTCCACCCGCTGTGCCGCCAGAAGCTGTACGCTGCCATCGGACAAGAGCCGTTCCACGCGCGCCGGCACCCCCGATGCCGGTGTCTCCGTCCAATTGAACAGCCGCACCCGCAGACGCGCTCCCTGCGCCGTGGGAACCATCCGCAGCGGTGGCTGTGCCGGGGGAAGGCTATCCGCACCCGCTCGCGGGGGGAACACCGCCGGATCGGCAAGTCCGGGGACCACAACGCTCTCCAGCGGCGTTGTCTGAATCTGCCCCGACTGCAGCTCCACTCCGAACAATGCCCGCACCTCTGCTCCCGGCAGCACCAAGCCCGCCGGAACCGGCACATCCGTGCGGTACAGCTCCGGCGCCACTACACTGCAGGAGAGCTCTCCGAGCGACTGCAGCGTCCCATCGGGCAGGCGCACGCTCACCGTTGCCCATACACGGCGCAGCGCGTCGCGGCTGCGCACGGGGAGCTGTATCCACAGCGGCTGCCCCGGCTGCGGCGGCGTGGGCTCCCATTGAATCGCTCCGAAGAGCACAGCTCCCGTGCTCAAGCGCAATCCGCCAAACACCGCCCGACGCCCGCCGGATTCGACCGCATACAGCCGCACCCGGAGCTGCTGCCCCGAATACCCCTGGGGCACACGAACCCAAAAGCGCAACTGCGGAGCGGAGAACTCCACGCGCTGCTCGCTCCCCTCCAGGTCGTTCCCGCGCTCATCCGCAAGCACAATGCGGGCAACGCCAGAGAAGGGGATCTGCGCCGTCAGCTCGACCTGCTCGCCCGGGTACGCCCATCCGCGCTGCGCCTGGAGCTGCACCGTATCGGTGGGCAAGCGCAGGAGCATTGCCGGATCGCCCAGCAGCGTTGCCTGCAGCAGCATCGAGAGCACGATCTCGTTCTGTAGCCCGTACGCCCGCGCCAAGTACAACAGCTTCCCCGCGCGGAATACATCCCCAAGCCGTGCTGCCGAGCGCGGTGCCGCAAAAAAGCTCTCCAGCAGCGCCGTCGAGAGGAAGAAGCTGTTCTCCAGCCACCCGAATCCGGAATTGCCCCACGCAGCGACGGCGCCCTTGCCTGCGGCGAGCAGCAGCGTCGTCAGCAATCCGCGCCGGTAGACCTGCTGCTCGAAGGCTCCGGTGAAGCACGTCAAGCTGGAGACAACGGGATAGCGCCCGCGGTTGTTGAGCAGCGCAACGTCCTCGTCACGAAACAGTCCGGCATCCTCCCAGATTCCGCCGCCGCCGTGTCCGAGGAAGTTCACCACCGCTGCGCCACGGTCCCAGAGCTGCGCAAGCTCGGCCGTGTGCCCGCCGTACCGCTCCGGTGGCTGCCCAACGTAGAGCCGCCGCTGCGAGACCCCATCGGGGAGCCGTTCGGCAAGCAGCTCCGTCTGCTGCACAAAGCCATTGACCCCGGCAACGAGTAATGCCCGCGGGAGGAAGTAGTCGGCATCGAGCGCAGACTCGTACTGCTCCAGCTTACTCACGACAGCATCGGCTTCGGCGAGCGTGCGCGCCGGGATGCGCCCGACGGCAATCTCGGCAATCGGATCGGGCACCACCGCACCCGTTGGGCTCTGGTACATCCCCTCGACGCACCCGTAGGGGTAGTCTGTCGGGGTCATCCCCCAGCGCCGAGTCTGCCAATGCTGGGGCGGAATCGCCTCGGCTGTGCCCAGCAGGACAACGTAGCGCGGCGGACGGCTCCAATTGTGCCAGGCATAGCGCAGGAAGTCTGCGATTGCCCGACTGGAGGCGATGCCGTGGTTGAACTCGTCGTAGATGTCCTCCACATCCACTGCCATTGCCGAAAGCCCTTGCTGGCGGCGCAGGCGCAGCAGTCGCTCGACCGGATGCTGTGCCTCTGTTGCCTGCGCACTGCGGCGGTCCCAAATGCCCTTGTGCGTGAGCAGCACATAGTCCGCTCCCACCGAGGTTGCAAGCTGCGAGGGGAGGTCGCGCTCCATGCGCTCCGGACCGCGCAGGCTGTCCACCGCAACGGCGTAGAAGAGCTCCTGCGGTGATGCCACGTAGGTCTGGAAGCGCACCGTGTAGGTCGTCCCACCAGCGCGTTGGGTGACGCGCTCGACCGTGACGTTGACGATGCGGGAGATGCCCACGCGGAAGACCATCACGTTCGGGCTACGGAACCCCTCCAGCGCAAAGGTGTACACCCCAGGCGGAGCCCCCGGCGGCACCGTAAAGAGGAGCTCATCGCCCACGGCGCGGTACAGGCGCGGATACTGCACACGGACCCAATTCAGGTAGAGCGCTGGGGCGCGATCGCCAGCTTCCGTGCAGTTGAGGATGTTGGCGACGGTGAGGGTGCTATTCTCTGCCTCGGTGAGAACCGATGCAGGGATTGGGGCGATCTGATCGCGCGGCGTCTGCAGTAGCATTGCCCGCGCGCCCGACCACGATGCTCGCAGCACCCGGCGCTGGTTGAGGTAGATCTCCGCCGTGTGCTCCGGACCCGGGCACGGGAACGCCGACACAAGCGCCCCGCAGAGCATCACCTCCAATTGCACAGGTTCCGATGCCACCGTTGCCGGCGCCGGCAGCGGCACGCGCACGGTCACGCTGGCGTTGGGTGCAACGCGCGCCCAAAAGAGCTGATCGCCGCGGAAGCTGGGCTGGAGCAGATCCCGATCCCAGGTCTCCACCGCACCGAAGCGCTCCTGCACGCGGTTCTCCTCCAGGATGACCGTGCTCAGGAAGTACTTCCCGCGCAAGTCCGTTGCCCGGCGCGGGTCGGTGATGCGGAGCTCGCCGGACTCCTCCACCATACGTGCCCCAGGGGTGGTTCCCCAGGTGAGCACGTAGACGTTCTCATCGCTTTCGGGGTCGCGGTACTGGTCGGCATCGGGGTTTTGGAAGTTCTTCAGGTTCGGCTCGGCAAAGAAGGCGACGTAGTCGGGGTCGGGCTCGTAGTGCTCCAAGCGCCCGTTGTTGTTGCGGTCGTAGACGTAGAGCGGCACCTGCTGTCCTCGATTCCACAGTTGCAGTGTTTGCAGCTCCAGCGTGGCGATGGGCAATCCCAACTGCGCCAGCTCGCGAGCGGTCAGGCGCACCAGCCCCTGGCGCGAAACGTAGAGCTTGTACTGCCACCCATCGGGAGCGGTTGGAATGGGGCGCAGCGCCACGTCCGGTTGCAGAGTCCGCGCCACCGCAACACGCTCCACCGACGCGAGCGCATCAACCACTGCGAAGCGTGCCACCGAGGGGAGCGAAAGCCGAACCCGGAGCTGCCGAATCGCCTGCAGGCTATCCCTCACGGCGCGGTACGGCAGCAGCCGCAGCACTGCTCGGGCACTACTGCCGGCAAATCCCAGTGGCACAAGCTCCACCACCGTTGATGCCACCGGCGCGCACTCTCGGCATTCCAATAACGCCGGCGGTGCCGGTAGCGGGAGCAGCTCTTGCTCCACAATCTCCAGCCCCTGTAGCCGCGCCTCCGGAGGGCACTCCAGCGGCACGGCAAACCCATAAAACGGCTGCTGGGAAAGCCGAAACGCCCACCGTGACTCCGGAGGGAGCTGAACGCTCCTCCCCTCCCGCACTGCGAAGCGCGGTGCGGGGAAAGCGCACTCCACCACCAGTGTCCCCGGTCCGTCCCAGCGCCAGCGCACCTGGAGTTGCTCCGCCACTGCCGTACATCCCCACAGGGCAACAAGGAGTGCTGCGCCCCTACACCAGCACCACATCGGAGGCAAGCCCTTGCTGTACACCCCAGCCGGAGCAGATGACGTGCGGGCAGCCCCGTTGAATGTGCGCATCACTGCTGCCCTGCCCCGCGCAGAAACTCCTCGTAGAGCACCAGCAGTTCGCTGAGCACCATCGCCGTTGCACCCCAGAGGGGAACGGGCGCATCAATTGCCCAGTACGGCACACGCAGCCGGCGTCCATCGCGCTCCCAGAACCCCACGCGCAGCCGCTCCCCCTGGCGCAGCAACTCCAGGGGAACTGGCACCACTTGCTCCACCTCTTCGCGGTTGGGCACAAACGTTCCCCAGCGGAGCATCCCCAGCACCGGCACCATCGCTGCGTGCGAGGAGGGCACGTACACGGGGGACAGCGTCCCCAGCACCCACACCTGCTCCGGTGCGATCCCGATCTCCTCCTGCCCTTCGCGCAACGCCGTCACCATCGGCGGTTCACCGGGCATGCTCATCCCTCCGGGGAAGCTCAGCTCCCCACGATGGCGACGCAACTGCGCACTGCGCAACGTCAGGACCACTGCCGGGGCAGCCTCCAGCTCCACCAGCAACACCAGCACCGCCGAAGGATGGCTCCCGGGCAACGGACGCAGCGGACGATCCCGCCCCTCCTCCGCTGGCGCCATCATCCGGTGTGCGACCTCTCCGGGCAGCGGCTGCCGCAGCCGCCACTGCAAAAACTCCGCAAGCTGTACCAGCTCCCGCATCGCAGGCGTAGGGACGAACGAAACCGCCGCTGCCCATCGCACGTGGACACCGTGTGCTGCTGCACCCCCTGCGCTGGTTGCTCCTCCGGCTCACCGCTCCGCCGGAGCTCGGCTTTTTCGTATTTTCGGGCAGCAGCTTGTCCAAGCGCTCTGCGCCGCATCCATGCAGAGGATACCTATCCCGAACTGCGAGACCTGCCCCATCCGCTCCCAGAGCCTCTTCGGCGCCTTGCAAGAGCATCAGCTCCCCGAACTGAGCAGCTCCAAGGGGTGCTACTTCTTCCGCCGCGGCGAGGTCATCTTCCACGAAGGGAGCTACCCGGCGGGCATCTACTGCATACACCAGGGCGCGGTCAAGCTCTACCGCAGCGACTCCTCCGGCAACGTGGTCATCGTGCGCCTGGCACGCGCGGGCGACCTCTTGGGGTACCGAGCATTGCTGAGCAACGAACGCTATACGGCAACAGCAGAAGCTCTGGAGGACACCACTCTGTGCTTTATCCCGCGCCAGACCTTCTTCGAGCTGCTGCGGCAGAACACCGATTTGATGGCTGCCGTCACCGAGCTGCTCGCCCGCGATCTGCGGGCAGCGGAGACCCGACTGGCCTCCCTCGCGCAGAAGAGCGTTCCTCAGCGCCTGGCAGAGATCCTGCTCTACCTGCGCGAGCTCTTTGGCGAGGACGAAACCGGCGCGCTCAAGACTACGATGACCCGCCGCGAACTTGCGGAACTGGTCGGCACTGCCCCTGAAACCGTCATCCGCTTGCTGAGCGACTTCCAGCGCCGCAAGCTCATCTCCACCGACCATCGCCACATCCGCATCCTGGACCCAGCAGGGCTGGCATACCTTGCCGACCTGGAGGATTGAGCTCGAGCTCATCACGTGCCGTGACTCAGGTCACTCGGTAGCCACCGCCGGCAAGCGAATTTCGCCCCGCACATTCTCAGGGGTACCCCATGACGGTGCTCGCCACAGAACTCCAGACACGGCTGTGCAGCCAATGCCCGCATGGATGGCTCAACCCACTGGCGGAGCTCAGCCCGGAGGCGCAGCGCGCAATCGCGCAGGAACGGCGGGTGAAGCACTTTCCCCACGGTGCTGTGCTGGCAGCCATCGGCGAACCCATCACAGAGCTTCTGTGCCTCTCCAGCGGGGCTGCCAAAGCCGTGTTGCCCGAACGCTCCTCTCAGCAGCTCCTGGTCGGGCTCTTCAAGCCCGGCGACGTCATCGGATTGCGAGACCTCTTCGGCGAGCGGCGCCATACGGTCAATGTCATCGCGCTGGAGGAGGTCACCGCCTGCAGCATTCCGGCAGAGCTGGTGCTGGAACATGCCCACGCATCCCCGAACTTCTGGCTCCGCCTGGTGCAATTGCTGACGCAGCAACTGGAGCATGTCGAGGGGCAATTCTTCGTGCTGCAGTCCCGCTCGCTCCGGGAGCGCCTGCTGGCGCTCCTCCGGGTACTGCTGCAGACCTACGGACTGGATGAGCAGCAGCGGCTGCGATGTCGGCTCCCGCTGAGCGAGCTGGCAACCTTGCTGCACAGCTCCGTTCCCGCTGTCCGCAGGGCACTCAACGCGCTGCAACGGGCACAGCTCCTTCGGCTGCAGGGGGACTACCTCGTCGTTGCCAACCCGCAGGCGCTGGAGCGGTTGCTGGAGTAGTTGCAGCTCACGGCAGATGGCGCTGGAGAAACTCCTGAAGCTGCCGATGGAACTGCAGCACCTCGCCGGGGACATCAGCCTCCCCCAACCCCCATTGGAGCCGGTACGAGCCCGTATCGCGCCGGAGCTCCAGGAAGACCACCATGTTACCCGTTCCCTGCAGGCGTAGCCCACGCTGCCGCCACTGCTCAAGCTGCCGGAGGAAGGGCTGGAGACTATCTGCCGGGCAAACACCGGCGGATTCGGTCCGTTCGGGCTGTCCGGGGAACTGGCTCCAGCGCAGAATCACACCATCGGAGCGCAGCAGGTAGCCGCTGTACAATCCCGTAAAGCCCCCACCTTGCCCTACCAGGAGCTCCCCTTCGATGGGCTTTTCGACTGCAGCGCTCCGGCACGCTCCCATCAGCAGCGCACCGAGGAGAATCCAGAGCAGCATCGGCACCCCATGGCGCAGGCTTCACATATCCGTTGACAGGCGCAGCCGCAGAATCCGGTCGTTGTCCCGATCGGCAATGTAGACCGTGCGGCTGTACACCGATACCCCGGAGGGTGCACGCAGTCGGTAGGCGCCCTCCCCACGGTACCCGCGCACCAGCCGTCCTCCGGGCGTGAGTACAAAGAGGGAATCCCGTTCGGCATCCACAACGTACAGGTTGCCCGCAGCATCGAAGGCGGCATCCTCCGGTGCGGCAAACCGCCCCGGCTCCAGCACGGTGTTCTGTGTGGTCGTTGGGTCGAACTTCTGCGCCCATCCCGCTCCCTCGCCCGTGACGTAGCGGAGCCATTGGACGCGGTACTGCATCGAGGGACCCCGCTGGAGGATGACCATCTCCGCTCCGTTGGCACTGACAGCGATGCCGCTGAGCTGCTCGATAGCATTGAGCGCGATGCCCCCGGGACGCAGCGTCGGGATTGGCGAACGTAGCCGGTCATCGGCGCCGATGTGGAGCACGGCGTCATCGGGGTCGATCGGCGAGGTATTCTGCGGACCCGTGCGCGCAAGGAGGTAGCTGTTGTCGGGCAGGACCGCAACGCCGGTGAAGCGGCGCTGGGGGCGTTCCGGCTCCGCATACGCCAGCCGAATCGGGGCGCGGGCAATATCGTGCGCACTCTCCCGCAGCCGGATGCGGAAGACCGCTCCTATCCGCGTCCGCCGACCGGAGAGGAGCGTATCCAGCTCTCCGCACACGAGCAGATCGAAATGCCCATCCTGGGCAATTGCCACCGGGCGCAAGAGCGGTGGCGATGTTCCCACCACCCGCCCGGCAAGGTCCAGCATCACGATGCGGTCATTCTCCGTATCGGCAACGTAGATGAAGGGTTCGCGCCCGACCAGCACCGCCGAAGGGCGGCGGAAGCCCGTCCACTCCGGCAGTACGGGCACGTAGACCGTATCCCCCACGGTGGGGCGCGGCGGCGGCGCCGTTGGCAGAGGCGGGCGCTCAGCACAGCCGCCCACCGCCACCGCCACTCCCAGATAGAGCCATCGAAGCCAGCTCATGGAACTGCTGGAGGCAATACCTGCAGCCCGATCCGGTGCACCGCTCCCAGCGGCGAGTGCCAGGCAAGGGCATAGTCCAGCTCCACCTGCACCGGGAAGGGCACCGCCACTCCCGCGCCCACACTCCAACGCTCCGGGGCATTGAAGCGAATCCCGCAACGCAGCGAGAGCATCGCCGGAAACGCCTCAGAAAAGCGCACGGCGTATTCGGCTGCCAGGGCATAGCTTTCGGCATTGTCGCTGGGATGGTCCAACTGCCCCAGCAGGCTCAGCCGCTGCACAGGGCTGTTGAACAGCTCGCCCCCCACACCGATGCGGAAGACCGTCGGCGGAGCAAAGCTCCGGAAGCCCTGCGGAGTCCCCGGCAGCACCACCGGCTGCTGAAGCTGCCCCTGTGCCTGCAGCGGAGCACCATAGGCGGAGACCACCACCGCAAAGCGCAGCGTGCCGAAACCGGTCCAGTAGAGCGTTCCCGCATCCCAGGCAATCCCCTCCAAGCGCGCTTCAGCCCATTGCTCACGGATGTAGCGCAGTGTGACGCCAGCACTGAACTGCTCGGTCAGACGCCGGGCATAGCTGAGCCCGATATTCCAATGCCCGAAGTGCCATTGCCGTCCGGTGCCATAGGGCTGGAACTCGGTGGTCTCTGGAATCGGAGGCAGCGCCAGCACCGCAGCGCTCAGGGCAGCGCTCCCGAGCTCGCCTAGCCGCATGCTCCCGTAAGCAGTGTGCACAGCGATATCGGCAACGAAGCGGAGCGTGCTGAATTCGGCGCTGTACTCGGGCAGCTCGGCGACCAGCGCAGGATTGAGCCACACAGCACCCCCCTGCGGCAATGCCACCGCAACGGCATTGAGCCCAGCAGAGCGCGCTCCCTGCGCGAGCTTGAGCGCCGTTGCCAGAGCAATCCCCACGCGCTCGCTCCCAAACTGTGGGAGAAGCTGCGCCTGCAGCGGCACACAGACCAACAGGAGCAACAATCGCCGCATTACTCAGTGCCGGGCAACCCCGCCGTCCACGTTGATGGTCTGCCCCGTGATGATCCCCGATGCCGGCATCGCCAGGAAGGCAAGCACGTTGGCGATATCTTCGGGCTCATCGGCGCGATGGACCGCCTGCTGCGGCAGGATGTGCTGCAGAATCGTCTGCGACAGCGGCGCCGCGTTCGGACGCTGCGTTGCCGTCAGCCCAACGGTGATGGCATTGACCGTGATGCCGTAGCGCCCAACCTCGGCTGCCAGCGAGCGCACAAACCCGATGATGCCCATCTTCGCCGTGACGTAGTGCACCAGGTACGGCGTTCCCAGCCAGACCGTATCGGAGGACAGCGCAATAATGCGTCCGAAGCCGCGCTCCTTCATCGAGGGCAGCACAGCTTTGACCGTCAGGAAGAGGCTGTTGAGCGTCACATCCAGCATGTAGCGCCACTGCTCAAAGGTCAGCAGCTCGAAGGGCTCCTCCTCGTAAAACCCCACGTTGTGCACGAGGATGTCCACGCCGCCCCAGTGCGCGCGGATGCACTCCATCATCGCCTCCACGTCGCTGGGCTTGGTCAAATCCGCGCGGATGGTGAGCACCTCTCCGCCCAGACGACGGACCGCTTCGGCGGTCTCGCTGGCATCGGCGATATCCGCGATGGCGATTCGGGCACCCTCGTGAGCAAGCCGCACACAGAAGGCGCGCCCATTGCCGATTGCCGCCCCTGTCACCAGTGCCACCCGTCCCTGCAGCCCCTGTTCGCCGCGAGATTGCTGCATTCGGGTTTACCGACGGTCCGTCAGGATATCCTCCCCAGTGCGGTTCGCCTGCATTCCGGCAGCGATTCGCTCGCGCGCCTCAGGGGTGAGCAGCCCCAGCTCCCTGCCCACGCGCTCGAATACCTCCAGGATGCGCTCCAGATGCTCATCCTCGTGCGTTGCCATGTAACTGGTGCGCATCATGCTCATGTTCGGGGGCACCCCTGGCGGGATAAAGGCGTTGACGAACACCCCGGCATCGAAGAGCTTACGCCAGAAGAGCAGCGCCGTCTCCACATCGCCGACAATGACGGGCACAATTGCCGTCTGCCCATCGAGCGTGTGGAAGCCCAGCTCCTTGAAGCCCTGGCGCATCTTGTTGGCATTGCGGATGAGCTTGTCCACCAGCTCCGGCTGCTCCTCCAGGATCTCCAACGCTGCCAGCGCCGCAGCACACGACGCCGGCGTGGGGCTTGCGCTGAAGATGAGCGCCGAGGAGTGGTGCTTCAAGTAGTTGATCACACGCTCCGGACCGGCAACGAAGCCCCCCAGCGAGGCAAAGGTCTTGGAGAAGGTGCCCATCGTCAGGTCCGTCTGCTCCGTCAGCCCAAACATGCTGGCGGTACCCCGCCCACCAACCCCAATCACCCCGATGGCGTGGGCATCATCCACGAGGACGCGCGCGCCATACCGGTGCGCCACCTCCAGCAGGCGCGGCAGGTTGACGATCTCTCCGGTGACGGAGAACACCCCGTCGGTGACCACCAGCTTGCCCGCCGACTCCGGGATGCGCGACAGAACGCGCTCCAGGTCCTCCATATCGTTGTGCCGGTAGCGCACAAATTCGGCGAAGCTTCCCTTTGCCATCAACGCACCGGCAACGATCGAGGCATGGTTCTCGCGGTCGCTGATGACGTAATCGCCCTTCTGCACAAGCCCCGCGATGGTCCCTATCGCGGTCTGGAAACCGGTGCTGAAGAGCAACACCGCCTCATAGCCCAGGAAGCGCGCCAAGCGCTCCTCCAGCTCAATGTGCAAATCGAGCGTACCGGTCAGGTAGCGCGAGCCCGAGCATCCGGTGCCGTACTTGCGAATGGCGGCGATGGCGGCTTCCTTGACCTTCGGGTGCGTGGTCAAGCCCAGGTAGTTGTTCGACCCCGCCATGATGATCTTCCGCCCCCCGATGGTCACGACCGGACCCTCGTTCTCCTCCAAGGGGTGGAAGTAGGGGTACAATCCCCGCGCTTTGACCTCATCGGCGCGCGTGAAGGCAAAGCAGCGTGCGAACAGATCCACGGCTCACCTCTGTGCCGTCGCACATGCCCAACGTGGCGCAAATATCCGAAAAAGTCCCCGACGGGGGAGGCTATTCAGCGCGAGCGGCAGCGGGACTGCCACAGGACAAAGCGCAGCGGGAGCTCCCGTGCCCGGCTGATCCCGATGCGCGGCGTTCTCCGCACCGCCTCCGGTGCAATCGGCTCCGGCGGCGGCACGATGAAGAGCTCCGCCGAGCAGACCGAGCGGAAGTTATCGCTGAGCTCAAACCCAAACGCCCGTGCCAGGTTCGCCGGACCCCGGCACAGGGCTTCCCATTGGACCTCTCCCCGACGGCGCCGCATCAGCTCCTCGCCGTGGAGCACTTCGGCGGCGCGGAGCAGAACTGCCCCGGGGCGCCCCTCCGGCTCGGTGACTACATTCACGCACCGATGCCGTCCGTAGATGGCGTACACGTAGAGGATGCCCCCGGCTGCAAACATCGGTGCCGTGCGCTCACTCCAGCCCCGCGCAGCATGGTTTGCAGCATCGCCGTCGGGGAGATATGCCTCCAGCTCAACCAATCGGGCAGCGCAGAGCCCTTCGGGCTCACGCTTGACCAACACCGCCCCCAGCAGCCCCCAGGCGACCTCCACGGTCGGTCGCTGGTAGAACTCCCACCCATACGCCCGCTCTGGCGCGAACACTTCTGCAGTGCTCATCCGTCTTATCGCCTTGGTCTGCTCATCCCACATTGCCCAATGGCACGGCTGCGAATCGGTCATATTGACGTTGCCGACGCGCTTCTTCTGGCGCCGATGGAGGACGTCACCGACCGCGCCTTCCGGCTCATCTGCCGGCGCATGGGAGCCGACATCGTCTACACCGAGTTCATCTCCTCCGACGGTCTGGTGCGCAACGCGTGGAGGTCCGTCGAAAAGCTCACGCTGCACCCGCAGGAGCATCCCGTTGCGGTGCAGATCTTCGGCGGCGACCCAGAGGTAATGGCGCACGCAGCCCGCATCGCCGAGCAAGCCGAACCGGACTTCCTGGACATCAACTGCGGCTGCTGGGTGCAGAACGTCGTCGCGCGCAATGCCGGCGCAGCCCTTCTCAGAGACCCTGACCGGATGGTGAAGCTGGTGCGCGATGTGGTTCGCTCAACTCGGTTGCCGGTGACGGTCAAGACCCGCTTGGGGTGGTCGCGCGATTCGATCGTGATCGTGGAGCTGGCACAACGCCTGGAGGAGGTCGGCATTGCCGCCCTCTGCGTGCACTGCCGCACCCGCGACCAGGGGCATTCCGGCAGCGCCGATTGGTCCTGGATCCCGCGCATCAAGGAGCGGGTCTCCATCCCGGTCATCCTCAACGGGGATGTGCGCACGCCCGAGGATGTCCGCCGCGCCTTCGAGCAGACTGGCTGCGATGGGGTTATGATCGGGCGTGCCGCCATCGGTAACCCCTTCATCTTCCAGCGGGCAAAGGAGTACCTGCGCACCGGAGTGGTTCCCCCTGAGCCCTCGGCATCGGAGCGTATTCAGATGTGCCTGGAGCATCTGCGGCTCCTGGCGGACTTTGTGGGCGAGGAGCGCGCCGTGTGCGAATTCCGCCGCTTCTATGCCGGCTACCTCCGGGGACTCTACGGCTCTGCTGCCGTGCGCAACGAGCTCATGCAACTGCGCGAGCTCGCCGCCGTTGAGGACCGGCTCCTCTCCTACGCCGAACTGCTCGGCCGCGAGTCTCACCCGCTGCCGGAAGCGAGCACGCCAGTGTGAGCCTGGGCATGGGCGCTGGTGCAGAGCATATCTTCTGGCTGCGGCAGCATGTGCGCTTGGAGCTGGAGCGCTTTGGTGTCCGGACCGATAGCCGAGTGCTCTGCGCCGTGAGCGGCGGGGTAGATTCCATCGTGCTGCTCGATGTGCTTGTGGCACTCTCCTCGGAGACGGGATTCTGGCTGGGGGTGCTCCATGCCGATCACGGTCTGCGCGGCGAACAATCGCGCCAGGACGCCGAGTTCGTGCGCTCCGTTGCCCGTGCATACGGGCTTCCCTTCGCCGAGGAGGCGCTGCCGGTTGCAGAGTACGCCCGTGCCCATCGCTGCGGGCTGGAGATGGCGGCGCGGCAACTGCGATACGATTTCTTCGCCCGCCATGCCCGCCAAATGGCTGCAACGCACCTTGCTCTCGCCCATACCGCCGACGATGTTGCCGAAACGCTCCTGCTGAACCTGCTGCGCGGCGCCGGCATTGATGGGCTCAGCGCAATGCCCCCCAGCCGTCAGCTCACCCCCGAGTGCCTGCTGATTCGCCCGCTCCTGGCAGTGCGCAAAGCCCAGCTCATCGCCTACGCTCAAGCGCGGGGGCTCTCCTGGCGCGAGGACCCCAGCAACCGCGACCGCCGCTTCCTCCGCAACCGCATTCGCTGGGAGCTGCTGCCGTTGCTTGAGACCATCACCCCGGCAGCGGTGCGGAAGCTTTGCCAGACGGCAACACTCCTTGCTCAAGCACGGCAAGGGATCGCCCAGCTCCTGGAGCCCCTCCTCCAGCAGGCAGCGCTTGCCGAACCCGGCTTCTACTTCTCCGAAGAGCAGCTTGGGAGGCTGCCGGAATTCCTCCGCTTGCAGCTTTACCGCCTGGCGCTGCAGCGACTGGGGCAGACCTACAGCCCTGGGCAGGCTCACCTGCGCCGCCTGCTGGAGCTGGAGCACTCGCCCACCGGGACGCTGCTGCCGCTGGGGAAAACACTCTATGCCGTCCGCGAACACGCCGGTATCAGCCTGCTACAGAAGCTCCCTCCGCTGGGGCAGTGCCTCATCACCGGCTGCGGCACCTACCGGCTCGATGGCTGGGAGCTGGAGATCGCCGAAGTCCCCGCCGAGGAGGTTCGCTTCACTCCTGACCCCACCGTGGAGTACGTTGATGCCGAGCGCTTCCCAGCCCGGGTCCTCTGGCGAGCCGTTCGCGCCGGCGACCGCTTCCACCCACTGGGGATGCCGGCACCGATGAAGTTGGGGGATTTCCTCACTGCGCAGCGCATTCCCCACCACCGCCGTCGCAGCCTCTCTGTACTGGCTGAGGGCTCGCGCGTCCTGTGGCTGTGCGGCGTACGGCTGAGCGCTGAAGTGTGTGTGCGACGCGAAACCCAACGTTTCCTTCGGCTGCAATTGCGGAAAGTCTCACCAGATACGTGGTCGGATGCACCCGGAACAGATTGAGCTCAACGGACACCGCTTCCGCCGCTTCCTCACCCGGCAGCAGATTGCCGCCATCGTGGAACGGCTGGCACAGCAGCTTCGAGCGGACTACGCCGGGATTACGCCTGTCTGCCTCATTGTGCTCAAAGGCGCCTTCGTGTTCGCTGCCGATCTGCTGCGCGCGGCGGGTATCCCCTGCCGTGTGGAGACCGTCCGCGCCCGCAGTTACGGCACGGCGATGCACTCCAGCGGACGGGTAGAGATCCAGCCGCCGGAGCTCCCGCTTGCTGGCGCCGATGTGTTGCTCATCGAGGATATCGTGGACAGTGGGCTGACGCTGCGAGAGTTGCTCGGCTTCCTGCGCCGGCAGCAGCCAGCATCACTGCGCATTGTGGCGCTACTGGCAAAGCCCTCTGCACGGGAGCTGCAGCCGCAGCCCGACTACATCGGGCTTGAGATCCCACCGCTCTTCGTCGTCGGCTACGGGATGGACTACGCCGAGCACGGTCGCTACCTGCCCGACATCTACGCCCTGGAGGAGCCCGAGCAAGGCAATCCCGCACGGGAGCGTACGTCCTTTGCGGTGGTTGACCCATCCCGAACAGCTGAATGAATCGCCCGCGCAACTCTTCGCGTCCTCCCACGCCCGATGGGCAGCCCCCGGTCGGACGCACCTTCCGCACCCTGCTGGGCTGGCTGCTGCTGATGATGGGCGTCCTGCTGCTCTATACGCTCTTCCGCAGCGCCGAGCGACCGGAGTGGACGGTCACCTACACAGAGTACCTGCAGCTGCTGGAGGAGGGCAAGATTGCCTCGGCAACGATTGTCAAATCGCGCTTCAACGACTACGAATTCCGCGGGGTGCTCAAAGAACCCATCACGCTCATCCGCGACGGGCGTCCGCGCCAGGTCCGCTACATCGTCACCAAGCTCGGCGTGCTGGATGCCGAAACCGAGCGCCGATGGGCAGAGAAGGGCATCCAGTGGACGTACGAATCCGGCGACAACCCCTGGTGGGATAGCCTCATTTCGGTGCTCCCCTGGGTTGCGCTCATTGCGATCTACTTCCTGCTGCTGCAGCGCATGCAGGTGGGGACAACGCGCAACATCTTCTCCTTCGGCAAGGCGCGCGTTCGCATCAGCGATCCCTCACAGCCGCGTGTCACCTTCGACGATGTTGCCGGAGCCGAGGAAGCCAAGGAGGAGCTGCGCGAGATCATCGAGTTCCTGCGGAATCCGGAGCGCTTCCGTGCGCTTGGGGCAAAGGTGCCCAAAGGGGTGCTCCTGGTCGGTCCGCCCGGCACGGGCAAGACGCTGCTGGCGCGCGCCGTTGCCGGCGAAGCTGGGGTGCCCTTCTTCTCCATCTCCGGGGCTGACTTTGTGGAGATGTTCGTCGGCGTGGGCGCCAGCCGCGTGCGCGACCTCTTCGAACAAGCCAAGCGCCACGCCCCCTGCATTGTGTTCATTGATGAGCTGGATGCCGTCGGACGGCAGCGGGGCGCGGGCTTGGGCGGGGGGCACGACGAGCGCGAGCAGACCCTCAACCAGCTTCTGGTCGAGATGGACGGCTTTGAGCAAAACAGCGGCATCGTGGTGCTTGCCGCAACGAACCGTCCCGATATTCTGGACCCCGCGCTGCTGCGTCCGGGGCGCTTCGACCGCCGTATCGTCGTCGATCTCCCCGATGCTCGCGGGCGCGAGCAGATCCTGCGGGTCCACACCCGGCGCATCCCGCTGGCACCGGATGTGGACCTGGCGCGCATCGCCAAAAGCACACCGGGATTCTCCGGAGCTGACCTGGCAAACCTGGTCAACGAAGCCGCTCTCCTGGCAGCGCGCCGCAATAGCCGCCTGGTGACCATGCAGGACTTCGAGAACGCCAAGGACAAGATCCTGCTGGGCATCGAGCGCAAGAGCTTGGTGCTCTCCGAACGCGAGCGCGAAATCACCGCCTACCACGAAAGCGGACATGCTCTGCTGGCAAAGCTCCTGCCCAACGCCGACCCCATCCACAAGGTCACCATTATCCCGCGCGGGCGCGCCCTCGGCGTCACCGCCCACCTGCCCGAGGAGGACCGCTACACCTTCACCAAGGAGTACATCGAGGACCGCATCACGATGATCCTGGGCGGGCGCGCAGCCGAGAAGTTGGTCTTCGGGCGCGTCACAACCGGTGCTGCCAATGACCTGGAGCAAGCCACCCGCCTTGCCCGCAAGATGGTCTGCGAATGGGGCATGAGCGAGGTCATCGGTCCGGTTGCCTTCAGCAATCGGCACGAAGAGGTGTTCCTGGGACGGGAGATCGTCCAGCCGCGCGAGTACAGCGAGGAGACCGCCCGGCTCATCGACGCCGAGGTTCGCCGCATTGTCAACGAAGCCATGGAGCGTGCCGAGACATTGCTGCGCGAAAATCTGCCCGCCCTCCATCGCCTGGCGCAGGCACTTCTGGAGCGCGAGGTGCTCGATGGGAACGACGTCGAGCGCATCCTCCGCGGAGAGGAGTTGCCACCGCTCTCCTCCGATGGGCACGCTCGCGCAGCGCAGCCGGCTCCCAGCGCTTCGGCATAATTGCATGATTCGCTTGCGGCGGCTCCAGCCACTGAAGAGCTGGAATACGTTCGGTATCGCCGAGACCGCCGCCTACGGCACCGTGTGCACTCGGGTGGAGCAACTCCACTCCCTCCGCCGGCGCCGTGAGCTGCATGGGCTTCCTCTTCTCCCGCTCGGTGCGGGCAGCAACGTGCTCTTTGCCGAGCCATTCCCCGGAGTGGTGGTGCGCGTTCGATTGCGGGGCATCCGCTGCGTTGCGGAATCCGCACACGAGGTGCTCGTCGAAGCCGCTGCCGGCGAGCCCTGGCACAACTTCGTGCGAACGTGCCTGACACAGGGCTGGTACGGCTTGGAGAACTTGGCGCTCATCCCCGGCACGGTCGGCGCTGCACCGGTCCACAACATCGGTGCTTACGGGGTTGAGGTGGCGGAGTTCCTGGATGGGGTAGAGTTCTGGGAGCACGAGAGCGGGCAATTTCTCTGGCTGCCGGCTGCGGAGCTGGGGCTGGGTTACCGCAGTAGCCGTCTGCGCACGGAGCTCTTGGGGCGGGGGATTCTCACGCGTGTCCGCTTCCGGCTGCTGCGGCGTCCGCGTCCGCATGCGCAGTACCCGACGCTGGCAGCGTTGCTCGAACGGGAGCGCATTCGGCATCCCACGCCATGGGACATCTTCCATGCCGTGTGCCGGCTCCGCCGGCAGCGCCTTCCCGATCCGCGCCGCCTGCCCAACGCTGGAAGCTTCTTCCGCAACCCCATTGTGCCGGCACGCCAGGCACAGGAGCTTCGGCAGCGGTATCCGGAGCTACCGCTCTTCCCCGCTGGTGCGGATTCGGTCAAAATCCCAGCAGCCTGGCTCATCGAGCAGTGCGGTTGGAAGGGATACCGCCGAGGGGATGTCGGGGTTGCCCCGCAGCATGCCCTGGTGTTGGTCAACTACGGCGGGGCGTCTGGGCGGGAGATTCTGCAGTTGGCGCAGGAGATTGCTCGCTCGGTGTGGGAGCGGTTCCAGATTCGCCTGGAGCCAGAGGTGCTGATTCTCCCTGCGCAGGCATGGCAGCCATAGCCGCGCCGTAGTCGGCGGGGAATTCCAGCAACTGCACGCCCTCCTGAGCGGAAACGGGTCGCATCTCCGGCGAGGGCGGGCGCAATCCCCGCTGCACCATCAGGCTGTAGACCGCCTCCAGCACGCCGTTGATGAACTGCCCGCTGCGCTCGGTCGAATACCGCTTTGCCAGCTCCACCACTTCGTCAATGATGACCGCCACAGGCGTCTCCGGCATCGCCAGCATCTCCGCGATGCTCAACTGCAGCAGAATTCGGTCCAGGAACACCAGGCGCTTCAGGTCCCAATTGAGCAGGACACCGGCAAGCAGCTCCTGTGCCAGCTCCCAATACTGCTGAGCCGCCTGGAGGAGGGCACGGGCGAAGGCTATCTCCTCGGCGTCCCACTGGATCGGCGTATCGGCTTCCAGCTCGGCAATCTCCTCCACCGAGAGCACTTGCCGCGGTGGCATCGGAGGCACATCGGTGAACTGCCGGTAGAAGATGTGCTCGAAGACCGCCTCCCAGGGCAGCTCGGCAGCAACGGCAGCGGCAAGGACCTGCAGCACCTTCTCGCGCGCCAAGCTCCGGCTCCCGCGCACACTACTGCGGCGCCGTAAAGGGAACAGCTCCACCCGCTCACCGTCCTCCTTCCGCCGCCTGGGCATCTGTGGCTATCCCGTGCTCATCCACGCAGTATCCTGTGGGCAAGTTCGGCAGCCGCCTCCGTGGGCGGTTGATTCCGCTCCTGCGCCAACTGGAACACCCGCAGCAGCGTGGTGTAGATCCCCTCAACGCGCCGGAGTACGCGCTCCCGGTCGTACTCGCCCTCCAGTTCGGCAGCAACGTTGATGAGCCCACCGGCATTGATGACGTAGTCGGGCGCATACAGGATGCCGCGCTCGTGCAGGCGAAGTGCATCGGCGTGCTCATCCTGGAGCTGATTGTTCGCACCCCCGGCAACGATGCGGCAGCGCAGGCGCGGAATGGTGCGTTCGTTGAGGGTGCCACCGAGCGCATTCGGCGAGAAGATATCGCACTCGACGTCGTAGATAGCCTCGGGATCAACGGCGGTGATGGCGGTGCCCAGCTCCTCCCGCAAGCGCTGGACCTTCTCCGGGAAGATGTCGGCAATGTACACTGCAGCACCTTCGCGCACAAGATGCGCCACCAGATGGCGCGCCACGTTGCCCGCTCCTTGCACGGCGATGGTGCGTCCAGCAAGGGAATCCTCCCCGTAGACCACCTGCGCGCAGGCTTTCATGCCACAGTACACCCCGTACGCCGTCACTGGTGAGGGGTCGCCACTCTTGCCCGCCACGCCCGTCACGTAACGCGTCTCCTGGCGAATCCACTCCATATCCTCCACGGTTGTGCCCACGTCTTCGGCGGTGATGTAGCGTCCGCCGAGGCTCTCCACAAAGCGCCCGAAGGCACGGAAGAGCCCTTCGCTCTTCTCCGTGCGCGGGTCACCGAGGATGACCGCTTTGCCGCCCCCGAGCCGCAGCCCTGCCAGAGCAGCCTTGTAGGTCATCGCACGCGAAAGCCGCAGCACATCCTGCAGCGCTTCCTCCTCGGTGCGGTAGTTCCACATGCGCACGCCCCCCAGCGCCGGACCCAGCGTCGTATCGTGAATGGCAATGATTGCCCGTAACCCCACCGCCGGTTCCGAACAGAAGACCACCTGCTCATGCCCGTAGGCGCGCATCTGCTCAAAGACCGACATCCGCTCTCCACAACTGTTGCACCCTCGACGAGCGCGGCAAAATTAGGGCAAAAGCGCACGGGAAGCGTTGCACACTACCCGCTCCGACGGCACGTCTCACGCTGCGGTGCCCGTTTCACAATGCCATCGTCAACGATGCTCGACCTCCTGCGCTGGAGCCTTCCGCTGCTGATGCTGTGGGGTACCACCATTGCAGCGCAGCAGCCACAGGAAGCCGCTCCCTCCGAGCCAACACCTGCACAGCCCACTGTGGCGCTCCGCACCGATACGATCGCCGTCGCCGGACGCTGCGGACACTGCCAGAAGCGCATCGAAGGCGCCCTCAAAGAGGTCGAGGGCATCCACTCGGCTCGGTGGGACCGGCAGACCAAGCTGTTGGTGGTGACCTACGAGCCCGAGCGGATCTCGCGCCGGCAGATCCAGGAGCGAATCGCCGCCGTTGGGCACGACACCGAAGAGGTCACTGCCCCCGAGGATGCCTATGAGCGGCTCCCCAAGTGCTGCCGATACCGTCCGGAGTGAGACTCCCGCCGCCGAGCGCTCCCGCACGGAGGTATACCCCGTGGTGGGGATGCACTGCGCCGGATGCGCCGCAACGATTGAGCGAGTGCTGCGCGCACAGCCGGGAATTGCACAGGCGGAGGTCAACTTCGCTGCCCAGACCCTGACGGTCCGCTACGACACGCGGCGCTGGAACGCTGAGCGGCTCCGCGAGCAGGTGCGCCAACTGGGCTACGACCTTGTGCTCTCGGCGGAGCACCTGGAATCCCCGCAGCGGGAACGGGTTGCGCAACTGCGCCGCCGGGCGACGGTTGCGGTCATCTTCGCCGTGCCGGTCATAGCCCTTTCGATGCTCCTCCACGGGCGGGTACCGGCGCTGCTCCTGCTGGCGCTGACGCTTCCGGTCGTCTGGAGCGGGCGCGAGTTCTTCCTCACCGCATGGAAGCAGGCACGGCGTCGCCAAGCGAGCATGGATACGCTGGTAGCGCTGGGGACGGGAGCAGCACTGCTGCTGAGCCTTGTCGGGACATTTGCACCGGAGTTTGTGCAGCGGCTCGGCTTCGCCACACCCCTGTACTACGAAGCTGCTGCCGCAATTCTGGCAGCCGTGCTTGTGGGACGCTTCATCGAGGAGCGTGCTCGGCTGCAAGGGTCGCGTGCCATCGAACGCTTGCTTGCCCTTCAGCCCAAGACCGCCCGCCGTGTGCGCGAAGGCGCCGAAGAGGAGGTGCCCGTTGCACTCCTTCGTGAAGGCGATACCATTCGCGTGCGCCCTGGCGAGCGCATCCCCGTCGATGGAGTGGTCATCGAAGGCAGCTCCGCCGTGGACGAGAGTGCGCTCACCGGCGAGCCTATCCCGGTTGAGAAGCTCCCCGGTATGCGCGTATGGGCGGGAACGGTCAACACAACGGGCAGCTTTCTCCTGCGTGCCGAGCATGTGGGAGCTGCCACTGTGCTGGCACAGGTTGTGGAGTTGGTGCGCCGCGCCCAGACGCAGAAAGCCCCCCTGCAGCGCACGGCTGACCGAGTGGCGGCGGTCTTTGTGCCCATTGTGCTGCTTTTGGCGCTGGTGACAGCGCTCGGCTGGGGGCTGCTGGGTCCGGAGCCTCGATGGGCGTATGCGTTTCTGACGGCGACCTCAGTGCTGCTGGTTGCCTGCCCATGTGCCTTCGGTTTGGCAACGCCGATGGCGTTCCTCATGGGCATTGGGCGCGCCGCTGAGCAGGGCATACTGGTGCGCGAGCCTACGGCGTTGGAGCAGCTCTGGCGCTGTAGCGCAGTGGTGCTGGATAAAACGGGCACGCTCACCGAAGGCAAACCCACTGTGGTGGAGCAGTTCTGGGTGCACGACTCCCCCGAACACCGTGCCGCACTGGCAGCCCTGGAGGCGCGCTCGGAGCATCCCCTGGCGGCAGCAGTGTTGAACGTACTGGGTCCGCCCGAGCCTACGGTGCCGGTGGAGCATTTCCAGGCGCTGCCGGCACAGGGGGTCCGCGCCATCGTTGCTGGGCGCACCTACAGCATCGGCACGCCGCGCATACTTCCCGAAGCCCTTCTTCCGCAGCCGCTGCGCGAGCGCCTATCGGAATGGGAAGCTGCCGGGTACACGCTGGTGCTTGCCGCCGCCGAAGAGGAGCCCATCGCCGCATTTGCACTGGCGGATGTGCCTCGTCCGGCAGCGTCCGAGGCGGTGGAATACCTGCGCTCGCGTGGCGTGGAGGTACATCTCCTCACCGGCGACCATGCTGCCGCAGCCGCCCGAATTGCCCGCCTGACCGGCATTGAGCACGTCCGCGCTGGAATGCTCCCGGCTGAGAAAGCCGAGTACGTCCGCGCTCTCCAGCAGCGCGGGCACCGCGTTGCCGTCGTCGGCGACGGCATCAACGATGCCCCTGCACTGGCGCAGGCAGATGTTGCCATCGCTGTAGGCACCGGCACCGATATCGCCGTGGAGACGGCAGCGCTGGTGCTGGTCGGAGGTAATATCCATCGGCTGGTTGCAGCATGGCAGCTCTCCGAGCGGCTGTACCGGATTGTGCGGCAGAACCTGGCATGGGCATTCGGCTACAACGTGCTGGCACTGCCGATCGCCGCCGGACTTGCCTATCCTTGGACGGGCTGGCTGCTTTCGCCGATGCTCGCCGGTGTGGCAATGGCAGCAAGCTCGGTCTCGGTCGTGCTCAATAGCCTCCGCCTGCGCCGCGTGCGCTTTGTGCATCAGGGACCCCGACAAAGCCCCTCCACAGCATAGTGGCGGAGTTTGTAACTTTGCCGCGCAGTGAAACGCCGCTGCGGTCGTTCCGCGCGTGGTACGGGGCAGTCATTCGGGGCAAGGCTCTCCAAGCATGTCGGACCAAGCACACGCAGGAGTGATGGCACTCAAGCTCAAGCCCTTCCGCAATGAGCCGCACCTGGACTTCAGCGTTGCCGAAAACTTCAAGCGGCAGCGCCGCGCCATCGAAGAGGTACGCAAGCGTTTCGGGCAGGAGTACCCCAACCTGATTGCGGGCAAGGAGGTGTGGTCGCGCGAGAAGCTGCGCTCGATCAACCCCGCTCATCCCAGCGAGGTGGTGGGCGTCTTCCAGAAAGCCACGCGGCGCGACGCCGAACAGGCGCTGCAAGCTGCCTGGCAAGCCTTCGAGGAATGGAAGCGTGTACCGGCAGAGGAGCGCGCCCAATACCTCCTGCGGGCAGCCCAGGAGATGCGCCGCCGCCGGCTGGAGCTCAATGCCTGGATGATCTGCGAGGTGGGCAAGAACTACGCCGAAGCCGACGCCGATACCTGCGAGGCAATCGACTTCCTGGAGTACTACGCGCGCGAAGCCATCCGCTACGCCCAACCACAGCCCGTCACCCCAGTTCCAGGTGAACGCAACGAGTACTTCTACATCCCGCTCGGCGCGGGTGTCATCATCCCCCCGTGGAACTTCCCCTTAGCCATCCTCACGGGGATGACCTCCGCCGCCATCGCCGCCGGCAATACCGTCGTGGTCAAGCCCTCCTCAGAGTCCCCAATGATGGGCTGGCTCTTGGCGGATATCTTCCGCAGCGTCGGGCTGCCCGAGGGCGTGCTCAACTTCGTCGTCGGTAGCGGCGCCGAGGTCGGCGACTACCTGGTTGCCCATCCGCGCACGCGCTTCATCGCCTTCACCGGCTCCATGGAGGTGGGCTTGCACATCCACGAACTGGCGGCAAAGCCGCAGCCAGGGCAGATCTGGATCAAGCGCACCATCCTGGAGATGGGGGGCAAGGACGCCATCATCGTGGATTCGGAAGCTGACCTGGACGCCGCCGTCCAGGGCGTGGTCATCTCCGCCTACGGCTACCAGGGACAGAAGTGCTCCGCCTGCTCCAGAGCAATCGTGGATAAAGCCGTCTACACCGAGTTCGTCCGCAAGCTCAAACATGCCGTCAAATCCCTCAGCATCGGGGACCCGGCGGAGAACTACCAGGTCGGACCCGTCATCTCCGAGCGTGCTCGCGAGAGCATCCTCTACTACATCCGAGTCGGGCGCACCGAGGGACGGCTCCTGGTGGGCGGGAACGCCATCGCCGACCTGGATGGCTACTACATCGAGCCAACCGTGTTCGTCAACGTTAAACCCCGGGCACGCATCGCCCAGGAGGAGATCTTCGGTCCGGTCCTTGCCGTCATCAAAGCCGAGGGCTTCACCGATGCCCTCCGTATCGCCAACGGCACGATCTACGGGCTGACCGGCTCGGTCTACTCGCGCAATCCAGAAAAGCTGCGCCGTGCCCGCGAGGAGTTCCATGTGGGCAACCTCTACTTCAACCGCAAGTGCACGGGAGCCCTGGTCGGAGGGCACCCCTTCGGCGGCTTCAACATGAGTGGGACGGATTCCAAAGCCGGCGGACCCGACTACCTGCTGCTCTTCCTGCAGGGCAAGAGCGTCAGCGAAAAGCTCTCCTAAACTTTGCGCCGGAAGCGCCGAAGATAGGTGCAGATGCCCATACGGCTCGCACATATCGTGGGACGGAAACTCGGCATCATCGCAGCACTCGTGCTCGGGGGGGTGCTCTTCTTCCTGCCCCTGCTCCACTGGTTTGCATCGGTGGTCCCACTGCAGACCGAACTCCGCGAATGCAGCAATGATGCTCTCCTGCTGGCGGCGCATCTCTACGACCCCAACTTCACCACAGCCGAACGCGCCGATACCCTGCAGCAGCTCCTGCGCTTGCACTTGACCGCTCCCGAGCGCGAGCGCCCATACCGAGGCTCCCCAGGCTTTGTGGACTCGCTCGGGCTCTACTCCGCCTCAGAGCTCCACGCACGGCTGCGCAGAGAGATCTTCACGCTCGGGGAGCACCTGACAACACTGCTGGAGCACTCAGAGGCAGCGCAGTCTCGGCAGCAGTTGCTGGCAATATGCTGGTTTGTGCTGATCATTGGGCTTGCGCTGCTACTCCCCCGCTACTGGGTTCGGAAGCAGCAGCAGGAGGAGCAGCTCCGCCAGAGCGAGCGACGGTTGCGCGAGCTGCTGGATTCGCTCCCCGACCTGGTTCAATCTGTCGCCCCTGATGGGCATTTCCGCTACGTCAACCAAACCTGGAAGGAGACGCTCGGCTACACCGATGAGGAGCTCCCCACGCTGCGCGTGTGGGATATCCTTCGCCCCGACCAACTCCCCAAATGCCAACAGCTCTTCCAGGAAGCCTTCCGCGAGCAGCGGCTCTTCCACGTGGAGACGGTCTTCTGCAGCAAGGACGGGCGCTCTATCTTCGTGCGCGGCAATGTGACGGTGCGGGAGGACCCGATCACGGGCGAGCTCCTCACGCGTGCCATCTTCCGCGACATCACCGAGGAGCATCGCCAACTGGAGCTGCTGCGCTACCAGGAATCCCTCTCCAGCGCCCTTGCCCGTGTTGCCCAGAGCCTCCTTCACGGCTCCAATCCGAACGAGGCGCTTCCCCAAGCGCTCTCCATCATGGGCGAAGCGTTCAACGTGGAGGCGCTATACCTGGTGACTCTGTCCCCGCAAGGAGATGCCCAGCCCTTTGCCCTATGGCTTCGGGAGGAGGAGCGCAGCGCGCTGCTGGAGGAGAGCTTCCGTCAGTGGGGAGCGGAATGGAACCGCACGATGCGGGAACGCCTCCTGGCATTCGCTGTCGTCGAAGGGTACGGCGAGGAGCTTCCCGAACCCTACCGCCAGCGGGGTGTTCGGGCACTCCTGTGGGTGCCGATCTCCACGCCATATGGCGCACTTTGGGGATTCATCGGCGTAGAGGATTGGAAGCAGGACCGGTTTTGGTCCCCGACGGAGCGGACCGTACTGCAGAACCTTGCGGCACTTGTGCTCTCGGTGCTGGACCGATTCCACGCTTACGAGCAGCTTCAGCGCCTTGCCGAGGACCTGCTGGAGGCTCACCGCGCCATTGAAGCCCACGCCGAAGAGCTGCGCGCCGCCAACGAAGCCCTCCGGGAACGTAATCGGGAGAAGGACCGCATCATGTCCATTGTCTCGCACGACCTGCGTTCTCCGCTCAGCGGCATCCGCGGACTTGCCGAGCTCCTCCAAGGTCCCGAAGCCGAAGATCCGGCACTCGTACGGGGGTTCGCTCAGCTCATCACCGAAGCTGCAGACCAGCTCCTGGACCTGGTCAATGACCTGCTGGAGGTCACCCGTGTGGAGTCAGGGCGGGCGCAGCTGTCGCTTTCGGAGGTGGACCTGTGCCAGGTAGCGCGCACTGCCGTGAAGCTGCTGGAGCCCATTGCCCGCTCAAAGGAGCTCACACTGGTGCTGGACTGCCCTGAGACTCCCGTCGTGCTCACCGCCGATGAGCCCAAGCTGCGGCAGATCCTCAACAACCTCCTCTCCAATGCCGTCAAGTTTACCCCGCGTGGCGGGCAGATCCGCACACGCATCCGCACCGTAGAGGAGGGCGTAGAGCTTGTGGTTGAAGACACCGGCATTGGGATACCGCCGGAGCATCTGCCGCACCTGTTTGAGAAGTTCGGTCCGCACCAGCGTCCGGGAACTCAGGGAGAGCGCGGAACGGGGCTGGGCATGCCCATCGTCAAGCACTTCGTGGAGCTGCACGGTGGCAAAATCACGGTGGAGAGTACCGTCGGCGTGGGCACCCGCTTTACGATTGTGCTTCCCCTTCACCCACTGCTGGAGCAGCTTGCCACCACGCCGGCGAATATCGAAGCCGGCTCACGCTGAGTGCACCAGCTCCTTGGGCTCCAGGTAGAGCCGCCGAGGCTGCGGGAGCTCCTCTACGCTCCTCCCCGCCGCATCGATGAGCACCGGGCGGTAATCGGAGCGCTTGATCTTCTCTTGGATGGTCATGAGCGCCTTGATGAGCGCCTCCGGTCGAGGCGGGCAGCCCGAAACGTACACGTCCACCGGCATGAACAGATCGATGCCCTGCACGACGGAGTAGCTACGGAACATCCCCCCGGTGGAAGCACACACCCCCATGGAGATGACCCACTTGGGCTCGGGCATCTGGTCGTAGATCTTGCGGACCACCCACGCCATCTTGTACGTCACCGTCCCCGCCACGATGAGCAGGTCGGACTGGCGCGGGGAGAAGCGGAAGACCTCTGCACCAAACCGCGCCACGTCGAAGCGCGGACCCGCAAACGCCATCATCTCGATGGCGCAGCACGAAATACCCAGCGGCATGGGCCAGAGCGCGTTGCGCTGTGCCCACTTGACCAACGCCTCTACCGTCGTCGTCAGGAAGCCGTCGCGTTCCAGCGTGCTGAGCAATCCCATCGGTATCTCCCTCAGCTTGTGTGCTGCCGCCCGTGTGAATAGAAACGAACGGCTGCGGCATTTCGTTCAATCCCACTGCAGAACCCCTTTGCGCCAGACGTAGACCAATCCCGCCAGCAGTAGCCCGATGAAGAGCGCCATTGCCACAAGCCCTGCTGCCCCAAGCTGGCGGAACTGCACCGCCCAGGGGTACATGAACACGATCTCGATGTCGAACACGATGAAGACCATGGCGACCATGTAGAACTTCACGGAGAAGCGCTCGCGGGCGGTGCGGATCGGCTCCATTCCGCTCTCGTACGTGGTGAGCTTGCGCCAGACCGGACGGCGCGGTCCCAGCCGTTCGGCAAGCAGCAGATTGGTCAGCCCAAAGAGCACCCCCGCTGCAATCATCACCAGCACTGGAAGATAGGCATCCATCGCGTCCACCGTGCACTGTGCTTGCGCTCCAAAAATACGCAGCCCTGCGCCTTTATCCCCCTGTTTGAGCTGTGCCGCGGCACAGCGAGAGCGAACATTCCCGAAAGCCGTAGGGTAAATGGCGCAGACACGGTGCGCATCCACCCGCTTCCTGGGTCGGGGTGGCTGGAGCACTGCACCAAAGTGCAGCAGCCATGCATCGAAGCAGATATTTTTGCACGTGAAGCATTCACAGGGTAGTTGGCGGCATGGATTCGGAGCACTCGCCCCGATTGGCGCAACAGTTGGGCTTCTGGAGCGCGCTGGCAATCGTTGTCGGAAGCGTCATTGGCTCGGGCATCTTCAAGAAGTCCTCCGTCATGGCGGCGCAATTGGGCTCGGCGGAGCTGCTCCTGCTGGTCTGGGCACTGGCGGGAGCAATCACGCTGTGCGGGGCACTCACCAATGCCGAAATCGCCAGTATGCTGCCGCTCACCGGTGGGCAGTACCAGTTCTTCCGCGTCATGTACGGGGATTTCTTCGCCTACCTCTACGGCTGGGCAATGGTTGCGGTGGTGCAGACGGGCTCGATTGCCTCCATTGCCTACGTCTTCGCCGAGCACTTCAGCTACTTTGTGCCCCTTCCGCGACTTCCAGCATCGGTGGAGCATGCCTGGGCGCTTGCTGTGCCTGGAATTGGCACGCTCTTTCCGCTGGAGAATCTCGGCGTGAAGCTGCTCACCCTGGCAGCAATTTGGGTGCTCACTGTGGTGAACGTCTACGGGGCGCGGCTGGGCGGGGGCATCCAGGTGCTGCTGACGGGGTTGAAGCTGGGCATGCTCCTGGCGCTGATCGCCATTGCGTTGGTGGTAACGGGATTGAGCACACCGGCAGCGAGCACTTCACCATCGCTTCCAACGCCGACGGGATGGCAGCTTGCTGGAGCATTTGCCGCCGCGCTCTCCGGAGCATTCTGGGCATACGATGGCTGGAACAACGTCACCTACGTTGCCGGAGAGGTCCGCTCCGCCGAACGCAGCATCCCGAGCGCGTTGGTGCTGGGGATGCTGACGGTGACGGCAATCTACCTGCTGGTCAATCTCAGCTACATCCTGGCGCTCCCCTTGCCGGAGCTGGCACGTTCGCAACTGGTCGGTGTGGATGCTGCCCGCGCTTTGATCGGCGAACCGGGCGCCCTACTGCTGGCAGCCGGGGTAATCGTCTCCACACTTGGAACAACCAATGGCACAATCCTTGCCAGCGCACGCCTCTCCTACGCCATGGCGGAAGCCGGTAGCTTCTTCCCGCAACTGCGGTATGTCCACCCTCGATTCCGCACTCCGACGCGGGCGCTCTGGCTCCAAGCGCTTTGGGCAAGTGCGCTGGTCATCAGCGGGAGCTTCGATATTCTGACCGACATGCTCATCTTCGTCAGTTGGGGCTTCTACGCTCTGGGAGCAGCGGGGATATTCGTGCTGCGGCGCCGCTATCCGGAAGCGCCGCGCCCGTGGCGTGTGTGGGGATACCCCGTTGTGCCGCTGCTCTTTGTGCTGTTTGCCACGCTCTACGTGGTGTTGAGCCTGGTCGAGGATATCTCAGCCTTCCGCGCCGGAGAGAGCCCAATTGTGCGCACTGTTGCTGGCATTGCGCTCACCTGCGCGGGAATCCCGCTGTATGCCCTGCTGCGCCGCCGCAGTACCTCCGCAGAGGTGTTCCCCAAGCTCCTGAAGACCGATGAAAGCCGTGCGATTCCACCTGCACCCGACAACCCCTGAGCAGCGCAAGCTGGTACACATCGCCGAAGCACTGCGCCACGGCGCCATCGTGCTCTACCCCACCGATACCGGCTTTGCTCTGGGATGCCAACTGGGCGACCGCGATGCCATCGAACGGCTGCGCCTTATCCGGCGGCTGCCGCACGGGAAGCCGCTCACCTTCCTGTGCGCCTCGCTCAAGCATATTGCCGATTTCGCCTACGTCACCACAAACGCCTACCGCATCCTGCGCCGCCTGGTGCCGGGTCCGTACACCTTCATCCTCCCGGCAACGAAAGCCGTCCCTCACTACGCACAGGACCTACGGCGCCGGACCGCGGGCATTCGCGTTCCCAACCACACGGTCAGCCTGGCGCTCCTGGAGACGCTCGGCACCCCCATCATCTCCATCAGCGCTCTGAGCGAGGAGGAGAGCCTCGCCCCGGAGGAGCTGATTGAGCGCATGAGCACGCAGGTGGACCTCATCGTGGAAGCCGAACCGTACGACTTCGTGGGTCCCTCCACCGTGATTGACATGACGCAGGAGCCCTTCCGAATCGTCCGCCGAGGCGCCGGGCTGGACTACGCCCTGGAGGTGCTACCCGACGACGTAGAGCTCGCCTGACCTACCGCACGACTTCGAGCGGGCGCAGCAGCTCGCGCCGTCCGGCGCGGCAGCGGCACAGGTACAGCCCCGTCGCTACCGAAGCCAACCGCATGGTGAACCGGTGCACCCCGGCGCCGTATTCGCCCGACAGCAGCACGCCCTGCGTGCGCCCGTGCAGATCCACCAGCTCAATGCGCACGGACGCCGGCTCCGCAAGCGATAGCTCTGCTGTGACCGCAGTCGTGGCGGGATTGGGGTAGAGCCGGAAGTGCAGCCCCGGCTCCTCCGACGGCTGAACCCCAACGGTCTGGAAGAGGGGCAGAGGGGAGAACTCCCGCAACAGCACGCGCTGCGCCTGCGTCTGCGGTGCTCCAAACCACTGCAGGAGCGCAGCGGCGTAGAGCTGGCGGTAATCGTACTGCATCAGCAGATCGCCACGCGGGTCAAGGTGCTCCAGGTCCGGATCCTGCCCGTGGATGCGCCCGCCGAGCACCTGGGTGCCGAAGACGAACATCGGCGCGGCGGTGCCATGGTCCGTCCCTGCGGTGACGTTCTCCTGCACTCGGCGCCCGAATTCAGAGAAGGTCATCCCCGCGACGCGGTCAGCGTGCCCGAGCAGCTTGAGGTCGTCAATGAAGGCTTTGACCGCTGTGGCAAGCTCCTGCAGCAGCGATGCATGCACGCCTGTGACGCCGCCTTGGTAGGCATGGGTGTCGAAGGCGTTGCGCTCGATGCCGACCAGGTAGACCCGTGTCTGCAGCCCACCGCTGATGAGCCGCGCTACAATTTGCAGCTTGCGCGCCAGGTCTGTATCGGGGTAGCTTGCGCGATTTGCCCCGCGCTCGGCAGCCTCTCTGACGCGCTGGGAGTACCGCTGTGCTGCTCGCGCAATTGTGCGGACGAACTCCAGCTCATGCCCCGCCGGCGTGTCCGGTGCCGGTGCTCCGCCGAAGGGGTCTCCCGTACCGCTCACCAAGCGGTAGAACTCCTGTGGGTCGCGGAAGCTGATGCCCATCGGTCCCCGCTCGCCCTGGAAGAGCAGCGAGCTTGCTCCTCCAATCTGCACCGCCAGGGGGTCGGGAGGCAGTTCCCCCGGCGGGAGCTGCTCCGTGAGCGTCTCCAAGTAGCGCCCGACCCATCCCGTGCCCAGGAAGACGTCGGCATCCGTTGCGGTGACCCAGATATCGGTTCCGCGGAAGTGCGAACGGTCGGGATTGGGATAGGTCACCCCCTGCACGATTGCCAGTTCGCCGCGGTTGTAGAGCTCGGCAAAGGCAGCCATTGCCGGATGCCAGCCCAACGTATCGGTCAGCGGGAGCGTCTGCGCTTTGGGAATCGCCAGCGTGGGGCGAGCGGCGTAGTAGAGCGGATTCTCCACCGGCACGATTGTGTTGAGCCCATCGTTGCCCCCTTGGAGCTGCACCAGCACAAAGACCCGGTCGCTTTGGCTGCTGAGGCGCCGCAGCACATCCAGCGTGGGTGCCGCCGCCAGCGCCCGCACCGGTAGCCCACCCAATGCCGGTAGGGTCGAGAGCGCTATCCCCGCCCGAGCCGTTGCCTGAAGGAATTCGCGCCGCTTCATGATGCACGCTCCTGTGCAATCGGGACTTCTCAGGTCAACTGGAACTCCGGCATGCGCACAATCGCCTTCAGCAGCAGGCGAATGCGCACATCGGCATTCGGAGCATTCAGGTTCCACTCGTACTCGGGAGCGCCCTGGAGCAGCTCCTGCAGCAGTGCCTCCTGCTGCTCGGCTGTGATGGGGTATGCCAGCAGGAAGCGCGCCACCTGCGCAACGAATTCGCGCGCGGAGTTGTGCCCCGGGAACTTCCGCGCAAAGGCGATAGGATCGAAGCTCACCGGCAGCCGGGTGCCGTTCCACGAGCGCCCCTCGATGAGCATCTCCGCAATGCGCTGCCGCAACGGCAGTGTCATCGTGGTCAACCACAGATGGTGCCCCTTCCAGCCCTCAACCGTCGGCGGGTTGAAGAGCTCCAGCTCCAACGCTGCCGCCGCACGCACCGCGTAGGCGTACATCTCCGGCGATCGAATGCCTAATTGCCGCAACAGCCCCACCACCAGGTCCAGCGGCGATTTGATCTGAGCGCCATAGAACTCCGGTGCGAAGAAGTGCGCACTGCTGAGTAGCACGCGCAGCACCGGACGCAGCTCGAAGTTGTGCTGCCGAAGGAGCTCTGCCAGTTGGGCAACGATGCGCTCATCGGGCACGGCGTAGACAAAGAAGCGGTAGAGCTTGCGCGCCAGGAACTCCGCACACGCCGGCTGCTCGAAGATGATGCGGATGGTGTCGTCCGTGCCCCAGCGCCCGGTTTGCCCGAGAAGGGTCTTGATGCCATCGTCGAAGCGCTCCCGCACAAAGACCGAGCGCAGCCCGATGACGCGCCATCCGGTCAGGGCACGGGTTGCCGCCACGACGTCCCATTCCGTGTAGTTGCCTACACCGAGCGTGAAGAGCTCCAGCAGCTCGCGCGCGAAGTTCTCATTTGGGGCACCGGCGCGGTTCTCATTGTTGTCCAGGTAGATGAGCATGGCGGGGTCGGAGACGATCTCGCGCGCCAACTGCCGGATGTTACCCCAGACCATGCGGCGGAAGAGCTGGTTCTGGATCGCCAGGTACTGCGGCACGCGCACCTTGTCGTAGTCGCTGGTGAAGTGGTTGTGCCAGAAGAAGACCATCTTCTCGCGCGCCGAGCGTTCGGTCTCCACCATCAAGCCAATCCACCACTGCTGGAGCTCCGCCGTGCGTTGACGGTAGAGCGTGGGGTCGTCCTGCCGCGAGGGCTCCTGCGTACTCCAGGAGGGGAGCTCCGGCAGGGGCAGCTCCTGCAGCAGTGCATCCACGACCTGCTGTGGGGATTGCTCCAGTGCCCATTGCACCTCTTCGGGCGTGCACTGGAATCCAGCACGGCGGAGCAGATGCCCTGCGCTGCGCTCATCCCACGGGAGCTGAGGCGAGGGCACGTACGGCTCCAAGCCTGCCTGCACCCGAATTGGCGTTCCCGAAAGCAACCGCGCGAAGGGCTCCGCTGCCGAAGCCGGAAGAAGCGCAGAGAGAAACTCGCGGCGCCGCATGGTCATCCCTGCACTGCTGTCACAGAAATGCGCCCGCACGGACGCGGCTCTAACTTACAACTTTCTCTCCAACCGCACGCTGCCGCAGCCGCCACCACCGCCGCCCGTAGACGAGCGTTGCCACTCCGATGAAGCCGAGCGCCACCGCAAGTATCCAGGGCAGGAACGGCACCTGGAAATACGCTGCAAACAGCGCGGCTGTTGTCACCGTTGCAGCGAGCTTCCCCGGCACCAACGCAGGCAATGCAACCGCAAAGCGGCGCCAGGCTATCCATCCGCCCAAGAGCACCACAAGCTCGCGCAGCAGCAGCACAGCGGTAAACCATACAGGGAGTCTCCCCTGCAGGGTCAGCACAACGGCGGCCGTTCCCGCCAGCAGCTTATCGGCGAGCGGATCGAGCAACTTCCCCAGCTCGGTAACCTCCCCGCGCCGCCGTGCCAGCATGCCATCGAGCATGTCCGATAGGAAGGCAAGCAGCCCTATCGCGACAACCCACCCGGTGGCATCCGCCAGCAACGCCCATGCAAGCGGCGGGAGCAGCCCCAGCCGGGCAAGGCTAATCACGTTCGAAGGTGTCCAGCGCCACTGCATCATGCCGTCTCCGCCACAGTAGGCTCAACAGCGCCCCGACGCCCATCCCCACCACCATCGGTTCCAGCTCGGGGAGCCCCTGCGGCACCCAGTGGCGCAGGAGCATCCAGAGCAGGCTCGCCAACGCCGTCATCCCCATCAGCGGAACCGCCCGATGAGCAGGCAGGGCATAGCGACGCGAATATCCCAACAGATAGGCAAACAGCAGCGCCGGCACCGCAATGGAAGCCGTGCGCACGAAGAGCTCCACCGCCGAAGGGATCAGATACGCCAGCAAAGCGCTCCCCACCGTCGTCACCACAATTCCAAGCTGGGTCCGCCGCCGAACCGACCACGCACGCACCTTCGGCACAGCCTGGAGGAGGTCGTTGCCCAGCGTTGCCGCTGCCAGAAAGGTGTAGCTCTCCAGCGTAGACATCACCGTCGCCAGCAGCGCTACAACGAAGAGCCCCTTCCACCCCGCCGGCAGCACGGCTTCCGCCAATGCCGGATAAGCATTCAGCGGCACCGTCTGGATGTACGCCCGCGCGTAGAGCCCCGCCAGAAGGGTGAGCGCATCGAAGACACACCACAGGCAGACCGAGACCAGGATACCGCGCCGGGCAAGCGCCGGCGACCGAGCCGCTGCACACCGCTGGTAGAAGCTGGGGTCCACAAACGTCTGCAACGCAATAGCGAACCACACGGCAACCCCCATCCATCCGAGCTCTCCGGGCACGCTCCGATGCTGCGGCGGGAGACGCTGCCAGAGCTCCTCCAGTCCCCCCAAGCGCACCGTAGCGAAGAGGAGCAGGACCACAAAGCCGGCGTACATCAGCACGAATTGCAGTGCATTCGTCAGCACATCGGCACGGAAGCCGCCGATGAGCAGGTACACCACCGAGAAGACCGTGCCCAGCAGCAGTGCCATCTCCAGGCGCCAGCCCAGAAGCGTTGCCAGCATCTGCGCTAGCATCAGCATGTACGCCGCCGGGATGGTGATGACCAGCAACACCAGCGCTCCAAGCCGTCCGGCAGCGGCTCCGTACAAGCGCTGAAGCTGCTCCGGCAGCGTCAGTGTCTGCTGCTCCCGAATCCGTCCGGCAATCCACAGAGCAAAGCTCACCGCAGCAACGTAATAGGGCACTCCAAGGCACAGCCAGGCTACCACGCCGTAGCGGTAGACAAACTCCCCAACCCCGAGGATTGCCCCGTACCAGGTCGCCACCAACGTCGCAACGAAGAAGGGCAAGCTCAAGCGCCGTCCAGCAAGGAGGAACTCCTCCGCATCCGTCCCACCACCGCGCTCCCACCGTGGTGCAATACCGAAGCCGATTCCCAGCAACGCCAGCGCATAGAACACAATGGCGAACCAATCCAGCGGCTGCAGCGTCATTGCGCCTGCGCTTGCAATGCCTGCAGCGTGCGGAACAAGCCCTCCGGAAGCGGTACCTGAGGGCACCATCCCAGCTCGCGACGGAGCCGCTCCGGAGAGCACACACTCCGACGCAGCTCGCCCGGGCGCGCCGCACAGTACTGCGGGGCAATCCAGCGCCCAGTCAACTGCTGCAGCATGTGCAGCAGCGCATTGACGCTGGTCTCTACGCCCGTGGAGCAGTTGTACACACCCGAGGCTGCCGGCTCCAGCGCCGCAAGATTTGCCCGTGCGACGTCCTCCACGTAGATGTAGTCGCGCGTCTGCTCCCCGTCACCGTAGATCAGCGGCGGCTCGCCCGCCAGGAGCTTGCCCAGGAAGATCGCCACAACGCCGGCTTCCCCTTTAGGATTCTGGCGCGGACCGTAGACATTCGTGTAGCGCAGGACGACCGCCTCGATGCCGTAGAGCCGGGCATAGCACTCCAGGTACTTCTCCGCTGCCAGCTTGGAAACCCCGTAGGGGGCAATTGGAGCCGTCGGATGCGTCTCCTCTGCCGGAAACTCCTGTTGCTCGCCGTAGATGGCTCCTCCGGTGGAGGCGAGGATGATGCGCCGAACTCCCGCACGGCAAGCTGCTTCGTAGAGGCGCAGGCTGCCCAAGATGTTCTGCCGGGCGTCCTCCTCCGGATGCGTCACCGAATAGCGCAGGTCGATCTGTGCGGCATGATGGTTGAGCACCTCGATGCACTCCCGCCGCAGCAGCTCCTCTACGGCTGGGTCGGCGATATCCATGACCACAAGGCGCGCCTGCGGATGGACGTACTCCCGCCGTCCGGTGGAGAGATTGTCTATGACGAGCACCTCGTGCCCGGCGGCAACATAAGCGTCCACGACGTGGGAACCGATGAAGCCCGCGCCTCCGGTGACAGCAATCCTCATCGCTGGGCGGCGATATCGCGGCGGTACATCATGCCTTCGAAGGCGATGCGCTCAACGGCTTCGTACGCCCGCTGCCGCGCCTGCTGCAGGGTCTGCCCCAGTCCGACAACGGAGAGCACACGCCCGCCCGCGCTCCAGAGTGCACCGTTCTCAAAGCGCGTCCCGGCGTGGAAGACCAACACGTCCGGCATTGCCGCTGCAGCATCCACCCCGGAGATGCGCGCCCCAGTTTGCGGAGCATCTGGATACCCTTGTGATGCCAGCACCACACAGCAGGCGCTCCGCGTTGCTTGCAGCTCTCCGGCTCGGAGCCGCCCTTCAGCGGCGCTGCCCAGCAGCTCAAGCCAATCCACCTCCACGCTCGGGAGCACCACTTGCGCTTCTGGGTCCCCAAAGCGCACGTTGAATTCAAGCACGTACGGCTCCTCGCCCACCAACATCAGCCCCGCGTAGAGGCAGCCGACGAAGGGAGTCCCCTCGCGCGCCATCCCCTGCACCGCTGGTGCGATGATGCGCTGCTGGATCCTCTGGCGAAGCTGCTCCGGAATGGGCACCGGTGCATACGCGCCCATTCCGCCGGTATTCTTCCCTCGGTCGCCTTCGAGCGCTCGCTTGTAATCGCGCGCCGGCGGCGGCAGGCAGAAGCGCTCTCCATCGCAGAGCGCAAGCACAGAAAGCTCCTCGCCGGCGAGGAACTCCTCCACGACGAAGGTCTCGGCAGCCTCTCCGAAGGCACCTTCCAGGAGCGCTTCCAGGCTCTCGAGCGCCTCCTGGCGTGTGGTGGCGACCGTTACACCCTTGCCGGCAGCCAGCCCGCTGGCTTTGAGCACCACGGGCAGCGGGTGCGCCTCAACGTAGCGGCGTGCTGCTTCGGCGTCGCGGCGTGTAAAGACGCGGTAGCGCGCCGTTGGAATCCCATAGCGCTCCATGAAGCCCTTGGCAAAGGCTTTGGAGGCTTCCAACTGCGCTGCAGCTTTCGAGGGACCGAAGACGGCGCTACCGGCATCTCGCAGCACATCGGCAATGCCCTCGCTGAGGGGCTGTTCGGGTCCAACCACCACCAACCGAATGCGTTCCAGCCGGCAGAAGCGCGCCAGCTCCCGATGCTCCTGCGGGGGAATCTCCAACGGGCGCGCCAGCTCCCAAATGCCGGGATTGCCTGGCGTGACAAAGAGCTCCGGACGCTCACCCGAGCGCGCAAGCGCCCAGACCAGTGCGTGCTCCCGCGCCCCGCTCCCGATGACCAACACCCGTAGCGCCATCTCTCCCTGCACACTGTTGAGCAGCATGCAAAGTTAGCCCACCGGCGGCGCTCAAAAAAACAGCGGTGTGCGCCGAAGCGCAACACCGCTGCCACACGTATTGGAGGCAACGCGGAGGCTACCGCGAGTAGAACTCCACCACCATCGGCACTTCGCAGATGACCGGAATCTCCTCCCGCGGCGGGATGTAGAGCAAGCGCGCCGAGAAATCCGCTTTCGACACCTCCAGGTACGGCGGTGCTTGCCCGGCGTTGCGCACCGCCTCTTGGATATCCGGAATGCGGCGACTCTTCTCGCGCACGCTGATGACGTCGTTGACGTTGACTCGGTAGGAGGGAACGTCCACCTTGCGCCCGTTCACCTCGATATGCCCGTGGCGCACGTACTGCCGCGCTGCGTAGATGGTCCGGGCAAAGCCTGCGCGCAGCACCAATGCATCCAACCGCCGCTCCAGGAGCTGGATGAGATTGTCGGCGGTGTTGCCCGGCATCCGGCTTGCCTCCTCGTAGTAGCGCCGCAGTTGCCGTTCGTGCACGTTGTACTGGAAGCGCAAGCGCTGCTTCTCCAAGAGCTGCCGCCCGTAGTCGGAGAGCTTCGCCCGCCGCTTCTCCGGTCCGTGCTGCCCCGGAGGATAGGGCTTGCGCTCCATGTACTTTTGCGCCTTCGGCGTCAGCGCGATGCCGAGCTTTCGGGAGAGCTTGACTTTGGGTCCGGTGTACTTCATTCGCTTGCTCGTGCGTTAGCGAACTGGGCTGCAAAAATAGCAATCCCCGCAGAACCGCTCAGCGCAATTGTTGCAGTGCAGCTTTGATGAGCTGCTCCACCGCCGGCGTCTCCCCGCTCTGCTGCAGGGCAGCGGCGACGGCGCGTTCGGCTTGCGCTCGGGAGTACCCCAGCGCAATCAATGCCGCAATCGCCTCCTGCCGTACTCCGGCAGCAACGGGCGCGTGCTCGTCCAGCTCCAGTTGGGCAATGCGCTCATGCAGTTCCAGGACCAGGCGTTCGGCGGTCTTGCGCCCAATGCCGGGGAAGCGCTGCAGCGCCGCAACATCCCGCTGAAGCACCAACTGGCGCAGTTCCCCGGGGCTCATTGCCGAGAGGATCCCCAGCGCCGTTCGCGCACCTATGCCGGGCAGGCTTCGCAGCAGCTCAAATGTCTGCCGCTCCGCTCGGCTGGCAAAGCCGTAGAGGCGAACTCCGTAAAGCCCACGCTCCTCTTCGACCAGCAGCGCAACAACCCACAGCCGCACCCGGCTGCCCAGCGGAGGCAACCGCTCCAACGTGCTTGCCGGGACGAACAATTGCACCCCGACGCCGCCGCAGTTCAGCACAACTCCATTGGCGGTGCGCTCCTGCAGCTCCCCCTCCAGGAACTCCAGCATCGGCTCTACCAGATGGTCCAGCCGCCGTCAACGACGATGTTGGCGCCAGTCACATACGCGGAGGCATCGCTTGCCAGGAAGAGCAACGCCCCTCGGAAATCCGTCGGCTGCGCCATCCGACGCAGTGGGGTACGCTCGGCGTACGCCTGTACAAACCACGGCTCCTGGTTGTTTTCCACGCCACCGGGCGTAATCGCATTGACGCGCACGCCGCATTCGCCCCAGTACGCAGCCAGAAAGCGCGTCAACGCCAGCACGGCGCCCTTACTGGTCGGGTAGACCGGCGATTTGTAGAAGGTCTGCTGCCCATCGGGGCGGCGGTAGAGGCGCTGGTCGGGCGCCACCAGCCCGTACGTGGAGGCGATATTGATGATGCTCCCGCTGCGCTGCTGCGCCATGACGCTACCGAAGACCTGGCAGCACAGAAATACGCCCGTGACATTGACCTCCAGCACGCGCCGCCACAGGTCCAGCGGGTAGGACTCCACGCGCGAGAGCTCCGGCGCCGCCAATGGGTCCTCGACCATGTCGTTGAGCGCGGCATTGTTGACCAGGATATCAATGCGCCCGAAGTGCTGAAGAATCCGCTGGCAGGCGCGGCGCAGGTCATCGGGCTGGGTGACATCCATCCCGATTCCGATCGAGCCACCCCCCAGCTCCTGGGCAAAATCGCGACATGCCTCCTCCTGCAGGTCCGCAACGACGACGTGGGCGCCGGCGGCAGCCAATGTCCGGCAGTGCTCGCGCCCGAGCAGCCCCAACGCCCCCGTCACGATCGCCACCCGACCGGTGAGGTCAAATAGCCCTGCTGGCTTCATGAGCGCACCCGAGGTCGAATGTTGAAGTTGCCAATCCGACGGAATACGGGCTCGACGGGCTTGCCACGTAGGAAGCGGCGCACATCGCCCGAATCCACCGCCTGCTTGACAATGGGGAGCACCCGCCGGTATGCCTCCAGCGTGTAGTCAATATCGGCGTCGGTGTGGGAGTAGGAGAGGTTGTGGAAGCCGCTCCAGAGGATACCGCAGCGGAGCAGCTCCTGCTGCAGCAGGGACTTGAGCTCGAGTGGGTTCCCAGCTGTCGGGTCGAACACAACCGTGGTGCGGCAGCCGTAGCCAATGCAGCGTGTGTAGGTCATCCCCAGCTCCTGGGCAATGGCGTTGTAGCCATCGCGCAAGCGGCTTCCCTGGCGCTCCAAGTACTCAGGCACGCGCTTCTCCTCCAGCTCCAGCATGGTCTCCCGCGCGGCTGCCAGCGAGAGCGTCTCCCCGCCGAAGGTGGTGAAGAAGAAGACATCCTCCTCCAGCAGCCGCATGATATCCCAGCGTCCGGTGAGCACCGACAGCGGCATGCCGTTGGCAATTGCCTTGGAGAAGGTTGCCAAATCCGCCTGCACCCCGAAGCGCTCCTGTGCTCCCCCCAGTGCCAGCCGAAAGCCCGTCCACATCTCATCGAAGATGAGCACGATGCCGCGCTCCGTACACACCTGGCGCAGCCGGTGGAGGAACTCCTCCCGCGGAGGCTCGAACGTAACCGGCTCCAGGATGATCGCCGCCACGTCCTCATCGAGCGCCTCGAGCACGGAGTCGAAGTCGTTGTACTGGAAGGTGTAGGTCAACTGCCGGACCGATTCCGGAACCCCGCGCGCCCGATCGGTGACGGCGATGTACCAATCGTGCCAGCCGTGATACCCACAGCAGAGCACAACATCGCGCCCCGTGTACGCCCGCGCCAGCCGGATTGCAGCGCTGGTCACATCGGCACCCGTCTTGCTGTAGCGCACTGCTTCGGCATTCGGCACAAAGCGGGCAATGAGCTCGGCGACCTCCACCTCCAGCGGATGCATGAGCGAGAAGGTGATGCCCTCCTCCAACTGGTGGCGAATTGCCGCATCCACACGCTCGTAGCAGTACCCCAACACGAGCGGTCCCACCGCCATCGTGTAGTCAATGTACTCGTTGCCGTCAACATCCCAGACGTGCGAGCCTTTGCCGCGCTGGAGGTATATCGGCGCCACTCCCTGAACGTACTGTGTCGGACCCTTCGCCAGGGTCTGTGTGCCGCACGGGATACGGCGCTGCGCCCGCTCCCAGAGCTGCTGCGAACGGGTGATGGTAGGATAGTCCGCGTTGAACCCCACACCGTTGGGCATCTGTGCGCTCCTCTTGCTGTGGAAGGTACCCGCGGCAATAGGACGAAGGGGCTCTGTGGGCAATGTGCTAAAGCTGCTGCAGCATCTTGCGGGCGCGCACAACGAATTCGCTATTGGGGAATCGCTGGAGCAGGCTCTGGAACGCCGCACGCGCCTTCTGGCGTTCGCCCTGGCGGAGGTAGATCTCGGCAATGAGGGCTTGCGCCGCTGCGGCTTTCGGAGCGTTCGTCTCCGCAACGGGATGGAGCTCTGCCAAGGCTTCGGCATACTTGCCCTGGCGGAAGAGGATCTCCCCGCGCCAGTATCGGGCGTTGCTCTGCAGCGTGGGGTCGCCGGCGCGCGCGGCAAGCGGTGCAAGCAGCTCCAGCGCCTCGGTGTACTCCTGGCGGGCAATGTGCTGGAGTGCCCGCACGTACTCACGCTGAGGCGCAGAGGGAGCCGCTGGCGCTTGCGTCGGGCTGGACGGTGTCCGTGGCTGCTCTGCAACGTGAGACCCGGCGCTATCGGGCACGGAGGGGCTGGGGCGCCGGGTGCGCAATGGGCGAACGGAAGCACGCGCTGCACTGCGACGCTGCCGCGACCGCTCCTGCACCTGTGGATGAGATTGCGGCTGCAGGGCGCCCTCCAGCATCTGCGCAAGCTCGCCCAACAGGAGCCGCATCTGCTGCAGCTCAATTCCGACCTCTTCGACCGCCTCCCGCGTCTGGGTCTGTTCGGAGAGCAGTTGCTCCATCGCCTCCCGCAGGGTTGGAATCCTCCGCGGTACAGGGACCCCGGCGATCGCACTATCGGGCTGTTCTGCCGGCGGCGCTGGGGAAACCGCCGGGGCAGCCTCCGGCGCTGGCGGCGGGAGCTGGCGTTCCAGTACCGCCAGCGGAGCAAGCCCTGGGCGCACCGGCTGCGGGCTCGCGCAGCCGAGCCACCCAATCGCCCACACTCCGATGCAGAGCCAGCGGCGCATCCTCCCCTTCAAGCCCCGCAACCCTCGTGCCAAAAACATCAACGCCGCCGGAGATACCCCGGCGGCGCTCACGCGGGCGGGCGATGGGATTCGAACCCACGACCCCCAGGGCCACAACCTGGTGCTCTCACCATGCTGAGCTACGCCCGCCATCGGGCACTGCGAAATTACCGAAAATTGTGCCCATCTCCCGCCGACGTTGTAACTTTCCCGCGCCTGCAGGGTTACTGCAGCCGGAGTAGATGTCCACTATGCACCGAGGGTGCCCATGCGTCGCTTGAGCCTTCCGTTTCTGCTCTCGGCTCTGGCATTCCTGCTACAGGCGTGCGTCAAGCCGACCGAACCCACCGAGCCGAAGGACTCCTGCTGTAACGGCTCGCTGACGATTCTGGTGTACGACAGCACCAGCGGCAAGCTCATCACTGGAGCTTCCATCCAAATCCGCCGCGAGCACAGTGATTACCAAGCCACAGCAACCACCAACGAAGCTGGCGTTGCCGAGTTCGCCCACCTGTGTGCCGGCACATATAGCATCCGCATCGCCGCCGAAGGATGCGCCGTCGTCGAGCTCTCGCTGGAGCTGGAATGCAACGGGCGTGCCTTCCTCCGAGTGCCGCTCCGCTGCGAACGTTCGGACAGGGAATGCTGCCACGGTGCTATCGTCCTTGCCGTCCGAGATAGCGCAACGGGCGAAGCCATTGTGGGGGCAGTGGTACAGCTTCGCCAGCGTGGCGTGGTTCTCGAAGAGACCCGCACCAACGGCGAAGGTGTGGCAGCCTTCGATGGCTTGTGCCCAGGGGAGTACGTGCTCGTCGTGGCAGCGGAGGGCTTCCAGGCACGCGAACTGACCGTGTCGCTGGAGTGCAACCAGGTCCGCCGCCTTGTGGTCGCCCTCCAGCAGAGGCGCCAGGAGTGCTGCAACGGGGTGCTGGAGATCGTTGTCTACGGCATGAACAAGCCGCTGCCGAATGCAACGGTGCGCCTCTGGCGCCAGGGACGCCTCTACGCCGAAGCGCGCACCAACCAAAATGGTGTTGCCCGCTTCGCCAATCTGTGCATGGGAGTGTACGGCATCAGCGTACAACCGCCGCCGGAGTTTCACGACCTGCTGCCGCAGGAGACCCAAGTTGAGCTGAGCTGCAACCAGGCACGGGAGCTGCGAATTGAGCTGCCCCCACGCGAAGGAGGCAGCTGCTGCGACGGCGTAATCGCCGTCGTCGTGCGCGATAGCCTCTCTAACTCTCCGCTGCAAGGAGCGGTGGTCCGCCTGTGGAAGGGCTCTACGCTGTTGGCAAGAATGAGCACCAACGACGCCGGAGTGGCGCGCTTCACAGACCTCTGCCCCGGTCGCTACGGCGTGAGCGTCCACTACAGCCTCGGAGACATCACCATCGGCAAGGAGACCGAAGTGGAGCTGGAGTGCAACGAGCGTGTGGAGCTGCACTTCCTGCTCCGAGTCCGCTGAACACGGCATTGCAGTCCCGTGCGCTTGGGGGCTTCCCGCGTGGAGGCTCCTCTGTGTGCCCGAAGAGCACGGCTTCTTCGTCCCTGCGGGCGGCGATATGTGCAACGCTTGTGTCCGCACAATGCGAAAGCTCCTCGTGCTTGCAGGGCTGAGCTCCTCGCTACTGACCGCACAGCAGCTTCCCTCGGTCTCGGTCGAAGAGGTAGCCCAGCGCATCGCCGCCAAGGACACCGCCATTGTACTGCTGGATGTGCGCACACCGGCAGAGCATGCTGCCGGAGCGCCTCCAGGCTCGGTATTGATTCCGGTGCAGGAGCTCCCCGAACGGCTCTCCGAGCTGAAGCCCTTCCAAGGCAAGCAACTGATTGTCTACTGCCGCAGTGGGAATCGTAGTGCCCGCGCCACCGCTCTGCTGCGTGAACACGGCTTCAACGCGTGGAATATGAGCGGTGGCATCCTGGAGTGGCAGCGCAAAGGATATCCGCTTGCACCGCCTCGGCGATGAGGTGGCGGGCAGCACAGTGGTGCTGCGGCGCGTTCTTCGCTGCCACGCTGCTGGGGAGCGCGCAGAGTAGCTTCACCGTTGTACTGCCTTCGGGGCGCTCGCTCCAGCTCCCGCTTGCCTGGATTGGGGGATATCCCGCCATCGGGCTTCCAGCGTTTGCGCGCGCCTGGGGCGCAGACGTACAGCTTGCACCCGATGGGACGGCGCTGCGCTTTGCAGCCGGCACCATCCGGAGTGCTCCGCAGAGCTTCTTCCTTGCTTGGGAAACTCCTCAGCGGCGGGGCATACTCCAACTGCCAGTCCCTGCACGCCCCAGTGCCCAAGGGCTGTTACTGCCCGCGTCAGAGCTCCTGCAGGCGGTTGCCTCCGTGCACGGATGGGAGCTCGTCGGCACTGGACCGACCAGTGTCCGCTTCGTGCATTCGGGTGTGCCGGCAGCAGCTCCAACGCCGCCTTCGGTGGAGCGGACCCCCAGCGGGCTGCGCCGTCCGCCCCTTCCTCCACTGCCCATCCCTGTGGATACAGCTCTGCCGCGGCGCTCGCTTCCCCTTCGGGAGCCTCCCTCACGGCTTCCGGCGTTGGCGGCTCTTGGGAATTCGTTCACCGTCTCCCCCATCCGCATTGTCGAGCTGGGGCTGCACCCCCAGGGGAACGGGCTCCTACTGCGGCTCACCGCCGACCGCACCATTGAGCGCTACCAGCGCCCAGAGTGGCAGGGCAATGTGCTCGTGCTCCGCATCCCGGATGCACTCCACGGGGCAGGGACCCCGAGCTCGCCTGAGCTCCTGGACTTCCGCGCCGAACGCGTTCAGGAGCTGCTACGCTACCGGTTCCGCTTCCGCTCCGAGATTCTCTCCTGCCGGTGGCAACGCAGCGGTCCCCGCAGCCTCCTCATCGAGCTCACGTTCGCCCGCGGTGCGGCTCCACGGCAGTGGGAGCTGGATGTCATCGTGCTCGATCCCGGGCACGGAGGCGAGGATACCGGTGCTCTCGGCGTCTTGGGCACGCGGGAGAAGGATATCACCCTTGCCGTTGCCCAAAAGGTGCGGCAGGTGCTCACACGACGGCTCCCCGGGGTTCGGGTTGTGCTGACACGCGAGGGGGATGAGTTCGTTCCCCTCTACCGTCGTGGACAGCTTGCCAACGAGCAGCAGGGCAAGCTCTTCATCAGCCTGCACTGCAATGCTGCTCCGGAGAAGCCCCATCCTGCCCGAGGGGTGGAGACCTATGTCCTTCGCCCCGGGCGCACACCCGAAGCCATCCAGGTTGCCGAGCGGGAAAATGCTGTCATCCGCCTGGAGTCCAATCCGGAGCGCTACCGCGGGCTTCTGGACGAGCAGCACATCATGGCAACACTGGCGCACAGCGCCTTCATGCGGCTCAGCGATCGCCTGGCTGCCCATCTACAGCGGGAACTGGTGCGCTCCACTGGCTTGCCGGACCGGGGCATCCAGCAAGCGGGCTTCTACGTGCTCGTTGGCGCCAGTATGCCCGCTGTGCTGGTGGAGATGGGGTTTCTGAGTCATCCCGAAGAGGAGCGCTTCCTGCGCTCCGAACGTGGGCAATGGCGCATCGCCGAAGGCATCGCGCGCGCACTCCAACGCTACGCCACCGAGTACCGCCGCCTCCTCCGCTCCGAACTTCCCTGACCCAGGAGCCGCCGCAGGAACTTCCCCGTGAGGCTGCCCGGCGTTGCTGCAACCTGCTCGGGCGTGCCTTCTGCCACCAGGTAGCCTCCGGCATCGCCTCCTTCCGGACCCAGGTCAATGACCCAGTCGGCGCACTTGACCACCTCCAGGTTGTGCTCGATGACGATGACCGTGTTGCCGCGCTCGACCAACTGTCCAAGCACACGCAGCAGCATCCCGATATCCTCAAAGTGCAAGCCCGTTGTGGGCTCGTCCAGGATGTAGAGCGTATCGCGTCCGCCTTTGGAGAGCTCGCGTGCCAGTTTGACGCGTTGGGCTTCGCCGCCGGAGAGGGTCGGCGCCTGCTGCCCGAGCCGGACATAGCCCAGTCCGACATCGGCAAGAACTCGGAGCCGCCGGGCAATCTGCGGGATATCGGCGAAGAACTCCAGTGCCTCCTCCACGGTCATCTCCAGCACATCGGCGATGGATTTGCCACGGTAGCGCACCGCCAGCGTCTCACGGTTGTAGCGCTGCCCTTGGCATGCATCGCAACGGACGTACACATCGGGCAGGAACGCCATCTCGATGCGGCGGACGCCTGCGCCTTCGCACTCCGGGCATCGCCCTTCGGCAACGTTGAAGGAGAAGCGTCCGGGCGCATAGCCACGCATGCGCGCTTCGGGAAGCAGCGCAAAGAAGCGGCGAATCTCGTCGAAGACGCCCGTGTACGTTGCCGGATTCGAGCGCGGTGTGCGCCCGATGGGGCTTTGGTCCACCATGACCACCCCGCGCAGGAACTCCGCCCCGTGGAGCGCGCGGTAGGGCAAGGGCACCATCTGGCTGCCGTAGAAGTGGCGCATCAGCGCCGGATAGAGCGTGTCGCAAATCAGGCTGGATTTGCCCGAACCGCTCACGCCGGTCACGCAGATGAGGGTCCCCAGCGGGAAGCGCACGGTGAGGTCCTTGAGGTTGTTCCCCCGGGCGCCCTCCAACACCAGGAAGCGCCCGCTGCCGGAGCGCCGCTGCAAAGGGATCGCTATCTGCCGCTCCCCACACAGGTACTGCGCCGTCAACGAGCGACGGCGAAGCTCTGCCGGAAGCTGGTGCAACTGTGCCGGCGACGCTGCAAGGACGACCTCACCACCGTGCATGCCCGCCCCCGGACCAATGTCTACCAGGAAATCGGCAGCCTCCATGGTGTCCCGGTCGTGCTCGACGACGACGACCGTATTGCCCAGGTCGCGCAACTGCTTGAGCGCCTCCAGCAAGCGATGGGTGTCCCTGGGGTGCAGCCCGATGCTGGGTTCATCGAGCACATACAACACCCCAACCAGTTGCGCCCCCAGTTGAGCCGCCAGGCGAATCCGCTGCGCTTCGCCCCCGGAGAGGGTCCGAGCCGGGCGGTCCAGTTGCAAATACCCCACACCGACCATGCACAGGAAGCGCAGGCGTTGTAAAAGCTCTTGGAGAACGACCTCGGCAATGCGCCGTTGGCGCGGCTGGAGCTGTAGGGGCAACTGCTCCAGCCACTCCAATGCCCGCTCAATGGGCAACTGGCACAGTTCGGCGATGTTCTTGCCCGCAATGCGCACCGCCAGGTACTCCGGCTTGAGCCGCCCACCATTGCAGGCGGGGCAGCGGCATGGAGCGCGGAACTGCTCCAGCCACTTGCGCTGCCGCTCGGAAGCCCGCTCGTACTGATGGCGCAGCAACGGGATGATGCCGTGGAACTCCATCTGCGCCGTTGCTCCCCAGGGGGTCTGCACCGCCACCGCGTGCGAGCTTCCCCACAGGAGCTGCCAGCGGAAGGCTTCGGGAAGCTCCTCAAAGGGCAGCTCCAAGTCCACCCCCGCACGGCGCGCGAATTCTGCAACCTGCTGGCGCACTACAGCCCAGCCCGCGCGTTCGAGCACCGGGAGTGCCCCTTGCGCAATCGAGCGGCGCGGATCGGGCACCAGCAGCTCCGGCACGAAATCCCACACCTCACCCAGCCCCTCACACTGCGGGCATGCTCCATAGGGCGAGTTGAAGGAGAAGCTATTGGGCGCCAGCTCCTCGTAGGCGCGCCCACATTGCGGGCAGGCGCGCCGCGTGCTCAGCAGCACGGGCTGCCACTGCCCATCGGGCTGCTCGATGAGCAGCAGGACGGATTGTTCGCCCAACTGCAGCGCCAGCTCCAGCGATGCAACGATACGCTCCTGCAGCCGCGGGTCTGCCGTACAGCGGTCCACCACCACCTCGATATCGTGCGTGTGGTAGCGGCTGACCTGGAACCCCGGCTCCAGCTCGTGGAACTCTCCATCAACGCGGACCCAGATGAACCCCTGGCGCCGGAGCTGCTCGAAGAGCTCCCGATAATGCCCCTTGCGCCCACGCACCAAGGGCGCCAGAATTTGGAAGCGCTGCCCCCGGGGCAGTGCCAGAATCTGCTCGACGATCTGGTCCACGCTCTGCTCGCGCACCGGTACGCCGCATTCAACGCAGAACTGCTCGCCAACGCGCGCGTACAGCAGCCGCAGGTAGTCGTACACCTGGGTGACCGTACCAACGGTCGAACGTGGTGTCACGCCGGTGGTCTTCTGCTCGATTGCAATCGCTGGCGAGAGCCCCTCGATGAGCTCCACATCGGGCTTGGGCATCACACCGAGGAACTGCCGAGCGTATGCTGAAAGGCACTCCACGTAGCGCCGCTGCCCTTCGGCGTAGAGCGTATCGAACGCAAGCGAGGATTTGCCCGAGCCCGATACTCCAGTGATGACGATCAGCGCGTTGCGGGGCAGCTCCAGCGTGATGTTGCGCAAGTTGTGCTCCCGCGCGCCGAAGATGCGGATGCTTGCCAGCTCTACCTCGTCCATACCGCCGATTGCGTTGCTCCGTGCTGCAACAGCTCGCAAAGATAGCGGGGGTGACTGTAATTTTGCGGCATGCTGCCGATTCTCACACCCGAACAGATGCGCCGTGCCGATGCGGCAGCCATCGAGCAGTACGGCGTCCCCTCGCTGCTGCTCATGGAGAACGCTGCCCGCTCGGCAGCCGATATTCTGGAGCGCCGCTACAGTGGGGTGGTGCGCCACCGCACGGCATTGCTCCTGTGCGGCAGTGGTAACAACGGCGGCGATGGCTTTGCGCTTGCCCGCCACCTGTACAGCCGAGGATGGCGGGTCTTCCTCTGGTGGGTGGGCAGCCGCGAGCGCATGTCGCCGGAAACCGCTGTGAACTTCGAAGCTGCACGCCGCCTGGGGCTGCCCATTACCCATGTTGGCGAAGAGCGCTCGGCACCGTTGCCACCGCCGGCAGAGCTGCTCATTGATGCCCTACTCGGTGTCGGTGCCCGCCTCCCGCTGCGCGGCGCGATCGTTGAGCTGCTGCGCGCGGTGCGCTCACTGCCGGCGCATCGGGTTGCATTGGATGTGCCGACGGGATTGGACGCAGAGACCGGCTGTGCCGATGCCGATGCATTCGCCGCAGAGCTCACCATCACGATGTTCGCGCTCAAGACCGGGCTGCTGCTCAACGACGGACAACGGCTCTGCGGCACGGTTGAGATCGCCTCGCTGGGTGTGCCGGCAAGCATTGCCCACAAGTACGCCGACACATGGGCGCTGGAGTGGGAGGATGTCCGCCAGCGCTTCCCCAAGCGGTGGCGCCGGAGTACGAAGTTCGACTACGGGCGTCTTGGCATCATTGCTGGTTCGGCAAGCATGGCGGGCGCAGCAGCACTGACCGCAAATGCGGCAATCCGCAGCGGTGCCGGGCTGGTCTACCTCTACACGGCGGGGCGTATCCACTCAGCGGTCCTGCCGGAGGTCATCGCCCGGCTCCTTCCCTCCACGCCCGAAGGCTGGATGAGCCCTGAAGCACTTCCGGCGCTGCTGGAGCTTGCCGAGCGCGTGGATGCCCTGGTCATCGGTCCGGGATTGGGTGCGGCAGCTCTCCCCGTGCTGGAGCAACTCTGGGCGCAGCTGCCGGAACGGCTTCCCGTCCTCCTCGATGCCGACGCACTCCGGCTGGTGACCCCCTCGAGCCAGCTCCGCCAGCGGGTGGTGCTCACTCCCCATGTGGGGGAGTTCGCGCGGATGACAGGACTGGAGCGCGCTCAGATTGTGGTGAACGCTCCCTGGCTTGCTCGGCAATGGGCGCTGCAGTGGGGCTGCGTCCTGCTGCTCAAGCATGTTCCAACGGTCATCACCGATGGTCGGCGCTCGTATTGGAACCTCGGGGGCAACCCCGGAATGGCAACCGCTGGCAGCGGGGATGTGCTGGCGGGGATGCTCGGTGCGCTGCTGGCGCGCGGAGTGGAGCCATTGGAGGCGGCGGCTCTGGCAGCATTCCTGCACAGCGCCGCCGGCGACCACTGCGTCCGCTCCAGCTCCATGGAGAGCCTGACCGCCTCCGAACTCATCGCCGCGCTGCCGGCAGTACTGCCCTCGGAGCTGGCGCAATGAGCCGAAAGCGCCTTGCACTGCTCCTGACGTTGCTCTACGCGCTCGGTATCGGAGTGCTCTCGCACATTCCCGGGCTGCAGACTCCGCGGACACTGCCCTGGAGCGACAAGCTCCTGCACGCACTGCTCTACGCAGGCTTTGGAACGTGCCTGCTGTTGAGCGTGAGCGCGCATCGACCGCACTGGAAGCGGTGGCAGCTCTGGGGCACCGTTCTCCTTCTCGGCGCCCTGTACGCCGCCACCGATGAGTGGCACCAGCGCTTCGTTCCCGGTCGCATCCCCGATGCGACCGACTGGGCAGCCGATGTGGTGGGACTTACGGCAAGCCTGCTGCTTTCTCGTCTGTGGCTCCCGTGGTGGATACGCACGCTGCGGTGATGAGCTTCCGCGTTGTGGCATGCGATAGTGGCAGCCGTGCACGCGTCGGCATTCTGGAGACGGCGCACGGTGCCATTGAGACCCCTGCCTTCATGCCCGTTGCCACCCAAGGCGCCGTTAAGGCACTGGAGCATCGCCGCCTGCACGAGCTGGGCGCGCAGATCCTGCTGTGCAATGCCTACCACCTATACCTGCGCCCGGGAAGCGCCGTCATCGAGCACTTTGGGGGCTTGCACCGCTTCATCGGCTGGCACAAACCGATTCTGACCGACAGCGGCGGCTACCAGCTCTTCTCGCTCCAGCAGCTCCGGCGCATCTCCGAGGACGGCGTCCAATTCCGCTCCCACATCGACGGCTCGCTCCACCACTTCACCCCCGAAGGGGTGGTCCAGTTGCAGCGCCAGTTGGGCTCGGACATCATGATGGTGCTCGACGAATGCATCGGCTATCCGGCAGACCGGCACGTTGCCGCTGCTGCCATGGAGCGCACGCTGCGCTGGGCACGGCGGTCGCTGGAGGCGTTCCAAAACTCCGAGCCGCTCTACGGCTACCCTCAACTGCTCTTCGCTATCGGGCAAGGGAGCACCTACGCTGAGCTGCGCCGTCTCTGCCTGCAAGAGCTCTGCCAATGGGAGTTCGATGGCTATGCCATCGGCGGGCTCTCCGTAGGCGAACCTGCTGAGCTAATGTACGAGATGGTCGAGGTCTCCGTAGAGGTGCTGCCCGCCGAGCGCCCACGCTACCTCATGGGCGTTGGCACGCCGGAGAACTTGCTCGAAGCCATCGAACGCGGCGTTGACCTCTTCGATTGCGTCCTCCCTACGCGGAACGCCCGGAATGGGCAGCTCTTCACCACCCGCGGCAAGCTCAACATCCGCAACGCCCGATGGCGCTTGAGCGATGAACCGATCGACCCTGCCCTGCCCTTCTACGTCAGCCAGAACGTCACGCTGGGCTACCTGCGCCACCTCTTCCTTGCGGGGGAGATCGCCGCACTGCAACTGGCAACCGAACACAACCTCGCCTTCTACCATTGGCTCCTGGAGCAGGCGCGCCAGAAAATACGCCAGAACAGCTTTCGTCACTGGAAGCGCTCCATGCTGGAGCAGCTCCGTCAAACAGAGGTTGCACCCTGAAGGTCCCCGAACATGCCGTTTGCATACGCTGCTGCTGCACCGCAACAAGGCGCCGACCCGATGGCAGGGCTCCTGAGCACGCTGCTCTTCTTCGGCGCCATCCTGCTCATCTTCTACCTGATGATTCTGCGCCCGCAGATCAAGCGCCAGAAGGAGCACCAGAAGATGCTCAGCGAGCTGAAGAAGGGCGACCGCGTCGTCACCACTGCGGGCATCCACGGTACGGTGACCGATATCGAGGACAGCGTCGTCGTGCTCCAAATTGCTGACAACACGCGCATTCGCCTGGAGAAGTCCGCTATCGCAACCGTGCTCAAGAAGTAGCACCCGCGCCATTGCGCGCCATGACCGCACAGCTCAACACGATCGAGGAAGCGCTCCGCGAGCTCGCTTCCGGTCGCATGGTCATCGTCGTGGACGATGAGGACCGGGAGAACGAGGGGGACCTCATCTGCGCCGCGCAGTTCTGCTCGCCGGAGATTATCAACTTCATGGCATCGAAGGCGCGGGGGCTCATCTGCGTTGCCATCACCGAGCAGCGGGCGCGCGAACTGAACCTGGACGTTATGGTCCGCACCAACACCGCACTCCACGGTACGCGCTTCACCGTCTCGGTGGACTACATCCACGGTACCACGACGGGGATCTCCGCCTTCGACCGTGCCGCGACAGCTCGAGCCCTGGCGGACCCGGAGAGCAAGCCCGAGGATTTCGCTCGCCCGGGGCACATCTTCCCCCTGGTCGCCGTTGAAGAGGGTGTGCTGCGCCGTGCCGGGCACACGGAGGCTGCCGTAGACCTCATGCGGCTGGCGCGGCTCAAGCCCGCCGCCGTCCTGTGCGAGATCCTCAACGAGGACGGCACCATGGCACGGCTGCCGCAACTGCTGGAGTTCGCCCAGCGCTATGGGCTGGCTATCATCACGGTCAAGGACCTCATTGCGTACCGGCTGCGGACCGATCGGCTCGTCGAACCCGTTGCCCGCGCGACGCTGCCCACGGTTGTGGGGACCTTCCAGATCGTCGTCTACCGCAACCGCGTGGATGGGCAGGAGCACGTTGCCCTGCTCAAGGGTTCCTGGCAGCCGGAGGAACCGGTGCTTGTGCGCGTGCATTCGCAGTGCCTGACGGGGGACCTCTTCGGCTCGTTGCGCTGCGACTGCGGTCCACAGCTCCATGCAGCGCTCCGCATCATCGAGCGCGAAGGCAAGGGCGTGCTCCTGTACATGCAGCAAGAGGGGCGCGGCATTGGGCTGGGCAATAAGATTCGCGCCTATGCACTGCAGGAGCAGGGACTCGATACCGTCGAGGCGAACCGCCATCTGGGGTTTGCCCCAGACCTGCGCGACTACGGCATCGGAGCCCAAATCCTGCGCGACCTGGGCGTCCGCAAAATGCGCCTCCTCACGAACAACCCGCGCAAGATCGTTGGGCTGGAGGCGTACGGACTCGAAGTCGTCGAGCGCGTTCCCATCGAAATCACCCCCAACGACTACAACTGGCACTACCTGCTGACCAAGCAGCACAAGCTCGGGCACCTGCTGACACTGGAGCCTGCGCAGCCAGGGTATGTCCAACCTGAAGCCCAAGACTGCCATGTCGGAGGTCATTTACCTGACGCGCGAGCGCTTTGAGGAGCTGCAGGCGGAGCTACGGCAGCTGCGCAGCCAAGGTCGGCGTGAGATTGCCCAAAAGATCGCCGATGCCCGCTCTCATGGCGACCTTTCGGAGAATGCTGACTACGACGCCGCACTCCAAGCCCAGGAGATGCTGGAGATGCGCATCGCACGGCTGGAGCGGATCCTCGCGCGCGCACGGATTCTCGACCCCAAGGAGCTGCCCAACGACGGCAAGATCTACATCCTCTCCACCGTCAAGCTGCGCAATTGCAAGACCGGCAGCGTGGTCGAATACACCCTGGTCAGCCCCGAGGAGGCGGACTTCGAGCACAACAAGCTCTCGGTGAGCTCGCCCCTGGGGAAGGCGCTGCTGGGCAAGTCCGCCGGCGAGCGCATCCGCATCCAGGTTCCTGCTGGGGTCATGGAGTACGAGATCCTGGAGGTGCGGCGATAAACCGGCACGCTCCTTGTGCCGTCTAAGTACACGGGAAGTTCCTCAATCCTGGGGTGCAGCCGTGCCAGCTCCTCAGGCGCTCAGCTTGGCAAGCGATGAAGAGCTCATCGAGGAATTCCGCAACGGGGACCGAGAGCGGGCAGCTGCGCAGTTTGTCCGGCGATACCAGCGCTTCGTCTACAGCGTTGCATACCGCTATCTGGGGCGCCACGAGGATGCTCAAGATGCTGCTCAGGAGGTCTTCCTGCGCGCCTTTGAGCATCTGCACCGCTTCCAGCAGCGGAGCACGCTGCGGACGTGGCTCTACCGGATTACCGTCCGCGTAGCCCTGAGCATGCTCCGGCAGCGCCGCCGCCTCCAGTGGATGCCGCTCAGTCAAGCCTTCCCAGAGGAGGAGGAACCCGTTGCACAGACGCTGACCCCGGAGCAAGTGCACGAGCGGCAGGAGTTCGAGCAGTACTTCCTGCGCCTGCTCTCGACGTTGCCGGAGAAGCAGCGCGAGACATTCGTGCTGCGGTACTTCGAAGGGCTCTCCTACGAGGAGATCTCGCAGATGCTGGGCACCAGCATCGGCGGGCTCAAAGCGAACTACTTCCTGGCGGTGCGCAAGATCGCCGCTGCACTGCTCAACGGTCCATATGCGGAAGAGTTCCGTCGGCGCCTTCCACAGCACCGTTCCAATGGAGCAGAGCGAACGGACATATAGCCGAGCTGAGCTGGAGCAGCTTCTGGCGGATTACGCCTTTGGGCAACTCCCGCCCGAAGAAGCGCAGCGCGTGGAGCGCTCTCTCAAGCTCTACCCGGACTTAGCCGCCGAGGCGGAGCTGCTCCGGCATGTCTTCGCACGCCTTGATGAGCTGGAGCCGATGCGCTCGCTGGAACAGCGTTCGCGCAATCTCTCCGTACACGTGCTCCAGCGCTGGCAGCGGGAGGGCGCACGGCAACACTGGCGATGGGTTCGCCTACTGCTGCCCGCCGCGGGATTGGGGCTGCTGCTGTGGTTGGGTCTGCGTCCACCGCATCCGGAGCCTCCCCTGCACCATCTCCCGCCCTCGGAGCCAGTGCAACAGGCGGAGCTTCTGCCCGAGACGCTCCCGTTCTCCGAAGGGCTGCTCACCTTTGCCCAGTGGAGCGCAGGGATCCCACCGGTTGCGCGTCCCCCTGGCACAGCGTTGCCGGTGACGCTCCCGGCTGCCTCCGCTGCTGATTCCCTCTGGCAAACACTGCTCCTGGAGCTGGAAGCTCTCAATGTGGAAGCTGCTGCTCCATAGTCTTCTGGGCTGCACGCTGGCGCTGTGGGCGCAATCGCCCCCCGGATACGAAGAGCGCTGGGAGGCTTCCCGGCGTGGCTGGGAAGCTGCAAAGCGCCACTTGGAACGCTGGAAGACCATCCGCCTGCTGGAGGAGCTTCGGCTCGATGAGGACGCCAGTGCGCGCTTTCTGACGCGCTACTCCGAGTATAACCGCCAGATTGACTCCGTCCTCCAGCGCCTGGACGAGCTCTCCCGTCGGCTGAACCAGCTCCTGGAGGAGCGTCCGAGCCCGAACCAGCTCCAGCACTCCATCCAGGAGATGCTTGCCCAGCAAAATGCTCTGCTACAACTGGTCCGGCAGCGGACCGAAGCCGTACGCCCATTGCTCACCGAGGAGCAGTTTGCCCGCTATCTCCTCTTCGAGTACCGCTTCCCAAAGGAGGTCGAGCTACTGCTACTCCATCACCTTCGTGCTCGGAAGCCCCAGCACCGCCCGCCGCGATAACCGTTCGTCCCGAGCTCTCCGCCGTTCGTCCCGGAAACAGCGCCGTTCGGCAAATCCCCTCTTGTAGCCCGCAGGGAGGGCACCGTAGTTTTGCACCCAGAAGCTTGGACAACGGGCTTCCCCTTTGGGGTACTCTTCCGACGCTCCCACCTTCCCACCACAGGACCTGGGTTGCCGGAAACGGCACCCGGGTCTTTTTTTGCCCGAAAATCGGCAACAGGACTGTAATTTTGCACTTGCGGAACTGCCCCCATCGACTAAGGGTTAGGTCACCACTCTTTCAAGGTGGCGGTACGGGTTCGAATCCCGTTGGGGGCACGGCGCCGGGAGGGCGATGGGAACCTACGTTGTGACAGGGTGTGCCGGCTTCATTGGGTGGCGAGTAAGTGAACTTCTGCTCACCGCAGGGCATCGGGTCATCGGCATTGACAACCTCAACGATGCTTACGACCCACGCCTCAAGCTGTGGCGCCTACGCCAGTTGGAGCAGCACGCAGCTTTCACCTTCTACCGGTACGACATCACAGACCGAGAGCGCTTGGAGCCCCTGATCGCCGCCTCCGCTCCGGAGGCAATCCTCAACCTGGCTGCTCGTGCCGGAGTGCGCCAAAGTGTGGAGAACCCGTGGCTCTACTACGAAACCAACCTCACCGGCACGCTGAATCTGCTCGAGCTGTGCCGGCGGTACGGGATTACGAAGTTCGTGCAAGCCTCCACCTCCAGCGTCTACGGGGCAGCCACTCCCCCATTCCGCGAACAGGATGCCGCAGCACAGCCGTTGTCCCCGTACGCAGCTTCTAAGCGGGCTGCGGAGCTCCTCTGCTACACCTACCACCATCTGCATGGCATTGACGTGACGGTGCTCCGCTACTTCACGGTGTACGGTCCTGCCGGTCGTCCGGACATGAGCTTGTACATCTTCATGGAGCGCCTGCTGCGCGCGGAGGAGATAGAGATCTTCGGCGATGGCTCGCAGGAGCGCGACTTCACTTACGTTGACGACATCGCCGAAGGTACGCTCCGTGCATTGCGCCCGCTCGGCTACGCCATCATCAACTTGGGCAATAGCCAGCGAGTCCGACTGCGCGATGCCCTGGCACTGCTGGAGGAAGCGCTCGGGCGCCGTGCCCGCATCCGGTACCGCGAAGCCCACCCCGCAGACGTCCGCTCCACCCAAGCCGATATCAGTCTGGCACAAGCTCTCCTGGGATGGGCACCGAAGGTCTCCCTCCCCGAAGGTATCCAGCGCATGGTCCGTTGGTACGAGCAGTACTGCCGCGAATTGCCGGCACTGAGCCTATCTGCCCTCCAATGAGCCGGACGCAACGGAGCAGCGCGCAATTCCCCATCTGAGTGCCACACTCGGTGATGCTCCAATGGGCAGAGGCGTTCGAGAAGGGCAGCTCGGCATCCTCCTCCTCGGCATAGCGCTGGCGTATGCAGGGCTGACGCTGTGGAGCGCCCCCACCTGGACCGTTGACGATGCGTACATCCTCTTCCGCTACGCCACAAACTGGGCACGCCTGGGAATCCCCACATGGAACCCCGGTGAGCCACCGGTCGAAGGCTACACTGGCACCCTCCTTCTGGCGCTGTTGACTGCGGGCACCCATATCGGCATCCCGCCGGAGCTGAGCGCCAAGGTGGTGGGAATCGCCGCTTACTTCGGAGCGGGGCTTGTACTGTGGCGCTTCCTAACGGAGCTGGAGGTACGTGCGGGCGTTCGCGCTGCAGCCATTCTGCTGTACTACACGCTGGCAGACCTCTTCCCTCACGCGCTCAGCGGCTTGGAGACCACGCTCTTCCTGGCGCTTCTGCTGACAGCAACGTGGTGTACGGTGCGATTTCAGCGCCGGCAGCACCTTCGCGCGCTGCTTGGGGCGGCACTTGCTCTGGGAGCTTTGGCGATGGTCCGTCCGGAAGGCGTTCTTCTCAGCGCCCTGCTCATCGGCGCGCTGCTGTGGAGCAGCTACACCGGTGCGGTACCGTGGAGGTGGACGCTGGCATTAGCGGTGCTGGTGCTGCTTCCCCTGGGCGCGGTGACGCTGTGGCGCTGGTCGGTCTACGGTGCCCTCCTTCCCAACACCTACTGGGCAAAGCTCGGAAGCAGCTTCACCGCGCATGCAGTGCGTTCGCTTGCGGAGTTCGCAGCGCTCTCCTGGGCAGCAGCATGGGTTGCTGCACTGATGCTTGCGCTTCCGGAGTGGGAGGAGAGCCGCGCCTGGCTGCGCCGCTTCCGCCCGCTGCTCCCAATCGGCGTGGCACTGGGCGTTGGGATGGCGGTGGTGTTGCTTAGCTACTCCCGCAGCGAGCTGACGATGAACTATGCCCACCGCTTCTGGGTGCCCTTCTATCCGCTGGGGCTACTCGGAGCAGCACTACTGGCGGAAAGCGGGCGGCGCACCATACGTCCGGAGGCGCGCCCAGAGCGTGCGCGGGCAGTGTCCGCGGTGGTACTCTCTCTCATCGGTGTGCAGTGCATCGCCCAGGTAGCGCTCTGGCGATGGGAGGGGCGGAAGTTCCTGCGCGATTACGAACAGCTTCTCCGAGAGGAGCACACCGCTGCAGCGGAGCTACTCCGCCGCCTCCTTCCAGCGGATGCCTGGATTGTGGTCTACCCCGATGCCGGACTCATCCCCTACCGCACGGGGCTGCGCACTCTTGATTTCGGTCGGCTCACCGATGCCTTTCTGGCACGCCATCGCTGGAGTGGGAGTGCACGCGACACGCTCATCCTGGCGTATGTCTTCCGGCATGCCCCTGCAGCATTCGTATTCAAGAGCCGCTGCCGTGACCGCGTCTGCCTGACAGCAGAAGCCGATGCTGTGTGTTCGGACCCTCGGTTCGCCCAGTACGAACTCGTGCGCGTGTTCGATACCCGCGCCCGCACATACGCCCACAGCTACTTCCTGCACGTCTACGTGCACCGCCGCTTCCTTCCTCAAGCGTCGTTCTCACCGCAATAGCACCCCCTGGCGAGCAAGGAGCTCGTAGCATGCCTGGGCAAGCCGCTCGGGGGCATCGCCTGCGAGCCAGTGGATGTGCTCGTAACGCCGGAACCAGCTCAACTGCCGCTTGGCGTACTGCCGAGTGCGGCGCTGCATCAGCGCAAGCGCCTGCTGTGCGGTGAGCTCCCCGCGGATGTATGCAACACACTCCTTGTAGCCGTGCGTGTTGAGTCCAGGGCAATCGGGTGCAAACCCCATTGCCAAGACCCGCTGGGTCTCCTCGACGAGCCCGTGTGTCCACATCCATTCTGCTCGGCGATTGATGCGCTCGTACAGCCGCGCACGCTCCCAGGCGATGCCGAGCCACACCGTGCGGAAGGGGCGCGGCAGCGCCGGAGATGCCCGCTGCGCCTGCGACAACGGGATCCCCGTGGCGTAGAAGAACTCCAAGCCGCGGAGGATGCGTGCGGGGTTTCGGTCGGGATAGCGCGCAGCCAACTCGGGGTCAACTCGCTGGAGTTCGGCATAGAGCGCATCGCGACCTTGCTGCAGCAGCCGTCGCTGTAGTTGGCGCCGAATCTCCAACCGCATTGGCATCGGTGGCTGCTCAAAGAGCCCGAAGCAGAGGGCGTGGATGTAGAAGGGCGAGCCCCCAACCACAACCGGTAGCTTGCCGCGCTGGGCAATTTCCGGAATCAGCTCGAGCGCATCGTGGGCGAATTCACCGGCACTGTAGTACTGGTCCGGATCGCGGATGTCCACGCAGTGGTGTGGCACACGCCGACGCTCCTCCGGCGTAGGCTTTGCCGTGCCGATGTCCAAATAGCGGTAAATCTGGCGTGAATCCGCCGAGATGACCTCCAGCGGCACCCATCGGGCAAGCTCCAGAACTGTTGCAGTCTTGCCCGACGCGGTTGCTCCTACGAGCACCACTACGACGGGTTCGGTTTGCTGTGCACGTCCTGCCACCCCTCCTTGCCCACCAGCGGAACGAAGCGGAACTCTCCAAACTCCTCGTACTGGTACTCCTGCTCGGACTGACGCCGTACCCGCACCAGAACTTGCGACTGCAGGTCGCCCACCGGGATGACCAACCGTCCCCCAATGGCAAGCTGCTCCAGCAACGGCTTTGGGATCTGCGGTGCCCCCGCCGTGACGATGATGGCATCGTAGGGCGCATGCTCTGCCCATCCGATGCTGCCATCACCGAAACGGGTCTGAATGGATAGCCCCAGCTCAGCAAAGATGCGGCGCGCCCGCTGGTAGAGCTCCCAGTGGCGTTCGACCGTGTAGACCTTTGCTCCCATGAGCGCCAGCAGGGCAGCCTGGTACCCGCTACCGGTGCCGATTTCGAGCACCTTCTCCCCGGGCTCGAGCTCCAGCAGCGAGGTCATAAACGCCACCGTATAGGGCTGCGAGATGGTCTGGTTGAAGCCCAGCGGCAGCGCCACATCCTCATAGGCACGATGCACGAAGCTGGGATGCACAAAGCGCTCGCGCGGCAGACGTGCCATTGCCGCCAGCACCCGCTCGTCCCGGATGCCACGGCGCCGCAGGTGCTCGACGAGCATCTGGCGCAGCTCTGCGTAAGGGTCGGGGAAATCGTTCCGTTGCTGTTGTTGCATCAGCTCTGCTGCTCCTGCGGTAGCCCTGCCCCAAGGAGTTCGACCAAACGTTCCCGCAAGCGAGCCGGTGAGACCCCAAGCTCAAGCACGCCTCCGTGCGCAATCGAGATCTCCCCGCTCTCCTCAGAGACCACGACCACTGTGGCATCGATCTGCTCGCTCAACCCCAATGCAGCACGATGACGTGTCCCAATGGCTCGACCAGTCACATGCGTCGTTACGCTCAAGGGGAGAATGCAACGCGCTGCTACGATGAGCTGATTTTCGATGACCACCGCCCCATCGTGGAGTGGCGAACGCGGGTTGAAGATCGACAGCAGCAGCTCCTTGGTCACAACCGCCTGCAGGGGCACGCCGGTTTCGATGACCAAGCGCGGACTCTGGGAGCCGGCGAATACAATCAGCGCGCCGATGTGCTTGGTTGCCATCTCGGTGACGGCTTCCAGCACCTCATCCAGCACCGGCGCCATCGGCGTACGCAGGAGCAGCCGCAGCAGCTTCGTCCGGGTCAACTGCACCAGTACCCGACGCAGCTCCGGTTGGAACAGCACCACGAACGCCAACAACCAGACGCCCGCCACCGTGTGCACAATCCAGCCCAACGCAGCGAACTTCCCCACCTCCACCACCACGCTCAGAAGCAGCAGGAGTGCCAGCCCCAGCAGCACCTGCACCGCAGGTGTGTCGGAGAGCGCCCGATAGAGCCAGTAGAAGAGCGCTCCCACCGCTGCAACATCCAACACATCCACCAGGGTCACCTGGAGGAATCCAACCCGGAACAGCTCAATCATTGCCCGTTGTGACCGGATGCGCGGTCACATTGCCGCCGCTCATAGGCAGCCACAATGTCGGCAACCAGACGATGGCGCACGACGTCGCTGCGGTCGAAGTAAACGAAGGCAATCCCTGGGATGCCCTGCAGCACCTCCTGCACGTCCACCAGTCCCGAAGCCGAAGGCTTGGGCAGGTCAATCTGCGTCACATCTCCGGTAATGACCGCCTTCGAGCGCGGACCCAGCCGTGTCAGGAACATCTTCATCTGCCCGACGGTGGCGTTCTGGGCTTCGTCGAGAATCAGGAACGCGTTGCTGAGGGTGCGTCCGCGCATGTACGCCAGTGGCACCACCTCGACGATCCGCCGCTCCATCATCGAGCGGAGCTTCTCCGCACCGAGCATCTCGATGAGCGCATCGGTGATCGGTCGGAGGTAGGGATCGACCTTCTCCTGCAGGTCCCCCGGCAGGAATCCCAGGGATTCGCCCGCCTCGACCGCAGGGCGCGAGATGATAATGCGCCCGACCTCATCCCGCTGCAGTGCCGCCAGCGCCATGGCAACGGCAAGGTAGGTCTTGCCCGTCCCCGCCGGACCAATGGCAAAGACCACATCATGGGTGCGCACCAGGCGGCAGTACTCCAACTGCTTCGGCGTACGGGCACGGATCGCCCCTTGCCGCCCGACGTAGATGACCTCCTCCTCTTGCTCCTGTGGGGAGCGCAGCCCACGCTCAGCGGCAACCAGCTCCACCACCGTTGCAACGTCCTCCGGCAGCAACCGCCCGTTACGCCGCAGAAGGTAGATGAGCTCGGCAAAGAGCGCCTCCAGGGCGGCGATCTCTTCGGCATCACCCCGCAGCACAACAACATTGCCCCGCACGATGACCGCCCCGCCCAAGCGGCGCTCGATCAGGTGGAGATACTGGTCGTTGACCCCAAAGAGCGCAAGCGGCTCGACATCCGCCAGTGTGATGCGCTTCTCGAGTACTTCCGTCGGCATACCTACTGTGCAATCTCAGCGCTGCTTCTGCGAACTTCCGCTGCTATAAACGAAGAAGCCCGCTCTCCAGTTGGAGCTGTCCTGGGGGTGCCGCCGCCCCTGAAGAGCGGTCGAGCACCCCATCAGGACGCGCTCACTCCCCACGCTTTGAAGGTGTCTGCGGCGCCGCCTGTTGCGGGGTCTCCTGCTGTGCTGGCACTGCGCTCTGCTGCTGTGCTAAGCGCTTCTTGCGGTAGTAGGAACGCTCGGCACGCAGCTCCTCCGGTGTCTTGGGACCCGGAGGTGGTATGCGCAAGACCTGCCCGGGATAGATGATGTCGGGATTGCGAATTTGGTCGGTGTTGGCAATCCAAATCTTGGGCCACTGGAACGGATCGGCGTAGATATCCGGCTTGCCGGAGATGTTCCACAGGCAATCGCGATCGCGCGCCCAGGTGCCAACGGTGTAGGTCTTCTCGCGCTTCTCCCGGTAAAGCCCACGGATTTCGCGCGCCAGTTCGATAATGCGGTTGTAGAACTCCGGCAGCAGCGCGATCTTCTCCCCGCGCAAGGTGTTGAGTTCGCGCTCCAGCGCTTCAATCTCGGCACGCCGGTCCGCCAGGACATCATCGGGCAAGCCGCGATACTCGCGCACGCGCCCCTCCAGTTGCCCCAATCGCTGGCGGAAGCGCTCAATATCTGCCTGCGTTGCCCCAACGAGCGCATAGAGCTCCTCGTTGCACTTGCGTATATCGGCGATGGCTTGCTGGAGCTGTGCTTCCAGGCGCTGGACTTCACCGCTCACAGCCTGCAACTGCGCCTGCAACTGCGACACCTTCGCCTGCCACTCCTGAATCCGCAGCTCGGCTTCGGCTTTCGTCAACTGCTCATCGGGCTTGGTCGGCTCGGGGGGCTGCTGCGCCACAACTGCTGCGCACGCAGCCAAGAACAGTACGGCACGATACCGCTTCATTGTGTCCTCCCGCTACTTGTGCAACATCAGCGCGGCTTCTTCTGGGTTTTGATCTCTACCCCGGGCTGCTCCTGTGGGGCGGGTGGAGCCGGTGTGTAGTCGGGCCAGGAGTTCGGCCATGTTGCCAGCTTCTCTCGCACGAACTGCTGCTGGCTCTGGCACTGCTGAAGTTCGCGCTGCCGCGACGCAAGCTCCCCTTGCAGACGCCCTTTCTCGGCTTCCTTCCGCGCAATGTCCTGGTTCAGTTGCCGTTCCGCTGCCCGCAGTTCACGCAGCCGCTCGAGCTGCTCCTCCGTGATTTTGGGCGTACACCCCACCAGGTACATCCCCACGAGCGCAAGCACCACTGGAAGTGCTGCGGAGAGTCTCATGGTGCCCTCACGTTGCTGTGAGACATCCGACGCTGCCACAAACTTAGGGCAAATTCCCCAATGTTCCACTGCACGCTCTGCTGCGCTCGAACTTCCATCCGTAGCGCTGCAGCCATCGTTCGGCATGTGCCAGCATCGCCGGAGTATCCACATCCTGCCAGAAGTGCTCCCCGATATCGAGCGCGTGGACCTGCCCCAGAGCAGCAAGGCGGCGTACTCCATCGGTCAGCGAGGCATCCCCTTGGCTCTCCACTACCGCCTGCAGCGCAGCCAAGAGAGCTGAGCCGGCAACGAACACCCCAGTGTCCACCGCATTGTAGGCTTGCAACTCCTTGCCAATGGCGCGCACCTTGCCCTCGTGGACCATCACCTTTGTGGCATCGGCGAGATCGAGAATGCGCTCCAGCCGGAAATCCACACATAAGGCGATCCCTTGCGCCGGAAGCGACTGGCGCTGAAGCCAGCACAGCAGCTCCGGCTCCACAATATGGTCGCACATCAATAGCAGGAAGCGCTCCTGCAGCAGCGGAGCCGCCGCCAGCACCGAGAGCCCGTTTTGCCCCTCAAACCGCCGATTGTGCACCCACCGGCAACGGAGCTGCCCGGCGTAGGTGCGGAGGAATCCAGTTACCTCCTCCGCCCGATAGCCGACGACGACCACGGCGTCTGTGCAGCCTGCCAGCTCCACCCCACGCAGCACCCACTCCAGCAGCGGACGCCCTGCAATCGGCACCAAAGGCTTGGGATGTGTTGCATGCGGCTGTAGGCGGGTTCCTTGTCCTGCGGCAATGATGAGTGCCTGCCGGAGCATTATGCCTGTGGGAGCGTCTGTTGCGCCGCTCTCCACCGAAGAGCCAATCCCTGCAGTGCCCTGCAGAGCATCTGGTACTGCTCCGCCAAGGCATGGTGGACTGGCTCTCCAGGGCGCACGTGCGGGCTTTTGAAGTAGAAGCTCAGCCAGGATTGCGGACCGCGCCACCCTGCGCGCGCCGCCAAGTCCAGAAACAGCACCAAATCCAGCACCAACGGCGCTGCCAGAATGGAATCCCGGCAGGAGAAATTCACCCGCAACTGCATCGGATAGCCCATCCACCCCACCAGGTCTACAACGTCCCAGCTCTCTTTGGCATCCCCACGCGGCGGGTAGTAATGGATGCGCACCTTGTGGTACAGCTCCCCGTAGAGCTCCGGATAGAGCTGCGGCGAGAGTATCCCATCGAGCACCTCGGACTTGGTGGCCTCCTTCGAGCGGAAGCTGCCTTCGTCGTCGAGCACCCAACCGTCCCGATTCCCCAGGATGTTGACCGAGAACCATCCCTGAACGCCGAGGAGGCGCATCCGCAGCGCCGGAGCCAGTACCGTCTTCAGCAGCGTTTGCCCAGTCTTGAGGTCTTTGCCCGCAATCGGCACTCCCTTGAGCTCGGCGAGCTCCTCCAGCGCGGGGATGTCTGCTGCCCGATTCGGCGTTGCATTGGCATACGGGATGCCCTCCTGCAGCGCCGCATAGGCGTAGATCTGCGAAGGGGCAATTGCCGGGTCGTTGCGCTCCAATCCCTGCTCAAAGGCTCGCAGCGAGCGATGGCAGGGCGCAAGCTCAAGGTGCACCTCCGTTGATGCGCACCAGACCATAACCGCCCGCTCCGCCCCGATGGCTGCTTTCGCTTGCCGGATATCCTCACGGAGGGCTTCCGCCAGCTCCCGCTTCGTTCGCCCCTGCTTGACGTGCGGACCATCCAATTTGCGCACGTACTGCCGGTCAAAGACCGCCTTCATTGGGCGGATTTGCCGGAGGAAATCCCGCAGTGCGTGCAAATCCTGTTTCTGCAGCACTCCAGCGGCGCGGGCAGCTTCGTAGGCATCATCCGGAAAGATATCCCACGCGGCGAAGTGCAGCGCTTCAAGCGGTGCCAGCGGCAGCACCTCGGGCACGGGCTGCTCGCCTCCATCCTCCTGGAGCGGAATACGCCCCAGTTGCGAAAAGGCGCCGATCGGTCGGACACGCCCTTGCCGGATCGCCTCTACCCCGGCGAGAAAGGTTGTGGCAACCGCGCCCAGCCCGGGCAGCAATACCAGGAGCGGTCCGGTATGCGGAACCATCGCTTCCCCTCCGCCACTTCACCCAACAACCAATGCAGCCTCCAAACGCAACTGCTCGACAAAGCGCTGCTGCCGCCTCCGGGTCCATCCCCACAGGAGCAGCATCGCAGCGTTGAGCAGTACAAGCTCCCCGGCAAGGAACAGCTGCGGCATCCCCGCCAGGCAGCAGACAAAGAGTGCCGCCGTGCGGTAGTTCGAGCTCAGAACGCTCCAGCCCCACACCACCGGCAGCAGGAGCTGACGGTACAGCCGTGCGACACGCTCCGCACTGCTGCTCTGCACTTGGCGCAGCAGCAACTCCTCTCCGCTCAGCCAGCGTTGGACAGCAGCGTAGAGCCGATACACTGGACGGAGCACCCAGGGCACCTGCTCCCACCGGGCAGCAAGCACGGGCTTGGAGTGCACGAAGTACTCGTACAGCTGGCGCTGCCGCTCGTAGGCTCCTGCCTGCACAAAGTGGCTCAGTGCAGCTCCCGCGATCAACGCCCAAATCCATCCGCCCACGCTCGAATGCAGGGAGAGTCCCAGCGCCAAATACAGCGCTGCAAAGGTCCCGTGGTCGCACACTCCATCTACGAGCTTCCCCAGCTCGGAGCTCTTTCCGGTCAGGCGTGCCAGTTGCCCATCGGCTCCATCCAGCACATGCCAGAGCAGCATGCAGGCGAATCCCACCCAGCAGGTCCACCCGTACTGCCAAAAGCCGTAGGCGAGCGCAGCTGCCACTCCGCTTCCCAGCCCCGCCAGCGACAGCAGATTCGGGTGGATTCCCCACCGAGCCGCCCGCTGTGCCAACCACCAGCTTGCTGGATGGATAATCCAGCGGTTCGTCCACTCCTCGATCTCCGCCGTCCGCCACGCTTGCCGGGCATGCGGCTCAGCGTTCCCCAAGGCTTCAGCGACGGATGCTGCCATCGGCTGCGTCCCGACCCTCTCCCCACAGCGTTGCTATGAGCGTGCGCGGGCGCGCCCGCTCGCGATGCTCGCACAGGTAGATGCCCTGCCACGTGCCCAATCCCAGCCGCCCATCCATGACGGGAATCAGCAGCGAGCACCCCAGAAGCACACTCTTGATGTGCGAGGTCATGTCGTCGGGACCCTCGACCGTGTGCTCGTACAGCCGGGGATCCTCCGGCACCAGGCGACGCAGAAAGCGCTCCATATCGGAGCGCACGCTGGGATCGGCGTTCTCATTGATTGCCAAGCTCGCGCTGGTATGCTGCAAAAATACGTGCAGCAGCCCGACTCGTACCTGCCCCAGCTCCGGTAGCTGCGCCAGGATCTCTTCGGTGACCAAGTGGATACCGCGTGGCTTTGCCGCAAGCCGGATGACCCGCTGCACCCACAACATCTGCACTCCCACTACTGCAGCAGCACAAGACGAAGAGCGCGCCTCCACTCAGACAGCCTCCATGCAAGGGGAGCTGCGCCGGCAACGCATCCCCACCACCGTCGGCTTGCCTGCCCGAGACTCCCAGGCGCTCTTGGATTGCCCGCACCTGCCGTATCTTCGCTTGGCAACATCGCACGGGCATCATGAGCTTCCGCACTATCCCTGAGCTGTTCCTACAGGTCGTTGACCGGTTCCTGGCGGAGTCGGAGCGGGGAGCGCGCAAGCCCGCTTTCCTGGTCAAGCGCGCCGGAGGCTACCAACCGGTGACCTACGCCGAGCTCGCTGCACTGGTCTACCGCTGCGCTGCTGGACTGCTCCGCTTGGGAATCGCTCCAGGGGACCGCGTCGGGATCGTCTCGGAGAACCGCTTGGAATGGGTCGTGGCGGACCTGGCAATTGCCGGTATCGGAGCGGTCAGCGTTCCGGTGTTCCCAACACTGACTGGTGAGCAGATCGCCTACATCCTGGACCACAGTCAAGCCGTTGCCGCTTTCCTCTCCAACCGCTTCCAGTGGCAGAAGCTGCGCCCGGTGATGTCCAGCATCGGGTACCTGCAGCACCTCCTCCTCTTCAGCGAGGAGCGTGGCGTGCCCGTGCTCCAGTGGCAGGAGTTCCTGGAATCCGCCCCCGCAGAGCAACTGCCGCGCTGGGAGCAGCAGTACCGCGAACGGGCAGCGTCTGTGCAGCCCAATGCCCTGCTGACGCTCATCTACACCAGCGGCACAACCGGAGTCCCCAAAGGGGTGATGCTCACCCACCACAACGTCGTGGAGAACGTCAAAGCTGCGCTGCGGGCGGTGCCGATCGATTCCTCGGATGTGCTGCTGTCCTATCTTCCACTGAGCCACTCCTACGAGCGCACCACCGGATACTACAGCGCCTTCGCCGCCGGGGCGACTATCGCCTTTGCCGAATCCATCGAGACCGTCGCGCGCAACCTCACCGAGGTGCGCCCAACCGTGATGACGAGCGTCCCCCGGCTCTTCGAACGCGCACGCGCCCGGGTGATGGCAACCCTGGCGCAACAGCCTCGGCTGCGGCAGCGCATCGCCCTCTGGGCGCTTGAGGTCGGACGTCGGGCATGGCATGAACGGCAACGCAGGGGGCGTCTCTCCGCTGCAACGGCTGCACAGCTGCGGCTTGCCGACCGCCTTGTCCTCCGGAAGCTTCGCGAACGCCTCGGCGGGCGCTTGCGCTTCTTCGTCTCCGGTGGGGCAGCCCTCCCGGTGGATGTTGCCGAATTCTTCTTCGCCATCGGCATCCCCATCCTCGAGGGCTACGGCTTGACCGAAGCTGCTCCAGTGCTCACCGTCAACCGCCTCGACGATATCGAGCTGGGCACCGTGGGCAAGCCTCTGGACAACGTGGAGATCCGCCTGGCGGAGGATGGGGAGATCCTGGCGCGCGGTCCCAACATCATGCAGGGCTACTGGCGCGATCCCGATGCCACCGCCGAGGCGCTCGATTCCGAGGGCTGGCTCCACACTGGCGACATCGGGAGCTGGAGCGCCCGCGGGAACCTCATCATCACCGACCGCAAGAAGCACATCTTCGTCAGCAGCGGCGGCAAAAACATCGCTCCCCAGCCCATCGAGCAGCTCCTGTGCCAGAGTCCCTACATCGACCAATGCCTGCTCATCGGCGATGGGCGCCCATATTGCACAGCGCTGATTGTGCCGGATTTCGAAGCTCTGGCTGCCTACGCTGCCGAACACGGCATTGCGGAAAGCTCTGCCGAGGCATTAGTGCAGCACCCGGCAATCCAGGAGCTCATCCAGCGCGAGCTGGACCGCCTCCAGCGCCCGCTTGCCCGCTACGAGAGGGTCCGCCGCTTCACCCTGCTGCCCAAGCCCTTCTCCATTGAGAGTGGCGAGCTCACCCCGACGCTCAAGATCCGCCGCAGCGTCGTCGAACGCAACTACGCCGAGCTCATCGAGGCGATGTACCGGCTCAAGCCGCCCGAGGAGCAGTAATTTTGCCCTCGGCGTCGTCCCCCAAGCCGCCACAGTACAATGGAGCACAGCGTCCGCGAACGCGGGTTCGTCGTCGACCTCTTTGCCCGCCGGATCTTCCCCGCCGAGCTCTCCGTCCACCAAGGGCGCATCCAAGCGATTGTGCCCATGGAAGCCCAGCAGGTCGAGCGGGTCTACCTCCTCCCTGGCTTTGTGGATGCCCACGTTCACGTGGAGAGCTCGCTGCTTCCACCGCCGGAGTTTGCGCGTCTGGCAACGGTGCACGGCACGGTTGCAACGGTCTCCGATCCGCACGAGATCGCCAACGTGCTCGGCATCGAAGGCGTCCGCTATATGATGCGCACTGGGCAGCAAGTGCCCTTCAAGTTCTGCTTCGGTGCCCCATCGTGTGTGCCCGCCACACGGTTTGAGAGCGCCGGAGCCGAACTCAGCGCCGACGATATCCGCACGCTCTTCACCGAAGGCATCACCTACTTGAGCGAGATGATGAACTTCCCCGGCGTGCTCTCGGGCGACCCTGACGTGCTGGCAAAGCTTGCCGTTGCCCGCGCCATGGGACGCCCAATTGACGGGCATGCCCCCGGATTGCGGGGCGAACAGGTTCGCCAGTACGCCGCCGCCGGAATCACCACCGACCACGAGTGCACCGAGCTGGAGGAGGCACTGGAGAAGATCGCTGCGGGCATGAAGATCCTCATCCGCGAGGGCTCGGCTGCGCGCAACTTCGATGCCCTGCATCCGCTGCTGCGGCTGCATCCGGAGTCCTGCATGTTCTGCACGGATGACCAACATCCCGACCTCTTGGTGCAGGGGCATATCAACGAGCTGGTTCGCCGCGCGGTGGCATTGGGATACGACCTCTTCGATGTGCTGCGGGCGGCTTCGCTGCATCCGGTGCAGCACTACGGGCTCCCCGTGGGCTTCCTCCGGGTGGGCGATCCCGCCGATTTCATCGTCGTCGAGGACCTGACCGACTTCCGCGTCCTGCGCACGTACATCAACGGAGAGCTCGTAGCCAGCGAGGGCAAGCCCTTGCTGGAGCATCGCAGCGTAGAGTGCCCCAACCAATTCCGTGCCCGCCCCAAGCGCGTGGAGGAGTTCCGGCTCCCAGCGCAGGGGACACGGGCTCGGGTCATCGAAGCCTACGACGGACAGCTCCTGACGGGCGAGCTGCTCCTTCCCGTCCGCACCCACGACGGCGAGGTGCTCCCCGACCCCGAACAGGACATCCTCAAGCTCACGGTGGTCAACCGCTACACCGATGCACCTCCAGCAGTGGCGCTCATCCGCGGATTCGGACTGCGGCGCGGGGCGCTTGCCTCCAGCGTTGCCCATGACTCCCACAACGTCATTGCCGTCGGCGCAAGCGATGAGGAGCTCTGCCGCGCTGTCAATGCCGTCATCGAACACCGCGGGGGTTTAGCCGTCGTCGAGGGCGAAGAGGTGCTGGTGCTTCCGCTCCCGATTGCGGGATTGATGAGCCCGGAGGACGGCTACACCGTTGCGCGCCTGTACACTGCGCTCGACCAGCGGGCAAAGCAGTTGGGCTCGCCGCTGCGCGCACCCTTGATGACGCTCTCCTTCATGGCATTGCTGGTCATCCCCGCTCTCAAGCTCAGCGACCGAGGGCTCTTCGACGGGCGCGGCTTCCGCTTCACCTCGCTGTGGGCAGAGTAGCTCAGACCCGCTGGGGTATCCGGCGGAAGGCGTGGAGCTGCTGCCGAAAGTACGTGACCACATCCATCCACAGCCGCTGCGGCAGCGGGAGGTCTTGGCGACTGAGCGGGAAATCCGGATCGCTCAACCCGTAGCCCTTGGGCTTCTGCAGCGGCGGGAAGTATGCCGTCCCGAAGAGCCAGTCCCAAATCGCCAGCTTCGTGCTGAAGTTCTTGTTGTGCGCCTCCGGGTCCGTTGCATGATGCCACCGGTGCATCTCCGGACCGTTGATGATGTACTGCAGCCAGCCCGAGCGCACGTCAATGTTGGAGTGGATGTACATGCCCCAGAGCGCATCGATTGTGCCTTTGAGGACCGCTACCTCCGGGGGCGCACCCAGCAGCACGATTGGGGCGAACTCGACGGTCTGGTTTATCAGAATCTCCAGGGCATGGGAGCGCGAGCCGGAGAGCCAATCCACCGACTGCGCCGAATGGTGCGCCTCGTGAATGCGCCAGAAGAGCGGATGCGTGTGCTGCAGACGGTGGAACCAGTAGATGTAGAAGTCGTGCGTGACCAGGAAGAACAGCAACTGCAGCCATATGGGCCAGTCCGATACCAAGCGCAGCCGCGACAACCCCGTGTGCGTGTCGATGAACTCGATGATGAAGGAGATGACCATCCCGAGCGCGTAGCTCTGGGCGATGGTGTAGAGGAAGAAGTCGTAGAACCAGCCCTCGCGGAAGAACTTCTGCCCTTTGTCGTAGGGGAAGAGGCGCTCTAACGTGATGATGATGGCGGCACCAACGACGATCGCCACCGCCGAGAGCCAGCGGATATCGCCCAATCCCATCTGCCCGCACTCGGCTGTGCCACGGACGCAAAATTACGTGGCGTCGCGGACTCCCCTCAAGCGCGCTGTCTCCTGCAGCAGCAGGGTTTGCCAAGCCTCCTCAACCAGCCTCTGGCGGAGAAACGCCTGGGCAATGCGGTGGAGCAGGAGCTGCTCCTGGACGGGTTCGCGCTCGGGCATCTGCAAGAAAGCAAAGAGCGCTGCCCAGGGTTGCCCCGCTGCAAGCTCAATCTCCACGGAATCGGCACGGAGCCCTTCGGGAAAGCGTGGGAACTCCGGGTCGGGCTCTGGAATGCGCTCCACGCTTGCCAGGAGCGCCAGGTCCTGCCCGGTCAAGACGGGGCTGTGCCGAATCGGCTCAGGCAATGCATCAATGCCGATGCCGCAGCCGCTCGGGCGCGGAATCTCAAACAGCGCAGTCCCAGATGCCCGGCAGTACCAGTTGTATCCCAGCCGTCCGACCAAGTCCATCCGGTTCGGGTCAATGCGCCCGTTGACCATGACGGATTCAGCAACGTGGAAGAGCACCACCTCCAGCAGCACCAGGTTGCCGTTGCCTCCGCGCTCCCGCGCCAACGGGATATGCTCCAGCAGGACGCACTCCATGATAAAGGGCGATTCCGCCACCCCTGGCGGGCGCACTCGCTGGCTGGGATACTTGCTCAAGCCAGCTTTAGCGAACTCATCCACCCCGGCATCGTACTCGGCGGAGGCAAGGTTGGCTTGCTCGGCAATTCGGTAGGTGACGACGCTGATGGTGCACTCCCGCGTCTGCAGCAGGTTCTCCAGCGTGTGCTTGGGAACCATCGTGCGCAGGGAGTGAGCCGGACCAATCGCCACAATCGGAGGATGCGAGGCAAAGGCGTTGAAGAAGCTGTAGGGTGCCAAGTTCGCCCGCCCTTGTGGGTCCAGCGTTGCCACCAGCGCAATCGGACGCGGAGCAATGCCGCTGAGCACCAACTGGTGGCGCTCCCGGTAGGAGAGCTCCGAAGGGTCGATCGTGCGCATGCTCACACGGTGAGCAGCTCTGCTGGAACCTCCTGCAGCAGCTCGCCATCGAGCGCGCCACGGAACTTCTGGAAGTTCTCAGCAAAGAGCCGCTGGAGCCGTCGGGCGGCAGCGTCGTAGGCATCCGGATCTGCCCAAAGCTGGCGCGGCTGCAGGATCTCTGCCGGCACTCCAGGACAGCTCTTCGGCACTGCCAGCCCGAAGAAGGGCTCGCTCTCGTACTCGACCGCATCGAGCGCCCCGCTCAACGCTGCTCGCAGCAGCGCCCGCGTGTACGCAATGCTGATGCGGCGCCCCACGCCGAACCCGCCGCCGATCCAGCCTGTGTTGACCAACCACACCCGTGTCCCATGCTGGTGCAGCCGCTCCTGCAGCATCCGAGCGTAGACCATGGGCTGATGCACCATGAAGGGCGCCCCAAAGCAGGTGCTGAAGGTCGGCACGGGGTCGGTAATGCCACGCTCGGTCCCCGCCACCTTTGCCGTAAAGCCCGACAGGAAATGGAACATCGCCTGCGCCGTGCTCAAGCGCGCTATCGGCGGCAGTACCCCGAAGGCGTCGCAGGTCAGGAAGAAGATGTTGCGCGGATGCCCAGCGCGGTTTTCAGGGACGACGTTCTCCATGGCGAAGCGGGAGTAGGATGCCCGCGTGTTCTCCGTGATCGAAGCATCGGCGTAGTCCACCTCGCGCGTGCGCTCGTCGTAGACGACGTTCTCCAGAATCGTGCCGAAGCGCCGGGTCAGCGCGTAGATGATCGGCTCGGCTTCGGGCGAGAGGTTGATGGTCTTGGCGTAGCAGCCGTTCTCGAAGTTGAACACCCCATCGGGGCTCCAGCCGTGTTCGTCATCGCCGATGAGCGGACGCTCCGGATCGGTCGAAAGCGAGGTCTTCCCCGTCCCCGACAGCCCGAAGAAGAGCGCCACATCGCCCTCGCGCCCCACATTGGCAGCGCAGTGCATCGGGAATATACCCTGCAGCGGGTAGAGGTAGTTGAGCACGGTGAAGACCGTCTTCTTGATCTCGCCTGCGTACGGAGTGCCGCCGATGAGCGCCGTGCGCTCGCCGAAGTGGATGATGACGAAGACCTCCGAGCGGGTGCCATCCAGCTCCGGAACCGCCTTGAAGTTCGGGGCATGGTAGAGCGTAAACGGGGCATCGAACTCCTCCCCGCCCTCGGCAGGGATGAACATGTTGTAGGCGAAGAGGCTGTGCCAGGCGGATTCGGTGACAATCCGCACCGGAAAGCGCCATCGGGGATCGGCGCCGCCGTAGCAATCCCTCACGTACAGCGGACGGCGCTGCAGGTAGGCAAACAGGCGCCTTTTGAGCGCAGCGAACGCATCGGCGGAGAAGGGGCGGTTGACCTCCCCCCACCACACATGCCCACGGCTGGAGTCCTCCTCGACGATAAACTTGTCGCGCGGGCTACGTCCGGTGTAGGGCGTCGTCCGTACGATAAGCGCCCCATGAGCCGAAAGCACCGCACCCTCGTTCCGGAGTGCATGCTCGTAGAGCTGTGCCGGCGCAAGGTTGTAGTAGAGCGTCCCCGTGTTGACCAACCCTTGCTGTGCCAGCCACCGTTGAACGGTCTCGGGTGATGCCATGGAGGAAGCTCCCACTCTGCGACTTACCTGCGGCACAAAAATCCGGCTTTGTCGCCAAACAGTACACCACTGGCGCTCACAGTCGCGCCGCTTGCCTGTACGGCTGCTGCGCAACGCCTAAGTTTGCACCGCAAAAGCGCTGACGTATCGGCAGCAATGGAGCAACAGACCCGTCTTCGCACCTCCGTGCGTTCGGACACCGCGGTGGATTGGCACGAGGTCGCCTACCTGCTGCTCTGCTCCCGACGCATCGATGAGCTCGAGGAGCAGCAGCTTCTCCCGGCGGGCAAGATTACGTACCAGTTCTCCGCCAAGGGGCACGAACTGGCGCAAATCCTGCTGGGCTTGCACCTGCGCCATCCCCACGACGGCGCAACCGTCTACTACCGCTCTCGCCCCTTCATGCTCTCCGTGGGCTTAACCCTTGCGGAGGCGTTTGCCGGTCCGCTGGGGAAGGCAACCAGCCCGAACGGAGGACGGGACATTGGCGTTGTCTTCAACCTGCCCCCCCGACGTGGGGTGACCGTACTGCCTGCCAGCGGAGACGTGGGAGCGCAGTATACCCCTGCAGCGGGCTGGGCACAGGCGATTCTGTACCGCGTCCGGGTGCTCCAAGACAGCTCCTGGCACGGTGCCATCACCGTTGCGCTCGGAGGGGATGGTTCGCTTGCCACCAACGGCTTCTGGGCAGCCTTGACCATGGCAACGACGCTGCGATTACCCCTGCTCTTCTTCGTGGAGAACAACGGCTACGGCATCTCTGTGCCTTCGACGCGTCAGGTTCCCGGCGGGCGTATTGTACCGAACCTCCGCTCCTTCCAGAACCTACGCCTGTGGGAGGGCGACGGAACCGACCCTGAGGAAGCTGCATCGCTCATCGGCGAAGCAGTTGCCTTCGTGCGTTCGCACAGCGGTCCGGCGTTGTTGGAGCTCCACATCCCTCGGCTCTGCGGGCACTCCAGCGCCGATACACAGGCGTACAAATCCGCAGAGGAGCGCCAGCGGGAGCTTGCCCGCGACCCGTTGGAGCGGCTTCGCGGCTTCCTTCTGCGCAAGGGCATCCTCAGCCCCGCCCAGTGGGAGGAGCTCTGCCACCGCGTCGAACGCGATGTCCAGGCAGCACTGGAGGAGGCGTTGGCGCATCCGGAACCGGCACCCGAAACCGCACGACGCCATCTCTTCTTCGAGCCAGATTCTCCCCAGCGCGTTGGGGGATTGCTCCCCGAGGGCGCCATCCCTTCAGGGGGCTCGAGCACGCCCACTCCGCAGGGTCCGCGCATCAACATGGTGGATGCTATCCGGCGCACGTTGGAGCATGAGCTGGAGCGGAACCCGCGCATGCTCGTCTTCGGGGAGGATGTCGGCGTCAAAGGCGGTGTCCACGGGGCAACGCTGGAGCTACAGCGCAAGTTCGGTGCCGAGCGTGTCTTTGATACCTCGCTTTCGGAGGAGGGCATCATCGGGCGTGCCGTCGGTATGGCGCTGGCAGGGCTGCTGCCCGTGCCCGAGATCCAATTCCGCAAATACGCCGATCCCGCCACCGAACAGCTCAACGATTGCGGGACCATCCGCTGGCGCACCAACGGCGCCTTCGCTGCCCCCATCGTCGTGCGCATCCCAGTTGGGTTCAGCAAAGTAACGGGCGACCCCTGGCACAGCGTCTGCGGAGAGGCGGTCTTTGCCCATGCCCCCGGGTGGCGCATCGCCTTCCCCTCCAATGCCGAAGACGCCGTTGGATTGCTCCGGGCAGCCTTGCGGGGCAACGACCCAGTGCTCTTCTTCGAACACCGCGCGCTCTACGATACCGCCCCAGCGCGGCGCCCCTACCCCGGGGATGAGTACATCCTCCCCTTCGGACGTGCCGCCGTCGTGCGGGAGGGCACGGCGGTGACAATCGTCACCTGGGGAGCGATGCTCTACCGCGTCCTGGAAGCGGTGCAGGCATTGGCAATCGAGGCGGAGATCCTCGACCTGCGCACGCTGGTACCCTGGGACGTGGAACGGGTGCTCAGCTCGGTCCGCAAGACCGGACGCTGCCTCATCGTGCACGAAGACACCTGGACCTGCGGGATGGGCGCAGAGATTGCCGCAACCGTTGCCGCAGAGGCGTTCCAGTGGTTGGATGCCCCGGTGCAACGCTGTGCAGCGCCGGATTGCCCAGTACCGTACAACCGGCGCCTCATGGACGCAGTTATCCCAACGGTGGAGCGGATTCGGCAGACACTGGAGGCGCTCCTCCGCTTCTGAGCAGCTCCACAAGCTGGCGCGCTACGACGGTACTCCCACCGAGACGGTCGCGCACAAACGCACGCGCCGCAGCTGCTGCCCGCTCGTACTCCTGCGGCTGCTGCATGAGCCGTTCCACCCACTGCCGGAGCTGCTCGGCGGTGCGGACAATCCACAGCGCCCCAACCCGCTGCAACGGCACAGCATCGGGAGAGGCAGCAATGCGCGGACCACAAGCGACTGGGATGCCGTACGCCGCCGGCTCGACCACATTGTGCACCCCACGTCCGAATCCACCGCCCACGTACGCCGCCTGGGCATAGCGGTAAAGCCCCAGGAGCACCCCAACCCGGTCCACCACCAGCACAGCGGGCTTGCCGGACTCTGGCATCCCGGGCTGGCTCCACCACCGCGCCTGCGGGAAGAGCTGCTGCACCTGCCGCAAGTGTGCTGCATCGGGTACGTGCGGCACCAGGACGAGCGTGAGCCGCTGCCCCAGCTCCTGCGGGAGCTCCTCCAGCAGCCGCGCCAGCAGGCGATGGTCGGCAGCCCAGGTGCTCCCGGCAACCAGCACCCAACGTCCGGCAGCGTACTCGGTGGGGAACTCCACCGACGGGGCAGCCTGAACGGCTTCCCAGATGCGGTCGTACCGCGGATCGGGGATCGCCTCCACCTTGGACACCAAGCGGCGGAAGTAGCAGGCGTTCTCCTCTCCCAGCGCCAGCACTCTCTGGAAGCTCCCCAGCAGACAGCGGAGTGCCCCCCGCAGCGGCGGAAGCCGCCACAGCCAAGAGCGCGGAGCCGTAGCAGCAACGAGCATCGCCGGAATCCCCCGCCGCCGGAGCTCTCGGAGATGCCCGGGCCAGAGCTCGTAACGGACAAACACCGCTGCAACGGGGCGCAATCGCTCCAGCTCCCAGCGCACCGCCCAGGGCGTATCCGGCGCCATGAGCACGACCGCATCGGCTTCCGGCGCATGCCGATGCTGCCGATACCCCGCCGGCGAGAAGAAGGAGACAACGAACGGCAGCCCTGGAAGCTCATCTCTCACCCTCCGCAGTACCGAGCGGATGTGCTCATACTCCCCCGCAGAGGCACAGTGCACCCACAGGCAGCCCGTGGGGAGCTGTTCCAGAAGCGTTGACCGCCATCGGGAGCGTTCAGCCGCAGCACCGCGCCAGTGTGGCAGCAGTCTTGCTGCTGCGTGCAGCAGCCCGCTCACACCGGCTGAGAGCCAGCTCAGCACCCGTGCGCATTGCTCCATGGGATGCCCTCAGCGAAGGCAGCGAAATTACGTATTTTGCCATCCTGGCGTGAGTCGCATGGATACTGTGCATTCCGCATCGCTCCACGCAGCCGTTCTGGCGCGCAAGGTGCGCCGCCGCCACCTTGAGTACTTGCTTTTGGCGGCAATACAGGGCTTCTTCACCGGCGCGCTCACGCCCGCAGTGCAGCTCCCCATTGCCCTGCTGCTGGCAGCAATGGCGTTCACCATGGCGGCAATGTTGGCGTGGAACCGCGAGGTGCGCCGCCTCGTTGCTAACCCATACCAACGCCTGGCAGTGGATGCACTCGAGCTCGCGCTGCTCCTGGGTGCGCTTGCACTCTCAGCCGTCGGGGCAATGCTCCTTCGGCTTCCGCTGCTCCCCTACCATGGATACCTGAGCTACGCCCTGCTGGGCTACATCGTGGGCTCCTCCGTCGGGGAATCCCTCTGGCGATGGCGCGTATACCGGGGACTCTCGCTGGAGCAGCAGTTGCGCTACGTCCAAAACCTGGCGCATTCGCTGCTCCTGCCCTACTCCTGGCGGCAGCTTCGGCAATCGTGGAGGCGCAAGGAGCGGCAATGAGCTGCACACTGCTGCTGTGGACATTCCTGTCGTTGCTGCCCCAGCCGAGCGCTCCACAGCCACTCCTGCATGCTTCCGCACTTGCGCTGCACCCGCCCATTGCGAAGACCCAACGGCGCACCGTGCGCACTCCGAGCAAATCTGCCCGGAAGCTTGCTCTCCGGAGGTCCTCGCGCCGCCCTCCCCTGCATCGGCGTCGCCCACAGCGTGCTATCCCGCGCTGGACGCTGCTCCAGGATACGCTGCTGGACTCCAGCCTACGCTACCGCATGTACCAAGTCGCTGGAGCCCACCCCCTCCGGCTCCATCTCCTGAACTTTACCCCAACCCCTACGACCGAACTTCGGCTCATCCCCGCGCTGCCGAACCGAGCGGAGCCGCTTCCCGAACTCATCGCCCGCTGCGATTCGACGTTGCCGGATGCAACCATCCTGGCAGCAGTCAACGGGTACTTCTGGTCTGCACGGGCTTCCCCCGTTGGATTGGCCGCCAGCGAGGGGGAAGCGCTGCAACTGCACCGGTACAAGCGCTGGAGCAGCATCGCCGTAGACCGATACGGGCGCGCAACCATTGATACGTTCCTGCTGGAGCTCTCCGTGCGGTTCCCCTCGGGCGCGCAGCTGCCCATCGCCGGGGTCAATCGGCGGAAGGACACCGCCGGAGTCGTGCTCTACACACGCTTTGCCGGCGATACCATCCCTCCGCCGCCACCTGCGCCTGCGCCCCTCGGTGCGGAGGAGGAGCTGCTGGATTCGGTTCCTGCGCCTGCTGTTGCTGCTGCAGAGCCCCTGGAGCTGCGGACGCGCAAGCTGCGGCTGCGCTACCTGTCCAGCCCTGCGCTGAATGCCCGCACGCCGTGCCTTGTGCTGGATACGGCGTCGGGAGCGGTCTCGATGCCCTTGCGGGGCTGCGTACTCTCGGTGGGGAGCGTGGTGGCTGCTGATTCGCTCCCCCGTCCCGGAGACACCGTGTGGCTGGAGAGCCAACTGCTCCCACGGCTGCGCCAGCAGATTGTGCTGCTGTGCAGTGGAACGCCTCGGCTGCTGCGCGCAGGAGCAGTGCGGATCGAAGCCGCACAGGAGGGGACCGTCTCGGCACGCTTCCTCCACCGGCGGCGAGCCCGAACGGCGATTGGAATAGACCGCTACCAGCGCCTTCTGCTGCTTGTCGTCGAACAAAACGGGTACTCTGCTGGTGTCACCATCGAGGAGCTGGCGCGGCTCCTACGCCGGCTCGGAGCGGTCGAGGCGCTGAACCTGGATGGCGGCTCCTCGAGCGCACTCTGCATCCGCGGGCTTGGATGCTTTGGGAGTGCCCACCCCGTTGCCTCTGCGCTTGCAATTGTGCGCAAGCGCTTCTGAGCGTGCGGCTACGGCACCACCGATTCGGCAATCGAGCGGGAGCGATCGTAGAGCCACCGCAGCAAGGGCTTGCGTCCGATAACGATCGCCGCCTGCACGGGCAACCCCTTCTGCAGCCGCAGGAGCACTCCGCTGCCTCGTTCGCGCACCTGCTCGCTGCGGAGCGATGCCCGCACGATGTAGACCGGCTGCCCCGTGCCGGTGGCGCCAACGTTCTCCGCAACGCTGAGTACCTCCCCTTCGAGCCGCTCCCACTGCCCTGCTGGGTAGCCTTGGAGCAGGTAGCGCACGGGCTGCCCCGAGCGCACCAACAGGATATCTGCCGGTTCAACCAGGAGCTCCGCCTCCAGTTGTGCCTCCGGCGTAAGGGTAAGCAACTCCTGCCCAGCGGTACAGTACGCCCCAACGCCTGGGATGCGCAGCTCGGTAATCTGCCCATCCACAGGGGCGGTGAGCACGTACGAGCGCAACTGCTCCCGCAGTAGGCGCTGCTGCGTGCGGAGCTCCTGGAGCCGGTGCTCTGCAGCGTCGAGCCGCTGGACCAACTCCTGGCGACGCGACTGCAAGTACTGCATCGTACGCAGCTCCAGCTCGCGCACCGCTGCGAGGGCTTCCTCGTACTCCTCGCCACTGGCAAACTGCCGTTCGTAGAGCGCTGCCGTGCGCTCCCAGCGCCGCCGGAGCAGCTCCTGCTGCCGGGCAAATAGCTGCACGTCCTTGCGGATAAGCTGCGCGAGCGCCTGCACCATTGGACTGCGCCACGTCCGCTGCGGGAGCTGCCCCAGCAGCTCCGTCGGGCTTCCACCGGTGGGCAACTGCTGCAGGAGCTGTTGGAGCTCTTCGGCATTGAGCTGCTCGTGTGCCAACTCCTGCTCCAGCGTCCGCAGCCGCACCCGCACCTCTGAGTCTCGGAAGCGCACGAGCGTATCCCCTTGGCGCACGACCTGGTGCAACTGCACCCGCAGCTCCTCCACGATGCCCTCCACCGGACTCCGCAGCACGTGCACGGGAACGTGCGGGCGCAGCATCCCTCGGCATCGGACCACGACCTCGATGTGCGCAAACGCCGCCCACAGTAGCAGCCCAAACACTCCAGCAACGGCAATCCAGAAGAGCCAAATCCCCGTCGGTCCAGGGCGGACCAGCTGCGACTCCAGCGTCTCCGGTACAGATTCCGCTGGCAGGAACAGTTGCTGCTCCAGCCAATTCCAATCCATGCCCTGGTGCTGCTGCCGCATCATAGGTAGAGCTGGAGTTCGCCCTCAAGCGGAAGCTGCCGACGCCAGAGCGATGCGTACACGCCCTGCTGCTGTAGGAGCTCGGCGTGGCTTCCCTCCTCAACGATGCGTCCGTCGGCAAGCACTGCAATTCGGTCGGCGATGCGCACGGTGCTGAGCCGGTGGGCAATCAGCAGGATTGTCACCCCCTCACGGCGCAGCTCCTCGAGCAGGCGCAGCAGCAGCTCCTCGGTTGCCAGGTCCAGATTGCTCGTTGCCTCATCCAGCACCAGCACTCGCGGTTGGCGATACAGCGCACGGGCAATTGCCAGGCGCTGCCGCTGCCCGCCGGAGAGCAGCACCCCGTGTTCACCCAACAGGGTATCGTAGCGGGCGGGCAACTGTGCAATCATCCGGTCAATCCCCACGCGGCGGCACACCTGGATGACGCGCTCCCGATCGGGCTGCAGATCCCCGTAGGCAACGTTCTCCAACACCGTCCCGTGGAAAAGCTCGATCTCCTGCGGCACAACTCCAATGACCCGGCGCAGCCACTCGGTGTCCAGATCACGGATGTCTACCCCGTCGAGCAGAATTGCGCCCTCCGTGAGCGGGTAGAGCTTGAGCAGTAGCCGTACCAGGGTGGTCTTGCCCGCACCGGATTCCCCCACAATGGCGGTGATCTGCCCCGCAGGGATGTGCAACGAGCATTCGCGCAGCACGAAATTGCCAAAGCCGTAGCGGAAGGAGCAGCGTCGGAACTCGATCTCGCCTCGCAACTGCTCCGCCCGCAGCCGGATTCCACGTCCATGCCGTTGGGGTTCGCTCTCCAGGACCAGAATCTCGAAGAGCCGCTCGGCAGCCACGACCGCATCCTGCAACGTCTGCTGCAGCGAGAGCAATCGCCCCAGCGGCTGCGTCAGGAGCGACACCAGAAACGAAAACGCCACCAGCTCCCCCATACTCAGCCTGCCCTGCAGCAGAAGTGCGCCTCCAACCCAGAAGACCACAAGCAGAGCCAGCGACCCGAGCAGCTCCCCCGACAGCGACGCCACCAGATGCTGCCGCAGCGAACGCCCCAGGAGGCGCACGATGTTGACAAACCCCTGTTCGGCTTTCCACTGCGCTGCGATCTCTGCCGTCATCGCCTTCACCGTGGCGATGCCGGAGAGCGTAGAGGTGAAGTGCGCCTGCAGCTCCGCTCCGCGCTCGGCAAGCGCCCGCTGGGTGCGCTGCATCGGACGGCGCAGCAACGCAACCACTGCAGCGTACGCCGGGAACATCCCCATTGCACCCAGCGCCAGCGTTGGCGAGAGCAGCCACATCAGCCCGAAGGCGACCGCCAGCATCGTGGCGTCCACCAGGAGTGTTACGGCGGCGGTGGCGATCGCATTACGCACCTTGACGGCATCGTAGACACGCGCAAGGAGCTCGCCGGTGCGCCGAGCATCGAAGAACTCCTGCGGCAAACGCAGCAGGTGGCGGAAGTAGCCCAGCACCAGCGCCGCATCCACCCGCTGCACGATCTCAAAGAGCAGCAACGAACGCACCCAGCCAAACAATGCCCGCAGGGCGATGGTGCCCAGCATCGCAATCCCGAGCGCGTGCAGTAACACGAGATTGCCCGTGGGGAAGACCACGTCGAAGAGCAAGCCGGCGTAGAGCGCCGACCCCAGGCTCAAGAGCGTATACAGCAACGCCCCCAGCGTTGCCTGCGCCAAGCGGCGTCGGTGTGGTGCCAGCAACCGCAGCACATACCGCAACGGCGAAATCCCCAGGTCCGCCTGCCGGAACTCCTCCCGCGGCGCCAGGATGATAACCACCCCGCTCCACTGCGCCAGGAACTCCTCCATCGGCATCCAGCGGAGCCCTTCGGCGGGGTCGCCTATGAGCACCCGCTCGCGCTGCACCCGATAGAGCACCACGAAGTGCGGGCGCCGCCCCGGCATCATGAACATGTGCACGATGGCGGGCAGTGGCAGGTCGGGCAACATGTCCGGCAGGATTCGCGCGCCCTTCGCGTAGAAGCCCAGCTCCTCGGCTGCCTTGATAATGCCCAGCGCCGTTGTCCCCTCGCGCTCCGTCAGCGCATACTGGCGAACCAACGCAATCGGGATCCTCAGCCCCCAGTAGGTGGCAACCGACGCCAGCACGGCTGCTCCGCAGTCGTTGGGATCATGCTGGCGTATGACCACTGGGCGCCGACGCATTGGGAGAGAGTTCTCGGACAGCCTGCTGCAAAATTACACGGCAGCACTGCCTCCCCCGGCACGCCCAGGAGCCTTAGTCTTGCGTGCCGTGCCACTGGAACGCACGCATGCGCTGCCGCCGAGCCCGCCACAACACAATTCCCACAATCAGCCCCAGGAGGTAGGGAAACACCAGCAGCAGCACAATTCCCGAACGCAGCACCTGGGCGAAGGTTGGATCCCCGCTCTCCACCGCCGAACGGCACAGCGCACACTGCGCCCACCCCACCGACGCCGGCAGTGCAAGAAGCAACAGCACCGCTGTGCCCATGCTGCGCATCCTCTCACCGCCGAAGCCACACTGCAACACCATCGGGGACCAGCCCCGCAACCATCGCAATTAGCAAAATCAGCGGTGCAACAATAGCGTACACCAGCGACAAGCGCTCAAACCGCAGATGCATAAAGAACGCCATGATCAAACCTGCTTTCATCAGCGCCAAAATGCTCAGGAGCACCGTCTTGAGCCATCCCGTCAAATGCGCTATATCCACGAAGTACGCCAAGGCGCTCAGCACAAAGAGCCAGCCCCAGACGACTAAATACGTTCGAATCGGAGCATGCACAGCCCCTTCGGCTTCACTGTGATGCGTGCTCTGTTGCACCATCGGCTGCTCCATCGCGCACCCTCAGAACAGGTAGAACATCGTGAAGATGAACACCCAGATGAGGTCCACAAAGTGCCAGTAAAGCCCGGCAACTTCCACGGCTTCGTATGAACCCCGCCGGTCGTACACGCCCCTGGCAACCTGACGGGCAATGACGGCCAGGTAGATCACCCCGCTGAGCACGTGCAGCCCATGGAAGCCCGTCAGCGTGAAGAAGTATGCACCAAACTGTGGTGGACCGAAGGGGTTCCACCAGGGGCGCACCCCGTAGTCCACGATGAGATGGGTCCACTCGTACGCCTGGCAGCCCACAAAGGTCAACCCCAAGAGTATGGTCAAGGTCAGGTAGCGGACCGTTGCGCGCTTGTTGCGCTCGTAGGCATTGGCTACGGCCAGCGCCATCGTCCCGCTGCTGCTGACCAAGATGAAGGTCATAATGGCGATGAGCAGCAGCGGCACTTCGGTTCCTCCGATATGCAGTGCGAAGACCTTCCCCGTATCCACCCACGTCCCCACGCTGGCACGGCTGGTGGCATAACTCACCAGAAAGCTACCGAAGATGAAGGCGTCCGAGAGGATGAAGATCCACATCATGAGCTTTTGCCAGCTCACCCCAAACGGGGAGATGCCCCCAGCCCAAGGGGAGCGGGATTCCACCACCTGTACATGCGCGCTCATTGTCTCCTCCCCACGTTGGTGTACCATCATCGGGTCACGAGCAGGACAAGCAATCCAATCCAAACCACCGTCAGGAAGTGCCAGTACAGCGCCGTCGGCGCCAGACGCCGTTGGAACACCAGCGGACGCTTCCGCACCGCCACCAGCGCCCCCAGCGCAATCAGCCCACCCAGCAGGTGCAATCCATGCGCAGCCGTCAGTACGTAGAAGAAATCCACCGCGGGCATGCGTGCCAAGCCCAGCCCATGAGCCATTAGCTCGCGCCAAGCACTGAGCTGCCCCGCCACGAATAGCCCACCCAACGCCACCGTAAGCCAGAGCAGCCCGGTCGGGACGGACTCAGCAAAGCGCCGCCTACGGACGCGCCACTGAACCATCCCAAGCGTGATGCTGCTTGCCAACAGCACGGCTGTATTTGCCCACACGATCGAGGGAAGCGGGAACATCCGCCCATCGGTGCCGATGCGTACAATCGCCGCGCTGGAGAACGCCCCAAAGAGCATCGTCACCCCAACGATGAGCAGCCACATGAAGAGCTGTCCCGTTGGCATCAACGGTCCACCCCCACCCGGCGGGAAGCCATCCCGCCCGAACTGCCCAATGTTACCTCCCGACCGGCGCCGGACTGGAACGCGCACCTGCATGGTCAGCTCCCCGCCGAATCTCCATTCCCATGGGCATGCCCGTTGGCACCGTTTCCAGTGCCTCCATCTCCGGAGGGCGCCGTACCGGCGACCACATGCACCCGGCGTCCAGGCTCACCCGTAGGCTCCTGCTCCACCGGCACCGTCTGCGGCACAAAGTCGCTGGATGCTCCAGGCACGCTGTAATCGTACGCCCAGCGGTGGACCACCGGCAATGTCTCACCCCAGTTCCCGTGCGGCGGCGGAGAGGGTGCCTGCCACTCCAGTGTCGTTGCCTGCCACGGGTTGGCATCCGCCTTCTTCCCCCACCACAGGCTCCGCACGAAGTTGATTAGGAACAGCACCTGCGCCGCCCCCACGGCAAACGCCGCAATGCTAATGAACACCTGAATGCTCTGCGCATCCGGGGGCAGGTACTGCAGAACACCGAATCCATAGTACCGACGGGGCACCCCCATGAAGCCCAGGTAGTGCATCGGGAAGAAAATCGCGTACATCCCCAAAAACGTCAGCCAGAAGTGCAGCTTCCCCAGCCGCTCGTCCATCATCCGCCCGAACAGCTTCGGGAACCAGTAGTACAAGCCCGCAAAGACCCCGAAGACCGAGCTTGTCGCCATAACGATGTGGAAGTGCGCCACGACAAAGTAGGTGTCGTGCAGTTGGATATCAATCGTCGGGTTGCCCAAGAAGATGCCCGTCAGCCCGCCGGTGACGAACGTGGAGACAAAGCCGATGGCGAAGAGCATCGGCGTAGTAAAGCGCAGCTTCCCGCGCCAGAGCGTCCCCAGCCAGTTGAAGGTCTTGATCGCCGACGGTACGGAGATGATGAGCGTCGTCAGCGTGAACGCTGCGCTGAGCCAAATGTTCATCCCGCTGACGAACATGTGGTGCCCCCAGACGATGAAGCTCAAAAAGCCGATTGCCAGAATCGAGAGCACCATCACGCGGTAGCCAAAGATCGGCTTGCGCGCGTTGTTGGAGATGATCTCGGAGGCGATCCCCATCGCCGGCAAAATCAGGATGTACACCTCCGGATGCCCCAAGAACCAGAACAGATGCTGCCACAGCAGCGGATTGCCTCCCTCGCGCGCCAGATGCTCACCCCCAACCACAAGGTGCGTCAGGTAGAAGCTCGTGCCCAGGTGCCGGTCCAGCAGCAGCAACACCGCCCCGGCAAACAATGCCGGAAAGGCAAGCAAGCCCAAAATCGCCGCCACAAACAACGCCCACACCATCAGCGGCAGCCGCATCATGGACATCCCCTGCGTGCGCAGGTTCAGCGTCGTGGTGATGTAGTTCAATCCCCCCATGACCGAGGACACGATGAACACCGCCATGGAGATGAGCCACAGCGTCTGCCCCAACTGCGAACCGGGCACTGCCGTTTTCACCGCACTCAGCGGAGGATACGCCGTCCACCCCGCTGCCGCAGCACCCCCGGTCACAAAGAGTGAGGCGACCATAATGATGCACGAGAGCAGGAAGACCCAGTAACTGAGCATGTTCACAAACGGGAACGCCATATCCCGCGCCCCGCACTGCAGCGGAATCAGCAGGTTCCCAAAGCCTCCCAGGAAGATCGCCGTCAGGAAGAAGAAGATCATCAGCGTCCCGTGCATCGTCGTCATCGCCAAGTAGGCATCCGGGCGCAGGACGCCGCTCTCATCGAAGAGCGCCGGAAAGAGCTTCGCAGCGATCGGGACAGACTCCCCCGGCCACGCCAACGGGATGCGCATGAGCCAGGACATCACCAACCCAATCACGCCCATGATGAGCGAAGTAATGATGTACTGGCGGGCGATGACCTTGTGGTCTGTGCTGAAAATCCGTCGCCAGAGGCTCTGCTTGTGCTCGTGTGCGAGAGCAGCTTCGGCGTGAACATGCGGCGTTGCCATCGGTAGAGAGGCTTGCTTTACTGAGACATGCTCGACAAGAGCTCGCCGACAGGGGTTTGCTCCTGCTGCCAGCGTTCAAACTCCTGTGCCGATTCCACAACCAGGACACCGCGCATGATGTAGTGCCCTTGCCCGCAGAGCTCGGCACAGGGGATATCGTATGTGCCCGCTACCGTGGGCACAAACCAGAAGCGCGTTGTCATCCCCGGGACAGCATCCTGCTTGACCCGCATCGCTGGGATAAAGAAGCTGTGCAGCACATCCTTTGCCGTGATGAGCACCTCCACCGGCTGATTGAGCGGCAGGTGCATCTCCGTTACCACGAAGTCATCACGTCCGGCTGGGTCCTCCGGGTCAATCCCGAACGGGTTCTCATCGCTGATGAAGCGCGGATCGAAGCGCCCCAGTTTCCCATCCGGTCCAGGGTACTGGAAGCGCCAAGCGAACTGCTCGCCAACGACGCGCACCCGGAGCGCCTCCGCTGGCGCCGGTCCCTGAATCTGGAACCACGCCCTCGTCCCCGCAGCGATGAGCCCAGTCAGTACCACCGCCGGGATCAGCGTGTAGGTTAGCTCCAGTGGCTTGTTCTCCAGGTAGAAATACGCCCGCTGCTCCGCCGACCGTGCCCGGTAGCGCCAGACAAAGTACGCCAGGAGCACGTGCACCAGCACGAACACTATGCCGGTCACTACCAAGGTGATGTTGAACAGCGTGTCAATCCATGCCCCATGTACCGATGCCAGCGGCGGCAACCACCACCAGCGCTCCCCTATCGTCACCACCCCAACTGCCACCAACAGGAGCACCGCCAGGGCAAAGAGCACTCCCTGGTTGCTGGACCGCTCCATCTGACTTCGGCTCCCGTACTGTTGTACATGAGCTGCTCTGGCTCAGCAGCACGCCGTATCTCTCTCATCGGGCGCACTGAGGAGCACCTTGGACGCGAATATATACGTTTTTCCCCTGCCCGATATTGACTGCAGGTCTCTCCTCGACCGCGCCCTCCCCTCCGGAGGCTTCCCGCTCCACGGGACCAGTACTGCCCTCAACTCGGGACCAGTACTGCCCTCAACTCCGGCTCACAAGCATGCCTTGGCATCTCCAACGCATCGGAGCCACACCCACAGCAGTGGCACAGGAACCCACACTCATTCCAGAGACATATCCGCTTCCCTCCGGTGTGCACGGCTGAATACAAGCCCGTACACGAGTTCCACATCGAGGCAAGCATGCCATGTTCGCACCCGATTGTAAGCTGAGCAAGCACACAGTGCTCCAATCCCGGCGACAGCCCCGATGGGAAGCCCCAGCATGTTCCACTGTTTCAGGAGGCAGCCATGCATACGACAGGACTACCCAATGGAAACGTGAGAGCGTGGGGTGTGGGAATGTGGCATCTCATTGCAATATGGGAGATGGCAGGAACGCCGCCACAGGGCGCGACGAAGCCTCCCTACTGGACACAGGTCCCGCCGGGGTAGAAGAAAGGGTGAATCGTGGTCCGCCGACCTTGGAAGGGAGCACCCCAAATCCTCAGTATGAGCACTACAATTCGCTTTTCACTCCCACAGCGCTCGCATGTCACGCTGAAGCTCTTCGATGTTCTCGGCAGAGAGGTAGCGACGCTGGTGGATGGAGAGATGGCAGCTGGTGAGCACTCGGTGCCATTTACCGCCGAAGGAATTCCCGGCGGAGTGTACATCGTGCAGATGAGTGCTGGAAACGTGATAAATATAAGTTTTGACAAACGAGATTTACTTTAATTCGATTATTACTACTTTGGAACATATAGCTCTGCGGCTAGCTTAGATGTTGCGTATGTTTTGAGGAATATTCTCCGTGATGGATTTATCTTTCTCGATGTTGGAGCAAATGTAGGATTACCTAGCCTCTATGCATCGAAGCTCATACCCAATGGTAAGGTCTATGCAATCGAACCTATACCCAAAACGTTTGAGAAGTTGGAACTTAACATTAAATTGAATAGATTAAAGGAAATAACGGCTCTACGCAATGCAATTGCAAATCGAAGTGGGAGGAGTCAAATGGAATATTACCCTGCAAATAGTGGGTTATCACACTTGAAAGCAAACTGCGTTTCTTCTTTACCTACCGTCTGGGTGGAATGCATAACACTAGATGAATTATTAGATCGGATTGGTATAGTACCTCATGTTATAAAACTTGATTGTGAAGGAGCGGAACCCTTAATCCTTGAAGGAGCTCAATTAAGTCTGAAACATAAAGAATTGCGCTACATGATTATGGAAGTCAACAACAATCTCCTAGAAGGTAACATGAGCAACGGGCGCGAACTCATTTCAATACTTCGTGAATATGGCTTTACTGTTCGTCATATCAAAACCGATGGAATATTATCAGATGAATTTCCCTTCCATCTTTCTTATTTTAACATACTCGCATGGAAAGGATGCTCACTATGAACTTCTGCACGATCCTAAACCATCCATACGAGAAAAGAATGTTGGAGTACAAATACTTATCATGACCTATTGCCTGAGGTATGTTAAAACAAGTCACGCAGAGGCTTATATCGACTGGGTTTGCGAGGAGGTGATATCAGCATAGTACCCTTGGTACATCGTTGGAACTGTTCGAGTACTTGTTTTGCTTGCTGCCAACAGCCACGTTCTGTACTTCCGTAGCGAATTTCATAACCAATATGTTCGCATTGTTTATTATAGATCGGTGTAACGATCACCTGCTCTTGTCCTTGTATTTCAGGTGAAACCTCAATCGTGGGTATGCTCAACTGGAATATTCGGATTGTTTGGCATTTACTCTTTAGCTGGACAGGATCAGATTGATTCACAAGCCGGAGTTTCACATACCCACTACCAATGAAATCCCCTTCCAAACGAGACTGTTCTAGGTCTACGCCATCCAAAATGATGCGTATGACCTCGCCAACTTTAAATGTTTCCTCTTGTCCAGGATAAGAGAATGTAATTACTCTGCTGGGACGTTCACCCCGAATTCCAACCAACGCAGTATCCTGAACACGAACAACAACGGTATCGTAAACAATCTCACGGGTAGTTGCGGTCTGGAACGATGCGGTCTGGAACGATGTGCAGCCATGTGTCAGAAGTATCAAGCCAGCTATTGTGACCACTGCGCATCCAATCCATTGGATGCCTCGCAGACCCTGATTTAAACAATAGTAACGTTCCATGGAACAACCTCGCTAGTAGTTGTAGTTCGTTTCTATTTTCAGTTTGCGGTAAACTCGGAGAACATTCACATACTCACTGTCGATCGTCGTTGGCTTTTTCGATGGTAAGTAATGGAGAAAGCGCGCGTTGAGTTTGCGAAATTCATCCCATTCTTTTGGCGAAACGAGGCGTTCAAACTTTGCTCCCATTGGGACTCGAGGATAAGGTGGAAAGTGACCCACTAGGAAAATGTACGGAGTAGGACCCAGGGTGTCCTTCCGGAGTGTATCAAGGCACTGCCTAAACAAGAACGATAAACTGAAGAAGGTTGCTTTCCGCAATCGAGTAAGTGGAGGTGGGAGTGCTGTATCGCTCGCTTGCCCGGACCATAGGAAAGCCGAGCCATTAGCAGGTCCATCATTCCATATCACCATACGGAATTCTTCCCCCGTCACGTTTTGAACATAGTGGAGAAAATCTCGTGCTTCGGTATTCGATAATCGATCGAGAAACATACTGTAGACCACTGCGTTCCCTTCGAATTCTTCGGTCTCTGGGCATGGCCGCCACGCTGTAAGCGGGAGGGATAATCGTTTAAGTTTGAGGTGAAGAGAATCCTGTAAAAAGCTGAGCAACCGTTCTTCGGGTGTTTTCCGCATCGCTTGAATTCCATAGAGCACGATTTGGCCTGACCTTGGCGTTAGTCCCTGGAGTTCCTCAATAAGCTTTGCAACATGAGAGCTCGTATAGCATGGTGGAAAGCTACCCGCCAGAACTAAGAGTGCGTTTCGGTCATAGGGAACGTTCTGAAAAAAGGTACGCATGAGCGAGGAGAGTTCACCACTGGAGGGAACAACGGCGGTATCAAACGAGAAAAATGCCCTCAACGAATCCAGCAACGTTTGACTCCACATGTTCTTCCCTTGCATATATCCACGTCGAATCTTCAGATAACTCTGCGATGTAACGTGTGGTGGAGCATAAAGCTGAAGTTCTACGACGTGGGGTTGCTTCTCGATGATTTTCTGATGCAGTTGGGTAATGAAGCTCTCACGATGCAGGCTGTCGGTCATCGATTCGTTCGTCGGGATGAGGACGTAAACGCGGAGTATTTCCTCCGATGACTTCGAGCTCAAGAGAACAATCACCACACCAACAATGAGCAAACCCAGGATGGTAAGGATAATCTTTCGCCTACTCATAGTTGCTTCCTCCGAATGAGGTCGCCGTACCGATCATGCATGGGCAATTCGATTGGTTTCAATTTATGCTGCTGGAGGTATGTTTCAAATTCTTCATCTGATTTAAACGTGGAACGAAGGATACCCATAAGACGATTACACTCAGAGATAAGCTTCTGCTCATCTCCAAACCATAGCAATGGTATTCTGTGTCGAATAAATTGAAACAAGTACCACAATCCAGCTCCAGAGAACCCCAATCCAAAGTGAAGCGCTCCAATTACCAATCCCCAAAAGATTGTTTGACCAATGAGCTTTTGAAGCTCTGCTCCCTGGATGTATAACGCGACCGTGTATACCAACAACTTCACGACTCCCCAAAGTATGAGACCTGCTCTCCCTTTTGCGCGATGCTCATCTACTTCTTCTATCTGGTGTCTGTCCCGGGTCGAGTATCCACTGGCGTATAGTGCTAAAAGAGCATCAAGCACAACGAACAGCACTGCTGCCAGCCATATCCAGGTATCTCCCTCTTGAAAGAGAACCTCTACAATTGGTCTAAGAAGCGATTTGGAGACAAAAAGGTCAGCCACTAATAGAATGAGAGAGATAATCATTGCTGTCATGAAAAACTCTTCGGAGTGAGGGAGCGTCTCGAGTTCTTGGCGAAATTGTTGGTATCGCTCTCGTTGCTCCTTAGCCTTTACTATGCGTCGATTTATCTTTTGAATCCGTTTTGTTGCTTGTGTACGCTCCCACCCTCGATTCTTCGGCTTCATTTCCCGAGTTGATTGCAACTCATGTACACTAGTGTTAAGCTCTAAATCATGCTCTTTGACGTATCTCTGGTACTCTCCATCATCAGAGAATGTACTGCGGAGGATATCCAAGTATTTCTTGTGCTTGAGTTCGATGTATTCTTTGGTTTCAGAAAGTACTAATGGAAAACAGTGTCGAATGTACGCGAATAGATACCACAGCCCCGCTCCAAAGATTTTGAGTAGTGCATATACGACTAAGATCAACAATACTTGTAGCCATATTCCCCACGGTATAGTATTTAGCGCAAATCTTCCACTATACTGGTCTTGAAGGTAGAAAAATAAGGCTATCAATTTGCCAAGCCCCAAAAATCCCATCACCAATAGGCCAAGTTTCTGGTGACGTTTCCGGCGTAGTTCTCCTTCCGCTAAGTATCCACTGGCTAAGACGGCGATGCCAGCATCGATGAGACTTACAACTGTCGCTAGTAGCCATGGTGGTAAGCCAAATTGCACAGCAAACGATTCCAACGTTGTACTCGAGACCCACCAGTCTAATACCAGCGCCCCTATGCTCACAATTGCTGCCCACACTAAGAAGCTATCGTTATCAGGTTTTGGCTCCTGGCGAAATTGTTGACACTCGAGCTCTGCTTTTACCCGTGACTCCCACTGCCTCTTTAACTCACGAAGTCTCTGCGTTATCTTCCTGCGCCGCTCTTGGTTATGTTGCTCATGTGCTTCGCCGGTAGCCATCTGGAGGCTCGAAATTGTCTGACATCTACCACTCAAAGAAGCAACCACGGTCCACACGCCCCTGATTGCGTGTGGCATTCGCTCGGGGAATCAGCAAGTCGGTACACCAACACCATCCTGCGAGCGCGGTCATGCGTGCCAGCGGACGCATAGCTTCACTACGCCCAAAATTATGAAACCAGCGTTTGCTGTACAAGCACAATGCCGTTGCCGCGTACATGAGAATGTTCCCTCATGCAGTACAGCAACAGCTACGAGTCGCCTTCTTTGGGTTCTAATCAACCTACCACTAACGAACCATCTGCAGAACGTGGCAGACTAGGGAAGTGACACCCCGGCGCTGCCGCCTCACCGGGCTGCCGTTTGCACCTCCTGCGGTGCTCGAGGGGAACGGACACGCCACAGCAACGCTGCTCCCCCGAGGAAGAGCATGCCCACAGCGGCGATTGCCCATCGGTAGCTCCCCGTGAACTGCACCACCAATCCAAACAGCAGCGGACCGAACCAACTGGAGCCCCGCTCGCTGATTTCGTACAGCCCAAAGTATCCCGCTTCCTGCCCTTTGGGGATGAAGAGCGAAAACATCGAACGCGAGAGCGCCTGTGTTCCCCCCAGTACAAGCCCGATTGCTGCAGCGGCGAAGGTAAATTCGGTTCCGCTGCGCAGGGCAATCCCGCTGTAGGCGATAATCCCCATCCACACCAGCAAGCTCAACAGCAGCGCGCGTTTCGTCCCAAGCCGTGTTCCCAACACCCCGAAGAGCAGCGCTCCAGCAAAGGCAACAAACTGCACCATGAGAATCGTCGCCGTCAGCGCCTCCATCCGAATACCCAGTTCGTGTACGGCGAATTGCCCTGCCAGCGCGATGACCGTCTGCACGCCGTCGTTGTAGAGAAAGTACGCTGCCAGGAAGAGCACCGCCGAACGCTGCCGGAGCATCTGCTGCAGCACCTGGGCAAGTCCACTCCAGCCGCTGCGCCACAGGGAAAGAGATTTCGGTACCGAGCGCACAGGGGCTCGCTCACGGAGTCCAAGCGCTGGAATGAGCGTAAAGATTCCCCACCATACCCCCGCCGATGCCAGGCAGATCCGTACGACATGCTCTAGCTCAAGCCCCACCTCCGGCGCCCAGCTCAACAGCAGCAGATTCCCCGCCAGGAGGATTCCCCCACCGAGGTACCCGATTGCCCACCCGCGGGAGGAAACCACATCGCGCTCCTCCGGTGACGCCAGCTCCGGCAGAAAGGCATTGTACATCACCACCGATGCCCCAAAGCAGAGGTTTGCCACCACGAAGAGCGCACCTCCGAGCAGCACCCGATCCCCTTCGACCCAATACAGCCCAACGGTTGCCGCCGCCCCGAGATAGGCAAACAGCAGCAACAACCGCTTCTTCCATCCGGTGGAATCCGCCAGCGCTCCCAGCAGTGGCAACAGCAGCACCTGCAGCCCAACCGAAAGCGCCACCAGGTACGGATAGTAGGCGTCCGGAGCAATCGGCACACCCAACACCCACAGCATCCCGTCCCGAGCCGCCCGATGGGCAAGCGCGGTCAGGTACGGTCCCAACAGCACCGTCAGCACTGTGGTCGGGAATGCCGAATTCGCCCAATCGTAGAAGTACCAGGCGCGCCGTTCCCGCCGCAGCTCTGGGCTATTCGTAGCGGAGGGCATCGACCGGATTGAGTGTTGCGGCTTTCCAGGCTGGATAGCTGCCAAAGCCCACCCCAACCGCCGCGCACAGCACCACGCTGATCGTCACCCATTGCCACGGGACCGAGAGCGGCAGCCCAAGGAGGCTCCCCAGCCCCGCTCCCGCGGCAAATCCCAGCAGCACGCCGATGAGCCCGCCGATGAGCGTCACCGCCAGTGCCTCCACGAGGAACTGCTGCAGAATCCACCGCCGGCGCGCCCCAACGGCTTTGCGGATGCCAATCTCGCGGGTGCGCTCGCGCACCGCCACGAGCATGATGTTCATCACGCCGACCCCGGCAGCCAGCAGCGCAATTCCCCCGGCTGCCATGCCGAAGAAGCCAATGTAGCGGCTGAAGCTGGCAAATTGTGCCTGTGCAGATTCGCGCGTGATGAGCTCGAAATTGTTCGGCTCCCAGGGCTTCAATCCCCGCAGACGGCGCAGAATCGCAATTGCCTCGTCCATCACCTCCAGCGGTTCCCTGTTCATGGGGACCTGCACCAGCAAATCCAGCGACGTCCACTGACCCTTGAAGCGCAGCCACCAGGGCAGTGGGAGGACCACGAAATTGTCCAAGCTCTGCCCCAAAACCTTCCCCCGCGGCTGAAGCACCCCAACGACCGTGAACGGATAGCCCTGAATGCGCACCTCCTGCCCAATAGCCGAGGAATCCGAGCCGAAGAGCTCCTCTGCTACATCCGCACCGAGCACGGCAACGGGGCGCACCAGCGCAACATCCTCCGAGGTCAGCACCCGTCCGACCGCAACGCGCCACTGCAGGATGGCAAAGCACTCCGGGTCCATAAACGACACGCTCACGTCCGGATCGGTCAAACGGTTCCCTGCGCGAATCCGCTCCCCATAGTGCTCCCCCCAGGCGCCAACCCAGGGTACGTGCTGGGACATTTCGCGTTTGAAGGCTGCTGCCTGGCGGTAATCAATTGGCGGGCGCTTCATGATGCGCCGCCACTCCTCGCCGCCGATGATGATTGCTGGTCGGCGGGAGATGGAGAAGGTGTTCTCGCCCATCATCTCCAAGGCGCGCATCACAGAGCGGTCAAGCGCTTCGTTTGCCGTCCCCGCCAGCACAATGGCGAACACCCCGATGGCAACACTGAGCAGCGTCAACGCCGTTCGTAGCCGGTACGCCCGCAGACTGGTGAGGGCATTGGAAAGCGTCTCCAGCCATACCATTCCCGCCTCCGTGCGCTGATGCCGCAGGGCAGAGACGCTCTGCGCGCTCTGTGCATTGCACCGCAGCGGTTGCGATGCGCTGCGATTGCCCATACCGTGCTATTTTGTCGCAGCGGAGATGTCCCTTCTGCCGTAGAGGTTTGACGATGGCAGTGCAGACGCTGTTCTGGGGTGCCCTTGCAGCGGCGTGTGTCAGCCTGGCGGTGGGCGCTGTGGGGCGATTGCTGAACACGCACTTTTGGCTGACCAATCCGACCTGGCACGAGCTGGCGCAGACATGGCTGCTGCTGGCAATTGCGCTCGGAGTCTACAGAATGGGGATGCAACACCCTCGCCAGTGATCGCCCTATAGGGTGGCTGGAGCACGGTATTTTTGCGTTGGTGCCTTCGAGCAATCGTGCGCGCAATGTTTACGGTCATCGTTGTGCTGATGGTGCTCATCTCACTGCTGCTGATCCTGGCGGTGCTCATTCAGCCGGGGCGCGGGGAGTTGACCTCCAGTTTCGGTGGCTTGGGAGGGCAGTTCGGAAGCCTGTTCGGGATGCGGCGCACTGCGGACTTTCTGGCGAAGCTGACCATCGGGCTGGGGGCAGCGTTGCTGCTGCTTTCAATCATTGCCAACCGCTTCTTCCTGAACACCGCAGGGGAGGCGCGCGAGCCGGTCACCGTTGGCTCCCCGGCGCCCACGCCGCCCCCGACGCTTCCGGCACCATCGCAGCAGCCAGCACCACAGCCACCGGCGTCGCAGCCATAACCGGGCTCCTGCCGCCGTGCTGCCTCTGCTGCAGCTCCTGTGGACGGTAGCCGCAGCGGTGGTGTTCCTCCACTGTGCCCCGGTGCCACCCTGGAAGCTCGGCACGGGGCAGGTACAGCTCTACCTCGTGCGCGAACGCTGGCACACGGGGATTGTGCTCCCCCGCTCCCTTGCCGAACGCTGCATTCCAGAGGCTGCATCCCTTCCGCCGGCACCCTGGGTGGACATCGGCTGGGGCGAAGCCGATTTCTACCAGACGCCCGGGTTCGACCTCCGCCTGGCAGCAAAGGCGATCCTCTGGCGCAATGAAAGCGTCGTTCGGCTGGCTGCCGTCCCACCGGAGCTGCACCGCTTCTACGGGGCAGAGAGCTGGCTACTCCCGCTGTGCCTGGATTCAGCGCAGTTCGAGCGGTTGTGCCACTTCCTCTGGCGCAGCCTTCGCCGCGATAGCCTTGGGAATGCCCTCTTGAGCAGCCTCCAGGCATCCGGGTGGGTCCGCTTCTACCGAGCTCACGGCACCTACTGGGGACTGCAGACGTGCAACACCTGGGTTGCCCAGGCGCTCAGCGCTGCGGGACTCCCGCTGGTTTGGCACGGAATCGTGCTGGCAGAGCAGCTCTTTGCCCGTGTCTCCCGCTTCCGCTGCCCGCACACGCGGTGAAGTTTTTCGCGCGGCTGCCGATATTGGGCATAGAGTTGTGCCCTAAGGCATGCGCACCCATGCTGCTGAGCGTCTGCATCATCGCCCGCAACGAAGCAGAGTTTCTGCCGGAGTGCCTGGAGTCTGTGGTATCGGTCGCCGACGAGATCATCCTGGTGGACACCGGCTCGGAGGACGCCACCATTGAGCTGGCGCGCCGGTACGGCTGCCGGGTGTTTGCTGTACCGTGGGAGGAGGACTTCTCCGCTGCGCGGAACTTCGCGCTCTCGCAGGCACAGGGGGAATGGATCCTCAGCCTGGATGCCGATGAACGGCTCTGCAACGCCGAACTCCTGCACGACACCCTACTGCAGGCATCTCCCAACGTTGGGGGCTTTCTGCTGGAGCACCTCTCCACCGACGCCGAAGGGAATCGGCATCGGACATGGTTACTCCGGCTCTTCCGGAACCACCCGCACATCCGCTTCCGGGGGCGCATCCACGAGCAGGTTGCCGAGAGCATTCAGCAGGCGGGCTACCGCATCTGCCCCAGCCCGGTTCGCCTGGTGCATGTCGGCTACAGCAATGTGGAGCTGCTCCGGCGCAAGCATGAGCGCAACCGCCAATTGCTCCTGCAGGCACTTCAGGAGGAACCCGACAGCGGCTACCTGTGGCTGCAATACGCCCGCACAGCGCTTGCCTTAGGGCAAGCTGCCGAGGCAGACTATGCGCTCGAACGCGCCGCCGGATGCACACCCGAGGAGAGCCCGCTGTGGGCGCAGATTCGCCTCTGGCAAGCCCATGTTGCGCTTCAGCAACAGCAGCCCACCGCCGCAACGAAGCACCTGCAGGCGGTGCTCCGACACTATCCCGACCATCCTACGGCGCTCCAACTCTATGCTGAAGCCCTTCTCCAGCAGCGCAATTGGCAGCGCTGCCTGCAAGCATACGAACGCTGGGAGCGCGCCCTTGCGCAGCCGACCGCCGAGCACCTGCTGCTGGGCATTACAGAGCCCTCGGCTGCCGAGATCGCCTGCCGCAAGGCGTACTGCCTGTACATGCTGGGACGTTGGGAGGAGGCGGAATCGCTCCTGCTTGACGCTCTACAGCAGGCGCCCGACCACCTCGGATGCCGTGCCCTGCTGGGGCATGTGTACCTGAGCACCGGACGATTGGAGCACGCCGAGCCGCTCCTTGCCGACCTGGAGCGCCGGAATGCGCCTCCGACGTTGCTGCGTTCGCTGCAGCAGCATCGCGAACGCCGGCTCCGTGCACGGCAGCGCACCCGCCCATTGCTCTCGCTCAGCATGATCGTGCGCGACGAAGCCCAGCGCTTGCCAGCATGCCTGGATTCCGTCCGCGACGTCGTGGACGAGATCGTCATCGTGGACACCGGCTCCCAGGACGACACTCCGGAGATCGCCCGCCGGTACGGCGCGCTCCTCTTCCACGTTGCCTGGCAGGAGGATTTCGCCGCTGCGCGCAACGAAGCGCTGCGCCATTGCCAAGGCGAGTGGATACTCTACCTGGATGCCGACGAGCAGCTTGCCCCTGAATCAGCGCGCCTGCTGCGGAATCTCCTGGAGGACACCCCGGAGGAGGTCGGCGCCCTCATCTGCACGATTGAAAGCCCACACCGCACTGCAGATGGGCGGGTCGAGCTCCACCGTGGTGCCTACCCTCGGGTATTCCGCAACTACGGCTACCCGACGATCCGCTTCGTCGGGCGTGCCCACGAGCAGATCAGCCCTTCGATTCTGGCGCTGGGCAAGCAGATCGTTGCCTCGCCGCTGCGCATCCTGCACTTCGGCTACGACCAAGCTCCGCAGGTGCTCCAACAGAAGGTCTGGCGCAACTACCGCTTGCTCATGCAGCAGGTCCAGCAGGAGCCGCTGGATGCCTACGCCTGGTTCCAACTGGGGCAAACGCTTGCTCGGCTGCAGTTCTACACCGAAGCGGAATCGGCGCTCCGCTTTGCCCTCCAACTGGGGACCCTCTCGCACGCCATGAGCGCCTCGGCAGCAATTGTGTTAGCGCAGTTGTGCGGGCGGAGCCGCCGCATCGGCGAGATGCTCTCATGGGCGGAATACGCCCTGCACTATGTGCCCGACCACGTCTACGCACTCTACCTCAAAGCCCGTGCGCTGCGCTTCCTGGGACGTCCTTGCGAAGCCTTGGAAGCGCTCCGGAGTGCGCGCGCCAGCCAACGGGTGCCCGAACTCCCAACCACCGCCGCCGTACAGATCGTCGTGCCCGAAGAGGTGCTGGAGCAAGAGGAGCGCGAGCTTGCCGAACTCGCTGCCCAGGAGTGCTCACCCGCCTGAGCGGAGGCACTGCTCCAGGTGCCCCACGATGGCTGCGGCAAGCCCTTTGTCGGGGTAGCGGAAGTGCGCCGAGGGCTGCCGAGGCTCCAGCCGGAGCTCCTCCACGCGCGAGAGCCAGCGCAGCCGCCCCTGCTGTGTCAGCCATTCGTCCACAGCTCCGCGCCGTCCGCCGAAGACCGAATACACCGGCGTGCCCAAGAGTGCTGCCTCGCGGTTCATCGTGCCCCCGCCGGAGATGACAGCATCGGCCCAGTAGAGAAGCTGCAGCCCCGGCAGCACCCGTTCGGGGATGCGAATCCGCTCTGGGGCTTGCATCCGGTACGGCTCAACCAGGAGCCGGTCGTGCTGCGTCCGGCACAGAAGGATTGCCACAACGTCCCTTCGGGCAAGCACATACTCCAGCACCGCACGGAAGAGCTCCACACTGCGCTCATTGCGGTAGTTCGCCGTCAGGCTCGGCGGGCGCAGCACCACCAGGAGCTGCTGGGCGCCGATTCCCAAGGCTTCGCGGAAACCGGGTTCGGGCACAAACTCCGGCAGGTAGAGCTCCTCCTTGAGCCCTGGGTAGTGGCGAACCCGCTCCAAGGGGAACCCTGCTCGGCGGAGTGCTTCAGGACGCAGGACCTCCGGCACCAGGATCCGCTGTGCCAGCGTGCGGAAGCTCCAGCGTTCGGTCCATTCGTAGTCCAGGCACACCACCGCTGGAATTCCGAGCGCTCGTGCAGCAAGGAGCTGTGCCCGCGAACCGTGGCTGAGCGCCAAGTTCACCCGCCGTCGGCGGATCCAGCGCGCAAGCTGCGCTGCCCGCGCCAGCGTTGCGGCAACCTTGCGCACAACTCCTGCTCCAGCGTACCCTCCGATGGGCTCGACGGCAAGCCCAGCATGGCGGGCAAGCTCCAATGTCTGCGCGTACTCCCGCGCGGTCAGCACCACTGCGTACCCGCGCCGCTCCAGCTCGCGCACAAGCGGTCGGAAGAAGGGCACGTGTGGCGAATTGTCCAAATCAATCCAGATGCGCCGCTCCATCGCCGCAGCAGAGTAGCTCCGCCAATGCCGCAAACATGGGTGCGACCGACCACCGCAGGTAGCGGATGCGGACGGTCCAGAAGCGATATCGCCGGTAAGCAAAAGCCCCATCGGGCAGTTGAAGGTGTTGCACTGCCCAGCGCGCCACGCGATGCGCTGCGCTCAGCGCTCCAAAGCGGCTCAGCACGATGATTGCCTCCGCGCACGCGGTTGCATCCACGGGGTAGCGTCGGCGGGAGCTCCAGCGTGGTATCCCTTCGGGCGTGAAGAGATGCCGACGGTAGAACTCCCAGCCACGCTCCAGCGCGCTGTGGAATCGGTGGTCGCCGGTGAGCGCTTCGTACGCGTGCAAGCACTCCAGCACGTAGCCGGTATGGAAATGGTCCACCCACGTCCGCGGATCGCCGCCGGCAGCGTATGGGAAAGCGCCGTTGAGAAGTTGATGCTCCACCACGAAGCGCACCGCCCGTTCGGCGATGCCGAGCAGCTCCACCGGTGCACCCAGGCGAACCGCCTGTGCACACAGCCGTGCTCCGAACAGGGTTGCATTGAGCACCTGCTGCCGGTCATGGGGCGAATACGCCCAGCAGAGCCGCTGCGGTTCATTGATGCTTGTGGGGAAGCGCTTGCAGAGCTCTTCGGCTGCATTCCGGCACAGCAGTGCGGGGAGCTCCCAGCCCAGCACCGTTGCCAGACGGAAGAGGGCATCGGTGACGATGCCGGTGGCAACGATAGTCGGCTCCCATGCCCCCAGCGACATTCGGCGCGCCTCCCAAGGGAAGTGGTAACCCCAGGCAGCATTCCACCCTGGACTGCGCAGGCGTTGCAATCGCAACAACAGCTCCTCGAGCCGCTGCTCCCAGAGCGGACGCTGTGCCGGCTCCAGTTGCCAAAGCGCTGCGTAGCCCCGGAGCGCCAGCGCAAGCGTGACCGGATCCTCCCCCGGCGGGATGCCCAGCAGCGGGCGCAGATTCCACGGAAGGCGCAGCAGCACCTGCTGGGCACAGCGACGCAGCAGACGTGCCGAGCGCAATAGCGGCGCACGCCACATCGGCGCCAGGAGCGCGTCGTACGGGTCGTATCCCCGGTAGTCCACGCGCTCGAGGTAGCCACGACACCGATGGAGCGCATCCTGCAGCATGTTCTCCGCAGCGGAGGCAAACTTACGCCATGCCGTGCGGCTTTGCGCCCTGCCGAATCCGTGCAGGATGCTTCCCGCACGGCACGGTGCGGTATTGCAAGCCATTCCCTGCTGGCATCCTCACCAGACCACGGTGTTGCATCGTCTACGCACTCGGCTGGCTTGCCGTATATTTGCACCGCAGCGCCGGAGAGGTGGCCGAGTGGCTGAAGGCAACGGTTTGCTAAACCGTAGTGGCGCTGAAAGGCGCCACCGAGGGTTCGAATCCCTCCCTCTCCGCATGTGGAAGCCGGGGCAGAGTTTCCATGGCACGCTTCAACAACGTTGAGCTGGAGCGCCTACGGCAGACGCGCGAGCAGTTTGAGCGCGATCCTGCAAGCGCTCGCCGTACACAGGTGCTCGAAGGCGAATGGGTGCTGGGCAACGGCGCCCCACAGTTCCGCGCCATCCTCCAGTACGAGCACGGGCAGAGCGTGCTGGAGATGGACAACCCCAGCTTCATGGGCGGTGGTGGAACCCTGCCAGGTCCGATGCATTACTGCTTCTCCGGGCTGGCTGCCTGCTATGCCTCGACCTTTGCCATCGTCGCTGCGGAGCTGGGGCTCGAGCTGCGGCAGCTCCGCGTGCGCGTGGAGGCAGATGTCAACTTCCTGCGCACCTTTGGGCTTGCTGATGCCCCGACGATGGAGGAGGTGCGGGTCCAGCTCCTCATTGACAGCCCCGCCAGCGATGAGCAGCTCCAGCACGCCGAAGAGCTTGCCCGCCAGCGCTGCCCTGTGGTGTACACCCTGACCCATCCCGTACGGCTCCAGACCAGCTGGCAGCGCGCGACAGCGTAGGTTCCCGCATAGCAGATGGGCTCCGCACCGAGCCGCCCCAAACGCACAATCGCCTACAACCGCAAAGCTCGCCACGAGTACGAGATCCTGGAGACCCTGGAAGCCGGCATCGTGCTCACTGGCACTGAGGTCAAAGCCCTGCGTGAAGGGCGCTGCAACTTGGACGATAGCTACGCTGTCTTCACCGACCCCAACAGCCACGAGCTGTGGCTACTCAACCTGCATATCGGACCCTACAGCCATGCCTCTGCACAGGCGAACCACGAACCGAAGCGCCCGCGCAAGCTTCTCCTGCACAAGCGCGAAGCCATTCGCCTGCGGACCAAGGTGCAGGAGAAGGGGCTCACCCTTATCCCGCTGCAACTGTACTTTTCGGGTCCCTACGTCAAGGTCGAGCTGGCGCTGGCGCGTGGCAAAAAGCTCTACGACCGGCGCGAGGAGATCCGCCGGCGCGACCTTGAGCGTGAGCTGCGCCGTAGTCTCAAGCTCCGACTCTGAGCCATGCTCCCCGCCGAAGAGCAGTTCCGCATCCTTGCCGATGCTGCCGTAGAGATTGTGCCGGAGGAGGAGTTCCGCGCAAAGCTGGAGCGCTCCGTGCGCACGGGAACCCCGCTGCGGGTCAAGCTCGGCTGCGATCCGAGCCGACCCGACCTCCATCTCGGACATGCTGTGGTGCTGCACAAACTGCGCCAGTTCCAGGAGCTGGGGCACCAGGCGATCCTCATCATCGGGGACTTCACCGCCACTATCGGGGACCCTTCCGGGCGTTCGGCAACTCGACCGCAGTTGACATTGGAGGAGACGCGGCAGAACGCGCAGACCTACGTCGAGCAAGCCCGGAAAGTGCTCCTGCCTGAGCGGCTCTCCGTGCGCTTCAACTCCGAATGGCTGGAGGAATTGCGCTTCCGCGAGCTCCTGACCATCGCCGCGCAGTGCACCGTTGCGCAGATGCTCGAACGGGAGGATTTCTGGCTGCGCTACAGCCGTGGCGAACCCATCGGGCTGCATGAATTCCTCTATCCCCTGGCGCAAGCGATGGACTCGGTTGCCATCCGCGCCGATGTTGAATTGGGCGGCACCGACCAGCGCTTCAACCTGCTCATGGGACGCCATCTGCAGCGCTTCTACGGGCAGGAGCCCCAGTGCCTGCTCCTGATGCCCCTGCTGGAGGGCACCGACGGCGTGGAGAAGATGAGCAAATCGCTGGGCAACTACATCGCTCTGACGGACCCGCCCAACGAGATGTTCGGCAAGCTCATGTCCATCCCCGATTCGCTCATTGTGCGCTACTACCGGCTTGCCGCCTTTGCGTCGGAAGCCGAAGCACAGCAACTGGAGCAGCAGCTGCAGCAGGGTCAGCTCCATCCGCGCGATGCCAAAGCCATGGTCGCGCGCAAAATCGTCGAGTGGTACTACGGTCCGGAGGCTGCCGAGCGCGCCGCCGAGGAGTTCGACCGTGTGTTCCGCCACCGTCTGCTGCCGAGCGAGCTTCCCGAGCACTGCTTCCCTGGCGACGTTCAGGAACTCCCGCTCGTGGACATTCTCGTGGCAACGGGGTTGGTGCCCTCGCGCAGCGAGGCTCGTCGGCAGATTCAGCAAGGTGCCGTTCGCGTGGATGGCAAGCCGATCCAGGATGCGTACGCCCGAATCGAGCTTTCGGATGCCCATGTCATCGCCGTTGGGAAGCGCCGAGTCGTTCGAATCCGCCGCGCCAATCACGGCACTGCTGGATAGCCCTCCAATCCGAGAGCTGTTCGGCGAACCAGCGGAATGCCGCCTGGATTTTTTCTGCTCTCCACAGGAGAACATGGCGCGCGATTGGCAGCGCACACTCGAATGCCTTCGCTCGCCGGACACACCACCGCTCCTGCGCCTCTACGGATGGAAGCCCTGGGCGGTCTCGCTGGGGATGTACCAATCGGCTGCACTGCTCAACCAGGAGCGCTGCCGCGAGCGCGGTATTGCCATCGTCCAGCGCCCTACGGGCGGGCGCGCCCTGCTCCACGCCGAGGAGCTCACCTACGCCGTTGTCGTACGGCTCTCCAGCGAACGCACGCCACGCCAGATCTACCGCCTGGTGCACGAGCGCATTGCCCAGGCATTGGAGGGGCTTTGCGGAGTACGGCTGGAGCTGGCACCGGCACCACCACTGATGGAGCGCCCACCGGCGGCGGTCTGCTTCAGCTCCAGCGCGCGCATGGAGCTGCTGGCATCCGGACGCAAACTGGTCGGCAGTGCCCAGCGCATCCTTGGGAATGTGCTGCTGCAGCACGGCTCAATCCTGCTGGGCGATGCCCATGTGCTGCTGGCAGAGCTTGTGGACCTGCCCGACGAGGCGGCTCGCGAACACCTGCGGCGCCAGCTTCGGGAGCGGAGCACGAGCCTGGCACAACTGTGTGCCCGCCCCATCTCCTGGTGGGAGTGCGCCCTTGCCGTCTGGGAAAGCTTCTGCGGCGTGCCCATCCCTGGCACGCACTGAGGGCTGCAGCACCGCTCTACACGGGCTTGAACTGCTCGAAGGTCTGGCGACAATCGTAGCAGTAGTGCAGCGCCCGGCAGAGCGTCGGTCCAAAGGGGGTTTGCAGTACCGTGTTGGTTCCCCCACAGTAGGGGCACGGGACCGCCTCCTGCAGGAGCTGCAGTGGGAAATCCGTTCCGGCGTACTCCGGCGGCGGGGCAATGCCGAAGTTGCGCAGCAGCTCGCGGGCTCGCGGGCTTAGCCGATTGCTGTTCCAGGGAGGGTCATAGGTCACCTCTACGCGCACCTCCTCGAGCGGGAGCCGCATCAGACGCTGCTCGATCTCGCGCCGGATGAGCTCAATTGCGGGGCACCCAACAAAGGTCGGCGTGATCTTGACACACACACTCCGGCGCTGCGGATCCAGCTCCACCGCCGCCACTATCCCCATCTCGGTGATTGAGAGCGTGGGGATCTCCGGGTCCGCCACTTGGGCAAGCTCCTGCCAGATGTGCTGTTCGGTCACCATTGGGCGGTGGGGTCGCTGCGGAAGACCTCGGTCATCTCATCCAGCAGCGGCTGGAGGTATTCGGTGTGCTGCCCTCGGCGTCCGCCGTAAGCGGGTGTGAGCGTCTCCAGCGGAGGCACTCGAAGCTGCGCTCTCTCCAGGATGGGCAGCAGCGTCTCCCACCAATGGGATTGCAGAACGCGCTCGCCGGGGAAGATGCCGTAGTCGACGAGAATCTCCTCGAAATCGGAGGGCTCAAAGATGCCCAGCGCCAACGGCAGAGCCTGGAGCAGCGCCTGCTGCATGCGCTCGTGGCTCTCCTCGGTCCCCTGCGCCCCCAGGTGCACCACCCACTGCGTGGCGTGGAAGACGTGGTACTTTATCTCCCCGCGCACCTTGCGTGCCAACTGCGCCAGGGGTTCGTAGCTGGAGCGCTCCAACAGATGGTAGCGCCACTGCTCCGCAAGGTCAAAGAGCAGATGGCGCATCAGGCTGAAGTCGTAGCCGCCGTTGGGGTACTCCACCAGATGGCAGCACCGGAACTGCGGCGCATCGCGCAGGAAGGCGGCATGGTCGGGTTCGGGCTCCCCCAACTCGTGCAGCAATTGGTAGAGCGCGTAGGCGTGCCCGAGCTTGTCCTGCGCAATCGAGGAGAAGGCGATGTCCTCCTCCAGAATCGGTCCCAGTCCAGTCCACTCCGAATGGCGATGCCCGATGATGAGGGCATCATCCGCCATCCGGTAGAGCAGGTCCTTCAACGCCGGAAGCGCTTCAGGAGGAGGCAGGGGCATCTGCAGCGGAGGAACCGTGAGACTTCCGCTTCAGGCGGAGCAGCTTCTGCGCGACCTTGTAGTCGTGTGGCTCGCGATAGGTCTTCTCCGGCACCGTTGCGAAGATATCGGCATCCTCACTCCGGAACGCGTAGATGTCCGCCGTCCGCACAACCCAGAGGCTGTAGGTTGTGCCACGGCGCGCATACTGCTCCTTGGCGAAGACCAGCGCCATTTCGGGGTCGGGAGCGTGGACGGTGCCCACGTGTACGGGCTGCTCCCCTGGACGTGCTTGGTGGAAGACCTCGTAGGTCTGCCACTCATCCAACGGCGGTTTTGGGGTAAACTCTGGCAGCTCTTGTGGAATGCTTAACCGTGTCACGCGGGGGTCAAGCGAGCGGATGGTCGCTTGCACCGGCGCTTCCATGGCAGCTCAGAAGAGCGGTTCCACATACCGATGGTCCGGCTTGAGCAAAGCACGGCGCACCCATGCTCCGAGCTCGTCTGCCATTCGGCGCACGGCTAAGCGCTCGCGGTTGCATGGACCATTGCCGTTGATGACGCGCCAGAACTCGTCCCAATCCGGGTCGGAGTACTCCCAGCGCCCCGTCTCTGGATTCTTGCGCAGGTTCGGATCGGGGATGGTCAAGCCCAGCTCCCAAATCTTGGGCACGTAGGCATCCAGGAACATCTGGCGCATCTCGTCGTTGCTTGCCATCTTGACCTTCCAGCGCAGCAGCTTCTCGCTGTGCACGGACATGTGGTCGGGTGGACCGAAGAAGTGCATGATCGGTTTCCACCAGCGGTTGAGCGCCTCCTGGAGCATCTGGCGCTGCCGTGGAGTGCCGCTGGCGAGCGTGACAACGTTATCGTAGCCGTACTTGAGGTGGAAAGCCTCCTCCTTGCAAATCCGCTCCAACGCCCGCGCGTAGGGTCCGTACGAGCCCTTGGCATTGAGGGTTTGGTTGATAATCGCCCCTGCGTCGATGAGCCAAGCGATGATGGCGGTATCCGCCCACGTCAGCGCGGGGTAGTTGAAGACGTTGGAGTACTTGGCTTTGCCGCTGAGGAGGTCGTTGATCATCTGCTCGCGCGGCTTGCCCAGGGTCTCGGCTGCACTGTAGAGGAGCTGCGCATGCCCGACCTCATCCTGCACCTTTGCCATGAGCGCGAGCTTGCGGCGGAAGCCCGGTGCGCGTGTAATCCACGTCCCCTCAGGGAGCGCACCGATGATTTCGGAATGGGCATGCTGCTCGATCATGCGCAGGACCTGCCGCCGGTATTCGCGTGGCATCCAGTCGTGCGGCTCGATCTTCTCGCCCCGGGCAATCCGCTCCTCGAATTCGGCGAGCTTCTCCGGATCCTCCTGCTCAACGCCGCGCACCGGCTCGGCAATGCTGAGGTTCCCGTACATGGTCTTCCCCGCCGTAGTTCGACTCTCGATACGGTGGACGAGCCGCTCCCCGCTCTATTGCCCGTACTGATGGGGGCAGTTCCCATAGCTGGGGCAGCGGGCAAAGATTTGCAAGGAATGCCGCACCGCCCGAAGCTGGTGCTCCTGTGCGATGCGCTGCGCCAGCTCCACCAGCCCAGGCGAGCAGAATTCCACGATCCGCCCACAATCGGTGCACACCAGATGGTCATGGTTGGGCAAGCGCGATGCCAGCTCGAAGCGGGTCCCACCACTTTCGAAGCGGTGGCGGACCAAAATATCGCACCGTACCAGCAGCTCCAGCGTCGAGTACACCGTTGCCCTGGAGATCCGGTCCCCCATAGTGCGCATGTACACGTACAGCTCATCGGCAGTGAAGTGCCCCGATAGCTCCGTGATGCGCTCCAGAATCCGCATCCGCTCCTGCGTGTTCCGGTAGCGGTGCTCCTGCAGGTACTGAGCAAACTGCTGCCGCAGCCGCTCCACCTCTGTGCTGTACTCCTGCCGCACGACGGCACCCGAAGACGCTGCGTCCTTCATCGGCGCAAGCCCAAACTTGGACTGAGGACAAATATACCACTTCGCTGCCAGCCCATTGGCAAAGCGCCGCTTGATCTCGAAGCCGCCGATGCCGGCATATTTTTGCATTGCCCAGCACGACCCGCAGAGTTGATGCGCACACGGTTGTGGAGAGTCCTTCTGCTCTGCGCCTGGAGCACTGCGCTCGGGCAGAGCGAGCGTGCACTTCCCGACTCCGGCAGCCTCCGCGTATACACGATGCCGGAATTGGTCGTCACCGGCTCGCGCAATCCCATGCCGGTAGAGTACTCCCCCGTGCGCGTGGAGCTGCTCTCGGTGGAGGCATCCCCTGTTGGCAGGAGCGGGACCCTTGCCGAGCTGCTGGAGGAGTTCTCCGGCATTGTCCAGCAGTACCGAATTCGCAGCGGCATCCAAATGATGGGGCTGGACCCCGCCTACACGCTGATCCTGCTCAACGGGCAACCCCTGACCGGACGCGTTGCCGGGGCGATCGACCTCCGGCGCCTGCCCGTGGGGAATATCGAGCGCATCGAGCTGGTCAAGGGTCCAATGTCAAGCCTTTACGGGAGCGACGCGCTCGGCGGGGTGATCAACATCCTCACCCCACGCCCGCGCCAGGGCTGGAGCGGCATGCTGCGTCCGCAGTACACTCAGCGGTCGGGGGCACAACTGGACGCCCGCATTGGCTACGGAGGCCCGCGCCTCTCCGGGCTGCTCTACGGAGGCGTACACTACAGCGAACCCTTCACACTCCGCGTGGACACATTGAGCTACCCCTACGCCGGCGTGACCGAGCTCCAGCTCCAGGGCAGCGCCTACTGGACCCCCTCGGCAACGCTGGAGGCACAGGCGGATGTGCGTCTCTTTGGAAGCCGCTCCCGCGGAGCGTTCGCCGAGGTCTTCGGCAACCTCATTGCCGTCAACCACGGAGCCTTCGAGCAGCAGGAATGGAGCAGTGCCGTGAGCGCCTCCTGGACCCATCGCCGAGCGCGCCTCCAGGGCGGGCTTTTTGCCAACCAGTACCAGGAGCGCTACCATTGGGACACCGCCGCCACAGCCCGGCTGGATAACTTCCTCCGACGCTTCGCACGCCTGTGGTGGCAGTACGACCTGCTCTGGCGCCAGCGGTACCGTTTCACGCTCGGTGCCGAACTCCTCTACGATGACGTCCAAGGCGAACGCTACCCAGGCACTCCACACGAGCGTACCCTCTCGGCGTTCCTGCAGTGGGAGGGCACCCCGTACGATTGGCTCAGCTACGCGCTCAGCCTCCGCACCGATGCCACCCGAACATACGGTACACACTGGAGCCCGAAGCTGGCGCTCCTGCTGCGTCCCTGGGGCGGGCAACTGCTGCAGCTGCGCGCCTCTGTGGGGACGGGCTTCCGCGCACCGGACTTCCGTCAGCTCTACGTGCGCTTCCAGAATCTGCTCAGCGGGGCAGGGTATGCACTCCTGGGAGCCCGGCTCCTGGGCAGGACACTGGAGCCGGAGCGGTCCCTTGCCCTGGACCTGAGCCTGCTGCTCCCGCTCAACGGCTGGCTGCAGCTCCCGCCAGAATCCCAGGCGACGCTGGAGCTACGCGCCTTCTCAAACTGGGTGCGCAACCTGATTGAGCCCTACTACGTCGAGCGGCGCGAGGGAGTGGACATCTACTCCTACCGCAACCTGGCGCGCATCGCCACGCGCGGGATAGAGCTGACCGCTGCAGCAACGCTTGCTCCGCCGGATGCCTGGTGGCTGCTCCGCTGGCGTGCAGGATACCAGCTCCTGGACGCAGTGGACCTGGAGGTCCTCGACGCCATTGCCGAAGGGCGCGCCGGCACTCAGGATCCCACCACCGGGCGCTTCCAGCCTCTCCGCCGCGAGCAGTACGGAGGGCTGTGGGGACGCTCCCGACACATGCTCACGCTGAGCCTCTCCGGCGCCGTACGGCAGACCGACACCTGGCTGCACGTGCGCCTCCTCCACCGTAGCCGCTTTGGAAGCGAAGCGCTCGACAAGAACGGAGTTGTCATCTCCTCGCCGCCGCGCACGGTCCCAGACCGCGACGATGAGTACGTGCCCGGCTACTGGGACATTGCACTCCGCCTGGAGCAGCGCTGGCGCTGGCAGCGCATCCAGTTCGCGCTGAGCGCGGGGGTGAAGAACCTGCTCAACGAGCTCAACCCGCAGTTCTTGCCACACCTGCGCGGACGGCAGTGGCTACTGGAGCTGGAATCCCAATGGTGAGCTTCACCGCACCAGCACCACCGGTTGCGTCAACAGCTCTCCCGCCAGGCGAACGTTCAGCCAATACAGCCCTGCAGGCAGTGCCGGAAGCCGTATCCAGAGCCGATACACCCCAGCACCGTAGCTGCCTCGGTGCAGCGTCGCCACTGTACGTCCAAGGGCATCGGAGAGTACTACCTCAACACTCTGCGCCGATGCCAGCCCCAGAACAGTCGCTGCTTCGTGCTCAACCGGTTGTGGCGTGACCTGTTGCAGGAAGTTCCGCTCGGGTGCACCTCCGCGCAGCTCCACCTCACAGCTTGCCTTCCCGCGGAGCGGCTCCTGCTGAAGCTCTCCGCGCACGAGCAGCTCCAGCTCCTGGCAGCCGAACCCCAGCACCAACGTATCGTACCAGACCTCCGGTGCTCTTGCAGGTGCGGCAAAGCACAGCAGGAGCTCGCGAAGCTCCTTTGGTGGCACCAGCAGCGGCAACTGCGCCATCGGCACCGAGAACGCCAGCGACTGCCGCAGCCACACCCGGCGCAGTTCAATCAGGAAGTGCCCCACGTTGCGCACCTGCACCAGCGTACACGTCAGCGCATCCGAAGTCACCGGACCCATACGCAGCTCCCCTTCGGCGGGCTCCACAATCCGCAGCGTAAAGCCCGGGATCGTATCCCGCACCAGGCGTTCGTTGCCCACTCCGTCGCGCAGCCGCAGCGCATACCAGGCATCCTCAAACGGGTCGAGCACCGTTGCCCACAGCCGCACCAGTTGCGGTGTGCTCTGCTCCACTTCAACGCGGCAGTTGACCGCCTCCTGCACAACAACCTCCGCAACGCCGGAGTTGGGCACGCCTTCGTCGCTCACCAGCAGCAGTGCTCGGATGCCACAGGAGTCCAACTGGCGCGCCACGCGAGGCGGCAGCTCATCTCTGCCCACACGCAGCAGAACAGATGCCGCCGTATCGACAAGGCAGCTATCCTCCAGCACAATCGCTGCGCGGAACTCCCCGCTCCGCTCCGCCTGTACACACAGCCGCACCAGCGTGCGCTGCCCCGGCTCCAGCACCGAATCCTCCAGCGTCAGCTCCGATGGCAGCCCCATCCCCACAAGCCGGAGCCCCTGGATCCGCCGGACAAAGCGTCCGGTGTTGCTCAAGACGAATTCCCAGCAGTGCTGCTGCCCATCCTCGACCAGCTCCGTATCAATGCGGGCAGGGCTGAACGCGAGCGTGAAGCCGGGAATATCGAAGCTCCACGTGCGCTCGTAGCCAACGGAGTCCACCGCACGGAGCGTAAAGCTGCCATCCTGGTACACGTCCACCAGGCGCGCTCGGAAGCGCACCGAATCCGCCGGTGCCGGCAGTGGGTCGAAGGCAACTTCGACGTTCTCCGGCTGCACGATCTCAACGCGCAGGAGGCGACTGTCGCTGGCAGCGGTATCGTACACCACCCCACGCACGCCAAAGCATTCGGCTGCGGCAACAACCGTTGGCGGGTGAATATCCAGCGGGCGAAAGCTCGCCCCTCCGACGTAGCCGTACGAATCCGCACTCCCGTAGCCATAGACGTAGAGCCCAATGGGCGCAAGCGAACCATCGGCGTACCGACCCCAGACCTCATGCACCCCGTCGCTGAGGCTGAGCCAGACGTAGGAGTACCCCGAGCCCCCAATGGGCACGTACAGCGTCGGTGGCACCTGCGCTCCATCAAGCCACACCGTTGCGCCGTTCGGCAGCACCACTGTTGCGTACTGCTCTTGGAAGATCGGCTCGATCTGCCCGAAGTTTCCCCTGCGGTAGTGCTGGGCGGCAACGAAGCGGTAGAAGGGCATGAACTGCTGCACCGGCGGGATGAGCAGCATGAATGGGTCCCCAATGCTCTCGGTGAGGTTGCTCTCGTTGACCGTCCGGTGGAACTGCGCTACCAGAATCGGTCCGGTGGCGCGGATTGCCAGAGGCTGGTCCAGCATCCTGCCCTCGTAGAACTGCCCGCGGCTGAGCGATGCAACGGGCTGCTCGTTGATGTAGACCACTGTAGAATCCAGCGCTGCCAGGATCCGGAAGACATGCTGCCCACGATTGCTGGGTCGGTCCCCTGTGCTTGGGAGCGGGAAGGGCGCCAGGAGCGCTGAGCGCCCCCACGCCGTCACCGGCGGAAGCTGCTCCAGAAGAATATCGCGCGAGGTAAGCTCTGGAACCTGCACCGGCACCTTCGCCCGCTGGTGCCCGGCAAAGAGTGCGATGGGCTTGCTCGAAAGCACCTCGGTCCCGGTCAGGTCCGGACGGAGCTGCTGCGGCGTAATCCGTGCTTGCACAAGGTAGACCTCCCCACGCTGCAGCCAGATACGCTGCTCGTTGAGCCCATTGCGGTAGGTCGGCGCTGCAGGACGAATCCTCACCTCTGTGGAATCCTCCACCGCGACGATCGCAAACTGCGACGGCGTACTCTGTCCTCCGATGGTGGCTCCCGCGACGCTCCCATCGCTGGGGTAGGACAGCACCAGGTACTCCTGCCCGAGCACATCCACCGGGAGCACCAGCATTGCATCGCTTGTGTAGAGCGCCTTTTGCAGAGCGTAGACGGTGACCTCGCTCCCCTCGGTCACGACGATGTGGACGGATTTGCGTACTGGATGCTCCCCCTCTCCACCCTCCTCTGCGCCGGCGATCAGGAGCCGTCCGCTATCGTTGTAGCCCATGAGCTCCAGCGGATACCACGAGAAGGCAACCGTGGCAGGCTGGCGCGGGTCGACGATCTGGAAGTCCAGTCGATTCGGCTGCGAGCTTCCGGTCCACCACTCCAGGTACCCGCGCGTGGGGGCTTCGGCGATGATGAAGAGGTAGAGCGAGTCGCTGAGCGAATCCGCCGAACGGCGCTGGTTGTGGTAGTTCGGCAGGAAGGTGAGCCAGAACTCCCGTCCACGGCTATCGAGGATCTGTGCCCACAGTGGCTCGCACAGCAACAGGAGAAGCAGCAGCCGCTTCATTGCAGCTCCCTGCGTTGGGGAACGTCGAGGCGATAGCGGACACGTCCGGCGCTGTCAATAACCCACAGGCTCAGCCGCTGTTTCCGCAGTTGGGCATAGACAAAGCCTGGCTCCGCAGCCGCAACGATGGAGGCAGCCGAGTACCCGGTCGGACGGGCACTGCTGCCCGCTCCGGAGACGACGCAGTAGAAGCCGTCCTCGGGATGCTTGAGGAGCTGCAGATCGTGCTCATGCCCACAGAAGTAGACTGCGACCCCATAGCGCTCGAAGATGGGCTTGAGGAGCCGCAGCAGCGTCGCATTCTCCCCATATAGCCCCGCAGAACGCAAGGGGTGGTGCCCGAAAACGAACTTCCACTGCGCTGAAGAGCGGCGGAGCTGCTCCTCCAGCCATCTGAGCTGGCGAGCCCGCTGCTGCGGATTGCCGTTGAGCAACTGCTGCGTATCCAGGGCAACGAATGCTGCCAGCGTTCCATCGGGCAGGGGTTTCTCCACGACGTAGTAGCGTGCGGGCATGCGCCAGAGCGGATTGCGGCGGCTATAGGCGATCTGCGCATCGGGATCGCCGCGGTAATCGTGGTTTCCCAGCACCGGATACCACGGCACCTGCAAAAGGGAATCGGCGTAGATGCGTGCGAACTTGCTCTCCCACTGCGGGTCCTGTGCCGAGCGCACCCCCGCTGGGTAGATGTTGTCCCCAACACTCAGGATGAAGTGCACAGGCGTCCTGCGGGCAAGCGCGCTCATTGCTGCTGCCACCCGGCGCTGCACCACACCGCCCGTTCCCCAATCCCCCAACACGATCCAGCACAGTGCAGAATCCACCTGCTCAGGGGCGTGCGGCTCGTCCTGTGGCGCAAAGCTCCGCGCGTACGCAGCACCCGGCGGCAGCACAATTGCCCCCTGCTCCAGCCACGAGCATCCCGCGATGAGCAAGCCCAACAGGAGAACTCCGTGCTGCATTCGTCTATAGCCACGCCGGTCCTTTGGGAAATTACGGCATTGCCTGTGTTCTCTATGCGCAAGCGGAGCTACGAAGAGCTTTGCCAACAGCGGCTCACCCCGCAGGAGCTGCGCCATGCTCCGCGCCATCCGCTCATCATCGTTTTGGACAACGTGCGCAGCCTCTACAACGTAGGCTCCATCTTCCGCACCGCCGATGCCGTCCGGGCGCAGGAGCTCATCCTGTGCGGCTTCACGCCGACCCCGCCGCGGGAGGAGATTGCCAAAACCGCACTCGGCGCAACGGAGACCGTCCCGTGGCGCTTCATCCGCTCAGCTGCGGAAGCCGTCGGAGAGCTCCGCGCTCGCGGTGTTCGAGTCTTCGCCGTGGAGCTTGCCACCGAGAGCCGTCCCTACGATAGCCTCCAGCCCGAGGAGTTCCCCGCAGCGTTCGTCTTCGGGAACGAGCTCGTGGGCATACAGCCGGAGGTGCTGGCGCTCTGCGATGCGGCGCTGGAGATCCCCATGTACGGCGCCAAGCACTCGCTCAATGTCGCCGTGGCTGCCGGGATTGTGTTGTTTGAAGCTGTCAAAGTCTGGCGTCGTGCTCACCATTTGGTTGCCCACAATGGAGATTCGCATCGCCGCCCCCGCTGACCCGCTCTACGCCCCACTCCTTGCCGGGAGGGCAACGCTGCCGCACCGTCTGCTCCGGGTGAGCGAGGCGGATTGCGCCCAGCTCCTCTCTGCCAATCGGGTCGAGGTCGCGCTGCTCTCCCCGCTGAGCTACGGGGAAGCCGTTGGCAAAGCCGAGTACCTCATCCTTCCCGGACCGGCGCTGGCACTGGAGGGGTATACCGAACGCGTGCGCCTCTACTTCCGCCCGGGCTTACGCACAATTGCCCGCTGCATCGTGCCCTCACTCACGAGCTTCCCGACGTTGGCAACCCGACTTCTGCTGCTGGAGCAGTTCGATCTGGAGCCCACCTACGTTGCCGCAACGGGAGATCCGGAGGAGCTGCTCCGCCACGCCGATGCTGTGCTGAGCTGGGATACGCCCGCTCCCAACCTTACGGCACTGGACATTGGCGAGGAGTGGTACAACGCCTTCGGAGTGCCTCTGCTGCTGGGGTTTTGGGTATGCCGCCAGGAGGAGCTCCCCGCCGAGCTCCCCACGCTGCTTGCCCAACTTGCTGCCGATGGGCTGCCCGAACGCGAACCAATCGTCGAAGCCGCTGAGTCCCCCTCCATTCCTCCACGGCAGGGCGTGATTCACTGGCGTTGGAGCGATTCACTCGCCGACGCACTCCGGCAAACCTTGCAACTGCTGTACTACCACGGCATCGTGCCGCACATCGCCGAGGTCAATCTCTGGCAGCAGTAATCGCGAATTTTCCGTAAATTTGTGGAGCACATGTCCCCTTTCCCCAAGGGAGC
>JAUQPR010000019.1 GCA_030550275.1 Bacteroidota bacterium
TGAGGTCAACCATGTGGCTGCGTTCGCTGGTGTGTGCGCTCGGATGCATTGCAGTTGCTCTGGGAAGCGGCAGGGAGCTGCAGCGGGATACGGTGGAGCAGCGCGTGTACGTGCTGCCCGGCGTGCGGGTGGTTGAGGAGCGGCTGCGTCCGGCGGAGCAGTTGCCCGGGACATTCTACCGCGTGGATGCCGTGCGCTTCGAGGAGCTGCATGCCGTAACGGTGGAGGAGGTGTTGCGGTTGCTGCCGGGGGCGTACGTGCGCCCGGAGGATGCACTGGGGCTTCGGATCAACCTCGGCGTGCGGGGGCTGCCGCCGAATCGGAGCCAGAAGGTGCTCGTGCTGGAGGACGGCGTCCCCGTTGCTCCGGCGCCCTACGGGTATCCGGAGTTGTACTACCATCCGCCGCTGGAGCGCTTTACCGAAGTGGAGCTGGTCACCGGCGGAGGGCAGCTCCTGTACGGTCCGCAGACCATCGGTGGGGTGGTCAACTACATCACGCCGCTGCCGCAGCGCCCAAATGAGCTCGACGTTGTGGGCACGGTCGGGACCCGTGCGTACGGTCGGCTTGGCATCCGCTACGGCACGGCGTGGGGGGAGAGTCGCATGCTGCTGTACGGGCTATGGAAGCGTGGGCAGTTGAATCGGGAGAACACCGCAAGCCGTGTGGTGGATGTGGGGGTCAAAGGGGTGGTACCGTTGGCGGCGCGGCAGTGGGTATTGGCAAAGCTGAGCGTCTACGATGAGCAATCGCAGACGACCTACGCCGGGCTCACGCAGGCGCAGTTTGAGGAGAACCCGTACCAGAACCCCTTCCGGCACGACACCTTTGAGGTGCAGCGGTACGGGGCGCAGCTCCAGTGGCAGTGGGAGCTGCCGTCGGGAATTCTCTCGCTGGGAGCGTATGCAGCGCACCTGCAGCGGGATTGGTGGCGCCAGGGAAGCCTTGTGCGGCAGCAGACTCCGGATGGGCGTGATACACTGGTCTCTGCAGACAACAGCGCTGACCCAGGTAACTACCCCGGCGTGCGGGCAATCCCCAGTCCGGACCGAGCCGATGGGCGGCTGCGGCAGTACCGCTTTGCCGGGCTTGAGGGGCGGGCGACCTGGCAGCTCCGCACGGGCACGCTTGAGCAGTTGCTGGAATTGGGCGTGCGGCTCCATGGTGAACAGCAGCACCGCTACCAGCTCCGGGCGCCTGCAGCGCTGGCGCGCACGGGAGCCATCGTGGAGGATGACTGGCGCTGGGCAACGGCGGTGGCAGCGTTTCTCCAGGACCGGCTTCGGTGGCGCCAGTGGAGCGCAACGCTGGGGCTCCGCACAGAGTGGATCGGCTATCGCCGCTGGAATGCCCTGGGGAATGGTGGCTTGGGAGCCGGTGGGCGCACAACGCTGGCGGTGCTCATCCCCGCGCTGGGGGTGAGCTATACGCCGACAGCGGAGTATACGCTCTTCTTCGGACTCCATGCCGGCTTTGCCCCACCCAGGGTCGAGGATGCTATCACCCCAACAGGGGCGACGACCGAGCTGGATGCCGAACGGAGCTGGAACTGGGAGCTGGGGCTTCGAGCACAGCCCATCTCGGGCATCAAGCTATCGGCAGCGGCGTTCCTGCTGGATTTCCGCAACCAGGTTATCCCGGCAACGCTCTCCGGTGGGGTCACCAGCACAGCAACCAATGCGGGGCGGACTCGCCATCAGGGCATCGAGCTGGCATGGGAGGTGGAGCCGGAGCAGCTCCTCACCTGGCTTGCTGGGGTGCGGCTCTCGGGAGCCTACACCTTCGTACCGGTTGCCCGCTACGAAGGGGAGCGCTACAGCGTCGTGCGTCCGCAGGTGCGGATAACGGGGAATCGTCTGCCCTATGCGCCGGAGCACTTGCTCGCGCTGAGACTTCAGTGGAAGCCGCTTCCGGCGTTGCTCCTGCAGGGGGTGCTCTGGCATGTCGGGGCGCAGTTTGCCGATGATTTGAACACACTCGAGCCAACTCCGAACGGGCGTCAGGGGCGGATTCCCGCCTACACGGTCGTGGATGGCACGCTCGAACTGCAGTTGCCCTTTTCGGCAGCGGTCGTGCTTACGGCGAAAAACCTCTTCAACCGCGTCTACATCGTGGACCGCACGCGTGGGATCATCCCTGGGGCTCCGCGGAGCCTGCAAGTGGGCTTCGAGCTGCGGCGCTGACGGTGCAGCGGCGCCGTGGACGGGGCGCCTCCACAGAGCTGATGGGCTGCAGCATGGGCTCTGCAGCGAACTCTCTACATTTGCAGCCTGTGCGATGGGTGCAGCCGATGTGGTGGAGTGCGCTCCTCCTAGGAGTACTCCTGAGCGGGGAAAGCTGGGCGCAACCGGTGGCGGCATGGGATGAGTCCGCGCTCAAGGCGCTTGCTGCCTCACCGGCAGTGCAGACGGTGGAGCTGTGGAGCGCGGATGGGCGCAACCTTGGGCGATTCCGGGCGCTCGAACTGCGGGAGTTGCTTGCCACCTTGCCTGAAAGGGAGAGCAGTGGAGTGCTGCGGCTCCAAGCCGCTGATGGGCGGACGGTGCTGCTGAGCGGTGGGGAGCTCCGTGCGGCGGCGATCCCGCCGCTGTTGCTGCTGGAGCGACCGCGTGGACGGTTGGGTGATACTGTCCGGCTGCGAGTGGGGAGGGCAGAGCAACTGCCGTTGGAGCAAGTGGATGCAGCGCTGCAGCCGGCAGTGGTCCGGCGGTACCGGATGCTGACGCGCGTGGAGCGCCCGAGAGGATTGAAGCTTCCGGCGCTGGTGGTGGGCACGGATCGGCGCCCGGAGCGCTGGGTTGAACAGATTCGGCGCATCGAGCTGTGGCATGTTCCACCTGCATGCCCGTAAGCATGAAGGTCCCGTTGTGGCGCATTGCGCATGCCCGCAGTGGTGATAAGGGCGATGCCGTCAACTGCGGTGTTATCGCCTACCGGCAGGAGTGGTATCCGCTGTTGCGCGATTACCTGACGGCGGAGCGCGTCAAGGAGCACTTTGCGGGCATCTGCTTGGGGGAGGTCGAACGCTACGAGCTCCCGAATCTGTGGGCGCTCAACTTCGTGTTGCACAACACGCTCGGGGGAGGCGGGACGGTCTCGCTCAAGCTCGATTCCCAGGGCAAGACCATTGCCTCGGCAATGCTGCTGTTGGAGTTGGAGGTGCCTGATGAGCTCGCTCGGCAGTTGGGGTTGGCAGCGGAGGACTCCGCCGGTGCCGGCGCTCATTGAGCGGATGTTCGCCGAGCTGGTGCCGGTGTACGACCGCTCGAACACGCTGCTTTCGTTCGGGCTGCACCGGTGGTGGCGTTGGCAAGCCGTGCGCTATGCTGGAGCTGCATCGGGAATGGCGGTGCTGGACTGCGCAACGGGCACCGGGGACTTCGCCTTTGCATTTTGGCGGCGGATTCGACCGACGGGACGGCTCGTCGGGGTGGATTTCTGCAAGCCAATGCTGGAGCGCGCCCAGACGAAGGCGCAGCGGATGGGCATTCCGGCGGAGTGGGTGTGGGCGGACGTGCTCCAGCTTCCCTTTGCGGAGGGCACATTCGATATTGCCGCAATCGCCTTCGGAATCCGCAATGTTGCTGACCCCGTGGCATGTGTACGAGAGATGGCGCGGGTGACCCGTCCCGGTGGGCGGATTGTGGTACTGGAATTGGGGCAACCCGTTCTGCCGCTGCTGCGTCCGCTGTATTGGCTCTACAGCCGGTACTGGATTCCACTCTTCGGGCGATTGTTCGCTGGCAAGGGGCAGGCGTACGAGTATCTGCACGCCAGCGCGTGGAGCTTCCCGTGTGGGGAGGCATTCGTGGAGCTGATGCGCCACAGTGGGGCGGTGGAGGCGGTGCGGGCAATACCGCTCTCCGGGGGCATTGCTTGGTGCTATGTCGCAACGGTGGGTAGGCGAGCGTGATGGAGCGGGAGGAGCTGGCGCGCGAACTGGTGCGGCATGCATACCGGAGAGGGCAATTTCGGCTCCGCTCGGGTGAGCTCAGCACGGAGTACGTGGACAAGTACCAGTTCGAGGCACATCCTCGGCTGCTGCGGGCAATTGGGGAAGCGCTGGCATCGCTCCTGCCGCCGGAGACGGAGGTGCTCGCCGGAGTGGAGCTGGGCGGTGTACCGCTTGCCGTTGCCGTTGGCTTCGCAACGGGATTGCCCTGTGCGTTTGTACGGAAGGTTTCCAAGGCGTACGGAACCCAGCGCCAGACCGAGGGAGCGGAGATCGCCGGACGGCGGGTGGTGTTGCTCGAAGATGTTGTGACCACCGGCGGACAGGCGCTGGAGGCGCTCCAGGTGCTGCACCGCGAAGGGGCGCAGGTCCTCATGGTGCTGTGCGTGGTGGACCGGCAACAGGGCGCGGCAGAGCGGTTCCGCGATGCTGGGATTCCATTCCAGGCGCTCTTCACGCTTGAGCAGCTCCGCTCGTATGCGTCGCAGTAGACCAAGCGCGGACACGAAAGTCAAACTGTCCCCCATCGGGGACTGGGGATATGTGCCACACTGTGATGGTCGAGCCATGTTCCAGCACACGGTTTGGGGCATCTGTGCAGCGACACTGCTCCTGTGGGGATGCGCAAAGGAGGAGCAGACGACGGCGCCACCCACAGGGCAAGCGCAGGAGTACACGCTCCGGAACCTGTGGGTGGATACCGCGCGCGGGTTTGCCCTGTTGGATTTCGAGCGCGGGGACACAGTCTCTGCCGAGCTGCGCGGAACGGAGCAGTGGGATCTATGGCTGCCGGCGCTTTCGGCGCGTTCGCGCTCGATTGACATCTTCCTCAACTCCGGCACCTTCAATCCTGCGGGCAAGACGCTGGGAGCGGTTGCGAATGTGCCGTACGACCAGCTCGCAACGGTCCCGACCGCTGAGCTCCGCGCGGAGGACACCGTTGCTGCGCGGCGCATCATCTCGCCCTCACTGGGCGGAGATGGGCTCTTTGTGTACGATTTCCAGACGCATGTGCTCAAGCCGGTGCCGACGAAGACGCTGGTGCTGAAGACGCGCACGGGGAAGTACGTCAAGGTGCAGTTTGTGAGCCTGTACAAGGACGCGCCTGCGCAGCCCAATCCGTACGACCTCGGCTACTACACGATCCGCTACACCATCAGCACCACGCCGAATTTCCGGTAGCCGACGGGGCAACCACAGGGGGTTGCCCCTACGATGTGTGCGTTGAACCATTGCCTGTAGGGGCAGACCCCTGTGTCTGCCCATTCACAAATACCCCACGCAGGCGCCCGCCGACGGGGCAACCAC
>JAUQPR010000015.1 GCA_030550275.1 Bacteroidota bacterium
CTCGCTCCTGCCCTGCGGCGTTGCGAGCCCAGCCGACCACCACGGAGCCATCGGCGGAAACACCATTAGCCCAGCTCCAATCGCCGCCCAGCGTGCCGAGGTCTTGCATCCCGCGCGCCGCCGTCCAGCGAAAGGCACGCTCCTGCCCTGCGGCGTTGCGAGCCCAGCCGACCACCACGGAGCCATCGGCGGAAACGCCAGTAGCCGAGCTCTCATCGCCGCCCAGCGTGCCGAGGTCTTGCATCCCGCGCGCCGCCGTCCAGCGAAAGGCACGCTGCTGCCCTGCGGCGTTGCGAGCCCAGCCGACCACCACGGAGCCATCGGCGGAAACGGCAGTAGCCTCGCTCCAATTGCCGCCCAGTGTGCCCAGCCAAATGAGCCGCTGTGCCTGGCTGGGCTGCGCCGCCCACGCTACCACCACCCACGCCAGCCACAGAGCGCGCCATCGGCGTGCAGCCCCCTTGTCCAAGTTGCTGTGCACAGAGACCGTCGCGAACATTGCCCCCTCCAAATGCGTGTAGCACAAGCACCGCGCTAATTTAGTACGCTCTGCCCTCACATGCACCGCCACCTCTGGCACGCAGGAACAACTGCCCCGCTCCAGGCGGGCTCTTCTGCGCACCGGCGCCGCTGCTCTGGCACCGGCGATGCTGCAAATACGCCGAAGTTGCTGTAATTTTTGCCCACTGCAGCACGGAAGTGCACGATGGAGCAGCAGTTCGAACAGCTCAGCTTCGAGGCGATCTCGCGGCAGTTCAAGGAAGCTGCCGACTTCGTCTGCCAGCGCGTGGTCAACCGCGAGGAGGTTGTCGAGCAGGCAATCTGCGCCCTGCTCACCGGAGAGCATCTGTTGCTGCAGAGCCGTACCGGGGTGGGCAAGAGCCTGCTGGCAGAGCAGCTCTTCGCCATGTTCTCCGGCGCCCGCGTCTTCCGCATTCAGGCGAGCAAGGAGCAGCAGCCCGATAGCTACTTCGGCGCCCTCGATATCGAGGAGCTCAAGCGCGGACGCATCGTGCACAACATCGAGGGCTCGCTCGTGGACAGCGAATTCGCCTTCATCGACGAGATCTTCGACGCCAACGACTTCACGCTCCGGGCGCTGCTCTCGGTGCTCAACGAACGGCAGCTCATGCGCGGAGTGCAGTGCGTTCCGGCGCGGCTCCATACCGTCATCGCCGCCACGAACTACCTGCGCGTCAGCGAGATCACCGAAGCCATCCTGGACCGCTTCCTCTACAAAGCCGTCATCCTGCCCGATAAGGAGCCCTACGTGCAGTACAAGATCGCGCAGCAGTACCTGCTCCACTCGGGCAAACCCGTGACGCCGCCGCGCCAGATCCCCTTTGCGCTGCTGCGCTACGTCTGGCGCATCGTCACCGGGCAGCATCCCGAACGGCAGATCACGGTTCGCCCGGAGCTCATCTACTTTGCCAACCTGGTCATCCGCTACTACGAAGTCCTGCGCAACCGTGCCCTGCGCGAACACTACCGCGGGGCTACTCCGCCGATCGACTTCTACATCTCCCCGCGCACGCAAGCCAAAGCGCTCGACCTGCTGCGGGCAATCGCTCTGCTGCACGGGCGCGACCACGCCGTCCACGAAGATGTGGGCAAGCTCTACTTCATCTTCGCCACCGTAGGCAGCCCGGAGGAGGTGGAGCTCTTCCGCAAAGCCTATACGACCGTGCTCCACTCGCTTTCGGCATCCAATGGGTTCGAGCAGCTCCGGCTGCTGCTCTCCTTCCAATCGCTCCTGGAGCAGCTCCGCAGGGACAAGGCGCTCATGTTCCAGCCCCTGACGGCATTGACCAACTCCCCGCTGCGCCGCACCTTCCTGGAGTGGCTCAAGGAGACCTTCGGCGGAGCCGACCAGACCGTCCAGCAGAACAAGCGCGTGCTGGAGCAGTTCCTGCGCGACTTCGTCCCCTGCTGCGAGGAGGTGCGGGAGCTGAAGCTGGCGCTCGAACGCGAGCTTGCAGCCTTGCTGCAGAGCCTGCAGTGAACGCAGCTCGGCACGCCAATTGCCGGCGTTTTGTAGTTTCGCAGCAAAGTCCCATTGCGTGCTGCTGCTCCTATGCCGAGCCCAAAGCTGCGCCTGGAGCTTGCTCCGAAGCTGGAGCTGCGGGTGGTTCCGGTGCAGATCCAGCTCCAGAAGCTGTTGGCGCTGTCGCAGGAGGAGCTGGAGCAGTACCTTCGTGCCGAACTGGAGAACAACCCCTACCTGGAGGAAGCCCCACCGGACGCTGCAGAAGCGAGCACCTCTGACGCCGAGCCCACCGAAACCGAATTCGACTCCCCGGGCGCAGAGGAATCCGCGCTCGTGCCGGCAGACCCGCGCGCAACCGCTTCGGAGGAGCACGCAGAGCTTGCCACCGACCCCTTCGAAGCCTACACGATGTTCTACCACCCTCCCACGCCCAGCACCGGCGAGGAGGAGGAAGAGGAGGAGGGCGACCTCTACCAGCCCGCTGACTCCAAGAGCTTCCAGGAGGAGCTCCTGGAGCAGTTGGGGCTGCTGAACCTCTCGCCCGAAGAGCAGCTCCTTGCCGAAATCATCATCGGGAGCCTGGACGACGACGGCTACCTGCGCGAGGAGCTGCACGAGCTGCTCAACGAAGCCAATGCCCGCATCGCCGAACTCAACGCGCAGCGGCTACAGCAGCTTCCGCCACCGCCGTCGGACAATCCCGCCTGGCAGTACGCTCTGGACCCAATCGCTGCTGCGCTGGTGCTCAAGCGTCCCCTGCCGGCGGTTGAACTCCTGCACCCGCTCACACTGGAGCAGGCAGAACGGCTCCTCAAGCGGCTGCAACGCGAGCTGGACCCACCCGGTGTTGCCGCCCGCTCGCTGGAGGAGTGCTTGCTGGCGCAGTTGGAAAGCCGTCCAATGACCACCGATGCCGAGCGCTGGGCATATCGGCTGGTCAAAGAGGCGTTCCCGCTCCTGAGCCGGCGGCGCACTGAGGAGCTGCTACGCCAGTATCCGGAGCTAACCCCAGAGCTTCTGCGCGATGCCTTTGAGGTGGTGCGCCACCTCAATCCCAAACCCGGCAGCGGTCGTTCCACCACCGTCCCGCTGCAGATTACCCCCGACTTCCTGGTCCAGCGCGATCCAGAAACTGGCGAGCTCCTCATCACGCTCAACGATGCCTCCACGCCCACGATCCGCTTCACCAACGCAATGCGCGGGCTCAACATCCGCAGCCGGGTGGACGCTCGCCGCATCTCCTCCGAACTCCGCCGCCACCTGCGCGATTACTACACGAACGCCTACACGCTCCCGGAGCTGCTGCGCCGCCGCAAGGCGGTCCTGCTGCGGGTGATGACGGCACTGGTCGAACTGCAGCGCGATTTCTTCGAGCACGGTCCCCAAGCCCTCAAGCCGCTCACCTACCGCCAGGTTGCCGAGCGTACGCAGTTGGATACCTCCACCATCTGCCGCGTGGTCAGCAACAAGTACGTGCAGACCGACTACGGCATCTTTGCGCTCAAGGAGCTCTTCACCGAAGCGCTCCCCAACCTCGAAGGCGAGGAGGTCTCCACGACGGTCATCAAGCAGAAGCTGCGCGAGATCATCGAGGCAGAGGACAAGCGTCGTCCGCTCTCGGATTCCAAGGTGGCACGGAAGCTGCAGGAGATGGGATTCCGCATCGCCCGCCGCACCGTTGCCAAATACCGCGAGATGCTGGGGATTCCCGAAGCACGGCTCCGCCGGGCAATTGCATGAATCCCCTGCAGCTCCTCCGCTGGGAACACCGCTGGCGCCCGCATCTGCTGCAGCTTCCGCCGCTGCTGACCATCGGGCTGTACTCCAGCCTTCGACCGCTGCTGTGGAAGCTGCTCAGCCGCGGAGACCCCGGAGCCACTGCCTGGACACCGCCCGAGCACTTCCACCGCCGGTGCTGGGGCATCGGCTTCCGCTTCCCTCTCTTCAACGCTGCCGGCATGTTCAAGTACGGCGAGGGCTACGAGTACGCCTACGCCCAAGGCGCCGGAGCGTACGTCGTGGGAACGACAACTGGGCTGCCTCGGCGCGGTCGCCGCTATGGAGTCGTGCGCCAACCCTTCCTTCCGCTACCCCGTTCGGGAGCTGCTCTCAACGCGCTGGGATTGCCCAATGACGGACACCTTGCAACCGCGCGCCGTATCGCCCGCCTGCCCCGGTATCCCGACTTTCCCATCATCGCCAGCCTTGCCCCCGATGGAGAGCTACCCCAGGACGAAGCTCTCCGCCTGCTGCTGCAGGGGCTGCATGCGTACTGCGATGCCGGCGTAGATCTCCTCGAGCTCAACGAAAGCTGCCCGAACATCCCGCACGATCCGCGCTGGGAAGCCCTTCTCTACCGGCTCCACTGGGTTGCCGAGCACTTCCTCGCCCGACGCCCGCGTGCGATACCGGTTCTGGTGAAGCTCGGGCTCGACCTCCCTGTGGAGCGGCTCCTGCAGATGTTGGAGCTGCTGCCGGAGCTAGGCTACGACGGCATCGTGCTGGGCAACACCTCCACGGCGTACGAGGTGCTGCTGCCGCAGATTGCTCCCTCCGAGCGGCGCGCTTACAACGCCTTCTGGCAGCGCATCGGCGGCGGAGTGAGCGGTCGTCCGCTGCGTCCACTGCGCCAGGAGCTCCTGCGGCAGGCGCGTACCTGGCTGCAGCTCCATCCGCCGCAGCGGGAGTTCCACCTGGTCGCCGTCGGTGGTATTGCAACACCGCAGGAGCTTGCAGCGGCGCTCTCTGGCGGGGCAGCGCTGGCACAATGGATGACGGGCTACTTCGAGGTGCTTGCCCGCGAGCTACTCTCGCCGTACGCGTACATGTCCACCGCCCTTGTACAAGACCCATGAGGTGGCTGCCCTGGCTGTGCTGCGTCGTGCTGTGCGCTTGCACAACGGATTGGGGTGATGCCGAGGAGCGCTTCACGCGCGCCTACGCCGAAATCCTCGTCGTGCGGCAGACCGTCGCCGACAGCGCCCAGGCAGCCGCGCAGGTGGAGCAGATCCTGCACCGCTACGGCTATCCCGACGAACCCGCCTTCCGGAGGCAGTTCCTGGAGTTTGCTCGGCGCGACCCCGCACTGCTGCGGCGCATCTTCGATTCCGCAAGCGCACGAGCCGAACTCCTATTGGACTCGCTCCGCCGGCAGTGAGAACTCCTCCTCCGAATACGGCGGCAACTCCTGCAGCCAGCGGGCAATGAGCTGCCGCACGGCTGGGCTCTCCCAGTGCTGCTCCACGTCGGGGATGCTCATGAGCTCATCCAGCAGCCGCTCCTGCAGCATCCCGCGCCGCAGGGCTTCTGCATAGGGCATGTGCGAAAAGGTCACCATCGTGTACAGCGGCACAAAGCGCTCCGGATACTCTTCGGCAAGGCGCTGCTCCAGCCGCTTGCGGTGGAGGAAGCTCGGATCGGCGACCCGATCGCGCATCTCCACGAAGTTGTACAGCGCCAACTCCGCAATGGCATCGGCGCTGGGCTTGCGCTGCCGCTCAAACTCCTTGAAGGCGTGCTCCCAATCCTGCTCAAACCGCTGGAGCAGTCCCAGCAGCAGGACGCAATCCTCAAAGCCCGCATTCATCCCCTGCCCGTAGAAGGGCACAATGGCATGCGCCGCATCCCCCAGCAGCAGCACCTTGCCGCCGTAGCTCCAGGGGAAGCAGCGAATGGTCACCAGCGTGCCCGTCGGATTGGCAAAGAACTCCTCGGTCAGCCGGGGCATGAGTGCACGTGCGTCGGGGAACTCTTCGGCGAAGAAGCGCTCGACATCGGCTTCGGTGCGCAGCTCCGCAAACGAGGGCGAGCCCTCGAAGGGGAAGAAGAGCGTGCAGGTGAAGCTGCCATCGGGATTGGGCAGGGCAATGAGCATGTAGCGGTGGCGCGGCCAGATGTGCAGCGCATCCGGCTCCATCTGCCATCCGCCCGTGGCAGCCGGCGGGATGGTGAGCTCCTTGTAGCCGTACTCGAGGTACTCCTGGCTGTAGTTGAAGCGCTCCAGGTGCTGCATCCGCTGCCGCACCGCCGAATACGCCCCATCCACCCCGAAGAGCACCTCGGCTTCGAGCCGGCGCCGTTCGCCTTCGGGCGTCTCCACCACGATGGCGGGGACGTCCAACTCCACATCCACACATCGGTGCTCGAAGAGTAGCTCAACGCCGGGCTGCTCCTCCAATGCCGTCAGGAGCTCGGCATTGAGCAGGCGGCGATGGACCGAGTAGATTGCCTGCCCGGGCTTACCGTAGGGCTGGAAGCGGCGCTGCCCGTCGCGGTCATGGATCATGCGCCCGTACATCGGCAGAGCAAAGGTGCGGATGCGCTGCTCCAGCCCCGCCAAGCGCAGCGCACGCCAGCCACGGTCGGAGAGCGCCAAATTGATCGAGCGCCCACCCGGTACCGGTGCCCGCCGCAGGTCCGGTCGGCGCTCCACCACGCGCACCCGATGCCCCCGCTGCGCCAGCAGCAGCGCCCAGAGCGCCCCGACCAACCCACCCCCGACGACGAGGATATCGCGCGACCGCATCATGGCTGCTCGACGGCTATCCGCTCAAGCGGCAATAACGATTCCAGCCAGAGCCCCTCCAGCTGCAGCTCGCCTTCGAGCACCTCCAGCACGATCCACTCGGTTGCCGGCTGCCGGATGGGGATGCTCTGCGCAGGCGAGCAATCCAACTGCGCCCGTTGAAGCTGCGCATCCTGCACCAGCTCCAGGAAATGCACGCGCCCCGGCTGGAACGCGCCCAATACCTGTGCGCCAAAGCGCAGCTCTCCCGCGCTTCCGTACAGCTCCAACGGCGCAGCAGCGTGAGGTGGCGCCTGCGGTGTACTTCGCAGCAGGCAGCGGAAGCGCAGCCCATCGCTTCCCCGCAACGCCAGTTGAGCGCGGAAGAGGGTCACTCCCGGCAACCGAAACGCCATCCGCGCTCCCGAGCGCAGGAGGATTCCCCCGCCGGGCAGCCGCTCCCATGTGCGGACGCCGCTCAGGATGCGGAACTCCGCCTCGCCCTCAGGCGCAATCGGAAGGAACAGCCGCTCCTTGGTCTCCAGCAGCTCCACCCACAGCGGGAGCGCCACGCCACAGCCGTTCGTCAAGCACAGCAGCCCAAGGAGCAGCCTCCTCATGGAGCATCCGCAGGCGGGGAAACCGGCTCAAGCAGCAAGCCCAGCTCGTGCAGAATACGCCCGACGACGTCGTAGCGCCGGAACGGCGGCATCAGGTAGATGCCATCCACGCTCGGCAGAATCGCCTGCAGGAACTCCACCGCAAGGGCAACCCCCTCATTGAGCGCTGCCTCCGGAGTCTCCGCTCGCGCCATCCGCTGCCGTACCCATGCCGGGATGCGGATCCCCGGCACCTCGTAGTGCAGGAACTCTGCATGGCGCAGACTGCGCAGCGGCAGCACCCCGACGAAGACGTACACAGGCAGCCCTGCGACGGCGCTGCGGAAGCGCTCCCAGAGCTCCACATCGAACAGTGGCTGCGTAAAGACCACCCGGGCGCCCTCGGCGACCTTCCGCTGCAAGCGCTCCAGCTCGCGCTCCCACTGCTCGGCTGCCGGATCGCAGGCGCATGCGATGGTGAAGTTCGTCCGCACCCCCAGCGGATTGCCCATGAGGTCCTTGCCGGAGTTCATCTGCTGCAGGATGCGCACCAGCCCGATCGAGTCCACGTCGAAGACCGAGGTTGCGTACGGGTAGTCCCCGATGTGCGTGGGGTCGCCCGTCACCGCCAAGATGTTGCGCACGCCCAGGGCATGGGCTCCGAGCAGCTCCGCCTGTAGGGCGACCATATTGCGGTCGCGGCACGAAAGGTGCGCAATGCATTCCATCCCGGTGCGCTCTTGCACCAGGTGTGCCAGCGCAATCGGGCTGATGCGCAGCCGCGCCCGGGCACCATCGGCGATATTGACAGCGTCTACGCCGTACCGGCGCAGCCGCTGGGCAGCGGCGAGCGCCTCTGCAACTGCATCTCCGCGCGGCAGGTCTATCTCCACCGTGATGCACAGCTTCCTGCCCAGTTTGCGGGCGAATTCGGTCGGCTCCGGTGGCGGGCTTTCCTCCAACTGCAGTGGGCGTGGCGAGGGCGGCACCACCGGCTCCGGCGGTGGGGCATTGCGGAGTCCCTCAGCGATTGCCCGAATGCACTCCACCGTTGCCCCGCCATCGGCACCGAGGATGCGCACGCCGGCAGCGTACATCTGCACCGCTGCCCGCGCCAGGTACTCTGGGTCGGGCTCATACTGCCAGCCCTCTTCGGTGAGCTTCGGCACGCTCACATCTGGCAGAGCGCAGACGGGCTTGCGCGCAACCGCTACAAGCGCGCGCGAGAGGCTGACCATCCGCTGCGGTCCCACCGTCCCGGCTGCCCCCAGCGCCAGGATGGGATAGCGCTCCAGCTCCTGCACCACGCGCTGTGGCAGCGTTCCCGCCAACACCGCCCCGTCCTCGGCAAAGGCTTTCAGGGCAATGATGGGGATGCCAGGGGAGACCACCTGCGCGGCTTCAATCGCCAGGCACAGCTCCTGCACCTCCAGGAACCCCTTCAGGATGAGCAGCTCCGCCCCGCCATCCACCAGCGCCACGATCTGCTCCACAAAGGCATTGCGGGCTTCCTCCGGCTCCAATGAGCCCACCGGTGCAAGGAAGCGCCCCGTCGGTCCCACAACCCCAGCAACGTAAGCACGGCGCAGGGCAGCACAGCGCGCCAGCCATACGCCCTTGCGGTTGAGCTCGTAGACCTTGTCGGACAAGCCGTAGCGCTCCAATGCGTAGCGATTCGCCCGCACCGTATTGGTCTGCAGCAGCTCAGCCCCGGCGTGCACAAACGCCCGGTGGATCTCCTCCACCACCGTCGGCTGCTTGAGGTTGTACACCTCTGGGGGATACTCCCGCAGTCCGCGCCGCCACAACTCGGCAGCGACCGAACCATCGGTCACCAGCACCCCCTGTTGCAGCCGCTCCTGGATGGGGAGCCTCATTGCCTCTGCTGCTGCAGGTACTGCTCCAGGGTCCACTGCTGTGGCGCCCACCACGCCAGCAGGAGGGCTGCCGCCAGCAGCAGCACATCCTCCAGAACCCGCCCCCAGCCAATCCGTTCCGCCGCCGTCTGGGAGAAGCAGCCGCAGTGGATGTCTAAGCCGCGCACCAGCGCCGAGATCAGCGCGAGCGTAAAGATCCCCAGCAGCAGCGCCGCAACGGTCGCCGCTGCCCGCAGCCGAACCCCCGCAATGAGCAGCATCCCCACCACCAGCTCCAACCACGGCAGCACAATTGCCGGAAGGTTCACCAACGCCACCGGCAGAAGCTGGTAGTTGGCGATCGTACGGGCGAACTCCTCCGGATTCGCCAGCTTCCCCGCTGCCGCAACGAGGAAGACCATGCCGAGCACACCCCGAAGGAGCACCGCCACCACTGCCGTAGCGGTCGTCTTCATCGCTGCACCTGCGCCTGTTATCGGCGAAATTACAGCAACTTGCCTAAACGCGTCGGTACTGCCACCAGCCCCAGGCTCCCACCGCAAGCCCTACAACGGCAAGGAGCACAAGGCGTCCTCCAGGCTCCAACTGCATCCCACCCCACCACACCACTCCGGTGAGCGCCCACAGCAGGACGATCGCATGCCACGGATAGGGCACCGGGTAGAGCCGCCGACCACCCCAGAGCATCACTCCTGTGGCGATGCCATATGCCCCCAGCGTTGCCCACGCCGCACCGATGTAGCCCATCACAGGCACCAACGCGAACAGCAGCCCAACATTGCCCAGCGCGCCGGCGCCAAGCGCCAGCGCCAGCCACCATGTCTGCTTTGCAATATGCGCCGATGCCGCCGCGCAGATGTACAGCCCGTAGACCCCGTACGCCGCTGCCACAATCGGCACAACGCCCAGCCCCTCCCAGTACGCTGGAGGAATCAGGTGCGTGCCCGCAATCGGGATGCGCACAACAACGGGCATGAGGAGCGCCGTCGCGAGGAAGCCAACAGCAGCCACACATGCCCACACCAGCGCAACGCGTGCAAACAGCTCTGGGGCATCCGCCCGGGTGTACGTGCGCAGGAAGAACGGACGCCAGGCATACTCGAAGACCGACACCATCATGAGCAGTGGCAGCGCCAGCCGGTAGTTTGCCTGGTAGATCCCCACCGCCCGCGCGTCCAGTAGCAGCATCAGCAGTGGACGATCGGCAACCTGGAGGGCAATTGAGGCAAACGCAGCCGGCACCGTCGGCAGGGCATAGCGCACCATCGCGCGCAGCAGGCTTGCAGAGTACTCACAGCGCAGCAAGCCCCTTGCGAGCGGGAGCGCCACCACCGCAACGGTTGCCGATGCCACCAGCCCTGCCCACAGCACCCCATGCGCTCCCCAGTGCAACAGCAGCAGGAAGAGCACATTCCCCAGCGCCACCAGCAGTACATGAACCAGGCGGATTCCTGCAAAGCGCGCTGCCCGGCGCTCCAGCCGCAGCCGTGCCAGCGGGATCAGCGCCACCGCATCGCACACCGCAATGAGTACCGCCAAGCGCACACCCTCGCTCCCAAGTGCAGTAAGCCCCAAGAGTCTCGCCAACTGCGGCGCCGCAGCCCACCCCACCACGCCCCAGAGCAGCGCATTGAGCACCATCGCCCCCCACGCGTGCGTGAAGACGCGCGCCTGCTCCGCCTCCGACGCCTCGGCTGCAAAGCGCAGGTACGCCGATTCAAACCCCAGGCTCAGCGCAATGTTCACAAACGCCAGCAGCGCGTAGAGGTAGCTCACCTCTCCGAACTCCGCCGGCGCAAGCACGTTGGTCTGCAGCGGGGTCAACAGGAAGTTCACCACGCGCGCCAACGCAGTGCTCACCCCGTAGATGAGCGTGTCGGTTGCCAATCCCCACAGGAGCCGTCCGTGCTCGCGCTGCACCGCACTCTCCCCACTGCTTGCCGAAAGGCTGTAATTTTGCGCAGCAAAACTGCACCCACCGTGCGGATGCAAAGCTATCACTTTTGGCTGCGGCTGTGCGCGCTGGGAATAGCGCTCCAGTATCCCCTCCTTGCCGATACGCTCTCCCCAACTGCTCTCCGCCTGCAGGCACATGTGCGCTACCTGGCTTCTCCGGAGCTGGAGGGGCGCGCCGCTGGCAGCGAGGGCAACCGCAAAGCCGCTGCATACATTGCCGAACACTTCCGCCGCAACGGGCTGCGGGAGCTCACACCGGACTACTTGCAACCCTTCCCGCTGGTGACCGAGCTCCGGATTGGCGAGGGCACGCGCGCCGAATTCCAGGTCACACGCGAGCGCGTGGACCTACCCCGTGAACTCTGGCGGAGCTACCCCGTCCGCTGGACCCCAGGGAAGGACTTCGTCCCCCTCTCCTTCAGCGCCGAAGGCACCGCTCAAGGGACGCTTGCCTTTGTGGGATTCGGCATCAGCGCCCCAGAGCGCAACTACGATGACTATGCCGGCATCGACGTGCGGGGCAAGATCGTTATCATCCTGCGCGGGACCCCTTGGGATGAACGGCTGCGCTCCAAACTGGTGCGGGAGAAGCTCCAGGAGCAGCGAACCACCGAGCCTCGGTATGCCTCGCTCCGCTACAAGGTCTCCACTGCCGAAGCTCGCGGCGCCGTTGGCGTCATCTTGGTTGACCCGCAGGGGGATTCCTCCAACGTGCTGCTTCCGCTATCGCCGGAGGGGATGCGCTCTCCGGCGAGCATCCCCGTCATTCACGCCCAACGTGTAGAGGTTGCCAAGCTCTTCCCGCGTGAGCGCTCGCTCTACACGCGCGAGCTGGAGATTCTGCGCACGCTCTCGCCGCAGAGCTTTGTCCTGGAGCTGGTGCAGGGGGAGCTTCGTGTCCAGCTGCAGCGCGTCGAGACGTCGGTTCCTAACGTTATCGGCTTTCTGCCCGGGAGCTCTCCGCAGCTGGCGCACGAGTACCTCATCATCGGCGCCCACTTCGACCACCTGGGCTGGGGGGAATTTGGCTCCCTGGCACGCCGCTCCGAACCGGCGATTCACCCCGGTGCCGATGACAACGCCTCGGGAACGGCACTGCTGCTGGAGTTAGTGGAGCGCTTCGCCCGCGCGCCAACCCCTCGTTCGCTCCTCTTCATCGCCTTCAACGCTGAGGAGCGCGGCGTGGTGGGCTCGAGCTTCTACGTCCGCAACCCGATTTTGCCACTGGATAGCGCCGTGGCGATGTTCAATTTGGACATGGTCGGACGGCTGCGCAACCAAACCCTCACGGTCGAAGGCGTTGGGAGCTCCTCCCGCTGGCGCCCGGTGTTGGATTCGCTGGCGCCGCTGTTCGGGCTCACCCTGCGGCTGGGCGAGAGCGGCTTCGGTCCCAGCGACCATACCCCCTTCCACGCGCGCGGTCTGCCGGTGCTGTTCTTCTTCACTGGGCTGCACAGCGACTACCACCGCCCCGAAGACACATGGGACAAGCTCAACTACAGCGGGATGGCAACGCTTGCGGACTTCGTCGAAGCGCTCATCCGCACCGTTGCCGCACAAGCACAGCGTCTGGATTTTCATCGCACCCAAGCGCGCTTCCCCACCGGTGGCGAGGGGCGCCGCACCGTTCGGTTGGGCATCATCCCCGATTACACCGATTCCCCCGAAGGGCTCCGCATCCAAGGTGTTCTGGAGGGGGGCCCGGCGGAGAAAGCCGGTCTGCGCTCTGAGGACATCATCGTGCAAATCGGTTCCATGCGCATCTCCAGCATCTACGACCTCATGCAAGCCCTCCAGTCCTATTCCCCGGGCGACACCGCCACGGTAGAGGTGCTGCGCAACGGCACCCGGCAGCGCTTCACCGTGCGCTTTGAGCACCCATAGGCTGCGGAGCAGCACCGAATGCCCTCCCCAGGAGTCTTCATCGAACGCTTCTGGCTCAAGAGCTCCTCCGGTGAACGCATCATCGGCGACCTGTACTGGATTCCCGAGCGGGGCAAGGGTCCGCTCATTGTGATGCTGCACGGCTTCATCGGCTTCAAGGACTGGGGCTTCTTCCCCTTCGTTGCGCACGAGCTGGCGCAGCGCGGGGCATGCGTGGTGACCTTCAACTTCTCGCTGAGCGGATACATCGAAGGCTCAGACCGGGTGGAGCGCCCGGAGCTGTTTGCCCGCAATACTATCGGGCAGGAGCTTGCCGATACGTTGCTGCTGCTGCAGGCATTCCGGCAGCGGCAAGTCCAGGCACCCGAGAGCTGGTGGAAGCGCTGGGAGAAGGACCGCCGCATCTTCCTGTTGGGCTATTCGCGCGGTGCGGGTGTGGCGCTGCTGAGCGCGCGCGAGTTCGGCTCGATTGACCGCCTGGTGCTGTGGTCGCCTGTGACGACCTTTGACCACTACACCGAGCGCCAGAAGAAGCGCTGGCGCCAGCGCGGCTCGCTGGAGATCTCGCACACCCGCACCAGCCAAATCCTGCGCATGGACGTGGGCTACCTGGAGGACCTGCAAGCCAACGCCGAGCGGTACGACCTGCGCCGCGCTCTCCGCGAGCTGCGCTGCCCAACGCTGGTCGTCCACGGCGCCCACGACATCACCGTGCCGCTGCGCCAGGTGCAGGAGTTCCTCAGCGCAGCTCCACCCGGTTTGGTCCAGCTCCACGTTGTCCAGCACACCGGGCACACCTTCGGGGTGGACCATCCCATGCGCCAACCCTCGCCGGCGGTTATGGAAGCCTTGGAGGTCACGCTGCGCTTCCTGCAGCTATGAGGTTGCGCCACCTGTGGGCACTGCTCTGGTTGGTGGGCAGCGCCGAGGGATGCCGTCTGGCAACCGCCCCTCCCGCACCGCAGAAGCTCACCCCAGCGACCCCCGTTGGGAGCGCCCTGCTCTTCAAGTACGCCCTCGATAGCGCCCGCTTTGCCGATGCACTCTTCCTTCTGGCATACCCGGATGGCTCTCCACTGCGTCCGAGCGAACGGTACGAATGGCAGCCAGCACTGGAGCGGCTCACCGCTATCGTGGGTGGAGCGCCTCTGACGATGCTGCGCCAGGACTCCCTCGCCCCCGACCGCTTCCGTGTCCTGCTGGAGCTGGATTACCTCAACACGCTCGAATTCACGCTGGTCGAACGCGAACGCACCTGGCGCATTGTCTACCTCCGCCGCCTGCCCTGGCGCCGCGAGCCGGTGGAGATCTTCCCTGGGCGCTGACGCTTGCCCCTTGTTTGTCGCAAACGGCGTACTTTGCCATCAGTCTCCCAAACCCGCTCCGCGAGCATGAAGGTCACCGCGATGGTGAGCGTTATTCCCATCGGCACGGGGCTATCGCTGTCGCACTACATCGCCACCTGCGTGCAGGTGCTCCAGCAGGCAGGGCTTGAGTGCCACGTACATGCGCATGGGACCAACGTCGAAGGGGAATGGGACCAGCTCTGCTCGGCTCTCCAGGAATGCTTTGCCCGCCTTCAAGCCCAAGGGGTGCAGCGCATTAGCCTGCTGCTGAAGGTTGAGATGCGCTCCGACCGCACCCCATCGTTGGAGGCAGCGGTGCGCTCCGTCCAGGAGAAGCTTGCCCAGCCATAGGGACGGAGGTGGCACAGAAGATACGGCAATGGTCCCGGATTCCGCTGCCGAGCCCTGCGCTTAGGGACGCGGATTCCCCTAAATTTGCCCCCGCGCTGACAGCGCCCGTTGTGGGTGGGTGTGTGTCACAGTAACCCTGCAGTCCTGCCATGCGAATCCCCCGACGCTTTACCGAAGCCGGCACAAGCCCGTACGACTACTTCACCTACGAGCGGCGCTCCTCGGTGCTGCGCAACCCCGATGGCACCATCGTCTTCGAGATGCACAACATCGAGGTGCCTGCCCATTGGTCGCAGATCGCCACCGACATCCTGGCGCAGAAGTACTTCCGCAAAGCCGGGGTGCCACAGTACGATGAGCAGGGCAATCCCGTGCTGGATGCCGAGGGCAAGCCCGTGCTGGGTCCGGAACGCTCGATCAAACAAGTCGTACACCGCTTGGTCGGCTGTTGGCGCCACTGGGGGGAAACGCATGGCTACTTCGATACCCCCGAGGACGCCCAAGCCTTCTACGACGAGCTCGTGTACATGATTCTGGCGCAGATGGCGGCGCCGAACTCCCCGCAATGGTTCAACACCGGACTCGCCTACGCCTACGGCATCACTGGCAAACCCCAAGGGCATTGGTACGTGGACCCTGCCACCGGGCGTCTCCAGCGCTCCAAGGATGCCTACACCCGCCCGCAGCCGCATGCCTGCTTCATCCAGTCCATCCAGGACGACCTGGTCAATGAGGGCGGGATCTTCGACCTGCTCACCCGTGAGGCGCGCATCTTCAAGTACGGGTCCGGAACGGGTACGAACTTCTCCCCGCTGCGCGCTGCCGGAGAACCGCTCTCCGGCGGAGGAGTCTCCTCAGGGCTGATGAGCTTCCTGAAGATCTTCGACCGCGCTGCCGCCGCAATCAAATCCGGCGGTACCACTCGGCGCGCCGCCAAGATGGTCATCGTGGACATTGACCACCCCGACATCGAGGAGTTCATCGAGTGGAAGGCGCGCGAAGAGGAGAAGGTCGCCGCTCTGGTGACCGGCTCCCGCATCTGCGCTACCTTCCTGCAGGCAATCATGGACGAAGCCGTTGCGCGCGGCACAGATTGGCAGCGCAATCCCCAACTGCGGACGCTCATCCGCCGGGCGCTCCACCGAGGCATCCCCACGGCGTACATCCTGCGCACGCTGGCACTGGTCGAGCAAGGGTATACGAAGCTGGATTTCCCGGTCTTCACCACCGACTACGAAGGCGAAGCCTACGCAACCGTCAGCGGGCAGAACTCCAACAACTCCGTCCGCGTCACCAACGAGTTCATGCAGGCAGTACTCAACGACGGGACATGGGACCTGCGCTGGCGCACCGACGGACGCGTATGCCGCACCGTCCGCGCCCGCGACCTCTGGCACAAGATCGCCCTGGCAGCCTGGAAGTGCGCCGATCCCGGGCTACAGTTCGACACCACCATCAACGAATGGCACACCTGCCCGAACTCCGGGCGCATCAATGCCTCCAACCCCTGCTCGGAGTACATGTTCCTGGACGACACCGCCTGCAACCTGGCCAGCCTCAACCTGCTGAAGTTCTACGATGAGGAGACTGGGCGCTTCCGCATTGAGGACTTCCGCCACGCCGTGCGGCTGTGGACCATCGTGCTGGAGATCTCGGTGCTCATGGCACAGTTCCCCTCCAAGGAGATTGCCCGCCGCAGCTATGAGTTCCGCACCCTCGGGCTGGGCTATGCCAACCTGGGCGCGCTGCTCATGGTCAGCGGTGTCCCGTACGATTCCCCCGAGGCACGGGCGATCGCCGGCGCCATTACCGCCATCATGACCGGCGAAGCCTATGCAACAAGCGCGGAGATGGCAGCCGAGCTGGGTCCCTTCCCCGCCTTTGAGAAGAACCGCGAGCCCATGCTGCGTGTCATCCGCAACCACCGCCGTGCCGCCTACAATGCCCCACCGCAGGAGTACGAAGGGTTAAGCATCACACCGATGGGCATTGACCCTCGGTACTGCCCTGAGGAGCTCCTGCAAGCAGCGCGGCGCGCTTGGGACCGAGCGCTCGAACTGGGAGAGCGCTACGGCTACCGGAATGCTCAGGTGACCGTTATCGCCCCCACGGGCACCATCGGACTGCTCATGGACTGCGACACCACTGGGATTGAGCCCGACTTTGCGCTGGTCAAGTTCAAAAAGCTCGCCGGCGGCGGCTACCTCAAAATCGTCAACCAATCCGTTCCCAAAGCGCTCCGCCGCCTGGGCTACAGCGAAGAGCAGATCCGCGACATCGTTGCTTACTGCGTTGGGCACGGCACCCTGGTGGGCTGCCCCACGATCTCGCACGAGCAACTGCGCCACAAAGGCTTCACCGACCGCGAGCTGGCGCTCATCGAATCCCTGCTGCCCAACGCCTTCGACCTGCGCTTTGTCTTCACGCGCTGGGTCCTGGGAGAGGAGTTCTGCCTGCGGCTGGGCTTTACCCGAGAGCAGTTGGAGGACCCGGCGTTCGACCTCCTGCGCGCCCTGGGATTCAGCGAGGAGGAGATTCAGGCTGCAAACGAATACGTCTGCGGTACGATGACCGTCGAAGGCGCTCCGCACCTGCGCCCGGAGCATCTGCCCGTCTTCGATTGCGCCAACAAGTGCGGCAAGCGCGGCACCCGCTTCATTGACTACATGGCGCACGTGCGGATGATGGCTGCCGTGCAGCCGTTCATCTCCGGCGCCATCTCCAAAACGGTCAACATGCCCGCCGAAGCCACCGTCAACGACGTCGCTCAGGTCTACCTGCAGGCATGGCGCATGGGCTTGAAAGCCATCGCCCTCTACCGCGACGGCTCCAAGCTCTCCCAGCCCCTGAGCACACGCTCGGAGGAGCTCGAAGACGAGGTCGTCATGCTCGGCGACGAGGAGACGCTCGACGAGACCAAGGGTCCCCAGCAGGTCCAGGAGCGCATCGTCGAACGCATTGTCTACCAACGCCCGCAGCGGCGCCGGCTTCCCAAGAAGCGCCACGGGTTCGTGCGCGAAGCCTATGTGGGCGGGCACAAGGTCTACCTGCGCACCGGCGAGTACGAGGACGGCACGCTGGGTGAAATCTTCATCGACATGTACAAGGAGGGCGCCTCCTTCAAGGGCTTGCTCAACTGCTTCGCCGTGCTGGCATCGAAGGCGCTGCAGTACGGCATCCCCCTGGAGGAGCTGGTGGACACCTTCACCTTCACCCGCTTCGAGCCCTCCGGTCCGGTCGAGGGGCACGAGGCAATCAAGTACGCCACCTCCGTGCTGGACTACGTCTTCCGCTCCCTGGCGTACGACTACCTGGGGCGGACCGATTTCGTCCACGTCAAAGCCGTCGACGAAGTCCCGCCACAGCCCACGCCCGCAGCGCCTCCGGCGGAGAGCACTCCACCGACGGCAACCACCTCACCGGCGGCTCCGCCGAGCGCTCCGCCGCCACAACCCACGCGAATCGCCCAATGGGGCGAAGCACATCCGGATGATTCCGAATCCGAACCGGAGTTGGTTTCGGCAAATGGAACGGAGCTCAACGGCGCCTATGCCCGCCGAGTTGCCGAAGCAAAGGCGCGCGGTTATACGGGGGAGTCCTGCCCCGTGTGCGGCTCCATGCGCATGCGCCAGAGCGGAAGCTGCGCCGTCTGCGAGGATTGTGGTACAACCAGCGGATGCTCCTGAGCCGAGATGAGCAGCGGGCTGTGGATCATTGACCAGCACACCGCCGACCTGGAGTTCCACTACCGGGTCGAGGAGGTGCTCTACAGCGGCACCACCGAGTACCAGCGCGTGGAGATCGTGCGTGCCCCTGCGCTGGGCAAGGCGCTCTTCCTGGACGGGCGCATCCAATCAGCCCAGGTGGACGAATTCATCTACCACGAGGCACTGGTCCACGTCGCCATGATGACCCATCCCAACCCACGGCGGGTCCTCATCCTGGGCGGCGGCGAAGGTGCCACACTCCGGGAGGTCCTGCGCCATCCCTCCGTGGAGGAAGCTACAATGGTGGACATTGATGGGCAACTGGTTGAGCTGTGCCGTCAACTGCTCCCGGAATGGCACCAGGGGAGTTTCGAGGCTCCGCAATCGCGTCTGTACTACCAAGATGCGCGCGCCTTCGTGGAGTCTCTCCCGGCTGTGCCCACCTATGACGTGGTCATCTCCGATCTGACCGAACCCATCGAAGGCGGACCCTCGGTGCTGCTCTTCACTGTGGAGTTCTACCAAAGGCTGGCACAGCAGATGTCCCCCGAGGGCATCTTCGTCGCGCAAGCCGGAAGCGCCGATCCGGTCTATCCGGATTTTGCTGCCAGCTTGTGCCATACGCTGCGCCAGGTCTTCTCGAACGTCCGAGTGTACTGGGCATTTGTGTACTCCTTCCAGTTGCCGTGGGCGTTCGTCATCGCCTCCAACGCACACGATCCGGCGATGCTCTCCTCGGCGGTGCTCCAGCAGCGCCTCAGCGAACGCGGGCTGCGCTGCCGCTACTACTCCCCCACGCTGCATCCGGCAATGTTTGCATTGCCACCCTATCTGGAAGAGGCGCTCAGCACGCGGGGACGCCCAATCCGGGATGACCATGCCTTCATCTGGCAAGCATAGGGCGCGCACGGAGTGAATGCATTATTTTTGTGCATCACAGCGTCCTACGGGGCGTTCAGTCTGTTCCACATTCTGGCGAAGTCCGATGCGCACACTGCTGGCTGGGATTGTGATAGCCCTCTTTGGTCTGCTCTACGGCGCATCCGCAGCGCATGGGGACGGCTGTGGGAGCAGATCCGCTGAGAAAGCCTCGCACGCCGCCAAGTCCTGCTGCGCGGCAAAGCATTCAGAATCGGCAACCGCTGCTTCTGCGCAACACAGTGCAAGCTCCTGCGAAGAGGATGAGGAGGGGTGCTGCAGCGAAGAAGCAGAGGATTCCCATGCCAAAGCGGATTCGGCAGAAAAGCAGTGCTGCCGACAGACTGCCAAGCAGGCTTCCAGCTCTTCAAAATCGGCTGAACCCAACCGATAAGTATGTCGCCGAGGTAACCCCAAAGGTGCGCTGATGGCTCGCGGTGGCGGTCCTGGAAAGGTCTACTTCGTGCTTTATCTGGCGGTTGTGCTGGAGCTACTGCTTATCATCGTCGAGCGGGACGATGCGGAGGAGCATCTGCTCAAGAAGCAGAAGGAGTCCATGCGCATCGTCCAGAGCATCCTCTCGCAACTGCAGGTCGGCGCCGGAACCGAAGGGATCAGCACGCGCCCGAAGGATGAGATCACGCTGACCGAAGCTTACATGCAAACCGCTGGGGGTCCGCAGATTCGCCAGGACCGCTACTACGAGGTCGAGGTCGGTGTGACCGATGTCAGCGACATCGCCACTCTGGAGGGGTTAGAGCCTGCGGAAGCCGAGCGGCGCCTTGCAACGCTCATTCGCTTGGCAAACGTCCAGGAGCTGGACTACCAAATCTTCTACCACCCCAGCCCCAGCCCCGATCCTCCGCCCTTCCCCTCTGATGACACGCTTCGGCGCCTTCCGTGGGAGCGCTTTACCGAAGGGCAAGCTGTCGGACCCGAGGTCGAAGGCGCCCCCTGGCGCCTGGTTGCAATGCGCCGCCTGGAGTTGGACCTGGCAGCAACGCGCGACTACCGACGCCCCGTCTACAAACCCTTCACCATCGCCATCGGCGATCTGCGCCGCTTTGCCCCACCGGATGCCGCCGCACGGGACAGCATCTACTGGTACGACCACGCACGCACGCTGCAGCGCGCCCAGCAGAACGGGGGGCGGATCAAGAAGCGCATCTTCGCAGCACGCTTCCAACCGCCACCACAGCCCGGGTGGTACAAACTGCGCTTTGCGTCCCGCACCAACCGCATCCTCGGCATCCAAGGCGACAATCCCTTTGAGCTCTCCGGCGAGGAGACCGTCAACATCGGCACAGTGCAGATCAAGGTCAAAGACCTCCTGCTGGTCAAGCGCGAACTGGAGCGCGAGCTGGATGCCTACAATCCCCCATCGGCAGACGATCTGATT
>JAUQPR010000003.1:0-202500 GCA_030550275.1 Bacteroidota bacterium
GATGGCGCTGCCCCCGGAGCCGATCCTGGTTCGGGCGGATGCCCGCAGCTTGCGCTTTGTGCTGCTCAACCTGCTCACGAACGCGGCGAAGTACTCCTCCGCAGGGCAGCCGATCCACCTCCGGTTGCGTCGGGAGCTGGGCACCGCCGTTGTGGAGGTTGAAGACCACGGCATTGGCATTCCACCGGAGGAGCTTGCGCGGGTCCTCGAGCCCTTCTACCGCGCCAGCAACGCATTGGGAACGCCTGGGGTCGGACTGGGGCTGAGCATGGCGAAGGAGTTCGTCGAGCTCCACCGCGGCACTCTCGAGCTGCGCAGCCAGCTCGGTGTGGGGACGACTGCAACTGTGCGCTTCCCGCTTGTTGAACCCGAAGCTGAGCTCATGGGCTGATGGCAAAGATTCTCGTCATCGAGGACGCTGAATACCTGGCGCGCGGAATTGCCCGCGTGCTGGAGCTGGAGGGGCACACCGTTGCTGTTGCTCTCTCCGGACGGCAGGGCATCGAACAGGCACTTGCGGAGAAGCCCGACCTCATCCTGTGCGACCTCACGCTGCCGGAGATTGACGGCATTCAGGTGCTGCAACTGCTGCGCCACACCCCCGAATGCGCCACCGTTCCCTTCATCCTGCTGACAGCACGCTCCAGCCAACTGGACGCCCGGCTTGGGATCCAAGCCGGCGCCGATGACTTCATCAACAAGCCGATTGACTCGGAGACCCTCCTGCGCTTGGTCAACTACTACCTGGAGCAGCGCCAATCGCTGCAGGAGGAGTACCGGCAGCGGACCTCGGAGCTGGAGCAGAGCCTCACCTACGCCCTTCCGCACGAATTCCGCACCGCGCTCAACGAGATCCTGGGCGTGGCAACGCATCTGAAGGTCTTCGCCGACCGCTTCTCGCCGGAGGAGCTGCGCGAACTGGGCGCTGACCTGGCGCGGTCGGCTCGCCGCCTCCTCCGGCTTTCAGAGAACATCCTGCTCTATGCCCGGGTGGACTTCCTGGCGAATGCTCCGGAGCTTCTGCAGCAGTTGCAGCAGTTCACCACCGAAGAGCCCTCCGCCATCGTGCAGGACCTCGCCATCATGAAAGCCGAGGAAGCCCAGCGCGGAGCCGATGTACGGCTGACCATCGAAGCTACTGGCGTGCAGCTTGCTATGCCGTCGGAGCACTTCGCCAAAATTGTGGAGGAGTTGCTCGACAACGCCCTCAAGTTCTCGCCTCCGGCAACGCCGGTGCTGGTGCGGACATGGGCAGCGGGGGACTCCTTCTGGGTGGAGATTCGCGACCACGGTCCCGGCATCCCGCCGGAGCTGCAGAAGCGCATCCGCGCCTACTACCAGCCGGGGCGCCTGTTGTACGAACAGCAGGGAATTGGACTGGGACTGACGCTGGCAAAGCGCCTGGTGGAGCTCTACAAAGGGCAATTCGAGCTGGTCACCCCCGCCAATGGCGGCACCCTGGTGCGCTTCGGCTTGCCCCTGAAGCAATGAGTGGACCCGGGAGGACTCGAACCTCCGACACCAGGTTTAGGAAACCTGTGTTCTGTCCAGCTGAACTACGGGTCCGCCGCTGCAAAATTACAGCAGCTTCGGAGCAGCGGGGGCAACCGTTCCACGCTCCACGCGCAGCCAATGGAGAGCGGAGGCGTGATCGCGCAGGAGTGGGAGCCGCTCCGGTTCGGTCAGTGTGATGAGGGTCTGCACCGTGCGCTCCCGCACAAGCTCCAGCACTTGGCGAGCACGCCCCTCATCCAGTTCGGCGAACAGGTCATCCAGGGCAAGCACGGGCGTCTCTGAGCGGCGTTCCGCCAGGTACTCCAGCTCGGCAAGCTTGAGGCTGATGAGAACGGACTTGTGCTGCCCTTGCGAGGCGACCTCCCGGACGGGGGCACCGTTGAGCAGCAGTTGCAGCTCATCGCGCTGCGGTCCAAAGAGGCTGCTTCCACGCCGGAGCTCTTCGCAGGCACACGTGCGCGCGCGTGCCCGAAGCCATTCGACGACGCCACCGAGCTCACGTGGGAGCTCCTCCGCTGCGGCTCCATCGGGGAGATAGCGCAACTGCAGCCGCTCTGGGGCGATCCGCTCGTAGTACCGGCACACAAGTGGCTGGAACTCCTCGACGAACTGGCGCCGCCGCCAGATGAGTTCGGCTCCTACCTGGATGAAGCGGTCGGTCCAGCTCTCGAGTTGTGGCAGCAGCGCTGGGTCGGCGCGCTGCGCATACTGTGCAAGCAGCAGATTCCGCTGCCGTAGGAGCTGGCGATGCTCCACCAGCAGCTCCGCATACAGCCGGGTGCTCTGTGCCAGGAGGATGTCCAGAAAGCGGCGCCGTTCCTGCGGTGCCCCAGAGGTGATTTCGCGCAGCTCGGGTGACAGCAGCACCAAGGGCAGACGCCCGACCAGATCCTTGGGCGAGAGCCCTTTGCCCTCGGTGGACTCGATCGCCTTCCCGCCGCGCAGCTCGTAGCGGACCTCCACCCAGTAGGGCGCGTGCACGTCGGAGAGGGCACGGACCCGAACACAGTACCCTTGAGCGCCGTGCCGGACAAGGACCGAATCGGTGTGCGTGCGCAGGCTGCGCCCCCACGCCGCAATGCAGAGTGCTTCAATAAGGCTGCTCTTGCCCGCTCCGTTGGCACCGTAGAGGACGGTGATCCCCTGCGTCAAGCCCACTGTGGTATCGGCGTAGAGGCGGAAATCGCGCACGGCAAGCGTTTCCACCCACATGTTCACTCCGTGCGCGGGTGACCGTAGGCGCGTTACAACCGCATCGGCATCAGGAGCGCCAGTGCCGGGAGCTCCTCCAGCGGGGGGACATCGCTGTGCCCTTCGGTAGCGGCAGCGTCCAGGAACATCACCGCGCGGTTGGGCTCGGTTGCGAACATCGTCACTGCCGACGCCGGCGCCAGCGCATCGAGCGCGTCCTGCAAGTACTCCGCATTGAAGCCGATGAGCAACTCCTCGCCCTCGTACTGGCACGGCAGGAACTCCTCGGCACGGTGCCCGCTTCCCTCGTCCTGCGCAGACAGGCGCACGCCCTGTGCGGTGAAGTTTAAGCGCACAACGCGTGCGGTATGTGGCGCAAAGAGCGCAACGCGCTTGAGTGCTTCCTCCAAGCTCTTCCGCTCAAAGACCGCACGGCGCGTGCTTGCAGTCGGGATGACCGAACGCCAGTTGGGGTACTGCTCGGTCAAGAGCGTGCCCCAGATGGTGGTCGAGCCCGCTGCAAAGCACACCCGCGTAGCATCCCAGCCCAGGCGGAGTTCGCCCTCAGCGCTGCGCACGACCAACTTGAGGAGCGCCGCCGGGACCAGAAGCTCCCGCGCCTCCTCCGCCTGCCCTTCGCCACGGATGCGGGCAAGCCCCAGCCGGTAGCCATCGGTTGCGACTGCTGTGATGGTGCCGTCGGTGCCGACTTCGAGCAGCACGCCCGTGAGCACCTGACGGTAGTCATCCGTTGCTGTGGCATAGAGGACGCGGCGGAGAGCTTCTCGGAACTCCGTGCCGTCGAGCCGGAGGTGCAGTGGCGGTGGTTCGGGAACGCTGGGGTACTCCTCGGCAGCAAGCGTCTGCAGGGCGTACCGTCCCGTGGCGCTCTCGATGGTCAGCGTGGAGGATTCGGGTGCATAGCTCCAGCGCAGTGTGCTCTCGGGCAGCGTGCGCAGGAGCGATGCCAGCAGCTTGGCGGGCACAAGGGCGGTCCAGTTGTCCTGCGCCGTTGAGCTCTCCAGAGGGACGGTCGTTCGGACCCACGCTTCCATATCCGACCCCAGGAGCTCCAGCACCCCTCCGTTGAGGCTCAAGCGCAGGTGCTCCAGCGCCGCAATGACCGCCCGCGAAGGAATGACAGGGAGGACCGTGCTCAACCCTTCGCGTAACGCTGACGCTGCAGTTTGGAAGGCATGTTCCATCGTGCTCGTCTTGCTGTGGGGGACCGGCAGCAACGGGTGTACAAACTTACGGCATCCCAGGCAACCGTCTGCCGGCACGTAATTTTGCAGCGTTCCACGCGGTGGAGAGGAGAGCGTGCCGGTTATCTCGTCGTACGGGAAAGGGACTGCCCTCCCGCTGCTTCTTGTGAGCGCAGGAATTGCGCTGGGGGGCAGCTTCCTGCAGCCGCCCGTACTGGCATGGGTATCGGCGGGGCTGGGTGCTGCCCTCGCGGTGCTTACCCTTTGGTTCTTCCGCGATCCCGAACGCCCGCTCCCGCCGGAATGCCGCGTCCCGGGAGCCGTCGTCTCCCCTGCCGATGGGCGTATTGTTGCGGTCGCAACCGAGCCGTGGGCGCCGTACGTGGAGGAGGAGGTCGTGCGGATCAGCATCTTCCTCTCGCCGCTGGACGTGCATGTCAACCGTGTTCCCGCTTCCGGCATCGTGCAGTACTACCGCTACCTGCCGGGGAACTTCCTTGCCGCCTACCGGGCCGAGGCTTCCCAGCGCAATGAGCAGACGCACATTGGGGTGCAGACCCCGTGCGGGCGATTGCTCTTCAAGCAGATTGCCGGGGTGCTGGCTCGGCGCATTGTGTGCACTCTGCACGAGGGGCAGCACGTGCAGGCCGGCGAGCGCTTCGGGATGATGAAGTTCGGTTCGCGCATGGATATTCTGCTTCCGCGCCGGCAGGCACGAGTGTTCGTCCACGTCGGCATGCGTGTGCGTGCCGGGCAGACCCTGTTGGCGCACCTGTGTCCTGAGCACGGGTGAGCGCACCACCGATGCAGCTCTTCCGGCAGTTGGTCCCACACCTCTTCACGCTGGCGAACCTGTTTGCCGGGTTCTACGGCTTGGTAATGGTCGCCCGTGGGGAGTTCCTTGCTGGCTTCGGCTTCATCGTGCTGGCAGCGCTCTTCGATATGCTCGATGGCATCCTCTCGCGCTGGATTGGGGTTGCCTCCGAGTTCGGCGTGGAGCTGGATTCGCTGGCGGACCTGGTCTCCTTTGGCGTTGCACCGGCATACTTGCTCTACGCGGTGCACTTCCACCAGCTCGGCGAGCCGGGCATTCTCCTTTCGGCAATTCCGGCGCTGGCGGGAGCGCTGCGCCTGGCGCGCTTCAACGTGCAGCTCACCAGCCTTGCCGATAAGTCCTCCTACACCGGCTTACCCATCCCCGCTGCCGCGCTCACGCTCGGCTCCTACGCCGTGTTCTACCATCCGCTCCCTCTTGCTTCGCCGTGGGAGTCGCTTGCACCCATTGGGCTGACGGTGCTGCTGGCGGGAATGATGCTCAGCCGCGTGCAGTACCCAAACGTTCCGCGCTACACGCGCCGCTACATCCGTCAACATCCCGTGGAAACAATCGTCTTCAGCCTCGGCGTGCTGGTCGTCGTGGTCACAATGGGCAAGGCGCTCTTTCCGCTGCTGTTGGTCTACGTCGTTGGGGCAATCCCGCGCCATCTGCTGCGTCGCCGTGCCGAGCGTGCCCGACGCCGCATCGAGGAGCTCGATACCGAGGGTCTTCTGTAGGCTCAAGCTGCGCAGCGCAATGCCGCACTTCCGCACTGGTGTGATTGTGATGCTCCAGCGCCCGATCCTGGACGTGCAGGGGAATACGGTCGAGCAAGCGCTCCACGCCATCGGCTTTGAGATGATGCACAACGTACGCATCGGGAAGTACATCGAGCTGGAGCTGGAAGCCGAATCCGCCCAGCGGGCGCGCGAGCTCATCGAGGATGCCTGCCGGCAGCTCCTGGCAAACCCGGTCATCGAGGAGTACCACATCGCCCGCCTGGAGGAGGTGCCCACACCGGAGCTTGCCCCATGAAGTTCGGCATCGTGGTCTTCCCTGGCTCCAATTGCGATTGGGACACCTACCACGCGGTGCGCACCGTGCTGGGAGAGGATGCCACGTTTCTGTGGCACCAGGATACGCAGTTGCCGCACGATCTGGATTGCATCGTGTTGCCTGGGGGATTCTCCTACGGCGACTACCTGCGCAGCGGCGCCATCGCTCGATTCTCCCCTATCATGCGCGAGGTCATCCGCTTTGCCCGCTCCGGAGGGCTGGTCCTGGGAATCTGCAATGGCTTCCAGATCCTGTGCGAAAGCGGGCTGCTGCCCGGGGCATTCCTGCGTAACCGCAGTCTGCGCTTTGTGTGCCGGACGGTTCTCCTGCGGGTGGAGCGCTCGGATACGCCCTTTACTAACGCGCTTGCCCCAGGGCAGCTCCTACGCATCCCTATTGCCCACGGCGAGGGGAACTACTACGCCGCTCCGGAGACCCTCGACGAGCTCCGAGCCAATGGGCAGATTGTGCTGCGCTACTGCGATGAGACCGGCGCGGTCACCGACGCTGCAAACCCCAACGGCTCGGTGGACAATATCGCCGCGCTCATCAATCGCGAAGGCAACGTGATGGGCATCATGCCGCACCCGGAGCGTGCGTGCGAAGCCCTCTTGGGCAGCACCGACGGGCTGGCAATCTTTGAATCTCTTCGCCGCTTCTGCACAGCGGCTACATCTGTCACACTGCAGCGGGCATAGCCATGTTCGGCATCGGACCGACGGAGCTGCTGCTGATTGCCCTGGTTCTGCTGCTCCTTTTCGGCGGACGCAAAATCCCCGAGCTCATGCGCGGTCTGGGCGCTGGGATTCGGGAATTCAAACGCGCTGCAACCTCGGCAGAGGAGGAGCCCAGCAGCGGGCAGCAGCTTTCGGCAGCGAAACCTCCGCAGGAAGGTCCAACACCGTAGCTCACGGTAGCCATTGCCATGTTCGACATCGGCGGTGGAGAACTGCTGCTCATCCTCATTGCGGTGCTGCTGCTCTTTGGTCCGCGGCACCTGCCTGAGCTTTCGCGCACGCTGGGCAAGGGCTGGCGCCAACTGCAGAAGGCACAGGAGGAGCTGCGGCAGCAGATCCGTCAGCTCTCGGCAGAGCTTGCTCAGGAATCGGGTCCATCTGAGCCCTCCACGCGACAGCTTCGGCACAACGGGCAATGAAGGGGACTGGCTCGTACGGCGAATTCCGGCGGCTTCGCCAACGGGGCGAGGTGCGCTGCACCGACGTTGTGGAAGCCTTCCTTGAGCGCATCGAGCAGCATCGCGAGCTCAATGCATTCCTCACGGTCACTGCCGAGCAAGCGCTCGAAGCCGCCCGCGAAAGCGATAGCCGCTTCGACAGCGCCGCTCCACGCCCGCTGGAGGGATGCGTCGTGGCAATCAAAGACAACATCTGCACCCGTGGGGTCCGCACCACCTGCGCCTCGCGCATCCTGGAGAACTTCGTCCCCGTCTACGATGCCACTGCCGTTGCTCGGCTCAAAGCCGCCGGCGCCATCCTCATCGGCAAGACCAATCTGGACGAGTTCGCCATGGGCTCGTCCAACGAATACTCCGCCTTCGGAGCGGTGCAGAATCCGCACGCGCCGGGGTATGTCCCAGGAGGCTCCTCCGGCGGCTCCGCTGCCGCAGTGGCTGCCCGGCTGTGCCACGTTGCTCTGGGGTCGGACACCGGCGGCTCCGTGCGGCAACCAGCATCCTTCTGCGGAGTCATCGGACTCAAGCCCACCTACGGGCGAATCTCGCGCTACGGCTTGGTAGCCTTCGCCTCCTCGCTGGACCAGATTGGCATCCTTGCCCATACGCTCGAAGACACCGCCGCAGTGCTCGATGTCATCTCCGGGCACGATCCGCACGATGCAACCACCGCCCCAATCCCGCCAACCACTACGGCGGAAGCGCTCCACCGCCCGCTGGAGGAGCCGCTGCGGATCGGCGTGCTCTCCGAGGAGCTGCTCCAAGGCTGCCATCCGGATGTGCTTGCCTGCTACACGCGTGCGCAAGAGCTGCTCCGCGCTGCCGGGGCACATCTCCACACCACCACACTGCCCTACAGCCATGCCTGGGTGGCAACCTACTACGTGCTGGCAACAGCGGAAGCCTCCTCGAACCTGGCGCGCTACGATGGAGTCCGCTACGGCTTACGGGTCACCCCCGCCGATGACTCCGAAGACCTCGTCACCGCAACGCGCACCGCTGGGTTTGGTCCGGAGGTGAAGCGCCGAATTATGCTGGGCACATACGTGCTCTCGGCAGGCTATTACGACGCCTACTACCGCACGGCACAGAAAGCCCGGCGCAAGATCTTCGACGCCTACCGCGACCTCTTCACGCATGTAGACGTGCTCCTCCTGCCCACCTCTCCGGTGCCTCCCTTCCGCTTGGGCGAGCGGCTGCAGGATCCGATTGCGATGTACCTTTCCGACCTATTCACCGTCTCGGCAAACCTCGCCGGCATTCCCGCTCTTAGCCTTCCCGCGGGGAAGAGCTCCGAGGGACTTCCCATCGGACTGCAACTGCAAGCTCCGCACTACGCCGAAGAGCGGCTTCTTGCCATTGCCCAGTATTGCCTCCGCTTATGGTCCTCTGCATCGCCATAGCGGCGCTTCTGGCAAGCATAGCAGAAGCCCAGCAGCCACGCTGCTGCAGCTTTGCCCAATTCGCCGCAGACCCAGGATTCCGCTCCGTCCACCACCCGCCGCTGCCCTTTGCTGACGTCGACTCGGAGAAGGGGCGCTGGATGTACCTACCGGCGACCACGCCGCCGGTTCGGCTGTATGCGTGCGGTCAGTTAGAATCGGCTTCGGCTGTGCTGCTGCTCCTCCACGAGTGGTGGGGGCTCAACGAGTACATCCGGCGCGAGGCGGAGCAGCTTTCGGCTCAGCTCCACGTTCCCGTGGTTGCCGTTGACCTCTACGACGGTGCGGTCACGGCGGACCCGCAGGAAGCCGCACGGCTGATGCAATCGGTCTCCGAGCAGCGCATCCGGCAGATTCTCCGCACGGTTCTTGAGGCGCTTCCCGCGCGTGCCCGAATCGCTACGCTGGGATGGTGCTTCGGCGGCGGCTGGGCACTCCAAGCAGCACTCGAGGCGGGCGCTCGTGCTGCGGCGTGCGTGATGTACTACGGGATGCCCGAACTGGATACGGCGCGGCTGCGTCAGCTCCATTGCCCTGTGCTGGGCATCTTTGCGCGGCGCGACCGATGGATTACACCCGAACTTGCCGAACGCTTCCGTGTGGCAATGCGCCAGGCGGGCAAAGAGCTGGAATTCCTCCTCTACGACGCCGAGCACGCGTTTGCCAATCCCAGCAATCCCCGGTACAACGCCGCTGCAGCCCGCGACGCCCGAGAGCGCTGCCTACGCTTCCTCCGAAAGCGCCTGGGGCAGTGAGCCGGAGGGTTTCACCAACCCATGCGCGACGGCGTAGTGTACAAGCTCTGCCACCGTTGTGCACCCCAGCTTGCGAGCGATTCGGCGGCGGTACTCCCCGACCGTCTTCGGTGCGACGTTAAGTCGGCGGGCAATCGCCGTATTCCCCCAGCCCTGGACCAGCAGCGCAAAGACCTGCCATTCGCGCGCTGAGAGCTGGCGATGGGGAGCGTGCTCCCGCTCCATGCTGCGCCGAAGGTGTTCGGCAAAGGGTGGGCTGACGAAATCCTGCCCCGACAGCAGCGCCGAGAGCCCAAAGAGGAACTCCTCCAGCGACGCCTCCGAACTCAGGAGTGCACGGACGCCCAAGCGCTGCAGCATCGGCACATAGATTGCCGCCGATGCCGGCAGTATCGCCCCCAGCGGACGCCCGCGCGCGTGAAACGCAAGCTCGCCTGCCAGTGTGAGCAGCTCCGGCTCCGGTACCGTGCAATCCACCAACACTGCTGTACAGGAAGCCGTCTCCAGCGTCCGGACGGCATCGAGCAACTCCCCGACGCCTACCACGGGGATATCCGCGTGGTAGAGCAGCAGCACGCGGAACGCTTCGCGCCGCAGTGGGGAGGTAGAAAAGAGCAGCAACGGTCCGGTTGCCGCCATCGGGACCCTTCCGAGCTGACTGCTGCGAAAATACATATCTTCGCAGCCTGCACACTGCGCTCTCCGGCACTATGCCGAGCTCCGAGCATACTGACCGCCGGCATCTTCTCCGCTCCGGGATAGGAGCGCTGCTGTCGGGCATCCTCACTGGGCTTGCCTTCCCTTCGCCTCTTGGATTGGAAGTGGCTGCCTTCGGCGGGCTGGTGCCGATTCTGCTGCTGGTGCCGTCTGCCCGCAGTGCTGCCCACCTCTTCGCGCTTGCCTATGCCTTCGGATTCGGCTTCCACGGCACGGTCAACTGGTGGGTCAGTAGCTGGCAAGCCGAAGCCGACCCCTACCTCCTCCTTGCCGGCATCCTGCTGTGGCTGGGGCATCCACTGTTCTTTGTCGTGCCGCTCGCCGCTTACTGGTTCATTGCGCGCCGCTTCTCCGTCCGCGCAGCGCGCTACAGCATGCCCTTCATCTGGTGCGCCTTCGAATGGCTCCACAGCCTGGGCGAACTCGGCTATCCCTGGCTGACCTTAGGGCACTCCCAAGCGCTCACCACGTGGTGGATACAGGTTGCCGATATCGCCGGCGTCTGGGGCGCCAGCTTCCTCATCGTGCTGGCAAATGTTGCACTGCTGGAGGCGCTCGAACCGCTTGCGGCGGCTTCTGCCAGATCGCTCCGCCATATACTCGCCGTGCTGCGCTCTGCGCGCGTGCTCGCCTGGCTGCTGCTCCTCCTTGCCATCCTCCTCCTCCCACAGGGGTACGGACGGCTACGGGTGCAGCAGCTCCGGCAGCTCCCTGCACAGGATACGCTCCGGGCTGTCCTGGTACAGCCGGACCTCAACCCATGGGCAAAATGGGAGCGGCTCAGCCCGCTGGAGCAGATCCGCTTCCAGCAGCGCCTTGCCGATTCGGTGCTCGAGCGCTTCCCAGCACAGCTCATCGTGTGGAACGAAACGGCAATCCCCATCTCGTTGACTCTGCCGGAGTACGGCGCCATCCGAGAGGGACTCATGCAGTGGCTGGCAACGCGGAGAGCAGCGCTGCTTAGTGGGATGGCGGAATTGGAGCTCTTCCCCACACACGCTGCGCCACGGCTTGCCCGATCTCTGCCGTGGGATCCCACCCAAGCCTACCTTGCCTACAACTCCGCCATTCTGCTGACTCCGGAGGGCATCGCCGGAGTGCATCGGAAGATTCGCCTAACGCCCTTCGCCGAACGCTTCCCCTACGCGGAGCTCTTCGGAGAGCTCAGCCGCCTGGTGGAGTGGAACGTCGGCATCTCGGCATGGACTCCGGGGGCACAGCAGACCCCACTGCTGCTTGCGCTCCCGCAGGATACGGTGCGGCTCGGTGTGGCAATCTGCTTGGAGTCCATCTACCCGGACTTCCTGCGCACCTATGCCCGCCAAGGTGCGCATGCCTTTGTGGTCATCAGCAACGATGCCTGGTTCGACCACACGCCCGGTCCGCTGCAGCATTACGCCATCGCGCGGGTTCGGGCGATCGAAACTCGGCGTCCCATCCTGCGCTGTGCCAACAGTGGTATCACGGCAGCGCTCCTCCCCACCGGGGAGGTGCTGGCGAAGCTCCCGCAGTACCGGAGTGCTGCCCTTGCCGTCGCGCTCCCGCTCTCCTCCGCCGGAAGCCTCTACGGTACCCTCGTTGGGGATGCCCTGCCGATGGGCTGCGGCGCCGTCGCATTGACAACGCTCCTGGCTGCGTGGGTCCGGGCGCGCCGGCAAACGCCGTAACTTTGCGCTGGTTCCACTTGCGCACACGGACAATGCGCCGCTGGTTCTGGCTTGCCATGCTGTTCTCCCCACTGCATGCGCGCGACTTCTACCCCATCCACTTCGTGGACTACGTGCTCCCGAACGGTCTGCGGGTTATCCTGCAGCAGGACCGCTCGGCTCCCGTCGTTGCCACAGTGCTCCACTACAAGGTTGGCTCCCGCAACGAGGAGCCCACGCGCACGGGCTTTGCGCACTTCTTCGAGCATCTGATGTTCGAAGCCACCGCCAACATCCCGCGCGCCAGCATCGACAAGTACATCCAGGAAGCCGGCGGCTCGCTCAACGCCTTCACCACCTTCGATGCAACGGTCTACCACTTCCAGCTCCCCGCCCACGAGCTGCCCCTGGCGCTCTGGATTGAATCGGAGCGGATGCGCCAGTTGCGCATTGACTCCATCGGTGTCGAGACCCAGCGCGGCGTCGTCAAAGAGGAGCGCAAGATGCGCTACGATAACGCCCCCTACGGCGGATGGCTGGAGCGCATGTTCGGCAAGCTCTTCGCCGGAACGCCCTACGCCTGGACCCCGATCGGCTCCTCTCAGCACATCGACAGTGCCCGCATCGAGGAGTTCGCGGAGTTCTACAACACGTACTACCAGCCCAACAACGCCGTGCTCGCCATCGTCGGCGACATCGACATCGAGCAAACTCGCTCCCTGGTCGAGCGCTACTTCGGACGCTACCCACAGGGACCGCAGATTCCGCCGCTGCGGTTTGAGCTGCCGCCCTTCCGGGGCGAATACCGGGACACCATCCACGACCCCAAAGCTCAGTTGCCAGCCGTCTTCATTGGCTGGCGCGGACCCCGTGCTGGAGACTCCGACGCCTACGCCATGGACATGCTCATAGACATCCTCGCCGAGGGCGAAAGCTCGCGCCTCTACCGAAGCCTGGTTGACCAACACCGGGTTGCTGCGCAGGCGTCGGCGTTCCTGTACGACCTGCAGTACGCTGGGGCAATCTTCGCCATTGGCGTAGCGGCTCCGGAGCAATCCATCGAGCGGCTGGAGCAGCAGCTCCTTGCCGAAATCGAGCGCATCAAGCGCGAAGGTGTCACGCCGGAGGAGTTCCGCAAAGCGCGGAACATCCGCGAAGCCCGCTTCGTCACCGGCAAGAAAGCCACCCTAGAGAAAGCGCTCACGCTTGCCCGATACGCCGCGCAGTACGGCGACCCCAACCTCATCAACACAGAGCTGGAGCGCTACATGCGGGTCACCCCGCAGGACTTGCAGCGCGTTGCCCGCAGGTATTTTACCAACGACCGCGTCGTGCTCGTCTACCTGCCGAGCTCCTCCCGATAAGTTGCACCAGTGCGAGCGCCTCCGATGCGATGGCAGTGGCTGTTGGGACTCTGTGCCTGCCCCCTGCTGGCTCAGCAGGCAACTCCGACCGAAGCCGATCTGAGCACCCGTCCCCAACTTCTTGAGGTCAAAGAGTTCCGCTTCCCCTCCTTCACTGAGCACCGCTTGCGCAACGGGCTCAAGGTCTTCATCATCGAGGACCACGAGCAGCCCACCGTGACGCTCCGCTTGCAAATTGGCGCCGGTGAGGCACATGACGATATCCCCGGCACCGCATACCTGACTGCGCTGATGCTCACCAAAGGAGCGGGGAAGCGCTCGGCTCAGCAGATTGCCGCCACCATTGATGGCGTAGGCGCAGAGCTGAGCGCCTCGGCAACGGGCGACTTCACGACGGTCACTGCCAACACACTCAAAAAGCACCTCAAGACTGTGCTGGAGATCTTCGCCGATGTCGCCCTCCGCCCCACCTTCCCCGCTGAGGAGCTGGAGAAGCTCCGTCCCCAGGTCATCGCCGAAATCCGGCAGGAGCGCGCCCGCCCAGCCTCCTTGGCGCAGGCGCTGGCGCGGATGGTCGTCTACGGCGAGCACCACCCCTATGCCCGGCGCCGCACAGAGCAGAGCATCCAGCAGATTCGCACCGAGCACTTGCGCCGATTCCACGAACGCTACTACTGCCCCACGAACGCTACGCTTGCCGTCGTCGGCGACATCACGCCACGGGAGATCCTCCCCCTCCTGGAGCAAGCCCTCTCCCGCTGGCAGCGGTGCAGCCCTCCGGAACTCCAGGCTCCCCCGCCCCGCCCAATGCCTGCGGGGATCTACTTCGTCCGCCGTCCGGCTTCCGTGCAATCCTCCATCGTAGTCACAGCGGCAACCGTGCCCTTCAACCATCCCGACTACGAAGCCCTGGATGTGCTGGCAGAGCTGCTGGGCTCGGGCTTCGGAGGTCGGCTCTTCCGCAGCCTCCGCGAGACCTACGCCTACACCTACGCTCCGTTTGCCTTCCTGACGCAGTCGCGCCTCATCAACCGCATCGCCATGGGCGCCGAGGTGCGAAATGCCGTAACGGACTCCGCCCTTCTGGTCATCCGACGGGAGTTGGAGCGGATTGCGGACCTGCCCCCCGACGAGGCGGAGCTGGAGCGCATCAAACGCACGATGATCGGCAGCTACCTCCGCTCCTTCGAGCGGACGGATTTCGTTGCCTCGCTGCTGCAACGGGCTGAGCTCTACGGCATCCCCTTTGAACGGCTGCGGACCTATCCGGAGCGCATCCAGGCAATCTCACGCTGGCAGGTCCGGGATATGGCGCAGCGATACCTTCGTCCCGAAGCGCTCCGAACCGTTGTGGTTGGCGCGCCGGAGGTGCTTCCCAAGCTCGAGCCCCTGGGGAAGGTGTACGAGTACACGCAAGAGCTTGCCCCGGCAACCAACTACGAAGCCGTCTCGCTCAGCGTCGAAGAGCTGCTGCGCCGGTATACCGATGCCCTCGGCGGTGCTGAGCGCATTGCTGCGGTGCAAAGCGTTGTCTACCGGGGACGTGCTCAGTTCCAGCTCCCGGGGAATCTGGAAGCCAACGGAGAGTTCCTCCGGCGCTGGAAGGCACCCAATAAGCTCACCTACGAGATTCGGACGCCCTACTTCCAGCAGCGCTTCTGGCAGGACGGAACCAGCGCATGGGTGGAGATCTCCGGCGTACGGCAGCAGCCTCAAGGGCGCGACCTGGAGAAGCAGCTCTTAGAATCCTCGCCCTTCTACGTGACCCAACTGCCGCAGTTGGGCTACAAGTGCCAAATCCTGGGACGCAAGGGGGGCTCCATCGTCCTCCGTGCCGAACCCCCCTTCGGTGGGGAGCAGCTCTACTACTTCAACGCCAGCTCCTACCTTCTGGAGCGCGCAGAGAAACTCGAGCCCTCCCCCGCCGGTGACCAACCCGTCACGGAGCACTACTCGGACTACGCAGATATCGAGGGCATCCGGCTACCCCGGCAGCGCAAAATCGAAAGCCCCTGGTTCACACTCCAGTTGGAGGGCACCTACGAGCTCAACGTCCCGATAGAGGACTCGGAGTTCGCCCCGCCGGCAGAGTAGCCTGCTGGGGCGCCCTCCGAGCCGAGCGTGGGGCAGCGTACGCTCAGGTGCTTGCACGTTAGCGCGGTGGGAACTCCTCCTCTTCCCGCTCCATGGCACCACCTCTGCGATGGTGGCGCTTCTTCCAGCGCTCCTTGAGCTCATCTCGCCGCTCCTTCCAGAGCTGCTGCAGCTTCTCCCACTGCTGCGGAGTCAGCGCTGCACGGAGCCGCTCACGAAACTGCTCGCGTTCTTGGCGCATCTGCTCGCGGTGGCGGCGTATCTGCTCCTGCCGCTCCTGGAAGAGCTGCCGAAGCTGCTCCTGCTGCTGTGGGGTAAGCTGTAGCTCCTCAGTCCACCGGCGCAGCATCCGCTCCCATCGGGCATTCTCTTTGGACTCGCGTGCCTGCTGCGCCCACCCAGCGGCAACCCCGAACAGGAGCACCGCTCCCACGACGACTGCAACTTCTCCTGCCGTCCGCATTGCTATTGCTTGATTTGTGGTACCGTCTCCGTGCCCTTAGACCTCCTACCGGGAGCGCGGAGTTTAGTCAGAACCGCAGGAGCTCCAGCACCGCCGCTTTGAGCCGTTGCGCCGAAGGCAACACCTCCTGCTCCAGCGTGGGGGCAAACGGTGTGGGCACATCCGCAGCAGTCACGCGCACAACCGGCGCATCCAGCCACTTGAACGCCCGCTCGGTGATGCGGGCAGCCACTTCGGCAGCGAATCCACAAGTTCGATTCGCCTCCGAAGCAACTACCACCCGATTGGTGCGCCGGACGGAATCCAGCACCGTCTCTTCGTCCAGTGGGACCAGGGTGCGCAGGTCCACCACCTCCAGCGCGATCCCCTCACGGCTGAGCTCTTCAGCAACCTGCAGGGCATGGTGCACCATGCTGCCGTAGGCGACCACCGTTGCATCGCGCCCTGGGCGGACAATGGCAGCCCTGCCCAAAGGCACGACGTACTCGCCCTCAGGGACCTCCTGGCGCACCTTGCGGTAGAGCCCTTTGTGCTCCAGGAAGACCACCGGGTTGGGATCGCGAATTGCAGCAATCAGCAGCCCCTTCGCATCCGCTGGGAAGGCAGGGTAGACGACCTTCAGCCCCGGGGTATGGGCAAACCACGCCTCGGGATTGCGGGAGTGGAAGGGACCTCCGCCGACCCCTCCGCCCGCGGGACCGCGCACGACCATCGGCACAGGCAGCCCCCAACGGTAGGCAATCGTCGCGGCAACGTTGACCAGTTGGTTGAAGCCGTTGGTGACGAAGTCAATGTACTGCATCTCCGCCACCGGACGCATCCCATTGAGCGCTGCCCCGATGGCGGCACCGATGATGGCTGCCTCCGAGATAGGCGTATCCAGGATGCGCCCGGCACCGAACTCCTCCAGAAAGCCCTTCGTGACCTTGAAGGCGCCGCCGTAGACCCCGATGTCCTCTCCCAAGAGGAAGACTCGTGGGTCTCGGCGCAACTCCTCGCGCAGAGCATCCGAAATCGCTTCCACGTAGGTCAGCACCGCCATGGGGCGGCACGGCTTACGAGCGTGGCTCACCCTGTTCCCGCTCGGGGAAGGGCGGAAGCGGCAGCGAGCCCGGAATCCCCATCACGGGGAAGTCTTTGCGCAAAGGATAGAGCGGTTCGCCCGTCTCCGGGTGGACGAAGTCCTCGGGCATGTAGAAGCGGCGCAGGTCTGGATGCCCTTCGAAAAGGATGCCGTACATGTCGTAGGTCTCGCGCTCGTACCAGTTGGCGCTCTCCCAGATGGAGACCACCGAAGGGCAGCGGGGATCCTGTTCCGGAACGGGCACCTTCAGCCGCAGCCGCGCCCGGTAGGGGTTGGACCAGAGGAAGTAGACCACCTCGAAGCGCTCCTTGGGGCGGTACCAGTAAATCTGCTGCGGACGGTACCAGTCGATCGCCGTGATGTCTATGAGCATGTCGAAGCGTGTTGCCTCGTGGTCGCGCAGTTCGCGCGCCACGTCCAGCAATTGCTCGCGCGGGAGGATCAACGCGTACTGCCCCCGGTGCTCGTATGTCTCCACAGTTGGGCACCACGGGGTAACGACCTCCAAGACCCGTTCCAACGGCAGTTGTGGCATCGTCACTCCGCTGCCCGTTGTTGTGCCTGCACCGACGAGCGGATGTACGTCCCGAAGACCCAATCCCACAGCGGCGTGCTGATGCCGAAGGCTTTGCCGTCATCCACATAGTGGTGCCGCATGTGGTGGGCTTTCAAGAAGCGTCCAATACGCCCACGCATCGGGAGATGGTGCGTGGCGTAGTGGATCGAGTCGTAGAGCACGTACCCGAGCACGAACCCTGCAAACACCGCCGGCTGGTAGCTCCCAAAGAGCCAGTCAAAGAGCGCATAGAAGAGGATCGCCAGCGGGATGCTTACCACCGGAGGCATGACCAAGCGGGTGCTATCGCGCGGATACGCGTGATGGACGCCGTGGATGAGGAAGTGCAGCCGCTGCCCCCACTGGCTCTTGGGCTCGTAGTGGAAGATAGCGCGGTGGATCCAGTATTCGGCAAACGTCCACAGCAGCATCCCTCCCAGGAAGCACAGCAGCGCTACGTACCAGGGCAGCGTCACCAATGCGCGATAGCCGAAGTAGCCAACCACCGGCAGGTAGAGCACCAGCGGCGTAATCGGATGCACATGCGTCAGCCGGTCCAGCCACGGGTTTTCAAACAGGGGCACCGTCTCGTCGCGATTGGAGATGACACGATTTGCCATCGCTACGCCTGCGCGGCAGTTCAACAGACGTTGCAAATTTACCTTGCCCTGCCCTTCTACGCACTGAGCCGTTGGAGGTCGGCGAAGACCCCCGGACCCAAGTGGCGCTCCAGGAAGCGCTCCATCGCCTCGTAGAATTCGAACCGGTGCTCCTCGTTTCGGAAGCCGTGCCCTTCGTCCTCTTTGACGATGTACTCCACGGGCACGCCCCGCTGCCGGAGCGCCTCTACGATCTGGTTGGATTCGTTGATGTTGACGCGCGGATCGCGCGCTCCTTGCGCTACCAAGAGCGGAGCTCGGATTCGGTCGGCATGGAACACTGGGGAGACCTCCCGTAAGTAGTCCGCTTCGGTCTCCGGATTGCCCACCATCTCGTAGAGCATTGGGCGGAAGGGCTCCCAGTAGGGCGGGATGGTCTGCATGAAGGTGAGCAGGTTGGACACCCCCACGAAATCGATGCCGCACGCGTAGAGCTCGGGCGTGAACGCAAGCCCTGCCAGCACGGCATATCCTCCGTAGCTGCCACCGTAGATGGCTATGCGGCGCGGATCGGCGATGCCCTGTTCGATGAGCCAGCGCACGCCGTCGGTGATATCGTCCTGCATTGCCCGCCCCCATTGCTTGAAGGAGGCTTCCCAGAAGGCTCGCCCGTAGCCGGTGGAGCCACGGAAGTTCATCTGCAGCACAGCATATCCTCGGTTCGCCAGGAACTGCACGACCGGATTGAATCCCCACACATCGCGCACCCACGGTCCGCCGTGCGGATGCACCACGACGGGCAAGTTCCGCGGCTCCACACCCACTGGCAGCGTCAGGTAGCCGTGGATGGTCCACCCGTCGCGTGCCCGGTATTGGATCGGCTGCATCGGTGCCATCCATTCCTGCGGCAGCCAGGGGCTGAGCTCGGCGAGCTTCTCCAGCTCATCGCGCTCCACATCGTAGAGCCAATAGGCACCGAGCGAACGATCGCTGAAGGTTCGGATGACAACCCAGCGCTCGTCGAGCGTTGCCGAAACCGGCACGATCTCATCGTTGCCCAGCCGCTGCTGCAGCCGCTCAAACCACGAAGCGGTGAGCTCGTCCAGAAAGGCGTATTCGCGCCTCCAGGTAATAAACCGCACCCACGTCAAGCAGCGGCGCCGCCGCGAATACCCCACCGCCTCCACATCCACCTCCGGATGCTCGAACACCACCGTCTCCTCAGCCGTCGCGGGGTCCAGAAGCACCAGCGCCAACTTATCCCGTCCTCGATTGGAGAGCGCGTAGAGCCGCTCGCCATCGAAGCTGAACAAGCGCGGCTCCACCGTTGTGCGGAAATCCACGGTGAGCACCTTCCGGAAGGTCTCGGCGCTGCTGGAGCGCACCAACAAGCTCGTCAAGGTCCCCTCCTGCGCCACTGCTGCCCGGACCTCACCGGAGTGGTCGGTGAGCCAGGAGACCACCGTCCCCGGGTTCTGCACCACGGGCTCATACCGTCCGCTCGACAGCTCCAGCCGGTAGACATCGAAGCAGCGGGGGTCGCGCTCATTGGTCAAGATCAGCGCCGTATCGGGCTGCTCCTCCAGTGGATCCAGGATGCCCGCCCGGACTCCCTCAGGCGTAATCCAGCGTGGGGGCTCCTGGCGGCGAAGGTCTACAAGTGCCAGCCGGAAGTTCTCATCCCCTCCCGTGTCGCGCAGGTATACGAGCGTGTGCTCGTTCACCCAAGCGTAGGCGTGGATATCGCGCTCAGTCTCCGCCGTCACGCGCCACTCCTCGCCCATGTGGCGATCGCGCACGAAGAGGTTCATCCGCTGCTCAAACGGTGCAAGCCACGCCAAGTAGCGCCCCTGCGGGGAGATCGTATACGCTGCGCGCTCTGGGTTGCGGAAGAAGTCACGCAACGGGATCCGTGGCGGTATCTGCCGCGATGCCTTATCGTTCTGCGCCATGGTGCTCTCCTGAGGATTCTCCATGCCCAAAGGTCCGCTCCAATCCGCGCAGGAGCTGCTCGCGCTCCTGCGGTGCCAGCCGCGCCTCCGGATGCGCCCATCGGTACAGCCTCGGAGGCATGCGTCCCTCGCGGTACTCCTCCGCGGCTTCCTTGGCGTCCTTCTGGGGACGATGCCATTCGGAGACGTTGAAATGCTGCCGTCCCTCGGCAACATCATGGGCAATGAGCCACGACGCCGGCGCAACCCAGGCGTACCAGGGGTAGCGCGTCTGATTGCTGTGGCAATCCCCACACACACGGAAGAAGAGCTCCCGGGTGCGTGGGCTATCCCACGGAGGCTCCTGCACGACCGGCGGGTTCGAGAGATCGCGTCCGTAGGGAATGAGCTGGAGCACCACGAACACCGCCCCCAGCACCAGCGCTATGCGCTTCCACTGCATCTGCGTTGGCTGTGGTACACCAACAGTGGTGGGCGCACAGACGAAGAAGTCCTCGGCGGTGTTTTTCGGCAGCGCCAGCGGAGCACGAGCGGCAAAAGCTCATTCGTCGGTAGCAGCGCTGCGGTGTCTGCAACAGGAGTGCCATGACGCGAATCGCCTTCTACACGCTGGGCTGCAAGCTCAACTATGCCGAAAGCTCCGCTCTCCAGGAGCTGTTCAGCCAGGCGGGGTATACGGTGGTGCCCTTCGGTACTCCCGCCGACGTGGTCATCATCAACACCTGTACCGTCACGGAGACCGCTGATGCAGAGTGCCGCAAGATCATCCGGCGAGCGCTGCGGAGCTCTCCGGGGGCATTCGTCGCCGTGACCGGATGCTATGCGCAGCGGGCACCGGAGGAGATCGCTGCAATCCCTGGAGTATCGGCGATCTTCGGCAACCAGGAGAAGGCTCGAATCGTGGAGCTGGTCGAACAGCTCCGCCGGCAACCCGCAACGGCTCCGCACGTGTTGGTCTCGCCCTTCCACGCCCCCTGCTTCAATCCGGCGCGCTCGGCAGACCAGGACAGTCGGACGCGCGCATTCCTCAAAATCCAAGACGGTTGCAGCTACCGCTGTAGCTTCTGCACGATTCCCGCCGTGCGCGGTCCCAGCCGCAGCCTCCCCTTTGAAGAGCTACCCCGCCACCTGCGAGCACTCGAGGCTGCCGGATACCGCGAAGTTGTGCTCACGGGCATCAACCTGGGCGACTACCGCTCCCCAACGGGCGAGCGCCTTGTGGATGTGCTCGCACTCATTGAACGGCTGCAGCCGCGCTTTCGGGTTCGCCTCTCCTCAATCGAGCCCAACCTGCTCAGCGAGGAGCTCATCCGCCTTGTGGCGCGCTCCTCGGTCATCTGCCCGCATTTCCATGTCCCGCTGCAGAGCGGCTCTCCGGCAATTCTGCGTCGCATGCGCCGGCGCTATACCGTCGAGCTGTACCGGCAGCGGATTCTGCTGCTCAAGGAGTATATGCCCGATTGCGCTATCGGCACCGACGTGCTGACGGGCTTCCCCGGCGAAACCGAAGAGCACTTCGCCGAAACGTACCAGCTCCTGGAATCGTTGCCCATCTCGTACATCCACGCCTTCACCTACTCCGAGCGGGAGGGAACCCCTGCAGCGAGCATGCCGGAGGTGGTCCCGCCTCCGGTGCGGAAAGCCCGCACGAATCGCCTGCGCGCACTCTCCGAACGCAAGCGCACCGAGTTCTACCGCTCCCAACTCTCCACGGTGCGCACCCTCATTCCGGAGCAGTACGATGCGGAGCGGTCCCGATGGACGGGATGGACCGAAAACTACGTGCGCGTGAGCATCCCGGGCGGACCTGAGCTTGGACACGAGCCGCTCCGCGTGCGGCTCTACGCGCTCGATGGCGCCACAGTTCTGGGCATTCCGCTCGACCAGACCCCTGCGTACCTGCCGCTGGTCGGCTCCGTTGACGAGGCAGCGTAGATGCTGCTGCGGACCCTGCCCCTCCTTGTGCTTCTGAGCGCTGGCTGCAGCATTCCGACCGTTCCGTGCTCCTCGCCGCTCCGTCCGTACGACTCCTTCAGCGTAGGAGGCTACACCGTGCGGGTCTACGAAGCGCTCGATTCGCTGTGCTTCCATTCGAGCCGATACTTCCCCGCGTTTCTCTTCGTGGCAACGGGCAAGCGCACGCGGTTGTATGTGGCAGCTTGGCAGGAGTTTCTGGCGCGCTTTCCGGGTCCGCTCCGCCCTGCTCAGAAGGAGCTGCTGCGCGCCTCTCCGGCACGCTGGCACGACAGCGTAGTTCAATGGCGCATTCCGCTCTACAGCGGCGAGGTATCGGACCTGCAGTACGTGACTCCAATCCGCACCGCCTATTGGTCGGTCGAGCGCTACCACGGCAGCGGAGATGGCGAGGAGCTGGGCATTGCCGCGCTGCAATCCGTGCCGCAGACGACCCCCTGGGATTGGCGCAGCCGCCCTCCACAGTTTTGGCAGCAACTACGGCAGCAGTCATCCGCGGTGTACGCTGAGCTGAAGCGCTTGGTTGTGCGCGATCTCGAGCGCGATGGGTCAGACGCTGCTCCTGCTCCTTGAATACGACGGGACTCGCTACGCGGGGTGGCAACGCCAGCCCCAAGCGCTCACGGTACAGGAGGTGCTCGAGCATGCGCTCCGGGAGCTTGCCGGAGAGCGCCTGCACGCCGTTGCTGCAGGGCGCACAGATGCCGGAGTGCACGCGCGCGGGCAGGTCGTGCACGTGCGCTTGCCCCACCCCTGGAGGATTCCCCAGGAGCGCACGCCCAAGGCGCTCAACAGCCTGCTACCGGAGGACGTTCGGGTAATCCGGGCGCAGCTTACCGACCAGCCCATCCACGCCCGCTACAGCGCCCGTGCGCGCTGGTACTCCTACACGCTCAGCCGACGCCCCTCGGTCTTCGAACGCTTCTTCTGCTGGTACGTGCCCTATCCCTTCGAGCCGGAGCTGTTGGAAGCTGCCGCCACAATATGGCTGGGCGAGCACGATTTTACGACCTTCTCCCGCCACCATCCCGAAACGCGCTCCTACGTCTGCAGGGTCTACCACGCCCAATGGGAGCAGTTGGACGAGCACCGCTGGCGCTTCCACATCTGCGCAAATCGCTTCGTCTATGGCATGGTGCGAGCGCTCGTGGGCGCGATGCTCCAGGTTGCCCGCAGGCGGCGAACACTGCAGGAGCTGCTCGAAGCACTCCAGGCACGTGACCGACGTCGCGCGGCTCCCCTGGCACCTCCGCACGGGCTGGTGCTGGAGCGGGTAGAGTACCCTCCGGAACTGCATGTCCAACTGTGGCAATGAGGCTCCCATGCGGCTCCTCCGCATTCTTCCGCTGTACGGGCTGCTGGTGGTGGGATGTAGCAACCTCAACGTCTTCCCCGTCTCTGAGGATGCCCGATTGGGCGCGGAGCTGGACCAGCAGATCCGCAGCAACCCGCGCGAGTACCCCATCCTCCAGAACGAGCCCGCCCGGCAGTACGTCCAAGGCATCGTTGACCAGATCCTCCGTTCGCCCGAGATCCGCTACCGCGGGCGCTTTGCCTACCGAGTCACCCTCCTACACGATGACCGCACGATCAACGCCTTCTGCACTCCCGGGGGCTACATCTACGTGTACACGGGGCTGCTGAAATTCCTGGACAACGAAGCTACCCTGGCTGCGGTGCTGGCTCACGAAATCGCCCATGCCGAACGCCGGCACGCCACCGAGCGGATGACGAAGGCGCTCGGCGCCCAACTCCTCATGGAGATCGTGCTGGGACGCCGCCCAGAGCGCTCCGCCGAACTCGCCGCCAACCTGTTTGCCGGACTGGCGCTCCTTGCCAACAGCCGCTCCGACGAAGCCGAAGCCGACCAATACTCCTTCCGCTATCTGCAGAGCACCCCTTGGTACCCCGGAGCGCTCCTGTTCTTCTTCGAGAAGCTCTCGCAACAGCGCGCAAGCCGCCTTCCAGCACTGGATCGGCTGCTTTCGACCCATCCACTGCCGGAGGACCGAATCGCCGCGATGAAACGGCTCATCGAGCAGGCGAAGCTGCCCAAGCCAACCGAGGCAACGCTGCGCTCCGCTGCGTACCAGCGCTTCCTGGCACAGCTTCCTTGAGCCCGATGGATGCTGCCCAACGCTTACGACTGTGCCAGGAGCGGCTCGGAACACGCCTCTGTGTGGGGCTTGATCCCGATCCCGCCTCCCTGCCCACCCCACTGCGGAATGAGCCGAAGCCCTGGCACCGCTTTCTGCGCGAGATCATCTCCGCTACCGCGCCCTTCGCCTGCGCTTACAAGCTCAACTTAGCGTTCTACCAGCAGTTTGGCGCGGAGGGATGGGAACTGCTGGAGTACGTCCGCAGCCTCCTGCCGGATACGGTTGTGTGCATCGGGGACGGGAAGTTCGCCGATGTGCCCCATACCTCCGGCGTCTACGCCCGCACGTACTTTGACCGGCTCGGGATGGATGCGCTCACGCTCTCGCCCTATCTCGGGCGCGATGCCCTCGAGCCCTTCCTGGAGCGCTCGGACAAGCTGCTGTTCCTGCTTGTCCGCACCTCCAACCCCGGTGCCGGCGAATTCCAACTGCTCCCCACAGCCTCAGGCGTCCCGCTCTACCTCCACATCACCATGCAAGCGCTGCAGTGGGAGCGTCAGGCACAGTTGGGATTCGTCGTCGGTGCTTCAGCGCCCCAAGAGCTTGCCGAACTCCGCCGCATCGCACCTGGAGAGTGGGTGCTCGTGCCTGGCATTGGCGCCCAAGGAGGCAATCCTGCCGATGTGCTCGCCGCCAACGGCGATGCCCCACTCCTGGTGACGGTCGGACGGGCTATTCTGTACGCCTCCACCGGCACCGATTTTGCTGAAGCTGCCCACCGAAGCGCCTACGCCTACGCTCAGCAGGTAGGGTTTCCCACCCGTCATCCGATGCCATGAGCACACTCCCTGAGACATTGCCCGAACGGCAGTTGCAACGGCTCGTCTGGAAGCTGCTCTCCGACCCTGCCCGCGTCTGGCACACCGCAAGTGGGAAACGGCTGCAGATCCTGGCACCCGGAGAGCTCAACGTCCACGAAGGACCGGACTTCCTGGATATGGTCCTGCTGCTGGATGGAGCAATCCTTGTCGGCGATGGGGAATTCCACCGCTCCGCCGCTGAATGGAGGCTCCACGGTCACGCCCGCGACCCGCACTACCGGCGCGTGCTCCTGCACATCGTGCTGGAGTACGACCCCACTGAGCCTGCTCCCGACGCACCTCAGGAGTTGCTGCAGATACCCGTGGCGGAGCTGCACCAGTATGCCCAGCAATCCGAACTTGCCCCGACGGCACCGGTATGCTCCGTCCAAGATCTGCAGTACTTCGCGCTAATCCGGCTGTTGCGGCACACTGCTCACGCACGGCACTGTGCGCAGGCTCATGGGTTCGAAGCCGGCTTTCTGGTGTTTGTGGCGGACTTCCTCCAACGCTATGCTCAGAAGCGGCGCCGTCCAGTGCACTCCGATGCCCAGCTCCAGGCACTGCTTGCAGCACTGCCTGGCTCGGCGCTGGTGCGATTCGTCCTGCGTTTCGGCGCCGACCCCTCCAGTGTCCTTCCGCTGGCGTTGCACTTACAGGAGCTGCTGCGGGTACGCATTGGCGGCGAGGGAAGGCAACTGCGGCAGGAGATCGTGCTCAACTGCGTCCTGCCCTACCTTCTGGCACATGCAGCACCGCAGCATCGGGTTGAGCTGCTTGCCTGGTACTGGTCCGTTCCCGCGCGGACGCCGTACGGGATTTTGCGCCGCCGCTTCCCCGAGCTGCCACAGCACTACATGTGGCAGCAGCAGGGGATGCTGGAGTTCCTGCGCCAGGGTGGAAGTAGCCTGCTCTGCCGCGAGCTCCTGGAGAGCTACCGCTTTGGCGATGTACTGGAATTCTACCGCACCGCTGAACTTCTGCTCTCACGCTGAGCAGTAGCGCTCCAACTGCTGCCGGAAGTGCTGGAGCTGCTGGTAGTCAATGTAAGGGCACTGCTCCAGCAGCGGATGGCTCAGCGCTTGAAGGGCTTCCTGGAGCCGATTCTGCTGGAGTAGTGCCGCCGCACGCACGAATAGGCGCATCCCTTCGAGTTCGGCTTCTGCAAAGGGGGCCTGGAGCACTTGCAGCACCTCCTCCACGCGCCCCAGCGAGAGAGCGGCTTGCGCCAACCGCAGCCGAGCCCACAACTGCTGCTCCGGAGACAGTTGCGGATGTCCCAGCACACGAGTCAGCAGCGCGTATGCTGCCTCTGCATTGCCTGCAGCGAACTCCGCCAGCCCCAACTGGTACTGCAGCCAGGCATCCTCAGGGGCATGCTGCAGCTCTGCACGGAGCAGCTCGGCATTGCGCTGCCCCTTCTGCCGCACCAGCTCTCCGCTGTAGCCGTAGTGCCAGATGCAGATGTCCAGGGGAAGAATCCGCCAGCCCCGCTCCTCCAGCGCTGGTCGGATCTGCTCGTGCACGCGCCCACGGTAGCGGATTCCTTCAGCATACCGGAAGAGGCGCACCGCCCGATGGGACTGGATCCACGGCGTCCGCTGCTCAGGTCCCGGCACACTCCGGATGAGGAGCTCGATTCCCCCGAGGTCCTCCACCTGCGCGAGCACCTCCGCGTGCGCACGGAAGGAGGGTTCGTCCAGTTCTTCGTCGCTATCGAGCATGAGAACCCAGGGCATTCGCACGTAGCGAAGGGCTTCATTCCGGGCAGCAGCAAAATCCTCCTCCCAGCGCGCAAAGTACACCTCTGCCCCAAGCCGCAGGCAGCGGCTTGGGGTATCATCCTGCGAGCCGGTATCCAGCACGACGATTTGCCGGGCAATGGGGAGGACGGAAGCGATCGCCCGTTCGATTGTGGCTGCACTATCGCGCGCTAACAAAACAGCAGCGATGGGGAAATCTCCCATCGGCAAGTGGGCTTATTCCTCTTCGGCAGCAGCGCGCCGCTGGCGCCGCATCGCCCGGATCATCTCCAGGCGACGCTCCTCCGAGGGCTTCAGGTACACCGTGTGCCGACGGTACTCCCGCAATACCTTGCTGCGCTCGTACTTCTTCTTGAAGCGCCGCAGCGCGCGATCGATGGATTCGTTGGGTTGTACGATGATTCCAACCGGCATGAAGTTCCTTCCTTTCTACCGCTGCAATCGTTCGACAAGCCGCTTCTCCTTGTTCTTTTCGAAGAGCACCACGATGGCGCACGAGCCGTTGGAGAGAATCTGCTTCGCGCGGACGATCCCGTAATCGTCCCACGCCCGATGGTAGATGATGTCACCGATTTGGTACTCGGCGCGCGGGTCGTAGGGTTTTGAATCCTCCGGACTCAGCCGCACGACCGCCTTATCGTTGCGTCCATTGCCTTCGAGCAGATCCAGATTCACCAACTGCACGTGATGACTCACCGTGCAGCGCGCCCACTGGTGGCGTCCGTTAGGGGTATCCACAGGTTCGCCAATGAACTCATGGCGCGTCACCCGCATCAGGACCGGCGAATAGAGCATCGCGTACTTGCGTCCCCGGCGGCGACGTCGGGCTGCAGCCATCTGCTACTTCCCTGCAGCAGTTCAACTTGCGTAGCAGTGCAAAATTACGCCTTTTTTCCGGGGCAGAGCTCAGGGCTGCCACCAGAGCCGCCTCACCCACTGCTGCCGGAATCGCTGCAGCAACACATACAATCCCGGAGCCAGACGGAGATGCTCGGGGAGCCGCTCCCCCTCCCAGCAGAGGCGTCCGTCCAGCGTGTACAGGCACACCCGGTCGGCTACGGCAAGCTGGGGCACCTCGTTCCGAACGCCGACCGGACCCCTTCGGTACCACACCCGCAGTCGGAGATCGAAATCCGAGACGAACTCATTCTCCACCACCGCCTGCCCGCTGGAATCGAAGCGGAGCCATAGCGCCAGCCGATCGGTCAGCACCGCCGAGTCAATCCCCGCCGGTAGCGGCACTCCCCATCGGAAGATGAGTTGGCGCCCTTCACCCCGTTGAGCCCGAAGGCGATACTCCACCATAAAGGTCGAATCCGGCGGCAACGGGCGGAAATCCCGATAGGTGTGCTTCCACTCCGCATCAACGGAGTCGTAGACCAACAGCACCGCATAGAAGCTGCTCGCTGGGGGCGGGAACGGAGGGACCTCCCATTCCCCCAACGCCGTATCAATGCGCTCTGTTGCGCGTTCGTCAACGCCAACCACCAGCCGGACGGAGTCCCCACGCTCGTTCGCCACCGTGAAGGGGAGCTCAATGTGCGTTTGCGCCACCGCCTGGGTCCATCCTACTGCGATGGTGCACAGGAGAAAAACAAACCGGGCTCTCCGGATGCTTCCGGAAAGCCCGGCAACCCACCACCGTGATGTCCACTGCGTGCTCACTGGAGCACGATTGGCAAGACGAAGCTCTCCGTTCCTACAGATACCCGCATCCAGTACTGTCCGGCAGCCAGCTCTGCAGGCAGTCGGAGCATCAGCACGTGGCTGCCCGCAGAGAGCTCACCAGCGTAGAGCGTTGCGACCTGCTCGCCCAGCAACGTGAAGAGCTTCGCCACCGCAACCGTCCGCTGCGGCAGATGGAGCTCCACCCCGACCTCCGAACCACGAACAGGGTTGGGCAGCAGCCGCACTTGGACAGTTTGCACACCGTGCTGAAGCAGTTGCACGCTTGTGACCGCTGGATCATCAATCCTGACCTCTGTTCCGCGTTCCAGCGTGCCCCAGGTCCTGCCGCGGTCATCCACAACGGTATACCGCGCTTCGGCATTGTCGCCCAGGCGCAGTACCACCGGATACTGCACTCCCTGGAAGCGCAGTGCCGGCGAGGGTGCGTTCTCCACATACGTCCCGCTGGCAAAGCGCACATCGAAGAGCTCCGCCGGTGGCACAGGCGGCAGCTCGAATCGCTCCCGGTCGAGCTGCGGCAGCGAGTTCAGGTACAGCGTTGCCTCCTTGCCGGCAGCATCCCGAAGCTGGAGCGGCAAGCTCTGCGCCAGTACCTGCTCGCGGTAGGGATCCTGGAATTGCCCTCCACGCGCGGCGGAGGCTGTGAGCTTCAGGTATCCCTTCCCGCGAATCTTGATCCAGTAGCCCAGCCCTGGCACGAGCTCGGAAACCTCTACGAAGCCCCGGTCGGTCTTGTACCCATACACTCCGCCCACTCGCACCGGCAGAGGCTCAGCTCCGTAGGGCTCGAATTGAATCCGGTCGATCCCAACCGGCACAGAGAGCCCGCCGATGGTGTTCCATCCATCGTAGAGCAGCACCTCATCCGCGCGGTCAATGCGGAGGAGGCGCACCCCAGCAATCTGCCGATCCACCGAGTCGCTATACTTCACGTAGTAGCCGTACCCAGGCGACAGGTACAATGCCCCCTGGTACTGATTCTGCGAGAACCAGAAGGGGATGTTGATGGCACGCGGATAGACCATCTTCCAGAAGTTGTTCGCCGGGCGCACCGGCAAGGAGAGCAGGTTCCATCCCTTCTGGATGACGGGATACTGAACGACCAGCGGGTAGGTGTACTCGATGACAAAGGAGCGAATCCGTGCATCGGTAATGGTGTAGGACATCCGCGTGCCACCCGCCGGGGTCGCCTGCCGCATGTCCACCCCGAAGATCGTCCCATTGAGCGTATCACGCAGGAAGAGCCGCGCCCCAACGGGGAAATCCGTCGTATCCCACGTCAAGGTCACCGGGTAATTCTGAGCCCCGCCAGCATCGAAGCGGCAGAGGAAGACCACCGTGGAATCTGCGAACACGTTGCGGATGTCCCGCGAATCATACACCCCCACCAGGTCCCGCAACCCGTAGGGCGCCGTTCCCGGAGGCACATTCGCCACTCCATCCAGGTACCAGCGTGCATAGAAGCTCCCCGGCGCCGGTGGTCCGTCGTAGATAGTCTCTCCAAAGAGGGTATCAATTCCATCGGTCGCGCGGATGCCCAAGCCGAAAAGCAGCGTTGCCGATTCCGGTGTCGCCGCAGAGTTGGTCACCGTTATTCGGATCCCCTTACCCAGTTGCGCAAGGTTGCGTGGATCGTTGTTCGGCTCCACTGGGTTACGCACGTAGATGAAGGTCACACGCAGCCGCACGGGCGAAACCTCTGCCGACAGGCTCGAAAACGTGATGTACCCCACGTAAATTCCCGCCGCATCCGTATTCTGTGGCAATTCGCTGGGATCGCACAGAATCCGGAAGTTCTGCGGCGGGAGCGCTGATAGGGCATTGTTGGTCACATCCACCGTCAACGGTGATTCACCCAGCGTGCGGTCAATGTAGGGGATGACCCCTCGACGGGTGATGAGCGGGATCGGATTCGGAGTCCCAAAGGTTTGGAACTTCAGCCAGCGGGCATTGGATTCCACCACAACGTCGGTCAAGCGCGTCCCGGCTTCCTCATTCGTCACCACAAGCTCACGCCGACCGTAGAACACTCCACGCAACTGCGAAGCGGAATCCAAGACAATCGGCTCGATGACTTCCCACTCGTCCGCGCTCACCTGCCGCACAACCGCGTTTATCCCTACGCGCGGTTCAAACCCTATCTTGGGAATCGCGGTGATGTAGAGGTGGGCGACCCCCGGCATGCTCGTCCACTGATTTGCCGCGGGGAGGAGTCCTCGGTTATCCACACCGCCCAACCCTTCGTAGGCAACATCCCCGAACGCACCCCCAGAGCGGTAGGTCACGTAGTCACGGTAGCGCTGTCCCGAAGGATTACCCGGAAAGGGCTCTGCAGGGAACTGCGCGAGATTGAGGTCGTTGTACTTGAGCGTATCGTTCGACAGGATGAGGAACCCCTGGCCCCCCTGAACCCCAGTAACGCGGAAGCGCAAGTAGATGAGCGGGACAAACTGCCGCTGGTCACACTGCACCGTTGGGTCCCACGGATCCTGCCCGAAGGCAGGGCTCGGAGGCAGCGGCTTAGCGGAGCTTGCGACGATCCGCACGCGGCGTGGCTGTCCAACGGAGGGAACGCTTCCCAGATTGTGCCACCGCACCAGCGCTCCCAGCATCTCCGACGAGGTAATGCGGGCATCGTCGAAGCTGAATGCGAAGTCCTTTGCCAGCACGCTATCTCCGCGCGGACCCACCTTCTGCAGCCCGACGAACTCCAAGAGCTGCCCATCGTACTTGAACTTGAAATCCAGGCTGTAGATCGGCCACACCTTCCCGTAGACAGGGTGGTTTGCCGGCACCCAGCAATTCCGGATATAGACAGGCACCAGCAGTTCCCGCCGCTGCCCCGGTGCCGCCTCCGGCACAACGATGACACCCCCCAGGTAGATGTTCGGATCGTACCCTGGGTCGCTACCGGTCAAGCTCAGCACCGGCAGCTTGATGTCCATTGTCTGTGCAAAGACCGATTTCGATACCCCAATGCTCAGCGCGAGTCCGATTACTACCATCCACCGTGTCAAGAACTTCCACCGCTGCATGAGCCTCTCCTCTCAAAGCATATTCGACTGACCTGACTACCGAACGAACAACGCATGGCGAGGGAGCGAACCCCCTGTTCGTTGCCACCGTAGGAGGTAAACTCCGCGCGGGAGCTGCTCGAGCTGCCGCTGGAGCTCCACCTTCGAGGAAGCGTCCACCCAGCACCGACCCAACGCATCGTACACCCATGCCCGCTGCAGCTCCTCCCGCTCGAAGGATGGCGGCGCTATCGCCACCGGCTTCGGCAGGACGCGCAACCGCACTGTATCGCCGCTCCAGCGCGTGATGCACGCGCACGGGTCCACTGGCACCGTCGCCGCCGTCACCTGGGCAACAACGGTGTCGGGCGGCTCCGGGAAGCGCACCCGAATCCCCCATGTCCACAGCGCCTCCCCATGGGCTGTATCCGGACGCCAGACGTAGCGCACCTCCGCAGTATCTGTGACGGTCTCCTCCAGCGCCCCACCCGCGAGCTCAACCTGTTCGGTTGCGCACCACGAGGGGAGCCCTTGCACCACCGTCTGCAGCCGCTGGAGCCGAACTGCCGCAGGCATCCTCACCGTTGCACGCAGGGGAAGCAGCGTATCCGGCGCCGTGAGCTCGTAGGAGCGCTCCTGCACCTCCATCCGCAGCTCCCGTTCCGGACGCTGCGCGACAACAGCACGTACGTACACCGGCGCAGTATCTACGCTCACCGCCCGCTGCCGCTCGAACTCCTCATTGAACGTTGCCCACAGAAGCTGGACCGCCGCCGTATCGGGGCATTCCGGACGGAATTCGCCCAGGAACGCCACGAGCGGCTTTTGTCCCCACACTGGTCGTGTGAGCGTGAAGGCGTACGCCCGCAACTCCCCATACCGTGCCGAGAAATCTCGATTGGGCATCGCCTCCGAAAGAGTTCCCACCGTCAGCATCGTGTGGAAGAGCAGCTTCTCCGGATCGTACCGCAGCTCCAGATTATAGCCCAGCAGGCTGTCGCGGGCAGCGACGGTTCCAACGTCCACCACCAGCACACATTCCCGAGGGGAAGCGCAGACATCCACCTCCCCTGCAGGGTACAGCCGCACGGTCAGCGGCTGCTGGGCATATGCTACGACTGCAACCATCGCAGAGAGTGCTCTCCACACCACTGTTGCTTACGGTAGCCGCACAAACGATACCACAGATACTCCCGTGGGTCCCTCAATCCGATACGTGTACACGCCCGCCCCAAGCCGCTGTCCTGCAGCGTTGGTGCCATCCCAACGCACCTCGTACACCCCAGGGGTGAGATCGCTCTCCAGCAGGGTGCGCACACTGTTGCCCAACGCATCGCAGAGGCTCACGGTGTACCGCCCTGCCTGGCGCACGGTGAAGCTCAGCACAGCCTCACCCACTGCTGGGTTGGGATAGACCCTGAGCTCAGGTGCAGGCTCGGCAAGTCCCAGCGGGAGAGTCTGCTCCGGACGCTCTTGGTCATTGAACCGGATTTGGCGCAGTTGGAGTTGCGGTTCGCTCACCTGTACGACGGCGTATGCAATCGGTTCTCCAGCATCCCACTTCCCAATCCCCGCCAAGGCAATCCGCCCATCGCTATATGCCACCTGGAGCCCCTCGGTTGCCGGCTCCACCGCAAGCACCGTTCCATTGAACTCTGCTCGAACCCCGAGCGCTCCCTCCCACGCGCCATCGAGGAGCAGCGGCACGCGGTACACACCATTCCCCTCCAGCATCGGTGTGCCGGGAACCACTGTTGAAGCCACCCCGGCTCCGGCTGCGCCGCGCCCGTACGGCGGCAGCACCGTCAGGTCCAGCAACCACGGCAGGTAGGGCACCCGCGCAGCCATGTACAGCATGATGATGGCGGCATCGTACTCCGTGGCTTCGAAGAAGAGCACGGGATCACCGCCAATAAAGGGCAACGAGTTATCGCTGGGCAGATCCTGCCAGTAGTAGAGCGAACGGGTCGGAATGGCGCGGCGGTACATCGGCGTATCGGCGGTGTTGTTGTAGTTACGGGTCGAATAGTAGTAGCGCCCGTTGTGATTGACATCGCCGTGATACGCCTGCCGCCCTTTGAGGCTATCCAAGCGCTGGTTTGTAGCAACAGAGCGTAGAATCAGCATCACATCGTTGACCGTGACGAAGCGGTCCTGCCCCAGCCCCGAATGCTTTCCAACCTGGGAGAAGTCCACGTCTCCATCGCCCCAGCCTTCCAGGAACAGGCGCGGGATTGCATTGAAGCGAATCACCGTGTCACTTCCTCCGGAGGGCTGCCATGTCGTGCTCAACTGCGTCGAGGTGCGCGCCTGCACGACATTGCCGGTGAAGACCAATCCGTTGAGGTAGTCCCCAAACCCGCCCTTGATACCGATTGCTGCCCCGTCAACCTTGACGTATCCCCCTGCGCCCGTCAACCCGTATGCGAACTCCACATCGCCCTGGAAATTGCCCGGGCGCGCCGACTCGTATATCCACAACTGGAAGCTGGCAACGCTGGTGGGTCTTGTCTTGTCGTTGATGTTGAGGTTCTTCCACTCCACTACGAATGCACGGTTCGGCGCCGCCCCCACGACCTTGTAGGAGATTTGAGAGGGCGTATAGCCCGCTCCAATATCGGCTGCTGTGCGGTAGTAATGGTCACCCCAAAACGGTGCCAGCACGTTGAAGGGTTCGGTATTCGCAAACAGACGTGTGGGAATGTCGCTCCCTGTCAGTGGGGGAGTTTCTGCCGGACGCAGCAGCAGCACAAACCCATTGACGTTGATAGCAATACGGCTGTACCGAAAGCCCTGGAACTCGAACAGGAAGGGCAGCAGCGTGACGTAATAGCCATTGTCGTGGTCGGGATTGCTCGTTGCGGGATCCACAAACAAATCCGCATCAATCACCGTCGCGCCCGACAGCGGCGTATACGGTCTGTTCCCCACTTTTACCGCTGGCTGGAACTCCGCATACACCTGTGCTTGCAGTGTTGTATACCCTACAAGCCCCAGCCCAAGAGCAACCATCACGCTCAGGAGCATCCGCACGCGCATGAGTCTCCTCACTGCAGTTAGAACCACATGTTCTTCGGCTCAATGACCGTGGGGCGCATCCCGCCAAGGGATGCGCCCCAGACGGATGAGTTTACCGCACAATGACCATTGGACGGACCACCGTCTGACCCTCAACGAGCAGGCGGTAGTAGTACACTCCGCTCGGCAGCCGATCGCCCTGCTGGGTCGTTCCATCCCACACCACGCTGTGCTCACCAGCGGGGTAGACCCCTTCAGCCAGGGTCGCTACGCGGTTGCCCAGCGCATCGTAGACCTCCAGGCGCAAAGCAGTGGGCTCTGCTACCCGGAAGCGGATGGAGGTGGTCCCTTCGAAGGGATTCGGCGTATTGCCCAGCAGTTGGACACCTCGGACGCCAGCAATTGGCGGCTCAGAGACATCGCTCGTGAAGTCGTACACGATGATGAAGTTCGTGATGGCATCGCTGTAGATGACCAGCGTCAGCGAATCGCCATTCCGCTCCAGCGCCACCGCCGGCGTAGAGGTGCCCTGTCCAGTCCGCATGTTGTAGCTGAAGATGTTCCCATTGGACGCAGCATCTCGGATGTACCAGGTCGACCCCGCAGGATTGCGCTGCGCATCGTTGCGGTCCGGCACATCGAGTGCATACCAGGTGATGCGGACCGGATAGGCTTCCGAGGCATTGCCCGTTACGCTCCCTGCCTGGAAGCGTCCCTTGTAGACCGCCAGCCCAGGAACTCCCGGTACCGCGCGCGGGAAGATGTTGCGCACCGTACCGTTGGTGGCAGCAATGGTCCACCGAGCATCGAAGACATCGTTGGGCGGGATCGGCGGCAGCTCGTACTCGCAGTAGTTGGAATCCAGCTTCCCGACCCCACCACGGTTCGGATCGTCGCCCGTCGTTGCTGCCGAGGCGGTCCCCCACTCCAGGACCTGGAAGGCACCGAACCGGTTCGCGATCCGCATCGGCACGACAAAGTCCGTCGGCTCGGAGACGTTGAGCTTGTAGACCACCTCGTGGGAGGCACCCTGCCGATCGGTCACGCGCACGCGGATCGTGACCTTCCCATCCGGTCCCGGCGTTGCATTCAGCGCCGTGGTCGAGATGATCACACGCACCGTATCGCTGGACTGCGGACCGTTGATGACGGCGGGGCTCACCGTAAAGCCTGCCGGCTCGATAACCTCCACCGAGAGCTGCTCCAGCGCCTCCGGCGGAGACTGCCGCAGTAGATCGCGATCGATGACGACAAGCGTATCCACGTACGGCTTACCCAACTCCACGCACCGCACTGCCGGCAACTGCGACAGCCGCGGCGGATGGTTGACCGCGCGCACCTGCAAGTCCAGCACCTTCACATGGGTGAGCCCGTACTCGTCGGTGACCAGCACGGTGACCTTCTCCTGGCGCGGAGCATCATAGACCCCAGGCGTGCCGTAAAGCCGCCCATTGACCGGATCGATCTGCAGCCACCGCGGAGTGGTCTTCTTGTCGCGCAGATCCCAAGCTCCCGCCTCAGGGAAGCATGGATCGCGCGGGACGAAGTCACGCGGATCGCCTGGATAGATGAGCTCGAAGCGATGGCTCTGCCCGAAGTTCGGGTCGTACACCACGATGCGGCGCGAGGAATCCAGGAGCGTCGGGTTATAGTCCTGGTCCTCAATTGCATCCGGCAAGGCGTTGGTCACAATCACCGGTGCAACGTTGACCAAGACCCGGCGCGTGAGGTAGTTGACCCCACCATGCCCGTCGTTGACCACGATGGAGACCACCGTGTCGGTGTTGAGCGCTCCATGGTGCTGCGACACCGGACGCAGCAGCGCATACGCCGTTGCCGAATCAATGCGGATGTTGATCTGCCCGCGCAGGCTTAAATCAATGCCGAAGGGATCGGGCTGTCCGCTATTGAGGTAGCGCCGCAGGTACTGATTTGCCATCCACACCGGGCGCACCTCGGAAACGGGCTCCACAACCGTATCTGGCGGCACATCACGCAGGTTGATGGAGGCAAAGCCGTAGGTTGTACGCCCGTAGCGGAAGTCCCATCCACGGGCTCCGGCTTCGGCATCCTCGAGCTCATCATCGGTGTTGATGTCCACCTTGAAGCGCAGGCTATCGGTAAGGTTGGCAATCCAGAGCCCGTCTCGCTCGCACGCCACATCGAAGCCCGTAAACTGCGGCGTGCTATCGATGACGAAGATCCGGAACTGGTACGTAATCGTCGTTGCCGCTGCGTTGTCCAGCCCAACGGTATCCTGTTGCAGGAATCGGGCATTGCTCCCATCGTAAGCCTGCGCGTTGAAGTAGGGCGGGTAGAGGTAGATGTACTTGGCAATGATGCTGTCAGCCAGACCGGCAGCTTTGAGCGAATCCACCGTCCGCGCTCCCGGCGGATAGTTCCGCACCGCGACGGTGATCACCTCCCCACCCGGTACAACGAAGGGGTTGGTCGGACGCCCTTTGAAGCGGATGTACCCGCGGGCACCGTAGTACGGCGGCGCACTTGCCGGGATAGTATCCGCCTCCAGCCAGTACGACAGCCCTGAACCCGGCGGCACACTCCAGAAGTACGCCAACTGCGGATACCGGTCTGGGAAGAGCACCGAGCGCGGATCGTAGAAGAGGTTGCTGTCGATCGCCGTAATCGTGAAGATGGAGTCACGCCCAGGTCCCGAGCCCGGTCGCCGCGGATAGGTCACATCCTCCGTTAGGAAGACCATGTTGCGCAGCTCGGGCGGGGTAATGTTCTCCAGCTCCACCTTATTGCCCGTAAACACTGGCGGATCCACCGTCGCTCCGATCTCGAAGGTCAGGGCACCGTTGATCGCCGTAGCGACATCGGTCTGCCACAGCACCGTCCGCGACACCACGGCGATAACATCGCCCACCCGCACTGGCAGCGCCGAATACCGCTCTCCGGCGTAGACCGTCACCTTCTGCGGGTTGATGGCACCATCGGCGGGATACACGCGGTTCATGTACCCGAACCCAGGACCTCCGAGCTCCGCCACATTCGCCTCGTACTTGCGCCCTTGCAGTGCTGCCAGGTCCTCAATTGCAGGATCGCGCCGCAGCGCCGCCAGAATCGCTCCCAGGCTCGTTCCAATGTTTGCCAAGCCCTCGATCGTGCGCCGGTCTGCCGGTCGCCGATTCACCGAATCCGGCACGAAGTCCACCCGTGCACGGAAGATCTCGCTCGTTGGACCCACCTGCTTGAGGTTGACCCGAATGTAGTCTCCCGTGCTCGTGTTGATGACAAAGAAGACCGTCTCGTTGATAGCGCGTGGGTCATTGTTGTTCAAGTCCGCGGTCCCCGTGTAGTCGGCACGCGCCTCCAGGAAGAGCGGGTATCCAATCCAGTGCTTGTCGCTGCGGATCTCGGTCTGCAGCGCCGCAATTGCAGGATCGGACTCCGCATCGAAGGGGTTGCGCGCCCACCGCCGCACGTACTTCCGGTAGGAGGGCTGGCTGGGATCGTTGTACGTCCGCAGCGTCTTTGGAATCCCTACGGCGAAGTCCTCAATCGGGGACATGCGGCGCTCGGAGTAGTCAGCGGTCTTGATATCTGTCCCCTTGTCGAAGATGTCGTAGATAAGCCCCTGCATCAGGAGACGCTCGGGGATGCTGTTGGGATCGGGCGTGTTCTCATCCGCCCCGTTCAGCACCGGGATAGGCACGTAGGTGAAGAGATGGCGGGATTCAAAGGGTCCTTGATTCTTGCCCGTACCACCGCGGACAAAGCCCAACTGCCGCGTCCCATCACCAGCGATGAAGAAGGTCTCCTGCACACGACCGCTCGGCAGGATAGTGACAACGTTGGCTTCCGTGCGTCCCCAGTAGTTTCCGCGCAGCGTATCCACACCGCCCATACCGACACCCGTCCCCGCCAGAGCTCCCTTTGTGTCGGGATAGTCGGGTAAGCGGATGAGGAAGCGGGCATTGTTGTCGTAGATCGAGTTCGCAGCCCAATGGTAGCTCTCATACGGCAGCGGACCTACCACGTCCCCGTAGAGGATTGCCCCTGCCAGGTCGCTGGACGCCAGATTGGTGCCCGACACCAGCGGTCCCGTAATGGCATTCTGCTGCGCGCCGATGTCGGAGGTGGCAGTGTTGTTGGTGATCAGGCTCCGCGTGAAGACCAACTGCAGGTTGTAGTTGTCCGAATACACCGCTGCTCCAGTGTATGCGGTATTGCCTTGGATACGGACTCGGTTGAAGAACACCGAATCGGTCCGCCCCGCTCGGCTGATGCTTACCTCGTCGAGCACATAGAGGGCACCACCCAGCCCAGTGCCATTCTCCCGCAGACTGGTCCCTGGATGGACTCGCCGAATGTCTCCAATCTGGGTTGTGCCGGAGCCCATTTGGGACATGTTCGGCGTGGCTTCGTTATCGAAGAAGCGCGTTAGCATCCGCACGTCCGCTGTCGGCGCGCCCGGTGCCCAGGTGAAGATGTCATCCCGCGAGGTAAAGCCCGTAGCAACTCCGGAGGGCAGGACCACCTCTTGGTCCACATCCGTCAGGAAGAAGCGGTGCGACGAGGTTTGCGGATGCACCATGCACACCGCTCCACCGTTCCCATTGAAGGCACGATTGCGGCGGAACTCCACACCTTTGACCACATTGAGATCGGCATGCAGCGTGTACACCGCTCCGCCACCCCGTACCTGGGCTTGCACATCCTGGCTCACCGCCCCTACGGTGTTGTTCGTGAACACTGCGCGGACAATCCGCACATAGCGCTGCTCAATCGGTAACGCCCCCGAGGGGAGATGGATGGCGACTGCACCACCTGAGAATCCGGCACTGTTGTTGTCGAACTCCACCGGATAGTTTCCGCCGTAGAGCACCAGCGGTCCCACAGTCCCGCCTGCTCCGTAGATGGTCATATTCCGGGCGGTGAAGATGGCACCGCCGTGGTCAACCGCTGTGTTATTGCGGAACTTGATGTTGTAGCCGTAGTCGCGCGTCGCCACAAGAGCATCTGAACCGCCGATAACCGGCGAAGGACGCGGGTCAGCCGAATTCGCCGCCACGTAGATTGCCCCACCCCGCCCCGCGCTGTTGCCGACAAAATAGGTCTCCTGCCGGGCCTCTCCCCCTGGACGCCCACGTACTTGCAGCCGCAGCGCATTCGGAGCGGTGTAAATTGCTCCACCCTGCGCCAACGCCCCCACTTGATTGGGATCTGCGAAGAAGGGCACCTCTACTCGATTCGACAGGAAGCGCCCACGCACGGTCACCGCCGTTGCCCCACCTACGTAGAGCGCGCCACCTCGTGCTCCACCGGTATTGGCATTGTTCTGCAGGTTCGTTGCACTATTGCCCTCAAAGAAGACCCAGTCGTACACGTTCGGTGCCTGGTAATCATTGATTCCCAGCCCGATCTCCAGCCGGTCGCGCCCGGCAATGTAGAGAGCGCCTCCGTAGGCTTGATTCTTCCACGGCTGAGTCGGATTATAGTCGGCGGGATTGTCCATATCGTCCATGATCATCCACACTCCGCCGACGTTCCGGAGCACTACGTTCGCCAGCAGCACGCGGTTGTTGGAGAAGGTCAGGTAGCGCACACGCCCCAACAGCACCGCCAGCCGCGCATCATCGTACGCCTGACGGTCTGCATTGCTCAGCGGCTCAGGATTGCTGCTGTAAATCTGGTCAATCGCCTTCACCGCTTGCGAAATCGGCGCTGCGGTTGCGTTCTCCGTCAAATACGGATTGATTGCTCCGTAGTTGGGGAGGGCAGAGATATCCGGTGTCGGGTACACGCCAGTCCCCACCGGTGCCTGCAGCAACTGCAGGGCTCCACCGTGGTAGCGTGCCATGTTGTTGCGGAACTCGCACAGCAGCAACCACGTGCGCGAGCTGAAGCTCGTAATTGCCCCTCCGCTTCCGTTGGTCTGCTGCAGCAAGTTCGCATTGAGCGTTGCGATCGCACCCGTATTCGGCAGGTAGATCGGGAAGCGGTCAACTGTGGTATCCTTGCGGAAGTTCTCGAAGACCACATTACGGAAGAACGCCGCCCGCGCCCCCGGCAGGATGATGATGTGTCCCCACTCACGCGAGAAGTTGTTGACCGGGCGTCCGCGGAAGATGATCTGCCCTTGGGTCACATTCACACTGCCTCCGCCTGCCCGGCGCCACGCTGTTTGATTGATGTTCGGATCCTGTGCGGCGAACTCCAACCGCGCCGCCTTGTACATGATTGCCTTGCCGGGGGGCAGATTCTGCAGCCGCGGATCTGCTCCCAGGTCTACCAGGAAGATCTCCCCGTACTTGGCAGGATCAATGGTCGGGTCCCCTACGATGCTGCTCTGGGCAGCTGCCTGGAAGTAGTTGAGATCCGCATACCCGGTGTACCCGCACGGGTTGAACGGGTCAATCGGGTTGCACCCTCCGGGGAACTGCACATAGTTTGCGGAGACATATCCATCGGCGATGATGCGCCCTCCAACGGAGTCAATGATACGCCCGTTGGGCAGGAACTCCACGGTCGTTCCCGGCTCGATGATGAGGGTTCCCGCGATCATGTAGGTACCGCTGATGCGGTACAGCGTGTCTTTGAGGAAGATGCGCACTTCGTTCGGGGCAACCCGCCCACTGATCTCCTTGACCGGCAGTTGCGCCCACACCGCCGCGCTGCCGAACACGATCGCGGCAAGCAGCTTGAGCGTACGTGTCCACCGCTGCATGGTTCCTCCGTCCACAAGATACCACTTATTCGTTGCCATCGCGATCCCCTTGTGCAAGGGTCTGACTACCCATTTTACTCAACATCCATGCCAAGCCGGGCAAGCCCAGCCTTGGCTTCGTTGGCAAAGTCCGAGAACTCGTTCTCCAACAGGATCTGCCGGTACAGTTGCGCTGCCTTCTGGGCTACCCCCGCTTTCTCGTAGCAGAGTGCCGCGAAGAAGCGGTAGCGCTCCGCCAAGCCCAGCGGCTGCGCAATCGTTGCTGCGCGTTCGTAGAGGCTGGCTGCCTGCTGCAGCTTCCCCTCCTCCTCTCGGCACGCCGCCAATCCGGCGTAGGCCCCCACAAGCACCAGCGGCGCCTCTGCTTCGGTTGCGCGCTCGAAGTACGGGCGTGCCTTTGCAAAATCGCCTTGCATCAGGAAAGCGCTCCCGGCGTAGAGCGCAGCGAGCTTGCCCGCCGGTGTGCTCCCGTACCGGCGCACGATTTCGAGCAACCCAATAATGGGCTTCCCCCGAACGGTTCTGGTGGTATCCCCGTAAAGCGCGCGGTCGTAGTCCCCGTTGTCATAGTACGCAATGATGTGCGCCAGCGCCGTTGCGGCTTCCTCTTGGCGCGCGGACCGCTGCTGCAGCCAGTAGATCCCCACCCCGATCCCGAGCACGAGCACGACTAGCCCCGCAATAACCCACTGGCGGTGCGCTTGCACCCACTGGCGCAGTTGCTCGCTCAAGGATTGCTCCCCAGGGCTAACAGGCTCGTGTTGCAGCTCGACGTGCTCTTCCCTCTCCATCGCATACGCCCTCATCTTGTGCGCCCGGAGGGGCTCGAACCCCCAACCTTTGGAACCGGAATCCAACGCTCTATCCAGTTGAGCTACGGGCGCGCTTTGCTGCCCTCAGGGATGCAAAATTAGGGATTCTCGCCACATCGGCGCCGTCCAACCGTGACAAGGTTCGGTCACAGTGTGACCGAAGCGTCACACCTTCAGTAGCGCACAAGGCGGCGGATGGCTTCGGCGATCTCACCGGGCTGCAGCATGATCGCCTGCTCCAGCGGCTTTGCAAAGCCAATGGGACAGTCCTTCGAGCCCAAGCGCACCACCGGAGCATCCAAGTACTGGAAGCCCTCTTCGGCAATTACCGCGGCAACCTCCCCTCCGAAGCCGCCGGTGCGCTTGTCCTCATGGGCAACGATGACTCGATTGGTCTTGCGCACCGACTCCAGCACCGTCCTCTTATCCCACGGTGCCAACGAGCGCAGGTCTATCACCTCAGTGGAGATACCTTCGCGCGCGACCTCCTCGGCTGCTTGCAATGCCCAGTGCACTGCCGTTCCGTAGGCGACCACAGTCACATCCGTCCCCTGCCGTCGCACCTTTGCCTTCCCAAAGGGGATGATGAAGTCATCGGGCGGTTTCGAGGCTGCTGCCGGGCGGTAGTTGTAGAGGAACTTCGGCTCCAGGAACACCGTCACCCCTCGCGAGCGCATCGCATTGCGCAGCAGTCCGACCGCATCGTCAGCAAATGCCGGATAGACAATGCGGATGCCCGGAAGCGTAACGAGCGCCCCCTCGATGCTCTGCGAATGGTACAGCCCCCCTTGGATGTAGTCCCCACTGGCAAGGCGGATGACGATGTTCGGCACAAATTGCCCTTTGGTACGCCAGTATTCGTGTGAGCACTCCACCAGTTGGTCCATCGCCGGCCAGAAGTAGTCGGCAAACTCTGCACCCTCCACGACCACCCAGATGTCCTCCCGATAGCGGCAGAAGCCGTTGGCGGTCCCCACGATGAAGTTCTCCGCTATCGGAGCGTTGAACACGCGCTCGTTGCCAAACTCCTGCAGCATGCCCTTGGTTACGTTGAACACGCCGCCCTTGTCCTTGGATGCCACATCCTGCCCCCAGAGGAAGGTGTTGGGGTTGCGGCGGAACTCCTCCTTGAGCGTGATATTGATGGCTTCCCGCAGGGTCAACTGTGGCTGCGTGGGGTCGTTCTGATAGCGCTCCTCGGAGCGATCGTCGTACCCCACGTAGGGTTCGGGCAGGATGTAGAGCGACCAGGAGTCGGGGTCGGGATCTGGTGCGGCTTCGGCACGCGCAGCCGCTTCGCGCAGAATGCGCTCGTTGTCCTCTTCGAGCGCTCGGATCTCCTCCTCGGTCGCCAATCCGTATTCCAGGAGCGTTCGCCGAAATCTGGGCAGCGGATCACGCCGCTTGACCTCCTCGAGCTCCTCCGGGGAGCGGTAGAGGCGATGGTCATCGGAGTTGGAGTGGGAGCCAATCCGGTCGCAATCGGCATGCACCATTGCCGGACCGGCACCGGAGAGCACGTACTGGCGCGCCTCCTGCATTGCCCGGTAGGAATCGAAGGGGTTGCGCCCGTCGCACTTGATAATCTTCAGATGGCGGAACCCCACGAAGTTGTCCGACACATCCGGATTTGCCGTCTGCTCGGTCACGGGCACCGAGATGCCGTAGCGGTTGTTCTGGATGACGAAGATCACGGGCAACCGCTCGCGCGAAGCTCCATTGACCGCCTCGTAGAAGAAGCCCTCCGAGCAGGCGGAATCTCCGCCGGAGTAGATAGCGATCTCATCGCCGCCGTACTTCTTGATTGCGCGGGCAACGCCGACGGCATGCTGTGCATGGTTGCCCGTGGTGGAGGACACGTTCTGAATCCGAATCGAGGGCTTAGCGAAGTGGTTGCTCATGTGGCGCCCTCCGCCGGCGACGTCGGTATCCTTGCTCAACCCGTTGAGGATGATCTCCTCCGGCGTGATGCCAGCCGCCAAGCAGGTCAGCAGGTCGCGGTAGTAGGGGAAGAGGAAGTCCTTGCCCGGACGGAACGTCACCCCGATGGCAAGCTGGATACCATCGTGCCCTGCAAAAGGGGCATGGTAGGACCACCCCTTGCCGATACGCAGGTAGTACTGCGCTCGCTCATCCAGTCGGCGCCCCAAGTGCATGAGCTTGTACCAGTGCAGCACCGTCTCGCGCTCAAACCCTGTTGGGTCGAACGGTCCATACGGATCGGCTGCAACCGCTACCGCTGCTTGCCGATTTGACGCCTTTGCTGCTTTGGTCCTCCGTTCCCGTGCCATGAATCCGTGTTCCCCTGCTTGCCAAATGGACTTACCCGATAGAACAGCTCCTGCGTCGGGCATTCACCGCCGACGCAGGTTCGTCACTTCTGGAGCCATTCGAGCCGTGCGCGTGCGCCGAGGCGCGGGTGGGACGAAGGTCAGCCACCCGTACGGGTCCTCCCCATCGCGCACGACCCGGTAGAAGCGCTCCTGCAAGCGCCGGGTGATGGGACCGACGCTCCCGTTGCCCACGACCACGCCGTCAATGGAGCGGATCGGGGTAATCTCGGCTGCCGTCCCTGTGAAGAAGAGCTCATCGGCAGCGTAGAGCATCCCGCGTGGAATGCTGCTCTCCACCACCGGGATGCCCTCCTCTCGGGCAAAGGTGATGACGGTGTGGCGCGTTACCCCCGGCAGAATTGATGCCGACAGCGGTGGCGTGTAGAGCACCCCATCCATGACCACGAAGACGTTCTCCCCACTCCCCTCGCTGACCATGCCGAAGATGTCCAAGCTGATACCCTCATCGTACCCATGGCGCATGCTCTCGATGCGCACCAACTGGGAGTTGAGGTAGTTCCCGCCCGCCTTCGCCATCGCCGGCATCGTGTTGCTGGCAATCCGCTGCCAGGAGGATACACACACGTCCACGCCGCGGGTGGCGGCTTCCGAGCCCAGGTACGCGCCCCACTCCCACGCCGCCACGGCAACCTCAACGGGGCAATCCATCGGATTGACCCCCAGGTTGCCGTATCCCCGGTACACTATCGGGCGGATGTAACACTGCTCCAGCCCATTGCGGCGGACAACTTCGACGCAGACCCGTTCCAACTCCTCCACCGTGTACGGCATCTCCGTATGGTACATGCGCAGGGAGCGCTCCAAACGGCGCAGGTGGTCGTGCAGACGGAAGATCGCTGTCCCTCGGCGCGTTTTGTACGCGCGGATCCCCTCAAACCAACTGGAGCCGTAGTGCACCACGTGAGAGAGGACGTGGATCTTCGCCTGATGCCATCGCACAAAGCGCCCGTTCATCCAGATGTAGGGTACCGGCTTGAGCGGCATGACCGATTACCGGACTGTCGGACCTTCCTGTGGCAGGAGCTGCTGCTGGAGGAGCTGCGTGACGAGCTTTGGATTTGCCTTCCCTTGCGAGCGCTGCAACACTTGCCCCACGAGAAATCCCAGCACGTTGGTGCGCCCACTGCGGTACCTCTCGACGGCTTCGGGATTGTCACGCAGCACCTGTGCCACCAGCTCCCGCAGCCACGCTTCGTCAGAGACCTGCTGCAATCCGCGCTCAGAGACAATCTCCGCCGGCGAGCGACCGCTGCGGAGAACCTCCGCAAAGACCTCTTTGGCAACACGGCTGCTGATGACCTCATCGGCGTAGAGCTCCACCAACTCCGCCAGATGCGCCGGCGCTATCGGCAGCGCCTCCGGCGAAGCTGCTCCCTCGGCAATCAGGCGCAGGATCTCGGTCATCACCCAGTTGCTCACGAGCTTGTAGCGCTCCGGCGAGGGCTTGCGGAGAGCTGCGCAGCAGGCTTCGAAGAAGTCCGCCACCTCCCGCTCCTCGGCAATGACCCCAGCGTCGTACGCGGGCAACCCATACTGGCGCATGAGGCGATCCTTGCGCTCCAGCGGCAGCTCCGGCAGCTCCGCCCGTACTCGCTCAAGCCACTCCGAGCTCACCACCACAGGCACCAGGTCTGGCTCGGGAAAGTAGCGGTAGTCGTGCGCGTGCTCTTTGGTGCGCATTGGTCGAGTCTCCTGGCGCACGGCGTCCCACAGGAGCGTTTCGTGCTGGACGACGCCGCCGGATTCCACAATGGCAATCTGCCGCTGGATCTCGTACTCCAGCGCGCGCTCCAAATTGCGGAAGCTGTTGAGGTTTTTGATCTCGGTGCGCGTGCCCAGCTCCTGCGCCCCACGCCGCCGAATCGAGACATTCGCATCGCAGCGCAGCGAGCCCTCCTCCATGTTGCCGTCGCAGATGCCCAAGTAGCGCACCAGTTGCCGAATCTGGCGCAAGTACAGGTACGCCTCCCGCGGAGTCGATAGCTCCGGCGCGCTGACGATCTCCACCAGCGGCACGCCACAGCGGTTGAGGTCTACCAACGTCTCCACCTCCACATCGTGGATGGATTTGCCCGCATCCTCCTCCATCTGGATTCGGGCAATGCCGATCCGCTTCCGGCGCCCATCGTCGAGCTCGATCTCGATCCAGCCGTCCGTGCAGAGCGGCTCCTCGTACTGCGTAATCTGATAGCCTTTGGGCAGGTCGGGGTAGAAGTAGTTCTTCCGCGCAAAGAGCGAGCGGGAACGGATATGGCAATGCGTTGCGATGCCCAGCCGAAGGGTGAACTCCACGACCTGCCGATTGAGAACGGGCAATGCCCCGGGATGCCCCAGACACACCGGACAGGTCTGCGTATTCGGCGGTGCGCCAAATTCCGCCGAACAACTGCAGAACGCCTTCGTGCGCGTTTTCAACTGGGCATGGACCTCCAACCCGATAACCGCTTCGTACTCTGGATGCATCCTCTGCTTCCCGCACCGGTCCAAGCAAACTTACGAAAAAGCCCCTGCAGCAATAGCGATGCTGCCGCGCACCCTTCTATGGTCTACCGCACGGAATGCGTCTTTTTCCCCGCAGATACCGACCATGGCTTCCGATGCGACGCTTCGTCATCGGCGACATCCACGGCTGCATCGCCACCTTGGAAGCGCTGCTGTGGCAGCAGCTCCGTATCCGACCGGAGGATGAGCTCTACTTTTTGGGCGATTACATCGACCGCGGTCCCGAAAGCAAAGCCGTCGTGGACCTCCTGCTCACCCTGCAGCAGCAGGGCTACCACGTCACCTGCCTCCGAGGGAACCATGAACAGCTCCTCCTGGACGCCTACGCCTCCGAAGATGCCCTCCTACTCTGGCTGCTCAATGGTGCAGCGACGACGCTCCGGAGCTTCCGCATCCGCCATCCCAGGGAGCTACCGGAGCACTACCGCGCCTTCTTTGCTGCTCTTCCCTACTTTGTGGTGCTGGAGGAGTTCGTCCTGGTGCATGCGGGGCTGAACTTTCGCCTGCCCGATCCCTTTGCCGATCGCCATGCCATGCTCTGGGACCGCAGCGAGGACGCCGATCCCGCGCGGCTGGGCGGGCGCCGGCTCATCGTCGGACATACCCCGCTGCCGCTGCCCGCACTCCGGCGTACACTGACGCGCAACAAAATTTTCCTCGATGGTGGCTGCGTCTACGGACGTGCCAGCGGATTGGGCTACCTGTGCGCTCTGGAGCTGAAGAGCTTCGAGCTCTTTGTTCAACCAAATGTGGAGCGGGAGCACCGCCCATGGCACAGCTTCGGCTCTTCGTAGGCTACTTCCTGTACAGCACCGAGCTCACGGCAAGCTACCAACGACTCTACGCCGAAGGGGCACCACTCTGCTCGGCAAAATGGGTGGCGCCCGAACAGCTCCACTGCACGCTCAAGTTTCTCGGTGAGGTCCATGCCGAGCTCCTTCCTCCGCTGACCGAGGCATTGACACCATGGTTGGGCAATGTCGCCTGCCCGATTCGGCTCACCGGGCTTGGCACATTCCCTTCACCCCAAGCTCCCCGGGTGCTCTACATTGGGGTGGAGGACCCCACCGAAGGTCTTCGCGTACTTCACCAACGGATTCAGGAGCGCCTTCAGCCCTTGGGATTCCCGCCGGAGGAGCGACCGTTCAAGCCCCATGTGACTCTTGCCCGCATCCGCTCCGTACGCCATCCAGATTCCTTCCGGCACTACCTGCGGACGCACCGCGGAGAGCTCTTCGCCGAATTTGAGGGATTTCGCCTGGTGCTGGTGCACAGCCAGTTGACCCCACAGGGACCGCTCTACTCGGTCCTGGCGCCGGCAGAGTAGCCGCGCTGCCGCAAGAACTCCAGTGCCTCCGCCAGGGAATGTGGTACAATCCCCCACCGCTGTGCAAAGTGCTCCCACTTGAGCCCGGCACGCAGCGGGCGCTGGGCACGCCCTGCGTAGAGCTGCTGTGCCGGAACCGGTTGCAGTCGCTCCTGTGGGTAGCCAAAGGCGTCAAAGACGGCACGGGCGAATTCGTAGCGGCTCACCCAGCTCCTCCCTCCAATGTGGAACACCCCCGTTGGACGCTCCTGCAGGAGACACACAATCGCCTGCGCAAGGTCCTCCACCAAGATTGGGTTGGTGTACAGGTCCGCAGCGACCGGGATAGGACCCTCCCCTTCCAAACGCTGGCGCAGCCAGCCGAGGATGTCGGAGCACCAGGGCGCCGGAGTGCCGAAGATGAGGGTCGTCCGCAGGATGGCAACGGAGATTCCACTGCTCTGGCAGACGTTTTCGGCTGCCAGCTTGGTCTTGCCGTAGTAGTTGACCGGGCACGGGCGCGCGTGCTCCTCGTACGGACCGTTCGCACCGTCGAAGATGTAGTCGGTGGAGAGCTGCACTAAGTATGACCCCAGCACACGGCAGACCCCGACCAGCACCTCCACCAGAGCCACATTGACCCACCAAGCATGCTGGCGTTCCCGCTCGCAGCGGTCCACGTCCGTTACCGCTGCGGTGTTGAGGATGAGCTCGGGCTCCCACCACAGGCAGATGTTGCGCAGGTGGCGGCGATGGTATCCGGGGACGACCTGCACCGGGTAGCCATAGATCTCGCGCGGCTCTCCTGGACGGTGCGATACCCCGAGCACCTCCCAGTCTCCACGCGAACGCGCCCGCAGGGCTCGCAGCACCGCCTCAGCGGTCTTGCTCTTGGCACCGACCACTAAGAGGCGCGGCATCCTGCTCTGCCACAGAGCACGAGACTTCCCCTCCACAGCCGCTGACACTGTGACAGACCTCGGGCGGACCCTTCCGGTCTGACAAAACGGCAGTCAGCCATCTGCCCGCTTTCGTGCATCTACGCTTGTTCCACGTGGAACGCTGCCATCTATCGCAGGTACAGCAGGAGCATCGCCAGGTCCGCCGGAGAGACCCCCGCAATCCGCGCCGCTTGCCCTATGGAGCGGGGGCGAATGCGCTCGAGCTTCTCCAGCGCCTCTGCTGAGAGCCCTCGGACCCGGCGATAGTCGAAGTCCTCGGGAATCTCCAGTGCCTCACTCTGCCGCAACCGCTCGACCTCCTGGAGTTGCCGCTGCAGGTAGCCCTCGTAGCGCAGCTCGATCTCGGCTCGCTCCACGAGGGCATTTCCCTCCTGCAGTGCCCACTGGTAGCGTCCATTCTGCGCCTCCAACAGGCGGAGTAGGCTCACCCTTGGACGGCGCACCAGTTGCGCCAGCGGCACGGAGTGCTCAAGGGGTGGCTCGCCCAGCGCTTCGAGCACAGGGTTCACCTCCTCTGGTGCAACCCAATCGCTCCGCAGCTCCGCAATCAAGCGCTGGAGCTTCTCCTCCCGTTCCAGCATCCGCTCATACGCCCAGGGCTCCACCAACCCCAGTTCGTATCCATAGCGCATAAGCCGCCGCTCCGCCGTATCCTGCCGGAGCAGCAGCCGGTACTCTGCCAGCGCCGTGAACATCCGGTAGGGCTCATCCCCCATCTTCGTGATGAGGTCGTCAATGAGCACCCCGATGTAGGCTTCCCACCGCTGCAGCACCAGAGGCTCCCGCCCGCGAACCTGTAAGGCAGCGTTGATGCCGGCGATGAGCCCCTGCGCTGCAGCCTCCTCGTAGCCAGAGGTGCCGTTGATCTGCCCGGCGAAGAATAGTCCCCGAATCGCCTTCGTCTCCAGCGTATGCCGGAGCTGCCAGGGGAAGAAGTAGTCGTACTCAACGGCGTAGCCCGGACGCAGCATCACTGCGCGCTCCAGCCCGGGGATTGTCCGGAGTCCACGGAGCTGAATCTCCTCGGGCAAGCTCGTGGAGAAGCCGTTGACGTAGATGGAATCCCCAAAGAGGCTCTCCGGCTCTAGCACAATCCGATGCGACGGCTTGTCCGCGAAGCGCACGATCTTGTCCTCGATGGAGGGGCAGTAGCGCGGACCACGCCCTTTGATGAGCCCGGTAAAGAGGGGCGAGCGGTCGAATCCCTCGCGCAGGATCTCGTGCGTGTGCTCCGTGGTGTGCGTGACGTAGCAGACGATCCGGTTGCGCACCTGCGCCGTCCGATGAGAGAAAGGCTGTGGGGGCTCGTCCCCGTAGCTGGGCTCGGTCTTGGAGTAGTCGATGCTCTGGGCAGCAACCCTGGGCGGTGTGCCGGTCTTGAGGCGTCCGCGTTGCAGCCCATGGGCTTCCAAGAGGTCCGAAATCCTCTCCGCTGGCGGCTCTCCAACTCTTCCGCCAGGAGTGGAACGCAGCCCTGTCCACATCCGAGCATTGAGGAAGGTGCCCGAGCAGAGCACAACTGCCGGTGCGAGGAGCTCCTCCCCTTCAGCGGTCCGCACGCCACGAACTCGGTCCCGATGGACCAGAATCTCAACGACCTTTGCGGGGATGATGCTCAGATTGGGCATCTGGAGCAGCAGCTCCAGCGCATAGAGCGGGTACAGGCGCTTATCGTTCTGCGAACGCAGCGACCACACTGCAGGTCCCTTTGAGCGGTTCAGCAGCTTGAATTGGAGCCCGCTGCGGTCCGCAAGCACCCCCATGACACCACCGAGGGCATCGATCTCTTTGACGAGATGCCCCTTCGCAGTGCCCCCAACGGCGGGATTGCACGAGAGCCGCCCGATCGCATGCACATCCATCGTGAGCAGAGCAGTACGGCACCCCATGCGGGCGGATGCTGCGGCGGCTTCTATGCCTGCGTGTCCTCCGCCCACGACCAGGACCTCATACTGCGCCTCCCCGCGCCGGACAATCGCGCCCATGGGTGCGAGAATGTTTCACGTGAAACACTTCCGCTACAACAGCCGCATCATGAGGTGCTCATCCACGTACGTATCGCCGAGCTTGAGTGCGCGGTATTCGGTGCCGTAGCGCAGGAAGCCCAGCTTCAGGTACAGCCCGTAGGCGGCCTGATTCGTCGTCGCCACAGAGAGCAGAACCTGCTCACAGCCGGCATCCTCCTTTGCCGAGAGCAGGAGCTGCCGCAGCAGACGCTCCCCAAGCCCCCGCCCGCGGTACTGCGGAGTGATGTACATGCCCCAGATCCGCCCCTTGTGGCGCACCTTGGGCTTGGTATGCTCGCACATGAATCCTGCCATCCCAATCAGCCGCCCCTCCGGTGTGAACACACCGAGCAGGTAGTTGTATGGGTAGTGCAGCAGCATCTCGAACTGCTGCTCTTTGTCCAAGAGCGAGAGCGCCTGGTACGACTCGTAATCCGAACCAAAGGCTTCCGGCGCCTGCTGGAGCGCCTCCTGTTGCAACTGGACGAACTGTTCGAAATCCCGCTCCTCCAACGGACGAAGTATCACGTCCTCGGCATTCATGGACACCGTCGCTGGCAAGCCCTACTTACCGATGCAGAAGCGCTCAAAAATAGCATTGAGCACGTCTTCGCGCCAGGTATCTCCGGTCAGCTCGCTCACTGTTTCCACCGCCCGCCGGAGTTCCGCAGCCACGAACTCCCCAGGCAGGTTCTGCAGCAGTGCCTGCCGAGCTGCAGCGATCGCCTCCGCCGACTGCATGAGTGCATACGCCTGGCGCGCGTTGATGAGCACGTCCACTCCGGTCTCCGCACTCTGCCGAGCTTGCGCGCTGAGCCAGCAGCGAAGCTCCTCCAATCCATCCCCTCGAAGGGCAGAGACCCAGAAAGTGGGGACCGCACCGTTGAGCGGAACAGAGCGCAAAGGCACCTCCGGCAGGAGGTCCACCTTGTTCTGCACGCACGCGATCAGCATCTGCGGGAAGCGCTGCTGCAGCTCCTCCAGTAATGGCTGCGAATGCTCCACCCCACAGGTGGCATCGTTGATGAGCAGCAGCACATTGCACTGGCGAATCGCCTCCTGCGCCAGGGCAATGCCCTGGAGCTCAATGGTATCTGCAGCTTCCCGCACCCCGGCGGTATCGATCAGGCGCACCGGTATGCCATCGAGGTAGAGGCTCTCCTCCAGGTAATCGCGCGTTGTCCCCGGCAACGGACTCACAATCGCCCGTTGCCGCTGCAGGAGCGCATTGAAGAGGGAGGACTTCCCCGCGTTCGGATACCCCACAAGCCCCACGAAGAAGCCCGAGCGCAACACCTGTGCAGCCCGGTAGGACTCCGCCAATCGGCGGCACATCGCCTCCCCTTGGGAGAGCTGGTGCAGCAGCACCTCGCGCGGCACAAACTCCAGGTCCTCCTCGGCAAAATCCAACTCCAGCTCCAGCAGTGCTGCCGCCTGCAACAGTTGCTCGCGCAGGTGCCGGAGCCGTTGGGTCAATCCACCCACGAGCTGCCGTGCCGCCAGCCGCGCCCCGGGAACCGACGTGGCGTAAATCAGGTCCGCTACTGCTTCCACCTGTGTCAAATCCAGCTTCCCGTTGAGAAACGCCCGGCGAGTAAACTCGCCCGGCTCGGCAAGCCGCGCCCCAGCTTCAATGAGCGCCGCCACGATCTCGTCGGCAACAACCATGCTGCCGTGGCAACCGAACTCCACCGTGTCCTCGCCCGTATAGGACCGAGGCGCCCGGAACACCGACGCCGTCACCATATCCACCAGCTCCTCGCCCCGCAGGAAGCGCCCGTAGTGAATTGTGTGCGTGGGCACCCCCTGTAGAGGCTGCTTTCCGCGGAAGCACCGATCGGCGATCACCAGCGCATCCGGACCGCTGAGGCGCACGACCGCCAACCCACCAACCCCCGGCGGGGTAACGAGAGCGCAGATGGTGTCCGAATACGCACCCATCCAGCCGGCAACACGACCGACCTTGGCACGACTCGCCAGCAGATACGATGACTCTCCAGGCTTAGTGTGGCAACACCGCAGCGCCCGCTTCGTTCGTCGCTACGCGCCGGATCGGTCCGTCGCGCCTTCCATGTGGCACGTCCACCTGCGCTCCGTGTCCTCGACAAACGACTATGCCCAGGCGCTGCTGAGCGAGCGTTCGCCTGTGCTGGTCTCGGCAGAGCACCAATGGCGCGGGCGTGGTCGGCTGGGGCGCTCCTGGGTTGGAGACTACGGCAAAAACGTGTACTGCTCGCTGGGACTGCGACACTCCGCTCCCCCGACACCGCAGCAGTTGACGGCACTGCAAGCCCTGGGCTGCATTGCAGCGCACTCAGCGGTCCAACACTATGCCCAGCCACACCACCGCTTCCTGCTCAAGTACCCCAACGACGTCCTTGCCCACTGCTCCGATGGGCGATGGCGGAAGCTTGCCGGTGTGTTGGTCGAGCACACCTTCTCCGGAAGCCAGTGCCAGGCGTCCGTTATCGGCATCGGCATCAACGTGGAGCAGAGCTCCTTCCCGCCGGAGCTTCAGGACCGGGCAACTTCGCTGGCGCTGCTGGGGATCCATTGTTCGGCGGAGCAGGTGCTCGAGCAGCTCAAGCAGCAGCTCCAGGCGTTGCTCACCGTGCCTGCTGGGCAGCTCATCGAGCGCTGGCGCCAACTGCTCCAGATCGAGGGGCGTCTCCTCACCATCGTCGGACGCGAGGGGACGTGGCGGGCAATTGCGCTGCACGAGGACGGACGGCTGGAGGTCATGCAGAATGGGGTCCGCCTATTTGTGACCGACGGCGACTCAATTCGCTATGCAGAGCTATAGCGCCGTGGCATTTTGCGAGATTGGCAACAGCAGCATCAAACTCTGCGTGCAGCAGCGTTTCCTCACCATCGAATATCGCCGAAACCATCGCTGGGGCTCCACCGTGGTGAGAGTTCTCCGCACGCTGCCGGAGCCGCTGCTTTTGGTTATCGCAAGCGTCGCTCCGGAGCGCAGCCGAACGCTGCTGCGACTCCTTGCCCGGCAGCTTCCTCGGTGCTCTGTGTGCTGGGCAAACGAGCTGTTGCCGCCGAACAATCCGCTGCTGCCCTACCCGAAGGTACACGGCATTGGAATTGACCGGCTCCTGGCACTGTTGGGGGCACGGCGGGAGCTTGCTCCACCGCTGATCGCGCTCGATTGCGGAACCGCCGTCACCGTCAATGCGCTCGATGCCACTGGAGAATGCCGCGGCGGGGCAATTCTGCCGGGGATCTCGCTGCAGCTCCGTGCGCTCGCCAGGGGCACCGCCGCACTGCCGAGGCTCGAATTTGCCCTACCGCAACACCCCATCGGCTCCACCACTGCCGAGGCGATGCGCAGCGGCGTCTACGCCGCCGTGCTGGGTGGCATCCTTGAGCTGCTGCGGCGCTACCGCGAGAGCCTGCAGGCGGCAACGCTCCCGGTGGCAATAACTGGTGGAACCGCCCATCTCCTCTACCCCGAGCTCTCAGCACGGTGGGATGGAACGGTTGTGCTCCGCCCACACCTGGTGTTGGAGGGACTGCAGTGGCTCTGGGAGAGCACCCCAGGGCATGTGCAGATGCAGCATGTTCAACCCGTAGAGGTGCACCAATGAGCCCATCGTACGTGCTCCTCGTCCATGGCGGGGCGGGGAAGATTGAAGCGCTCACGCCAGAGCAGGAGCAGCTCCGGCGCCGCGCTCTGCGCCAGGCACTGGAAGCCGGAAGGGACATCCTGGCACAGGGTGGTAGCAGCGTGGACGCCGTCATTGCTGCCGTCCGGGTGCTCGAAGACTGCGGATTGTTCAACGCCGGCAGGGGAGCGGTGAGAAACCAAGCAGGCTTCTGCGAATTGGATGCTGCCGTCATGGAGGGACGCTCGCGGCGTGCCGGAGCGGTCGCAGCCGTCCGTCGCCTGCGCAACCCCGTGGACGCCGCGTGGGCAGTTGCCCAATACAGCCCCCATGTGCTGTTGGTGAGCGAAGGTGCTGAGGAGTTTGCTCTGCGGCAAGGGCTCGAACTCCTTCCCGAGCCAGACCCAGAATCCGGCGATGGGAGCATCGGTGCGCATCCGGAGGCATCGCTGGGCACGGTCGGAGCTGTCGCATTGGATGCCTCGGGCAACCTTGCTGCTGCTACCTCTACAGGCGGGATCTCGGGCAAGCTCAAGGGGCGTGTCGGGGACAGCCCGCTCATCGGTGCCGGGACCTATGCCGACAATCGGACCTGCGCCGTCTCCACCACAGGGCTCGGAGAGGTCTTCATCCGCACGGTGACGGCCTTCGGCGTCCATGCCCGGATGCTCTTCGGCAAGATGCCGCTTCACGAAGCTGCTGCTGATGCCCTGGCAGAGGTAGGGCAACTCGGCGGCTGTGGTGGGCTCATTGCAATTGGTGCCGATTCCTCCGCCGTGGCGCTGTGCGTGAATGCAGACATGTACCGAGGCAAGGTAGACCAGCACGGGCGCTTCCAGACGGCGATCTACCGCGGCGAGCCCTGGCAAGAGAGCTAAAACCCCAGCGTACAGCGCACACCGATACCGGCACGCCGTGCCGAGAGGAAGCGCAGCCAGCCATCGAGCGCATTCCAGAGCAGCTCCACCTGCGGGCGCCCACGCGCGGCAAGACTCCAGCGCAGTCCTGCGCTCAGGTGCGCCGGCGTTGCCGATTGCCAGCGCACCCCAAGTGCTGCAGTTGGCAGCCACCCAAGCGGTGGTGTAAGCTGGAGCGCCGCTCCACCGGCAAGCTGCGGTGTTCGCCACGCCATATCCGTCTGCAGCGCCACCTCTGCATAGGCATTGAGCGGCAGATGGAGCCATTCGGCAAGCCGTGCTTGAGCTCCAAGGCGCAGCGCCATCGGGGTAGCCTCCCACCGCTGGAGCTCCCGACGCCGTGGTGTGAAGCGCTGCTGCACCTCCTCCCACGCAGCGCCCAGCACACCGCGCACCGTGTCGTTGGCAAGCTCCAGAGCCGCTTCCGTCAAGCGCCATGAGAGCGCCCCGAGCTGCTCCACCGCTGCACCAAGCTCCAGAGCCGGCTCGAGCGAATCCGAACCATACCAGCGCAGCCGCAGCCCGAGGCTGATTGCCCCTCCCCAGCCCACCGTTGGAGCAACCCCTGTAGCGTATCCCAGCCAGCCGGCGGCAGCCTCCGCCGAGCGCCACCGAAGGCTGCCAGAGACATTCCAGCTCGGTGTGCTATCCCATCCCATCGGGAGCACCGGCTCCAGTTGGAGCGAGCCCCCAGGCAGTTCCTCCCAGTACGCATGCCCTCGGTACAGGTGCAGGGCAACACCGAAATCCACCTCCGCAGCCCTCCAGGTGAACTCCCCCGGACGCCCCCACCGCAGGCGCCGTCCATACGCCACCGTCAGCAACGAGTAGGCGCGCAGCGTGCTCTCCCCATCTTCAAGCCTCACCGGAGTGGTGCCGATGGGCTCCTGCTGCAGTGCCTGTACGGTACCGCGCGGTAGGCGCAGCCGAGCATGCCCAACGTTGGATGCCGCAACCCCAACAACGGCAGCGGAATCCAGTCTGTAGGTAACCCCCAGCACCTGCAAGAGAAGCCACGCTTCGAGTCCGTGCGTCTCCAGCAACTGTGCGAACTCATTGCGCTCGGAGAGGCTGAGCCGACGCCGTTGCCATCCCTGCGGGGTCTCTACGCCGCCGAAGTAGAAGGCGTACTCCGAAAGCTGCAATCCTTCCAAGCGCAGCCAGGCAGCCGGCAGTGCAAGCTCCCAGCGTGTCGGCTGCGCACACAGCCCCGCGGGATTCGAGAGCATCGCCGCAGTGCCGGAGATCCCCACGCTTCCAATCCCACCCAACGCCACTCCCCAGTGCAGTTGCTGCGCAACGAGCTCTGCTGCCACAAGCCAGAGAAGCCACCTGCAGCGCATTGCATCCTCCTTACGGCACGTACTCGATCTGGAGTGTTGCCCGCATATGCACCCAGTCGGAGCTGCGGATCCGGACGTACTGCCCTGCCGAGGTCTCGCCCCGCAGCCGCACCCGCACACGGTCTGCCCGCCGCAGTAGCTCCAACTGCTCCTGCGAGAGCGGGAAGCTGCTCAGCACCTTCTGCGGAGCCGCGCCCACGCCCGCTGCCGTGACCGGCGCTGCCGCAATCCACAGCGGCGCCTGTGGGGGGAGCCGCAAGGAATCCAGTGAATCCGCCAGGGTGAGCTGCAACTCCAGCGCAACGGGGAAGAGGTTGTATACCTCTACCACCGCACGGGCGCTGCGCACGGCACGGCTCTGGCGCCGGAGTGTCTCCCCACCCGTCAACGCCCACAAGGTGTCGAACTCCAGCCTCTGGATCCGCAATCGAACTGGAACGACCAGCTCCACACGCCCGAAGATCTGGCTGCTATCGGCAACTGCCCATTTGGGCGGTCCCTCGACCCGAATGCGCCAGAGGAAGCGTACAAACCGGGGGCGTGCCCGCAGGACAACATCCGTGTAGCGCAGTTGCCAATGGGATGGTCGGGCTCGGAGCTCTCCGCCAATGAGCTCGGCGGGCTCGACAAGCTGCTCCGGAATCGTCAGACGCGCCAGCAGATTCCGTGTGCGGTCCAGCACCTCCGCGGTCCCTTCAATGCGGAACGCAACCGCGGCAGAGTTCTCCAGATGCGCCTCCAGGAGGAGTTCCGCCAGCTCCAGCTCCATCTGTGACAGCGCTCCCAGATTGCCGCGCAGCCAGACCTCCGATTCCGTCTGCGCCTCGAACTCCACCACAGGCAGCCGTTCGCCCTGTGCCCAAGCAACGTGGAATCGCTCCAGAGAAAGCTCCGCCAGGAGCGTGTCCGAGTCCCAGAAGCGCTGGAAGGACTGCTGGGACGGCACCCGCAGCCGGGCATACGCTCGAAGCACCCGAACACTGCCAAGATCCTCAGCTACCGGTCGGAGCAGCACTCCCGTGCGCTGCTCGCGCCATTCCGCCGAAGCCTTCGGCTCAAGCTGCAGCGGGAATGTCAGCAGCTGCCCATCCGCAGAACGCAGTTGCGGGAAGTACAACTGCCCCTGCACGGAGATGGGGAGATCGTTGCGGAAGCGGCAATGCAGCGCAATCTCGGACAGCCGTGCCTCCTCCAGCGCTGCTTGATTGGGCAGCTCGACCGAAAGCGGCAGGAGGAGCTCCAGCTCCGGCAACCGGAGCTCAGCCCAGCGGAAGGCACTCCCTTGCGGAATCAGGCGGACAGAGAATACGGGCATCGTATCGTAGCGCACCGGCTGCCCACCACTGCCCGGCGAGCCGAGCTGCAACACAATGCGCGTTGCCGACGTGAGGACCATCCCGTCCAATCCAACGCGAATCTCACCGCCAGGGTCCGAGGGCAATCCGCGCGTCTCCCCTGGTGGAATCAAGCGCTGCATCGGGGAGAGGGCAACGAACCACTCCCCGTAGCCTGGTGTCCGCAGCAGGATCCCCGGCTGAGACTGCCCCGGCGGTGGCTCTATGGAGAGCGGTACCGGATAGCCATTGTGCAGCACCAGATTCGCTATACCGTGGCGAAACTCCACCGCCTGTATCTCCGCCGGTAGCGTAGCAGGCTGCTCCACCTGCACCCCACTCACTGAAGGCACCACCGTCTGTGCCGGGGGCGCCGGCAATTGAGGGAAGCATCGAAGCAGTGGCAGCGCCAACACCAGCGTTCGCTGCCACCATTGCCGGAAGTGTGCCTGGAGCGTATCCTCCTCGGCTGCCGACACTGCATACCGTCGCTGCAGCGGCGCAATGCGCGTCAGCTCCTCAGCAACCCTTACGGGCGTCAGCTCGCCTCCGAACGCGATGGCAAGATTCCCGGTGGCGGGATCGCGGCGAATCTGCGCCGTGTCCTTGATAAGCTGCTCCAGTACCAGCAGGGAATCCACCAGCGGCAGCGCAATGTTTACTGGCACCTCCGGCGCCAGCAGGCGCGTGGGAAACTCCGAACACCCCGCAAGTAATGCCCCTACCAGTACAAGCACGTGCGTACGCCCCTTCATCACCTCGCCTCCCTGTCCGCGTGGTAAATTACAAAAGCTTGAGCCCGCAGCGCTCACCGATGGAGACGTACCAACTCCTGCAGCTCGGGCGCGGCACTGCTCCCCAGGCGCCCCTTCTGACGGTAGTACAGCAGCGCCGTGGGACGCCATCGCAGCCGCATCCGCTGCATAAGCTCTTCGACCGAAGCTCCGCTTTCCGCCATGAGCAGTCCCGCCGTGTGCCGCAGCGAAAAGGGGGTCAGTCGTAGATGTCGTCCCTGCTTGACCCCGGCTGCGGTGAGCCGTTCGTTGACTGTCTCGCGGATTCCGCGCACGCTCAGCCCACGTCCACGCGAGCGCGGGCTATGGCTCAGGAAGAGCGGCTCATCCGGATCGGTCGCTCCGCGCGCCTTCAGGTACGCCTCAAGCGCCTCCCACACCTTGGGGGGAATCGGGACGGGCTCATCCTTTGCCTGCTTGCCCTTGCCTTGGACGTAGATGAAGCGCAGCCGTCCCCGCCGGCGGATATCGCCAACGGTTGCTCGCGCGAGCTCATGTTCTGAGCAGGCGCAGCCGAGCATCATCAGCACCAGCGCCCGATCGCGTAGCCCCTGTAGCGTATTGGTCTCGATGCTCTCCAGCAGCTTCCGCAGCTCCTCTACCGTCAGGAACATCCGGCTGTGCTGCTGCGGACGGCGTGCTCCAGGAACGCGCCGTGCGGGATTGCGCTGCAGTACGCCGCGTTCGACCAAGTACTGGCAGAACCGGCGGAGCGCGGTCATGTACGTTGCCACCGAGGCGGGCTTGAGCTGCCGGATGCGTACCAGGTAGCGCCGGTAGCGCTCCACATCGCGCACGCGGAAGAGGAAGCGCCCGTCCCGTACGAAGAAGGTGAGGAACTCCTGCAATGCCCGGTGGTAGATGCGCTGCGTCTCTCGGCTCTTCTGCTCGCAGGCGGCAACGAATTCGGCAAGGTAGTCCACCAACTGCCGCAGCCGCAATCGCACCGGAGGAAGCTGCTCTGCTGCCATAGCGTGAGGCTCTGTCCAGCTTGTGGATGCAAATTTAGCACCGCTCCTCTGCCTGGCTCTGCACGCTCAGCACTGGAAGCGCGCAACGGTCCCCTCCCCGCTCTGCCGCACCAGCCGCGGATTTCCGGCAGGGGATGTTACAGTTTGCCACCTTCGCGCACTATAGCATGGGTGCCACAGAGCCAAGGTGTTGGCGCGGCTCCTGTGCCTTCCACTATGTCCCGGCATCCGTGGTGGATCACATGGAGTTCGTGGCAGCACGATGCCGGCTTGGCTCCTGCGTGCACCCATAGTCTAACAAGCATGTTCCATACTACACAGTGTGCACCAATGCGTAAGACCATAATGCTCGCAGTATTCTTAGCCCTCCCGTGCCTTCTTACAGCCACTGAGCCGATGCTCAAAATAACGAAGCTTTGGGAATACGGATATAAGACAAGAAGGGCATGGCAGTTTGCCTTCATGGACCCATGGAATGGGATGAACTACTGGTGTATTGCGCAGGGGGACGAATGCGGTCTATGGGACTGGAAAGCAGAATACTACCAGCTGTATCAAGCGCAAGACCCTTGTCCTGAATGCAACACACCCGAATACGGGGATCAGCTCGTCCGACGCCAGGCGCAGCAGGAAGGGATTCAACTCCCTGACGACCTTCCTCTCCCGACCTTTTCCATCCTTTGGGAATAGCGCGCAATCCAACACCGGGGATGTCCCAACGGCATACGGGGCATCCCCGGGTTCATGTGTAAACTTGCCATGGGAAGCTCATGAAGAGAACAGCCACGCTCCTCTCTGCAGTAGTACTCCTGGGATGCTCCAAACCAGCAACGGTGGAGCAAGATCTGCCCAGTTTCCTGAGCATAGAGCCATCGCCTTTACAGGCAGGGCAAAAATTCACCATCCGTTACAACCCCTCCGACACTGCAGCCCCGTACAAGAACCCCACCCAGCTCATTGCAGGGGTGTTCTTTCAGACGCTCGATACCGTTGCTACGGTAAGCTACCGCATTCCCCTTGTCAAGGGCGCAAACGGCATCTGGAGCCTTGAATGCACGGTTCCAGAGAAAGCATACTGGTGTGAGCTCTGGATTGCACCACCAGAACTTCCCGTGTATCTGCTTCAGGAGATGCGTACCCCTGTCTTCGTTGGGAGCATCCCCCAGAGAGCCGCCCTGCCGACGAAGATGGACGAGACCGAGGATAGCGCCAGTATCGTTGAGCTATTCCAGCTCGATGAGCAGCTCTATCCCGATGAATACTGGCGATGGGCAAGCCTGTGGCGGTGGAATATCCAACATGGTCCGGGAATCCGACAAGACCAGGTGGATAGCCTCTGGCGCATCGGACAGAACTCCATCTCGGCTACAGCCGTATGCCTCTACGGATTTGCGCTCTCTCGAGAGTGGAACAAAGCTGCACAAGCTGGACAGCATCTTCAGAAACTGCTCACTGCCCATCCCAACGCTGAGATTCCCTGGAGTCTCCTGCGGAACCTCCTCTCCACTACGTGGGCAGTGCTACCTGCCGAAAACAAGGCGTCCGACGAGGTAGCCACAGCTCTGAGCACCCTCTGGAGCCGCTTCCCGAAAGAGCTCGACGCTTCCCGCCGACTCTCCGAAGACCACGTTGCACCCGAAAGATTCTACCAAAGAGGTCGGCACCACTACGAAACCATATTGGAGAGCTGGGTTCAGCGCTTCCTCCAAGCAGGACCTGCAAGCGGATGGGAGGAAGAGGCTGGAGGAGCCTTAAAAGCAGCCATAAATCTGGTGGAATGGAAAGCAGACACTGCACGTGCGCTCATGGTATTGGAGAAGGCAGTGCACCTTGCTCAAAGGCTCCCCGATAGCGCAGCCCCTGGGTGTGGAATTCGGGTCCCACTTGAATTGCTTCCCAGCGATAGAGTCAAATGGGGCTGGATAAGCAGTCTGTATGCAAAGATAGGCGAACTGAGCCTGGAACGCTCTCCCACTACTGCCGAACAATGGTTGCGAAAGGTTCTCCAACTACCGTTGGATGCCGGCACAATAGGATCTACTGTTTTAGCATGTGCAACGCTTGCGCGGCTCTTTCTCAAACGCGGTCAACTTGACAGTGCTCTGAAGTACTACGCCTGGGTCTACCAGCTCAGCGGAGAGCGGAGAGCCGAGGCACTCCGGAAGGAGCTCTCCCCCTTTATCCCTGCACAGAGCGCTGAGCGGTTTCAAAAGGTAGAGCTGCTTGTGCAGCGCTATCCTTATCCTCGGGCAATTCAAGCCGATATTCCAGTGATCATAACGGAGCAAGGTGAGCTCATCAACCCCACCCAAGTACCTGTGCCAGTGCTCCTGCTCTTCTCCTCGGGAGCATGCGGGCTTTGCAAGCAGTGGTATCCTCGGCTCATCAAGGAGATTGCTGCTGCAAGGCTTCCGAGCCGCATCATCATCGTGACCCCTGATAGAAGCCGGCTGGAGGGGCTTCCAGCAGGGACAACCGTAACGTATGCTCCACTGAGCTTCGAGCTCCATCGGGCATTCCAGATCAGGGGTTTCCCCACCGTTGTGGTGCTCCGAAGTGGTAGGGTGGAGTACCAGGGCTCCCTCTCCTCCCAGCAGCATCTACAGACCATCATGTCTCTGCTGCAGTAGTGCATATGAGTGTCGGCATGGCGGTATCGGCTCAAAACCCTGTTATAGGCGCCCCCGCTGCTGGCTTTCATCTCCTTACCAGCCGCGGATTTCCGGCAGGGGATGTTGCAGTGTGCCCTTGCGCGCACTCCAGCGTGGAGCGGCTCCCTCAGGGGATGCACACATCCGGAGGGAGGGTAGGCTGCACTGGTGAGAGGATGTACATTTGCAACTGTGGGCAATCGTGCGGACGGGCTGCTCCATCTCCCAACAGTGCAGGGGGATGCGCCTGCTTGCCCTTCTGAGCCTTGCGATGCCGATCGCAGCAGCACAGGAGCAGAGGATGGGGCTGGAGCTACTCCAGCAAGCCCTCCGGGACTGGAAGGAGGGCGAGCGCCACAGCCTGACAGCACGGGCATGGAGCGAACTCCTTCCCGCCATTACGCTCGGGCGATGGCGCCTTGCCGCCACAGTGCGCCTGAGCTACGGACTACAGTACTTGGACCTGGGCGATACGCTCCCGTCGCTGGTCCTGCCGTCGGAGAATGAGGTCACCACCGAGTTCCGAGCAGTGCTGCGGTGGGGGTGGCTGCTCGACCCGTACATCGCGGTCGGATGCAGTACCGTCCTGGGAGAGAGCTTCCGCCTGCAGGGGCTGCGCCGTATCCGCACCGCTCGATGGTGGGATCCGGTCACCTCCTCGCAGAGCTTTGGATTCGCCTACGGGGGGGGGGGACGCACGGCGCATGCCCCAATGGGAGCTACGGCTGGGCGCCGAACTGCGTCAGGTGCGCGCCCGCGAGCACACACAGTTGACCGATAACCTGCGCACTCCCCAGCGCGAGACCTACCGCGCCGAATCCTCCATCCAATGCAAGGGGAGGTGGCTCTGGCACCTGGACTCCCTCCGGCAGTGGCAGGGAGAAGCAGAGCTTCGTGCCACCTTCGCCCCAGAATGGCGCTGGAGCGCAACGCTCGAACAGCGCTTCCGACAGCAGCTCTGGCGATTCCTCGAGCTCAATCTCCAGTGTACGCTGGCGTACGACCGCATGCAGAGCCGTAAATTGCAGTATCGGCAGCGCCTTGGAATCGGTATGGTGCATCGTTGGTAGCGACATGGAGCCAAGCGCTCACCACCAATTGTCCCACCAGCCCTCGAGGGCATCATGGCGTGTCCGCCGACTCCGGAGGAGCTCCACAGTGCTCGGTGTGCGCTCGCTCAGGCGTACTGCCGCTTTGCCTCACGGCTCCGCCGATGGGTTTCCCGCCACCTCAACGGGGCAGCCGCGCACGTGGGCGCCGAAGACGTCGTACAGGAAGCCTTCTGCCGCACGTGGGAGCGCATATGCCGAGGCGAGTTTGCCCAGGAGCTCTGGGATTCGGAGCTGCGCTTCTACAGGTGGCTCTGCGGCATCTGCTGCCGAATCCTCCACGAGGCGCATCGGTACGTGCTCTATCCCCTTCCTGCCCTTGCCGAAGAGCCTGAGCTGCAGGAGCTGAGCGAACGCCCCTCGGCAGTGCCTCCGCCGGCGTATCCGGAGGCGCTGTGCAGCGCCTCCGTCGAGGAGCACCTCCAATCCCTGGAGCGCGAGCGGCTCCTGGAGCGGCTGCAGGCGGAGGTGTTCCAACTGCCCGAGCCCTATTGCACGGTGCTGCTCCTCCGGTACTGGGAGCGCTGCCAATGGTCCTATATTGCCGGGCAGCTGCACGTCAGCCGCCAGACGCTCCACCGGTGGCACACGCACGCGCTGGAGCTGCTCCGGTGCAAACTCCATGCATTTTGGAACGGGTGAGCGCATGGACTGCAGCATGGGGTGGTCTCTCTGGCATGCAGCAGGCATGCTACAAAGCCAAGATGGAGAGTTTTCCACGCTGCTCCCTCTGCATTTTGCCTGCGAGCTGTTGAAACGAGGGGGATACACGGCAAAGCACGCCGTACGTGCCCTGTGTCTGCCTGGCTTCTCAAGCGACTTCGGGAGCGCGTTCAGCGGGAGTTACAGCGGTGAACGTAGAGATGTGCACCACCCTCTTTGCCCCTATTCTCTGCCGCCGCCCGAACTGCCGCACCAGCCGTGGATTCCCAGCGGGGGATGTTACATTTCACCCCTTTTGCGCATTATAGCATGGAGCGGCTCCCTCTGGCATGGGTGTCGCCGCCGGTGCCAGCGGATGTGCCCTGGTGCCCGTCTCAGCAGCACCGCCGGCAGCACGGCACCAGCCATTGCTGGAGAGTGTAGCCCGAGGTGTAAAGTCCAACCTCCAACAGGGCTCAAAATGTTGTACAGACCTCTCATCCTGCGAACACTGCTGCTGATTGCCCTCCTCTCATGCAACCACTCACGCTCGCAAACCATCCCCACCCTCGTCGTCACGCCTCGACACGAGCACAATTTCGAGATTCTGAAGTCGTGGATGCAGTCGGATAGGCTATTTGCGACAAAAACGGCGCTACAATCCGCAATGGAAAACGCTTTTCGCGCGGCTCAGCAAAACGACTACTCCACTTACATCCGCTGGGTCGGCGAATTTCAAAACCAATTTCAGCAGCTATCAGACGCTGATCAGCAGCGCCTGCTGAACTTCGCACTACAGAATTTCGTTCGCCCTGAGTCATCCGAAATGACAGGGTGCGAAAACTGTTGCCGAGCTGATTGTGGATTGACTGCGTGCTCTATCCAGTGCCCTGGTGGGACAAAACCGAAGTGCCAATGCCACTTCTTCTGGGCAGATTGTGGCTGTGAGCCCTTTGGCGGGAATTAAGTGTCGCCCAACGCCGTGGCGGTCCTGCACCTTCCGGGTTACATCTGCGCCGAATGCATCCCCGAAGTCGTGCGGTACCTGCGCAGCCGCGTGCGGAGGGAGCATCGCGTAGAGTGAGTGTGCCTCTCCTGGCATCCTCCAGCGCTGTGGTGCAGCGCTCGATACCGCAGTCCGCGCAGAGGTGGCTGGACCGGCGGATTCGCTTGTGCTTCGCCTTCAACCTGTGCGAGCAAGCATTTGCGCCGTGGATGGTGCAAGCTCCCGAACAATTGCCTTGTCGCTGATGGAAGGAGCTCACGTCGGACCCCGGCTGCAGCCCTCCTCCGCAAAGGCAAGCTCGTTGAACTCCGCTGATTCGAGGAGTTCAAGGTCTGAGGCACGGCGCAGAACCTCAGCGTGGCAAGCGCTCCGCAAGCTCACGGTGCAGCCACTCCGCGGCGCGGCGCCCGCTTCGGGCAGCCCCTTCGAGTGTGCACGGAAGACCGGTCTGGAGCCAATCTCCAGCAAGCACCACAGCAGGGTGGGGCAGGCGTCCGGAGGGACGCAACCGCGCAAGCTCTGGGCGAAGGCGCAGAGTCGCCCGCCGCTCCATTAGCACACGCTGGTGCAGGATGTCCGCAGCAGAGAGCTCGGGGAAGGCACTGAGCAGCTCCTCTCGTGCCCGCTCCGCAATAGCAGTATGCGGCAGCTCAGCAAGCGTGTCCGCCGCGCTGCAGACCAGTGCTACCCGACATGCCGCAACTGTGCTTGGATGCACGAACACCCACTGGAACAGGGTCCCGAGAAGCGCGCACATCCGCGCTGGCAGAACCGCTCTGCGCAGCCACAGGTAGACCGTCACGATAGGCGAGTAGGCAAACTCCGGCAGCTCTGCGCTCAATCCCGCGCTCTGCAGTAGCCGCTGCGCACTCCACGGTGGCACCGCCAGGACGAGCGCATTCGCCCACAGCTGCTTGCCCTCTTCGAGCTCGACCCCGACCCGGCGGCTCTGCTCGAGGAGGAGCCGCTTCACTCGCGTCCCCAGCAGCAATATACCCCCGCGCTGCTGCAGCCACTGCCCAACGGGCTCCAGCAGCGCCTGCAGCGGAGCGTTCGGGATGATGAGTCGCGCCCCTGCAGCCGAGCCAAGGAAACCCCGGCGGAGTACCACCGCAAGCATGCGCACGTCGGCTTCGGCGCATGTGGTGTTGAGCGTTGCCAGCGTCAGCGGCTCCCAGAAGCTCTCCACCGCCGGGATGGGCTGCCGGAAGCGCCGGAGGAACTGCTCTACGGTGCCCCGGAGCGCCGCACCGGAGAGCAGTGCAGCGACGGCAGAGAGGACACGCAGCCGCTCGCTCCAGCGCAACCGAGGCAGCCTCCAGAGCGCATACAAAAAGCCCAGCCTTCCGGGCAGCCGTGCCGGTTCGAACCAATGCCGCTCCCCGCCGCTCCGGCAGAGCGCAAAGCGCAGGGGTGCAGCGGGTCCGAGGAGTTCGGCGCTGCCGAGCTCGCACAGAAGGGCGAGGAGCTCGCGGTAGTTGCCCAGGAGCACGTGCTGCCCGGTATCGAGCAGCTCCCCCGTGTGGGGATCGGGCAGCGAAGCTGCGCGCCCGCCAATGCGGTGTTGTGCCTCCAGCAGCACCACCCGCCACCCGCGCTGAGTAAGGTGGAGTGCGGCGCTGATCCCGGCAACCCCGGCGCCGACGACGATAGCTTCGGGCATCGGGGCCCTCCCCGCGTGCACGAAATTCCCACTCCTTGCCGTCTCCATGCTCTGCCGCGGACGTGGCGGAACTGGTAGACGCGCCAGACTTAGGATCTGGTGGGGCAACCCCGTGGGAGTTCGAGTCTCCCCGTCCGCACCACAACGGTCGAACAACTGCGAGTACTGCGGTGGAACACACCATTACCAAACTTGCCGACTGCGAATACGAGCTGCGCATCGAGCTGCCCCACGAGGAGGCAACGCCAGCTATCGAGGAAGCCTACGAGCATGCTCGCCAGACGCTCACCATCGAAGGCTTCCGCAAGGGGAAAGCCCCCATTGAGCTGATTCGGCAGCGCTACGGTGCAAAGATCGAAGCCGATGCCCTGGAGAAGTTCGGCGAACGCCTGGCACAGCAGATCCTGCGCGAGCACCAACTGACGCTGCTCAGCGGACCGGACCTGGTGGACCTCCAGCGCTCCGCCGAGCGGATCGGCTTCACCTACCGCTACGCAACCCTCCCCGAGCTGACCGTTGACCTCTCGGATATCCGACTGCAGAAGCCCGTCTACGAGGTCAGCCCCGAGGAGGTGGACGCCGAGCTGGAGAACCTCCTCCTGCGCTACGGCACCGTGGAGGAGGTCGAGGAGGTGAGCGACTTCTCGCACGAAGTCACGCTGCGCTTCCAGCCGATGGACCCGGCAACGGGCATGCCGCTGCTGGGGCAGGAGGGCGAGGAGCTCACCGTCGCCCTCTACGATGAGGAGCTGCTGCCACAGTTGCGCGAGCAGCTCCTCCATGCCCGCCGTGGAGAGAGCTTCCCCTTTCAGCTCGCCGCAGAGGGCGAAGGCTCTCCGCAGCAGTACCTTGTGCATGTGCAGGCGATCCGGCGCATTCGCCCTGCCGAACCCACTCCGGAGTTCGTTGAGCAGCTCAGCGGCGGGCAGCTCCACACCGTCGAGGAGTTGCGGGAATACCTCCGGCAGGAGCTCCAACGGCAGTGGGACCAGCACACCCGCTCCCTTGTGCGCTCCCAGCTCCAAGGGGAGCTGCTCCGCCGGTACCCGTTTGAGCCTCCGCGCGCGTTGGTGCAGAGCATGTTCCAAAGCCTGGTGCAGTCGCTCCAACGCGGCGAACTGCGCATCCCCGAGGAGTACGCCCGGCAGGGACACGAGGGCATTGCCCGCTTCCTCTCCGGGCTTGCACACCTGCAGGCACGGCAGTTTGTGCTGGAGCTTCTCCTGCTGCGCCAGTACGACGTTCGCCTGAGCGAAGCCGAAATCACCACACTGGCGCAGACGTTGGGCACCTCGCCCGAAACGCTGAAAGCCCAGCTTCGGGAGGACCCGGAGCTCTACTACGACCTCCAACGGCGGAAGCTCTGGAACATGCTGCTGGAGCAGGTGCATGTGGAACCTATCGCCTACGCCGACTATGTCCAGCACCGTTCGAATCCCTGACCCCCTTGGGCTGCTCTCGCTTCCGACCAACCTGCTGTACGGGCAGTTGGTCCCAATCGTTGTGGAGCAGACCAGCCGGGGTGAGCGCGCCTACGACATCTACTCGCGGCTGCTCAAGGAGCGCATCATCTTCTTGGGAGCCCCCATTGACGACTACGTCGCCAGCCTGACCGTTGCCCAACTGCTCTTTCTGGAGAGCGAGGACCCGCATCGGGACATCTACCTCTACATCAACTCCCCTGGAGGCAGTGTCACGGCTGGGCTGGCGATCTACGACACGATGCAGTACGTGCGCCCCGACGTCTGCACCATCTGCATTGGCCTGGCTGCCTCGATGGCGCAAGTGCTGCTGTGCGCCGGAGCTAAGGGCAAACGCTTTGCGTTGCCCCACTCTCGAATCCTCATGCATCAGCCGATCGGCGGCACCCAGGGGCAGGCAACTGATATCGAGATCTACACGCGCGAAATGCTGCGCATCCGGGACACGCTCTACGAGATCATCTCCCAGCACACGGGGCAGCCTGTGGAGAAGATCCGCAAGGATGCCGACCGCGACTACTACATGTCCGCCCACGAGGCTCTCGAGTACGGCATCATCGACAAGGTCTTGGAGCGCCGCCCCGATACAGACGCCAGCGCATCCAGCCAGAAGCCCGAAAGCCAGGAATGAGTGCCCCGCCGCAGTATCCGAGCCTGCATCCGGAGGAGCTCCGCTGCTCCTTCTGTGGACGCTCCTCCAGCCAAGTGAATAGCCTCATCGCTGGTCCGGACGTCTACATCTGCGACATCTGCGTGCACAACTCCGTGCGCATCCTCCAGCAGAGTGCCGTCCAGCGTGCGCGCCGGGCGCTGGAGCGGCTCCCCAAACCGGCCGAGATCAAAGCCCGCCTGGATGAGTACGTCGTCGGGCAGGAGTACGCCAAAACCGTGCTCTCCGTTGCCGTCTACAACCACTACAAGCGCATCCAAGCGCGGGACCTACTGGGCAGCTTCGACGATGTGGAGATTGAGAAGAGCAACATCCTGCTCATCGGTCCCACCGGCACAGGCAAGACGCTCCTGGCGCAGACACTGGCGCGGATTCTGGACGTTCCCTTCGCCATTGCCGATGCGACCACACTCACCGAAGCCGGCTACGTCGGGGATGACGTCGAGACGGTCATTCTGCACCTGCTACAGAATGCCGATTACAACGTCGAGCGTGCCGAGCGCGGGATTGTCTACATCGACGAGATCGACAAGATCGCCCGCAAGAGCGACTCCCCCAGCATCACGCGCGACGTCTCCGGCGAAGGCGTGCAGCAAGCTCTGCTGAAGATCCTCGAAGGGACCATCGCCGGCGTCCCTCCACGCGGTGGGCGAAAGCATCCCGAGCAGCCGCTCATCTACGTCAACACGCGCAACATCCTCTTCATCTGCGGTGGGGCGTTCGAGGGGATTGAGCGGATCATCGCGCGCCGGCTCCGCCGCAATACCATCGGCTTTACAGCAACGCCGAGCGCCGCCATTAACCCCGACGACACCTATGCCCTGCTCCGGCAAATCGAGCCAGACGACCTGCTCAAATTCGGCTTCATTCCCGAGTTCATCGGGCGGCTGCCCGTGATTGCCCCGCTGCATCCGCTCGACGAGGCAGCACTGATGGAGATTCTGCAGCGCCCCAAAAACGCCCTGGTCAAGCAGTACCAGAAGCTCTTCCTCATGGAGGGGGTGGAGCTGGTCTTCGAGCCGGAAGCCCTTCAGGCGATTGTCCGGCGGGCAATTGCGCGTGGGACCGGCGCACGCGGGCTCCGCGCCATCATGGAGGAGGTCATGCTGCCGATTATGTTCGAGCTGCCCTCACACCCCGACGTTCGCCGCTGCGTCATCACTGCCGAGACGGTCGAGAAGGGCGCTCCCCCGCGGTACGAGCGCTACAGCAGCGACGAAGCCCTCTTCGGCTGAAGCCCTACGGGGCATACCCGCGGAGCTCGTCGTCGTTGTCCTCGCAGTGGTAAAGCCGGCGCCGCTGCTCCTTGGGAGCTGCGGGTGGTTCTCCTTGGCGCAGTGCCTGCAACGCGCGCTGCTCCAGCTGCTGCCGGAGTTGGGCATCCCGCTGGCGAAGCTGCTCATCCCGCACGCGGTCAAAGTAGCAGCGCCCATCAACGTAGGTCTGTTCGACCACCGAGCGTGTCGAAAGCGGTGGACCCGACCATAGCACGATATCGGCATCCTTGCCCACCTCGATGCTACCGACGCGATGGTCCACGCGCAGCATCCGCGCGGGATTGAGCGTTACGAACTTGAGCGCCTCCTCCTCGGAGATACCGCTGTAGCCGACGGACTTGCCCGCCTCCTGTGCCAGACGGCGCCCCATTTCGGCATCATCGCTGTTGATGGCAACCAGCACCCCCTGCTCGTGCATGATGGCGGGATTGTAGGGGATGGCGTCGTAGACCTCGAACTTGTACGCCCACCAATCGGAGAAGGTGGACGCACCAGCGCCGTGCCGTGCCAGCTCGCGCGCCACCTTGTAGCCTTCTAGTACATGGGTGAAGACGTTGACCCGGAAGCCGAACTGCTCCGCCAGGCGCATGAGCATGAGGATCTCACTCTGCACGTACGAGTGGCAGTGGATGAGCCGTTTGCCCCGAAGGATCTCCAGCAGCGCCTCCAACTGCAGGTCGCGGCGCGGTGGGATGCTCCGTTGGCGCTCCCGTTCGGGCAATGCCCGCCAGCGTTGCCATTCGGCTTCATACTCCAGCGCCGCCTGGAAGGCATCGCGCATGATCTCCTCCACGCCCAACCGCGTCTGCGGATAGCGCCGCGTGAAGCGGTCGCCCCAGTTGGATTGCTTGACATTCTCCCCCAACGCGAACTTGATGGTCGCCGGTGCGCCTTCGAACTTCAGCTCCTCCGGTTCAGCGCCCCACCGGAGCTTAATGAGCTGGCACTGCCCTCCGATGGGATTTGCCGAGCCGTGTAGCAGATGCGCTGCCGTCACCCCACCGGCGAGCTGGCGATAGATGTTGATGTCGTCGGGGTCGATGACATCCCCGATGCGCACCTCTGCCGTGACGGCATGGGTTCCCTCGTTGACTCCGCCTTCGATGGCGATGTGGGAGTGCTCATCGAGGATGCCTGGCGTCAGGTGCTTCCCCGTTGCGTCAATCACCGTATCGGCACTCTCCTTCAACCCACGCCCGATAGCGGCAATCTTCCCCCCGCGGATGAGCACATCGGTGTTCTGCAGCACCCCTGCTGGCGAGCACGTCCACACCGTTGCATTCCGGAAGAGCACAGCGCGCTGCGGCGGGGGCGACGGCAACCCGTACGGTCCGTTTGGAAAGACCAGCGGAGCAAGCGCGTACTCCCGCTGTGGCACCTCCGGCGGCGCGGGAGAGAACAGAGAATCCCGCCGTGCCTGCCAGGAGAGCGTGCGCCCATCGGGGAGGAGCAGCTGCCCGACCAGGAGGGAATCCCGCAGTTCGGCACTCCACCGTAGAACGCCGCTGATGCCCAAGCTATCCCCACTTGCCGTGAAGAGCAGCCGATTCCGCTGGAGCTGTACCGAGGCGCGCACCTGGGCTTGTCGGGCAAGCAGCGTCAGCTCCGGGGCGGAACGCTTGCCCGTGATGCGCAGCCGCAGCGTATCGAGCCCGGGAATGGCGGTGCTCCACACACCGCGCAGCTCCACCCGCACGGTATCGCCGAGCGGAAACTCCTCTCCCGCCACGAAGATGCTCCGCAGCTCCGTCTCCGGGGCAAAGAGCTCCCCATCGCACAGGAGAAGGTTCGCCAGCTTGCCGGGCTCGATACTGCCCACGATATCGGACACACCGAGGAAGTCCGCCGGCTGGGTTGTCAGTGCTGCCAGGGCACGCTCCGGCGACAGCCCACGCCGTAGAGCTTTGCGCAAGCGCTCCCAGAAGGCGGAGCGCTCCTGCAGCCCGTGTGTTGTGAAGGCGAAGGGGATGCCCACCGAATCCAGCCAGAAGGGATTCTGCGGAGCCGCGTCCCAATGGCGCAACTCCTCCAGCGACACCTCCAACGCCCGCTCCGGAGCCCTGACATCGGGGACATCGGGGAAGTTCACCGGTAGCAGAAGGCGCGGACGCAAGCGCTGCAGAACGGGCAGGCGACGGTACTCCCGTCCGCTCCCCACATAGAGCACCGGGAGTTGGAACTCCTGTAGGAGGCGAATCGCCCGCAGCAGCGTGCGCTCATTCTCGGCGTGGACCACAAAGGGGATGCCCTGCTGGAGCGCTGCAGCGAGCGCCTCCAAGGAGATATTGACCTCTGGGCGAGGCTGCCGCGGGTTGCGCCGATAGGCATCCCAAGCGCTGCGGTACCATTGGGCATCCAGGAGTGTCTGCCGCACCAGGGCAATCGCCCCCATGAGCGAACTGGGATACGGCGTACGGGAGTTGCCCTTGCGGAAGCCCAGCCACTGCGCCACACCCGCGCGGAGCACAATCGCCGGCGCAGTTCCCGCGCGCGCCAACACCAGCGCCGAACTTCCGCGGAAGATACCCTCCTCCGAGCCGACGTGCAGCACGGCAAAGCCCAAAGCACGGAACTGCTCTGCCTCGCGCTCCGATAGCTCAAAGCGCTCCTCGATCCTGCGCTCCGGGCGCACCGCTTCGTTCCAATGCCGTGCCCCTTCCGGTGGCGGTGCAACGGGCTCATCCCACTCCCCGGGATTTGCAGTATCGCGCCGCCGCGCCACATATGGCTCCACAAACGCCGGATACACCCACAGCCCGGAGCAATCCCGCAGCGTCGCCCCCGGCGGGATCGGAATGCTCACCCCAACGGCTTCGATCCGCTCATCCCGAATGAGAACGGTCGCCCGCTCCAGCCGCTGCCCCGGTTTGGGCACCACCGTTGCGTTCGTCAGTGCAATGAGGCGCACGGGCTTCTCCCGAACCCCCTCACTGGGTGCCGTTCCCTTGAGCTGCGCCAGAAGCTCAAGGCTCAGCAGCAGAACTGCAGCTCCCCATCGCCACATCAGGCAGCCCGACCACTGTACTACGAGCCCACAAAAATAGGGCATCCTGCCGGCTGCGGCAAAACTTGTAGCTTTGCGACTTGTGCGAAGTGTTCCGTCAGCTCTTGCCAACGGGAGATGCGTACGTACCTTTTTACGTCCGAGTCCGTCTCCGAAGGGCACCCGGACAAGCTCTGCGACCAGGTCTCCGATGCAGTGCTGGATGCCGTGCTGGAGCAGGATCCTCAGGGGCGCGTTGCGTGCGAGTGCTTCGTGACAACGGGGCTGATCGTCGTCGGTGGCGAGCTCAACACCACGGCGCATCTGGACCTGCCGCCCCTGGTGCGCTCGGTCATTCGCGATATCGGCTACACCAGCCCGGCATATCGCTTCGACAGCGAATCCTGCTGCGTGCTCAACGTGCTCAACCGCCAATCCCCCGACATCGCTTTGGGAGTGGACCGAGGCGGTGCTGGCGACCAAGGGCTTATGTTCGGGTACGCCTGCCGCGAAACCCCTGAGCTGATGCCGCTCCCGATCATGCTGGCGCATGCCCTGGTCCGCCGTCTGGCGCAGTTGCGCAAAACACAGCCCTCCCCGATGCCCTACCTGCGCCCGGATGCAAAATCCCAGGTCACCGTCGAGTACGCCGAGAGCGGGGAGCCCCTACGCGTGGCTGCCGTGGTGGTCTCCACCCAGCACGACCCCGATGTGGACCAGGAGCAGTTGCGCCGCGATGTCATCGAGCATGTCATCCGTGCAGTTATCCCCGCTGAGCTGCTCGACGAGCGCACGCGCATGTACATCAACCCCACCGGGCGATTCGAGATCGGGGGTCCGCACGGGGATACTGGGCTGACGGGGCGCAAGATTATCGTGGACACCTACGGCGGGCGTGCTCCGCATGGTGGTGGGGCATTTTCGGGCAAGGACCCCACGAAGGTGGACCGCTCGGCAGCCTACATGGCGCGCTACCTTGCCAAGAACATCGTCGCGGCAGGATTGGCTCGGGAGTGCACCGTGCAGCTCTCCTATGCCATCGGCATTGCCGAGCCCATCTCGCTTCACGTCAACACCCATTGTAGTGGGACCGTCCCACCGCAGGAGTTGGAGCACTTCATCCGCACGCACATTGACCTGACTCCGACGGGCATCATCGAGCGCTTCCAACTCCGGCGTCCCATCTACCGCCCAACGGCTGCGTACGGACACTTCGGTCGCGCGGAGTTCCCCTGGGAGCAGTTGGACCTGGTGGAGGAGCTCCGCCGCTACTTTGGCACGCATGTTCCACAGTCGTGAGCTGAGCATGTCTATCCCTCCGCGCCGCTCCACCGAGCCGCTCGATGAGCGTCCGGGGCAGTACTGTATCCGCAGCCTTGCGCTGGCTCCCGAAGGGTACAAGCTCATCGAATGGGCAGAAGCCCATATGCCTGTGCTCATGGAGCTGCGGCGCCGCTACTCGCAGAGCAAGCCCTTTGCCGGCTACCGCATCGCCGGCTGCCTGCACGTGACAAAGGAGACAGCTGTGCTCATCCGCACCTTCGTTGCTGCCGGAGCGGAGGTTGCGTGGTCAGGCTGCAACCCACTTTCGACCAATGACGCCGTTGCCGCCGCATTGGCTGCCGAGGGCATCCGCATCTTCGCCTGGCAGGGGAACCTGGAGGACTTCTACTGGTGCATCGAGCGCACGCTGGATATCGAACCGCATCTGACGTTGGATGACGGCGCCGACCTCATCACCACCGTCCACGAGAAGTACCCAGAGCTGGCGCAGCGCATCATCGGGGGAACGGAGGAGACCACCACCGGCGTTATCCGCCTCCGTGCGCGTGCGCGGCAGGGCAAGCTGCTCTACCCCGTCATCGCCGTCAACGACGCTGAGACCAAGTGGGATTTCGACAATGTCTACGGCACTGGGCAATCCACCATTGACGGCATCCTCCGGGCAACCTCGGTGATGCTTGCGGGCAAGGTATTCGTCGTTGCTGGCTACGGACATTGCGGCTCCGGCGTTGCGCGCCGCGCGCGCGGGATGGGCGCTCGTGTCATCGTCACCGAGGTCCGCCCAATCGCTGCCCTCAAAGCCGTCCTGGAGGGCTACGAAGTGCTCCCCATGGACGAAGCCGCCCGCATCGGGGACATCTTCTGCACCGCGACCGGCATGCGCGATGTCCTCCGCCGCCACCACTTCGAGCTCATGAAGGACGGGGCGATCCTGTGCAACACCGGGCACTACGACGTTGAAATCAACCTGCAGGAGCTCGAAGAGCTCACGCTTCGCAAGCGCGAAATCCGCCCGCACTGCACCGAGCACACGCTGCGCAATGGCAAGCGGCTGTATGTGCTGGCACAAGGGCGGCTGGTCAATCTCGCTGCCGCCGAAGGGCACCCCTCCGAGGTCATGGACATGTCCTTTGCGAACCAGTTCCTGGCGCACCTGCGGCTGGTCGAAGCCCATCAGCGTGGAGAGACTCTGCCGCGCGAGGTGCTGCCCATCCCCAGCGAGCAGGATGAGCTCATCGCCCGAATGAAGCTGGAGACTATGGGCATCCGCATTGACGAGCTCACCCCAGAGCAGCGACAGTACCTGGACGAATACCTGGCAGGAACGTAAGCTACAGCCCCGCCTCGCTCCGGCGATACGCCAGGGCACCCGGGAAATGTACCAGTTGCAGCCGCGCGTCCATCCCGGTCAAGGTCTCCGTGCCGCCGACGAAGAGATATCCTCCCGGCACCAGGGCATCCACCAAGGACTGAACCACACGGCGCCGCACGTCCGGGGCAAAGTAGAGCAGCACATTGCGGCACAGGATTACGCCCATCGGCGCCATCTGATGGACCGCATCGGTATTGACCAGATTCAGCACGCCGAAGCGCACCCGCTGCCGAAGCTCTGGAATCACCTCCAGCTCCGGACCGTAGCGCACGACGTAGGGCTCGTACTCGGCGGGGATCCGCACCGTTGCCGCCGGATAGCGCCCACGCTGTGCCTGTGTAATGGCATCGGTGCTAACGTCCGTGCCCCAGAGCTCGAGCTGCTCTGAGAGCATCCCGTACCGGTGGAGCACCATTGCCAGCGAATAGGGCTCCTCGCCTGCTGCACAGCCGGCACTCCAGAGGCGCAGCGGTAGTCCACTGCGCTGCAGTTCCGGCACAATCGTTCGCGCGATCGCTTCGAAGTGCTCCGGGGTGCGGAAGAAGGCGCTCTCCAAGACCACAATCGCGTTGAGCATCTCCTGCTGCTCGCGCAGCGCTGCTGCGTCGGTGCCGGTGACGTAGCGCAGGTACTCCTCAAAGCGCTGCAGCCCCAGCGCCCGCAGGCGGCGCGCCAACCGCGCCTTGAGGAAGTACTGCCGGTTGTCGGCAATCCACACGCCGCTGAGCTGGTAGATAAACTGCCGCAGCTGCAAAAACGTGCTCTGCCCCAGCGGGGGCTCCTCCTTCGCTGCTTCAGCAAAGGGGACGAAGGCTTCCGGAGGCGTGAATCGAAGCATCGCCCATACCTGCATTGCCGTGCCCTACTGCGCTGTGGGTTCACCCTCGGAAGTATCGGCGTCCGCCAGAGATTCTAAAACGATCCGCATGCCATCGCTGGAGAAGCGCACCCCGACAAGGTCCGAGGGCACCTGGTAGACGTTGCCCCGAATGGCAATGATGGTCTCGGCGGGGACCAGCTCGCGCACCTCGATGCGTGCCCGGCGGCTCCCCACACCGTAGTAGCGCTGTTCCAATTCGTGGAGCCACTGCTGAAGCCGCTCATGCTCCCTCTGCAGCGTCCGCAGCCGCTCCTCCGCCTGCGCATATCGCCGAAGCGCCATACACTCCTCCAGCTGTCCCTGCAGAGTACGGAGCTGCTGGCGCACCTGCTGAAGCTGCTGCTTCCAGTACTCCTGCTCGAGTTGCTGCACATAGGGCAGTCCAACCGAGAGCACGGGCGCGTGCGCCCCAAAGGCACCGCGAAGCTGCCACAAGCGAATCGTCTCGGCTGCCACGACCTGCCCACCGTAGAGCACCGCCTGCTCCGCCTCGACCCGAAAGGCGTGCAACACGCTCATGCGGGCTTCCACCGCCAAGCGCAACGTCCCGCGCACCACCACCTGCGAATGGATTGCCGAATGCAGCTCCGCATCCCCAAGCGCAACGATGCTCGAGCGCGAGCACCAGCCCGCAATCCGCACATTGCCGTGCACCAGAAGCTGGCAGTTGAGAACGTCGCCGTCGCAGACGAGATCGCCCTCAACTTCGGCAGCAAGGTTCTCCAGCGAGGTCTCCACGTGCAGCTCCCCCGAGTGGAGCACCCCAAAGGCGTGCGCGGCATCCCCGGAGGGTTGGGGCTCCTCCTGGAGAACCTCCGCGCGGAGATGCTTCCACAGCAGCGCCTGCAAGCGCCGAGCAAGTTCAGAGGGGAGTTCCATCTACCGAGGTCGGAATTCCGACGGTTTGATGCCGTACTGCTTCAGCTTGTACTGGAAGGTCTGCCGAGAGAGCTGCAACAGTTGCGCTGCGCGCGAGACATTCCCCTGCGTCAGCGCAAGGGTTTGGCGGAAGAGGTCGCTCACCACCGCGTGGTATGGTGCTCCCTCCTCCGATAGGCAGAGCAGATGCTGCCCTGGGGGTAGCCGCAGCATCGCCAGCGTTGGCAACGCTGCTCCCTTCCGTGGGGAGTCCGCCTCTTCGGCACGCGCCCGAAGGAAGCTCAAGCTCTCGTGGGTGATGACCTCACCCTGTTCGAGCAACACCGCCCGTTCGATCGCATTGCGCAGCTCCCGGACATTCCCCCGCCACGGGTACGACAGCAGCAGCGTGACCGCCTCCGGCGTAAACCCTGTGATGCGCTTGTTGAAGCGGCGATTGAACTCGTTGACAAACGCGGTCGCCAGGGGTAGGATATCCTCCGGGCGCTCCCGCAACGGCGGAATGTGGATGACAGCAACGTTGAGCCGGTAGTAGAGGTCCTCTCGGAACTTCCCCTCGCGCACCATCTGCTCCAGGTCGCGGTTGGTGGCTGCGATGACTCGGACGTCAACGTGCACCTCCTCGCGCCCGCCCAATCGGTAGAAGCTGCGCTCCTGCAGCACTCGCAGCAGCTTGACCTGCAGCTCCAGCGGCAGCTCTGAGATCTCATCCAGGAACAGCGTCCCGCGGTCTGCCTGCTCGAACTTGCCCGGGTGGAGTTTTTCAAAGGCTCCGGTGAAGGCACCGCGCTCGTAGCCGAAGAGCTCGCTTTCGGCAAGTTCACGCGGGATTGCGCCACAGTTGATCACCACAAAGGGTCCGGAAGCGCGCGGGGAGTTCCGGTGGATGAAGCGCGCAAACAGCTCCTTGCCCGTGCCCGTCTCGCCCGTGATGAGCACCGTCGTATCCACAGGAGCGAAGAGCTTCGCCTGGCTGAGCGCCGAACGGAGGCTCTCCGAGACGGCAACGATATCGTAGGGATGCTCCAGGCGGAGCTGCTCCTCCAGCAGTTGAGCGTGGCGGCGCAGATCGTAGTTGCGCAGCGCGCGCTCCAGGATCAGCTCCAACTGCTCCAGGTCTATGGGCTTGACGATGAAATCCTCCGCCCCCAGCTTCATCGCCCGCACCGCCATTTTGACGTCGGAGAAGGCGGTGATGACCACCACAGGGGCTTTGAAGCCCTCTGTGCGGAGCTGCTCGAGCACATCCAAGCCGTTGCGCTCCCCCAGGAAGATGTCCAGCAGCACCAAGTCCGGGCGCAGCCGAGGCAGCTCCGCCAGCGCCGTCAAGGCATCCGGAATCCAGTAGACCCGGCGATAGCGCAGCTGGAGGTAGTTCTCCAGGGAGGCGCCCACGGTAGGGTCGTCCTCGATGATGAGAATCGTGTAGTTAGCCACGCCTGTCTGCGCAAGGGTCTCCGGCGGCATCTTCGTTGCCTGCGATCGGCAGTCGGACAATACACCTGGTGCCAAGACCGGGGGTGCTCTGGATGAGCAACTGCCCGCGGTGTTGTGCAATGATACGGCGAGCAATCGGAAGTCCCAGCCCCGTGCCGTTTGCCTTGCGCGTGAAGAAGGGCTCGAATATGCGCTCCAACTCCTCCGGGGCAATCCCCACACCGTTATCCTCGATGGTGATGACGACCATCGGGGGCTCCTCTGCCGTATCCAGCTCCGTGTGCAAGCGGATGGTGCCGCGCTCAGGGATGGCGTCGGCAGCGTTCGTCAGCAAGTTGACAATCGCCTGCTGCAACTGCCGAGCATCGGCGTAGATGGGCGGAAGCTCCGGAGCATAGTCCCGCTGGAGCTGAATGCTCTTGCGGTAGAACAGCGTCTGCAGCAACTGAATTGCTTGCTCCAACAGCTCGTGGACATCCTGGCGGCAGATACACTGTCCGGAACTGCGGGCAAAGGAGAGCGTGGAATCTACCAGCTCCCCAATCCGGCGTGCTCCGGTCAATGCCAATTCCGCCGCGGTGCGCTCTGGGGAATTCTCCGGCAGAGCTTGCCGGAGAAGCTGCAAATTGAGCTGGATAGCCGACAGCGGGTTGCGAATCTCGTGCACAATCCCGGCAAGGAGCTGCCCCAGCAGCGCGAGTTTGTCCGTGAGCACCAGCCGCTCAGCAATGAGCTGTGCATCGGTCTCCTCCAGCAGAGTTGCCCAGAGGTAGTGCTGCTGCTCATGGGCAAAGAGCCGTGCCCGTACCTCAAGTGTCGCGGTGGCGCCGTTGGGTAAGCCGATATGGAGCTCCGTGCGCACCGCGCTGGTGGGCTCGCGTTGGAGCAATCGGTACACTCGGCGGAACTCCGGCAGGGCAGCATGCTGCAACTCCTCCGGCGTAAGCTGCAGTAGCTCTGCGGCGCGCTCGGAGTACTCCACCACACGCCACTGCTGCGTCTCCAACACCAGCCAACCATGCACTGCATTGCGCAGCAGGGCACGGTACCACTCGGCTACCCGAAGCGTTGCAGGCGGTGTCATTGCTGCATTCGCCGGCGCTTGGACAGATACTGCAGCAGCGCCCGATCGAAGGGCGTCTCGGTGGTCAAGAGAGCGAAATCCGCCCCGTGCTCTGCACAGCCGTACCGCAGCATCCGCTGATGCTCCGCGACCGCCTCCTGGTATGCCCGACGGATGAAGTAGGGGTGCGTTGCCAGGCGTTCGCCGGTCTCCACATCGCGGAACTCTGCAGCACTGTCGTAGGCGAAGGAGAGCTCCACCGGATCGAGCACCTGCAGGAGGATTACCTCGTGATGCTGTCCGCGGAGGCGCCGCACCGCGCGCAGCAGTGGCTCCACAGGCTCGAGGAGATCGCCGATGAGCACCACCAGGCTCCGCCGCCGCAGCCGCTCGGCAACCATCTCCAACGCACCCGCACTCTGCGTCTGCCCACTGGGGCGATGCTGCTCCAATGCCCGCACAAGCTCGCCAAAGTAGGAGAACCGGGCGCTGGGAGGGCGATAGAGCCGAGGCTCTGCGTCGTAGAGCAGAAGCCCAACAGCATCCTTCTGCCGCAGCAGCAGATACCCCAGCGCTGCCGTCAGGACGGCAGCATAGTCCCATTTTGCCCACACCCCCTGTCCCTGGAATCCCATCGAGGCGCTGCCATCGAGCACCAGCATCACACGCACGTTGGTCTCCTCCTCGAACTGCTTGACGTAGAAGCGCTCCGTGCGTGCGTACACGCGCCAATCAATCAGGCGCGGCTCATCCCCGGGTTGGTACTGGCGATGCTCGGCGAACTCAACACTGTAGCCGTGAAACGGCGACCGATGCAGCCCAACCAGAAAGCCCTCCACTACCGCCCGGGCCCGCAGCTCCAGCGATTGGAGCCGTGCCAGCACCTCCGGTCGCAACTGCTCTCGCCACGCTGCGTCCTGCACCAGTGCCATCGCCTCAGACCCTCAAACACACCCCCTACACCGGCTCCCGGGGCGGCTGCAGCTCCCCAAGGAAGGGCGTCACATCCTGGAACAGCCCGCGCGTGGACTCCTCATGGATGTAGCGCACGACCGCCTCCAAGGAGCCCGTCTCCCGCCACACGCGGAGCTGCCGGTCCGCCCCCGTGCCCATCTCCAGGATTTCGTGGATGTACTCGATCTCCTTGCGCGTGCCCAGCTCATCGACGACATCGTCCACAAACTCCAGCAACTCCCGAATTAGCATGCGTGCCGGGAACTCGCGCTGCTTGCCAAAGTCGATGAGCTTGCCATCAATGCCGTAGCGCACCGCGCGCCATTTGTTCTCCATGATGAGCGAGCGCCGGTAGACACGGAAGCTCATGTTCTTCTGGTAGAGCGAAAACAGCTTCGCCGCGATTGCCTGGCACAGCGCCGCAATCGCCACCGTCTCATCAATGCGCATAGGGAGGTCGCAGATGCGTATCTCCAGGGTCGGGAAGAACGGATGCGGACGAATGTCCCACCAAATCTTCTTGCCGTTGTCAATGCAGCCGGTGCGGATGAGCAAGCGGACGTAGTTTTCAAACTCCGCCCAACTGCTGAAGAAGTCCGGTAGCGCCGTCCGCGGGAAGCGCTCAAAGAGCTTGGAGCGGTAGGATTTGAGCCCGGTGTTCATGCCCATCCAGAAGGGCGAATTGGTCGAGAGCGCCAGCACGTGCGGCAGGAAGTAGCGCATCACGTTCATGAGCTGGATCTGCGTCTCGCGGTTCTCAATACCGATGTGGATGTGCAAGCCAAAGATGAGGAGCGAGCGCGCCAGGATCTGCATGTCCTCCACAATGCCCAGGTAGCGCTCATCGGGGTAGATCTCCTGCTCCTGCCAGCGGGCAAAGGGATGGGTGCTGGCGGCAGCAATGAGCAGCCCGTTCTGCCGCGCCAGATGCGCCACGATGGAGCGGATCTTCGTCAGCTCAAAGCGCACCTCCTGAATGGTGCGGCACACGCCCGTACCAATCTCCACAATCGAGGCATGGAGCTCGGGCTTGACATGCTCGTGCAACAACGTGCGTCCCTGTGAAAGCAGCTCCATCCCGATGTGCGAGCGCAGGTCGAGCGTGTGCGGGTCCAAGACCATGTACTCCTCCTCCACCCCGATGGTGAAGCTGGGGCGTTCGTACGGGTCGTACTCCTCGCGATAGGGCACCACCTCTTCCGGACCCATGGTGCTTGCCTACGGCTGTGGGCACATTCCGGCGCGCTCAGACGTCCTTTCCCCACAAAAGTATGCACTTCCCCGTAGATAGCCACAATGGTGTGCTTCTTCGGCGATGTCCACCTGGGCGACGGGAATGGCGCCGAACAGCGCAGGCGTTGCGAGCTCCTGCTGGAGCTGCTCGCCGCGCTGCCCCGCCGCTGCTCCCATGTGGTGATTCTGGGGGACCTGTTCGACTACTGGTTCGACTACCGCACGGTCATTCCGCGGGAGTTCTGGCAGGTCGTTGCCGCTCTGGACCGGCTCCAGCGCCAGGGTGTGCGCATTGACTACCTCATGGGGAACCACGACTTTGGGCATTGGCGCTTCTTTGCCGAGGAACTGGGCATCACTCCGCACCGGGGCGATATCGAGCGGTGCTGGTACGGGAAGCGCTTCTACATCGCCCACGGGGACGGGAAGAACCCCAGGGATTGGGGCTACCTCCTGCTGCGCGCACTGTTGCAGAACCGCTACGCTCAGGCGCTCTACCGCTTGCTCCATCCCGACCTCGGTATTGGGCTTGCGCGCTGGGCATCACAGCGCAGCCGCATGCACAGCACCGGTTCGCAGGAGCCGCTGGCTAAGGCTCTGGAGGAGTTCGCCCAGCGCAAGCTCCGTGAAGGCTTCGATGTGGTCGTACTCGGGCACAGCCACGTGCCAGTGCTCAAATCGCTTGGGGCAGGCTGGTATCTCAACCCCGGCGGCTGGGTCGAGGATACTCCCCGCCTGGGCTGCTTCGACGGAGAGCAGCTCCGGTTGCTCCCCGTGCAGCAATGGATCGCTGCAATTGGCTGAAACGGCTCTTCGTCTGCCCTGCCGCCCGAACCACATGTCCCATCAAGCCGCGTCCACCTGTGCGGATGGAGTTCAAGGACTACTACAAAATCCTGGGCGTTGCGCCCGGCGCCTCGACCGATGAGATCAAGCGCGCCTACCGCAAGCTGGCGATGCAATACCACCCCGACCGCAACCCCGGCAACAAGGAAGCCGAAGAGCGCTTCAAGGAGATCGCTGAAGCCTACGAGGTGCTCACTGACCCAGAGAAGCGCGCCAAGTACGACCGGCTCTACGCTCAATGGACCGAATTCCAGCGGCGCGGGGGGCGCCCAGAATCCTTCGACTGGGGTCCCTGGGTCTCCTCCCCAGGCAGCCACGTCCACTTCACCAGCGACATCTTCTCCGAGTTCGAGGATCTCTTCAGCGGCGGCATGTCCGAGTTCTTCGAGCGCATCTTCGGTGGGTTCGGTGGGCATACCACCACGACCCGCCGCCGTGCCCGCTCTCAGGCGCAGACGGGCATCCGCGGTGAGGACTACTCGGCAACGGTGGAGATCACGCTCGAGGAAGCCTTCAGCGGAACCCAGCGCCGGCTCCGTGTTGGGGACCGTACCATCGAGGTCCGCATCCGCCCCGGCATCCCCGATGGGCACGTCCTCAAGATCCCTGGGCAGGGAGCCCCGGGCTACATGGGTGGACCTCCGGGGGATTTGTACCTGACCGTCCGCGTCCTTCCCCACGACCGCTTCGAGCGCAAGGGCAACGATTTGTACACCAAGCTCACAGTGGACCTCTACACAGCGCTGTTGGGGGGAAGCTCCTTTGTGCGCACACTGGATGGGAAGACGCTCCAGGTGCGTATCCCGCCGGAATCGCAGCCGGGCACGCTGCTGCGGCTGCGCGGGCAGGGGATGCCGCATTATGACAATCCGCAGCAGCGGGGGGATTTGTACGTCCGGCTCGAAGTCGAACTGCCGCGGAACCTCACGCCCCAGGAGCGCGAGCTGTTCCAGCAATTGGCACGCCTGCGCAAGAGCATCTCCTGAAGATGACCCAGGTGCGGCTGTGCGGGTTGAGTAAACGCTTCCCACCCGACCGAGTCGCCCTGCACGAGGTGTGGCTAACGGTGGAGCCCGGAGAGTTCCTCACCATCGTCGGCGCTTCCGGCAGTGGCAAGAGCACCTTGCTGCGCCTCATTGCTGGCTTGGAATTCCCCAGCAGCGGCGAGATCTACTTCAACACTGAGCGCGTCACCGAGCTACCGCCGCAGCAGCGCGACGTGGGCATGGTCTTCCAGAACTACGCTCTCTACCCGCATCTGACGGTGTTCGAGAACCTCGCCTTCCCGCTGCGCATCCGCCGATGGCGACGCCATGCAATCGCCGAACGCGTCCGCCAAATCGCAGCACTGCTGGGGCTGGAGGCGGTGTTGGACCGCTATCCTCGGGAGCTCTCTGGAGGGCAGCGTCAGCGTGTTGCCCTGGGGCGCGCGCTGGTGCGCTCCCCCCGCGTCTTCCTCTTCGATGAGCCGCTCTCCAATGTGGATGCCCCCCTGCGCGCACAGATGCGCGCGGATTTGCTCTCCCTTCAACGCCAGCTCGGCATTACCGCGCTCTACGTCACCCATGACCAGCTCGAAGCGCTCTCGCTGGGCACCCGTGTCGCAGTCCTCTCCGAAGGGCGCCTGCTCCAGGTTGCCCCACCGGAGGAGCTCTACTACTTCCCCAACAGCCTCACCGTTGCCCGCTTCATTGGTTCCCCGCCGATGAACCTTCTCTCCGGCGTCGTGCAGCAAGGACAGCTCCTGCTGCGCGGTGGGGAAGCAGCGGTACCCTTGCCGCTTCCGCTGCCGGAGGGCTCGCAGTGGACCTTGGGCATCCGCGCAGAGCTGCTCACCCTGGGGAACACACCGGAGAGCGTTCCAATAGGCAACGCCATCGTCAAGAGCGTTGAGTACGCTGGGCACGAGACGCTCGTCGCCCTTGAGCATCCGGCTGCGGAGGGAAGCCTCTTCGTACGGCTCTCGCCCCCGCTGCGCCCTCCATCGTACGGGGAGACTGTCGCGCTGGCGTTGCGCCCGGGTCCGCTCTGTCTGTTCGACCCAGGCAGTGGGCAGCGCCGCTACCCTATAGACGCACGGTGAATCCAACGGTCGGCAAAATCGGCAGCATGCGAATGGGGCGGCTCTCGATCGCCAGCGTCTGTGGGTCCACGCGGTACTGGATCGCCAGCACGTTCGCGCGGTTGTACACGTTGGCAATATCCAGGTACAGGCTCCACTCCTTCCCCAGCCAATCGGCATACGCCGTCAGCCGGAGGTCCAGGCGGTGATAATCCGGCAGCCGCGCGCGGTTGAGATTGTCCAATCCGCCGCGATCGGCTTGGAAGACCACCCCACGCCAATCCGTGTCAATGCGAGCAACGGGAGCCCCTGTGGAATCGCGCTCCACAACGATTCTGGGCTTGACGCCAACGGGAGCAGTCCAGGGGAAGCCGGTCCCGTAGGTCCAGGTCGCGTTGAGCTCCAACCAGGAGTTGATGCGCCACCCGGCAACGAAGTTGAAGACGTGGCGGCGGTCGTAGTTGAAGGGATAGCGAACCCCGTCCTGCTGCCGATACGCCCAAGAGAGGGCATAGGAGATCCAGCCGTACAGGGGGCTACCTTCGCGGTAGAACTTCTGCAGCAGCAGCTCGATTCCGTACGCATCTCCGGTGGCACCGTTGACCGGGATGATGGTGAGCGAATCCCCGGGCACAGGGACCGGAGGAGTCCAGCTCTGGGGATTTCGCGGATCGGCTTCCGGGCTGCGCAACTGCGTCACCCAGACCGTCCCGGCAAGCCGCTCCTGTACGATGAGGTTCCAGAAGCGCTTGTAGTAGAGCTCCAGCCGAAGCTGCCATTCCGGTGACACCATTCGCTCCACACCCGCCACCCAATGGGCTGCAGCCTCTGCCTGGAGCTGGCGAGCTCGCGGGTGCGTGAAGTCCAGAAAGGTCTGCCGGTCGAACAGCTTCTCATAGCCCGGTGACTGGTAGTAGATGCCCCATGCGCCGCGCACTGTGGTTACTTCGTCCAGCATGTACGAAAGTGCCATCCGCGGTGCAACGTACCCCCGGCGGATAAACCCGAAGTAGTCCCACCGCAGTCCGGGCAGCAGCGTGAACCGCCCCAATCGGATGCGGTCCTGCACGTAGAGCGCTGTTCGGAGCGCTCCGGTACCGACGGCGTAGCTTTCGGGGAGCTTTGGGATGCGCGGATTGGTCTCGCGCAGCGCCACCAGACGCGGGTCGAGCTTGAGGGAAAAGCCGAGCTCGTTGTCGATCCAATCCACTCCAGCGCCAAACTCGATCTGGTGTGCCGGCAGGCTCGTGAGCACATGCTCCCACAGCAACGAGTACTTACGGAACGCAAACTCTCCGCCGCCCTCGACCGAGAACAGCCGAGGCACCTCTATGCCCAACTGCCGCAGGGAATCCTGCAGGCGGCGGAAGTCCTCCAGTGTTGCATCGCGGCTGCCGAGCACAAGCTCGCTGCCGCCCTCGCCCCCAAACTGGTTTCTGCCGTGGTTGTTATACGCCGAAAGCTGCAGCCGAGCACTCCAACTCGGGGCGATCACCCAATCCCACGTGAACCCGGCAAGCGTGTTGTACGCCTCATCGAACAGACTCACGCTATCGGGGCGCTGCCGCCGTGCTCCGGAGGTGAGCTCGGTATTGTCCCGATTGAAGAGCCACAGGGTGCTGAGCCGATGGGTCGAGCTGGGCGCCACCGTGAGCTTGAGCTGGAGGTCCCCGAAATTCGGCAGCGCAACATCCCCATCAACCAACCCGGCAGCGCGGACAATCGGACCAGCAATCAGATCGTAGTAGGTCCGCCGCGACGCCAGCAGGTATGAGCCCTGCCAGAACGGCAGCCGCCCCTCCACGACGACATTGGCATTCACAAGCGTTGCCGAAAGCATGCCGCTGAATGGGCGTTCGCGCTGCCCCTGGCGCACGGTAACGTCCAGCACAGCCGAGAGCCGATCCCCGTAGCGCGCGGGGAAGCCCCCCAGCGAGAGCTGTACATCCGCAAGCGTCTCCGGATTGTACATCGAGACCAGCCCGTAGAGCCGGTAGGGGTTGAACACCTCGAAGCCGTCAATGAGAATCAGGTTCTGGTCCGGTGTCGAGCCGCGAATGACCAACTGGGAGGAGAAATCGCTCGTGGCGGTGATTCCGGGCAGCGTCTGCAGAGCACGCAGGAGGTCCTCCACAGCGCCGGCGCGGTACTTGACCGTCCGAGGTTGTACGAAGACAACACTGGGGCGGGGATCCTCGCGCGACTGCACTGGCTGTGCCCCGAGGACCTGAATCTCCCGCAGCGAGATCGCCTGCGGGCTCAGCCGCACGGTGAGCCGCTCGACCGCACCCGGGGCAAGCGACACCCGCAGCCGTTCGGGACGATACCCGACACCGCGCACCTCCAGCTCGTGCGTTCCCGCCGGAAGCTCAAGCCGAAACCGCCCCTGTGCATCGGCAACCGCCCCACGGTTGAGCGTCCGAACCTGCACCGTTGCCCCAGGGATAGGGGAGCCGCTGCTGTCTTGGATTATCCCGACCACCTGCGCTGCTGGCTGTGCAAGCGCCGTCACCGCACATGCATACACTGCGAGGGCAATACGCCACATTCTCCGCCTCCGTCCTTCGCAGAGGACAGAGACGAAAAAGAACCGCACCAAGGTGCTACAGCACTCCACCCCGCAGCGCCAGCCATCCCCACAGCACCGGAGCTGCAAAGAGAAGGCTGTCCACGCGGTCCAGTATACCCCCGTGTCCGGGCAGGAGAGCGGAGCTGTCTTTGACTCCGGCATCACGCTTGAGCTGGGATTCTGCAAGGTCGCCCAATTGCATCACCGCCCCGATGAGCGCCCCCACACCGAGCAGCTCCCAGAGCCGGATCTCTGTGAAGACGAGGCTGCCCAGCAGCGGGAACACCAGTGTCGCTGTACTCCAGCATGCAACCGCGCCCTCCCAGGTCTTCTTCGGGCTACTGCGCGGAGCAAGGGGACGTCGCCCCCAGCGCCGCCCGACTGCATACGCCGCCGTATCCGCCAGCCAAATCACCGCCAGGAGCACAAGCACCGTCGCCCCGGGGATCCCATCGGCAACGCTTCCATGTTCCCACACCCGCAGGGCAACGAGTGTTCCCAGCGGAGCCCCAACGTACAGTGCCCCTGCAAGCGTCGCTGCCGTTGAGAGCAGCGCCATCTCCGGTCCGCGTGCAAGCTCCAATGTCCACACCAGGAGCACCCCCACAAGGACCACCACCCCGAGCACGGCAAAGTAGTCCATCCATGCGGCTGCCAATATCGGTGGGGCTACCGCCAACAGGCTGATTCCGCCCGGCTGCACCCGCACCCCCTTGCGGGCAGCCAAGGCGCGGTATTCCCATGCTCCTCCCAGTGCCACCAGAGCAACGAATCCTGCCCATGCCCATCCCCCCAGCACCACCATCGCCACGACGATGGGGATCCCCACGACCGCAACCGCTATGCGTTGGGCTAAGGTTTTCCGTGCAGCGTCCGATGTGCTCATATGCAGTGCAGCGAATGTGCAACCGTGCCTCGAAATTACCGTAGTTTCGCGCAGCTTGCTCTCTGCAGATGCCGGTTGCCATGGACACGGGCTTGCTCATCCTCGCCTTGCCGCAGGAGCGTCCGCGTGCGGCACTGGAGTTTGCCGAGCGGATCCGCTCTCGGGATCTCCCCGTCTCTGTGTGGCTTCCAGAGTCTGAGACCGTTCCGTGGTCGCAGGAGCTGGAGCAGTTCCGACGACTCTGCCCAGTGCTGGTGGGCACAGCGTCGGCACCAGAGCATCCGGTGGAGTTCCTCGTGGACACCTCCCTCCAGCCCTCCTCCGAGCGCCGGGCGCTTCTGCAGCAGCTTCAGCAGCGCTTCCCACAGGCGCTTTGGCTCCGTTCGGGATTGACCGAAAGCGCAACCGCGTTCGCCCATACCCTGGGGAGCAGCAACGTGGTCGCCTTCGATGCACTGCCCGGGCTTCTCCGGACGCTGCAACGGATAGAGATTGCGGCGGCACTCAACGCACCCGCCGATGCCCTGTCCAAAGCCCAGGAGCTGTTTAGCGCGCTCGGCTACGCCGTCGAAGTTGTGGAGGACCGCGTGGGGCTGGTCATTCCGCGCATCCTGGCAATGCTCATCAACGAGGGTGCTTTCGCCGTGATGGAGCGCGCGGCAACACCGCAGGACATCGACACAGCAATGCGCCTGGGCACGGGCTACCCCAAAGGGGTTCTGGAATGGGGCGATGAGATTGGGCTTGAGGTCGTGCTGGCAATCCTGGATGCCCTCTACGCCGAGTACCGGCAGGAGCGCTACCGTGCCTGCGTATTGCTGCGGCAGTACGCCCGAGCCCAGCGCTTGGGACGTCATACCCACCAGGGCTTCTACCGGTATGATTGAGCTGCCGGGCACATATCCCTTTGCCGAAGGGCTCAGCGCCGTTGTCTTCCTGGACTTCGATGGCACGCTCACGCCGGTAGACATCGGCGATACGCTGCTGTGCCGCTATAGCAACGCAGCCGAACTGCTCCCAGCCGTCCGCGCGGGGCAGTTGAGCGTGCTGGAGTACTACCGCGAGGTATGCCGCAAGCTCCGCGCAACGCCGGAGGAGCTTGCTGCTGCCGCATGCGAGATTGGACTGCGTCCATACGCACGGGAGCTTGTGGAGAGCTGCTCCCGTCACGGCGCCGGTGTGGCGATCCTCAGCGATGGATTCGATGCCTACATCCTCCCCGTGCTCCGCACCGCCGGGATGGAGCATCTCCCCATCGCGTGCAATCTGCTCCGCTGGACCGGTTCGGGCTACGAGCCAGAGTTCCCTTGGGCACAGCAACGGTGCCAGCTCGACTGCCCCGCGCCATCCCCCTGCGCGGCGTGCAAACGGGCAGCGCTGCTGAGCTGGGCTCCACCGAGCGCGGCGGTCGTCTACGTCGGGGATGGGATGTCGGATTTCTGCCCGGCGCTCTTCGCCGATGTGGTATTCGCACGCGGCGAGCTCGTTGACTGGTGCCGCAGCCGTGGCATCGGCTACATCCCGTACGGCGATCTCTTCGAGCTGCGGCAGCGTCTGGAGGAGCTCTTCCGCCGGCGGCGTCTCTTCCAGCGGTACCTTCCACTGCGGCGGCGGCAGCGGGCATGGGTCGAGGAGTGAGCATCTGGATCGGCATTGCCCTGTGTGCCGGCGTCCTCAGCGCTCAGATGCCGCAACGGCAAACTGTGCTGCGCGCGGTCACGCTCAACGGCATCCCCTTGCAGAGTTCGAGCCTGGACAGCCTCACCATTGCTCCCACAGACACCATCGGGTTTGCCTACGCCTGCCTGTGCCCGCAGGGGGTGGCTCCGCCGCTGTTCGAGATCCAACTGCGCTCCGGCGAACGCCAGCAGGTGCGCTCCCTGCGCGCCGATAGCATCCTCTACGCCAACCTGCCCGAGGGCGAGTACGAGTTCCGTGTGCGGGCGTTCTCCCCTACTGAGGGCTGGGATGCTGAACCGGTCGGGCTCCGCTTCTGGGTCAACTCCGCACGAGCGCAGCAGTGGAAAGAGCGCTGGCTGCGCCCATCGGCAGCCCCTGCTCTGAAACAGACCACGGAGAAGCCCGCTGCACACCCCCGCTTCGCCGGCGATGGCGTACTCCCGTGGATACTGCTTGCCGCTGGCATCCTCGCCGGAGGACTGCTGGGCACATGGCTCTGGCTGCGCATACGCATCCGCCGCAAGAGCGCCCGGTTGCCCATGGCGACCGATGGAGCTGCCTCCCTCTCGAGCGCTCCTCCCACCGCGTACGACAGCTTGCTGGCAGAGAACAGCCGTCTCAAAGCCGAGCTGAACGCCCTGCGCGGGCAGATCAGCGCCCTGGAAGCCCGCAGCCGCCATCTGAGCGAGGAGAACCGCTCCCTGCGCGAACAGGTCGAACGGCTGCGCGCCAAGCAAGAGGAGCTCGAGCAACTGCAGGAGCAAAAGGATGCCCTCTTCGCAATGGTGCTGCACGATATCAAGAACCCCGCCATGATTATCCGCGGGCTGGTTGAGCTGCTGCGCTCCTACGACCTCAGCGCACAGGAGCAGCAGGAGATCATCAACGACATCGTTGCCACCTCGGCGCGCATCGTGGAGCTGTCGCAGGAGATCTCGCGCATCCTGGCGCTGGAGGCAAAGGTGCTGCAGCTTGACCTGCAACCGACCGATGTCGCTGAGCTCATCGCCGCCGTATGCCGGCAGAACAAACCGCTGGCAGACCGCAAGTCTATTGCCCTGTTGCAGGAGGTGGAGCCCGATCTGCCGCTCATCATCGCCGATCCACAGCGGCTGGAGGAGGTGCTGGACAACTTGGTCAGCAACGGCATCAAGTACTCCCAACCGGGGGCAACTGTGGTGGTGCGCGCCTACGCCCGCGACGACAAGCTCTACATTGAGGTCGAAGACAACGGGCTCGGCATGAGCGAGGAGGATGTCCGGCAAGCCTTCCAGCGTGGAGTACGGCTCGGCTCCAAGCCCACCGGTGGTGAGCCCAGTTCGGGGCTGGGGCTGTGGATTGTCAAGCGCCTGGTTGAAGCCCACCACGGTCACGTCCGCATCCGCAGTGCCTTAGGGAAGGGGACAACCGTCTACGTCGAGCTACCGCTGGAACAGCCCAGTCCGCAACCGAGCTAAGCGCTCCGAAGCAGCCGTGCCCACGTAGTTTTGCACCTTCGGCATTGTGCTGGTATGCTGCCGTAGCGATGTGTGTACGCGTCGAGCCGTACCGCCCTGAACTCCGCCACGAGTGGGAAGCCCTCGTTGCGCGCTCCAATAACGGCACGATGTTCCACCGCCTGCAGTTCCTCGATTACCACCCGCCAGGCAAGTTCCACTTCCACCACCTGCTGTTTTGGAAGGGGGACCGCCTCGTCGGCGTCATGCCAGGCGGGCTGCTCGAAGATGGGCGCGTCCTCTGGTCGCCTGTCGGTGCCAGCTACGGCGGCATCGTTACCGAGGACATCCCCTTTGCGCTTGCCCTGGAGATAGTGGACGCGCTGTTGGAGTACGGTCGCCGCTTCGGGCTGCGCGAGCTCTACCTTATCCCCGCTCCCTTCATTTACAGCCGCAACTACTCGCAGAACCTGGAATACGCGCTGCTCTACCGCCGCTTCGGCTTTGAATACCACTACATCTCGCACGCCATCCACCTCAAGCACGGGACTGATCCCTTCAGCTACTTTGGCGCTAACACCCGAAGGAAGCTCCGCAAGCTGCTGCGCGCGCAACTCCTGCAGATCCGTGAATCCCAAGACTACGACACCTTCTACGAAATCCTGGTGCGCAACAAAGCCCGCCACGGTGCAACCCCGACCCACTCCCTGCAGGACCTCCACCGCCTGCGGGAGCTGGTGCCCGAGCACCTGCGCCTGCTCATGGTCTACTACGGGGAGACCGCCATTGCGGGGTCGCTGCTGTTCCTGTGCAACCCCAAGGTGGTGCTGTGCTTCTACAACATGATGCTGTACGAGTACAGCCATCTGCGCCCGGTCTACCTGCTTATGTACGAGATTGTGCGCTGGGCAGCCGAGCACGGCTACGAGTGGGTGGATATTGGCGTCTCCCAGGATACGCGCTCGCCCGATCCGATGACCCCATCGCTGAGCCTTATCCACTTCAAGGAGCGCTTCGGCAGCAGGGGAATTCTGCGCAGCACGTTCTACTACCGATTCGCCTAATGCCGCCCACCTGGGACGTGTGCATCCTGAGTATGTCCGAGGTGCAGTATGATGCTCGGACGCTCAATGTCGCGCGCTCGCTGACGCGCATGGACAAACGGGTCTGCCTCAGCGGCTGGGGGAATGCATCCGTTGCCGAGCGGTTGCAGCAGCAAGGCATAGCGGCGCAGCTCCGCCCGCGTCCGGCGTTCCCCAGGATGGCGCTGGAATGGGGCTACTTCATGCTGTGGAACCTGCTCCGGCAGCGCCATCTGCGGGCGCGGGCATACTGGGCAGCAGACCTCTACTCGCTGCCAATCGCAGCGCACCTGGCACGCCGGTTTCGGGCATGCTTGTTTTACGATTCGCGCGAGCTCTACTTCGCGCTCGCTTCACTGCACAAGCGCCCACTGACACAGAGAATCCTGCAGCGGATCGAATCACACTACATCCGGCGCGCCCACCGCTGCATCGTCTCCGGCTGGCTGGATGCCGAAGAGGTGCAGCGACACTACCACCTGCCGGCTCCCCCGGTGGTCCTACTGAACGTCCCTCCATACCGGGTGCCGCCCCGAACGGATCTGCTACGCCGGACCCTGCGGATCCCACCCAACGCCGTTGTCCTGCTCTACCAAGGCGCTGTATTCGCTGGGCGGGGGCTCGTCCACGCCCTGCAGCTCCTGTGTAGCCTGCCCGAGGCAGTTCTGTGCATCCTCGGTGATGGTCCTCTGCGCCCAGCCCTACAGCAGATGGCACGGCAGTTCAACGTCACGCAACGCCTGTTTTGGCTGGGCTGGCGTCCCTACGAGGAGCTGCTGGAGTGGACCGCTTCCGCCGATATCGGGCTGGCGCTCATCGAACCCATCAGCCGGAGCTACGAGCTGGCACTGCCGAATAAGGTCTTCGAATACTGCATGGCGGGCATCCCCACCATTGCCACAGCCCTGCCCGCGCTGCAGCAGCTCTTTGAACGCTACCGGATCGGCGTCCTGCTCTCCCCCGAACTCTCTATCGAAGAGCTACGCCGCGCCGTCCGTACCCTGCGCATACCGGAGGTGTGGAACCAATACCACGAACGCTGTCGCCAAGCTGCCACGCAGCTATGCTGGGAAGCTCAACACTCAAAACTCGTGGAGCTGTGGGAGACTACCTCCTGCTGACGCTCCAGCAGCTCATCGGCTCCAGCACCCACCTGGTCGCCAAACGTGTGGTGAGCCAGTTGAGTCCGGAGCTGAGCCTCTTCTGGCGCAGCCTCATTGCCGCCCTCAGCAGCATGGCGTGGCTGCTGTACGAGAACCACCGAACCGCTCTGCTGCACCGGCTCCGCCTCCGTCAGGTGGTGCTGCTGCTTGTGCTGGGGCTGCTCGCCGTGCCGCTCAACCAGTGGTGCTTTCTGGCTGGGGTGCGGCTATCCACCCCTGCCAATGCCTCCCTGATGTACGCACTGACGCCGGTCTGGACCCTGCTGTTGAGCAGCGCACTGCACCAGGAGCGCCTGACTGCGCTGAAGCTCACCGGAGTGCTGCTGGCAGTAGGGGGTGTGGTGTTGGTGCTCTGGGAGGAAGCACCGTTCCCCAGCAGCTCCACCACGCTCGGGAATTGGCTCCTGCTGCTGGCAAGCTGGGCATGGGCACTCTACACCGTTCTCAGCCAGCGTGTTGCCATGCAGTTGGGCGCTCTGAAGACCACGGCGCTCAGTATGGTGCTGGGCTGGATGCTTTACCTCCCGCTGTGGGCTGCGCTGGGTGCGGAGTTAGGGCTGGAGCTGCTCTCCCCCTCACTGGTGCTGGAGCTGCTCTACATGGGCGTGGTGACATCGGGCATCGGCTACCTGCTATGGGTAGCAGTCCTGCAGCGGCTGGAAGCCAGCAAGGTTGCGGTCTTCGCTACACTCCAGCCGGTGCTCACCACTCTGGCTGCCATCCCGCTCTTCGGGTTTGTCCCCTCGTTCCCCTTCCTGCTGGGCGGAATGGCTATCCTTGCGGGGATGCTTCTGACCCAACTGGGCTGACCGCGCGCCCTCGGCTTCGATTGGGCGGCGTTCTGTATTTTGCGCCACTGACAATGCAAGCGCATCCATGCTACGTCGGCTGGGGATTGCCATCGCCGCGGTTGTGAGCGCTACGGCAGCGGGAACTGGCTTCATTGAGAACCAAGGGCAGGTGCGCGACCGCTTCGGGCAGCTTCGCCCGGACATCCTCTTCGTTGCTGAACTGCCGGGGATGGAGCTCTTCGTCCACACCCGAGGCATCAGCTACGTGTTCACCGTGGTGGAGCTCTCCGAGGAGCTTCCCCCTGAACACCGCTGGCGCCGCCTCAGCGCTCGCCGCTACCGACTCGACCTGGAGTGGCTCTCCGCAGAGCCCTTCTTCCGGGTGCGTGCATCGGGAGCGCATCCCATGCTGCGCCACTACTACCTGCCGGGACGCACGGCGTTGAACGTTGCCGCCTACCAGGAGGTACAGCTTGAGGAGCTCTACCCGGGCGTGACGCTTCGGCTGCGGCTGGGCAGCGAAGGGCTCAAGTACGACCTGCTGTGCCGCCGTGCCGAAGATCTCGCCCGCGTGCGCTTCCGCTACGTCGGCGCGCAGCAGCTCTCCCTGCAGCCCGATGGGAGCTTGCTGGTGCATACCCCGCTGGGCACGGTGCGCGAGCTTCCCCCGGTGGCATTCCAGCTCAATCGAACCCTTGCAGCCGCCTATCAGCTCCACGGCGATACTGTGAGCTTCCGCGCTGCCGAAGCGCTTCCCCACCTGCCGCTGGTCTTTGATCCCGGTGTGGCGTGGTCCACCTTCTATGGTGGAAGCCGGCTGGAGGACTTCACCGCCGTCGCCGCAGACGCTGCCGGGAATATCTACCTGGCGGGCTGGAGTGTGAGCACAGACTTCCCCGTGGTGAACGCCTTCCAACCCAATTTGCGCGACACCCTGGCAACGGACATCGTCGTAGTCAAGCTCTCCGCAGCGGGCTCTCCAATCTGGGCAACCTATTACGGCGGCGATAGCAGCGATGCCGCCTACGGCATCGCCTGCGATGGCTCAGGGGAGGTGGTGGTTGTGGGCACCACCACGAGCCCGAACTTCCCCGTCCAAAACGCCTTCCAGAGCACGCTCTCGGGCTACTCCGATGCCGTCATCGTGCGCTTCAACAGCTCCGGGCAGCGCCTGTGGGCAACCTACTACGGCGGCAGCGGTGAGGAGACCGCCTACGGTGTGGCATTCCACCGCAGTGGGATCTTCGTCGGCGGCACCACGAGCAGCACGAACTTCCCCGTGCTCAACGCGCTCCAGAGCGTCCATGGAGGTGGCACCACAGATGGCTTCGTGCTGAAGTTCTCCGCTGCCGGGCAGCGCCTGTGGGCAACCTACTACGGCGGCAGCGGTGAGGAGGACCTCCGAGGAATCGCCGCTGACAGCCTCGGTGCCGTTCTCGCTGTTGGCATGACCACGAGCACGAACTTCCCCGTGCAGAACGCACTGCAACCGACCTACGGTGGCGGACTCTCGGATGCCTTCGTGCTCAAGCTCTCCGGCTCTGGGCAGCGCCTGTGGGCAACCTACTACGGCGGCAATCGGCTGGACTTCGGCTACGGCGTCGCCACCGACGTGCGCAACATGGTCTATATCTGCGGCAGCTCCCTCAGCGACTCCATCCCTATGCGCTACGCCTTCCAGTCGCGCCGAGTTGCTGCACTGGAGGCATTCATCGCAGCGCTGGACACCGTCGGAGGTCTGCTCTGGGGCACCTTCTACGGCGGCAACGGTGTGGATGAAGCTCGCGGCATCGCCACCACGCCGCAGCGCCGCATCCTTGTGGTCGGCTCCACCAACAGCTCGAACTTCCCGCTCAACCAGCCGCTCCAGAACAGCCATGCCGGCAATGGGGATGCCTTTGTGGCAGCCTTCAACTACGTGGGCGTCCAACTGTGGTCGAGCTACTACGGCGGCTCCAGCGCCGACATCTTCTACCGCGTCGCCGCCGATAGCGCAGGGAACTTCACCGCGGCGGGCAACTCCACAAGCTCGGACTTCCCCCTGCAGAACGCCTTCCAAAGCACGCTCCGCGGCGGGATGGATGGCGTTGCCGTGCGGTTCGAATGGGAGAGCATCCGCTGCTGGCTCCTGCGCCCCGGTCCGCTGTGCCCTGGCGACACCATCAGCATTGGATTCGAGGCACGGGGCTACTTCTTCCCGGACAACGTCTTCACCGCCGTGCTCTCAGATTCCACCGGCAGCTTCAACACCTCCACGCTCATTGGCTCCCTTGCCGGGCAGAGCAGCGGAGTCATCCTCGGGCGCATTCCGGATACGGTCTCTCCGAGCAAGCGCTACCGGATTCGCGTCCTGGGTTCGCGCCCTGCAACCATCGGGAGCCCCAGCGATAGCTTCACGATTCTGCCCCGCCCAACGCCGCCGGTGATCACCGTGGAGCCGGATACTGTGCTCTGCCCCGGCGACAGCGCTATCCTGCGCATCGAACCGCAGGAGATGGCAACCTACCGCTGGCTGCTCAACGGCAATCCCATCGGGAGTGACTCACCGCAACTTGTCGCCCGACAAGCCGGACGCTACAGCGTCCTTGTGCGCACCCCGTGCGGGGAGGTGCGCTCCCAGCGCGATATTGTGCTCACCAGCGCCAATAGACCCGCCATCCCACGAATCGAGGTCCTGGGAGCACGCCGCTTCTGCCGAGGAGATTCCGCTATCCTCCGCACCGCCAACCAGGGTGGGGAGACCTCCTACGAATGGCTCCGCAACGGCGTCCTCATAGGGCAGAATGCGCCGGTCCTGACCGTCTCCCAAAGCGGCAGCTACACCGTGGTGGTGGCGAACCTCTGCGGTCGCGTTGCTTCGCCGGATACGGTACACATCCTCGTGGATGAACCGCTGGCGCCTCCGGAGTTGGTTGCCGAGGGTGCCACGCGCTTCTGCCAAGGCGATTCCGTCGTGCTCCGTACCCGCGCCGACAGCGCCATCATGGAATACCGCTGGTACCGCGATGGAACGCTCTTCCTGCGTAACGAGCGTGCCTGGCGCATCGCCGTGCGGCAATCGGGATGGTACAGCGTGGAGATCGTCAACACCTGCGGCGCTGTCCGCTCCGATAGCCTCCGCATCGAGGTCATCCCTCGACCGCTCCCACCGCGCATCACCGTCGAAGGGGGAACGGTGCTGTGCGCTGGCGATAGCACCCGACTGCGCACGGCAGAGCAACCGGGCGCAACGTACCAGTGGTACCGCGACGGTCGAGCCGTTGGACCCAATGCCCCTGTCTACGTCGTCCGGGAATCGGGCACCTACACGGTCGAGGTCCGCACCGAATGCGGCGCTGTGCGCTCGCCCGATAGTGTTGTCATCCGCGTGTTGGATGCTCCACCAACTCCGCCCCTGTATGCCAGCGGCGCACCCCGACTGTGCGAGGGAGATAGCCTTGAGCTCTGGACAGAGCCCTTCACCGGTGCCCAGTACCAATGGACCCGCAACGGAGCTCCCGTGGGGGCTGATACGAACGTGCTCGTTGTGCGCCAAGCCGGCGTGTATCGAGTTCGCCTGCTGACGCCTTGTGGGGAAGCTGTCTCCGATTCCCTCGTCGTCGAGGTGCTGAGTCCACCCCCGGCGCCGGTAGTGCAGCCGCTGGGTCCACTCCGGCTGTGTGAAGGGGATTCGCTGCAATTGGTGCTCCGAGAGCGGCTCTCGGGCATCCGCTACACCTGGTATCGGGATAGCCTCCCACTGCCGTACACCGGGGATACGCTCACCGTCAGCACAGCTGCGACGTACTGGGTCCAAGCATCCAACGAATGCGGGGAAGCAGCCTCCGAGCGCCTCACCGTCGTCGTGCTCCCACGCCCGCCGAAGCCGGAGATCGCCCAGCGCGGCGATACCCTGGTCTCCAGCTCCCCTGTGGGGAACCAATGGCTGGATAGCACCGGAGCTCCCATTCCTGGGGCAACGGAGCAGTACTTCGTGCCACCCGGCAGTGGGCGCTACCGCGTGCGCGTGACCATTGATGGCTGCGCTTCGGAATCCGACCCGTACGACTACGTAGCGCGCGTCCAGCCGGTTGCAGCAGGGCTTCGGCTGCCACAGGGACGGCGCTATACTCCGGGAGAGCGTATCGAGCTGGAGCTGCTGCTCCTGCCCGCCGGGCAAGCGCTCCCGCCGGGGAGACTGAGTGCACGCCTGCGTTACTGGGCGCGAGTTCTGGAGCCGCTCGCTCCGACGCCCTTGGGCAGCCTCCAGCAGGGTTGGCGAACTCTGCCGGTGGAGCTGCGAATTCCTGCACTCCCTGCCGGGACGGCTCAGCTCCGGCTCGCAACGGGGCTGCTCTTCCGTGTCCTCTTGGGCGATAGGGACTATACCCCGCTTCTGCTGGACAGCCTGCAGTTCCATGCCGAACGCACCTTCCCCTTCGTCGCCCTGCCTCCGGACACCCTGTGGGTGGAGATCTGCCGCGAGGGTGGAGAACGCCTCTTTGACCCAGAAACGCCAGCGCTGCAGCTGCGTATCCTGCCGAATCCCGCTGCATCCGCGCCGACACTGCACTACGCTATCCCCGAGCCAGGGGACATCCGCATCCGCATGTGGAGCCTCTACGGCACGGAGGTAGCACGGCTCGTCGAGGGCTTCCACCAGCCTGGTCACTACGAGCTCCTCCTGGACACCGAGCGGCTCCCTGCGGGCGTGTACGTGGTGGCGTTGCAAACCCCGACCCAAGAGGTGCGAACACTCCTGTACTACGTGCCATGACCCACCTGGGACGGTTCATCGGACTGCTCTGCTGCGGCATCTCCACAGCGCTGGCGCAGTATGCTGCCGGCGTGAGTATCGGCGCTGGGGTGAACCTGCATACGGCGGACTTCCGCACTGTATCGCCGGACATCCCCAACTGCTGCCCTGGCTTTGAAGCCGGAAGCGGAGCGGCATGGAGCCTGGGTCTGACCTACGATGGGCTCCCGCTTGCTCCCCGCCTTCGGCTCCTGGGCGAGCTGAACTACCTCCGGCGGGATGCACGGCTGACCCAGCGCGAGGCAATTGTGTTCAGTTCCGACGATGGGCGCGCCGTTGCTGGCACAGTGCAGCACGAGCTTCAGACCCAGCTGGCATCGCTGGGGATAACACTGCTGCTGGGGTATTCGCCGCTTGGCTCCGTGCCGAGCTTGCAGCTGCGAGCCGGCATCCACACGGGGTGGACGGTGCTGGCAGCGTTCTCTCAGCAGGAGCTCCTCGTGGACCCACCGTACGGGCGCTTTTTGGACACGGGCACGCGCTCGCGCAACCACTACAGCGGCAAGCTTCCCAACGCCAGTTCTGTATCGGTCCTTGCCACCGTAGGAGCGCGCTACCTGCTTCCCATCAGCGACCTCTTCAGCCTCATGCCGACGGTATCGGGATGGTTTGGGCTCACTCCCGTCGTCTCCGGCATTGCCTGGCGGGCTCATGCCCTGCACTTCAGCATGGGGATTGTTTACTCGCCGCTGCCGGAGGCACCCTCACCGCTCCGTCCCGGCTCGCCGGAACGCCCCTGAGCATGCGCGCAAGCGCTGCAGCGGCAATCGCCCTCTATGGGCTCACCCTCTTTGCCCAGGAGCCCCCGGTGCTCCTGCGCGATCTGCGCATCTACGGTGGCACGGACGAGACCGCTCCCCCAATCCTCCAGCTCCCCTCGGAGGAGGCGCCATTGGAGGCGCCGGGCTACCCGTTTGTAACCCTGGAGCTCGACGTTGAAAGCCCGCTTCCGCCGGCGCTTCTGGCTCGGTTGGTCCACTGCCGTCCAGACTGGCAGGAGAGCCAAAATGTCTTCCTCGCCTTCGGTCTTGCGGGCACAACGCTCTTCTCCTGGGAGAGCGCTCCTGCCCCTTCGAGCTTCTACACCTACCGAGGGCGGCTTCGACTGCCCAACGCACAGCTCTCGGTGCCGTATGCGGGCAATTGGAAGGTGCTCCTCTACGACGCCCGAGCCCCAACGACCCCATTGGCGGAAGCTCGCTTCTTCGCTGTCAAGCCCGCAGCGGAGTGCCGTGTAACGGTGTACGCGGACCTCTATACGGCATCCCCCGGCGTTAGCCCTGCTGCGGTGACTGTGGAAGCCTGGGTCCGCCCCCTTTCGGCTCGCCGTACCGACCGCCGCCTCCATACGGTGGTCTTCTACCGCAACCACCGCTGGTGCGAGCCGTACGTGGTCACCCAGGATGCCCGAATCGCCGACACGCGCCAGCTCTACAGCACGGGCTACCGCAGCAGTATCTCTGGGATGCTCCCGGCAGGGAAGCTCTTCCGGGTGGAGCAGCTCCCGGCGCAGAACGAGTACCGAGTGCTGGACCTGAGCAATCCCGCACAGTTCCCTCCCGGTGCTGCTCAGCCCATCCGGCTCCCCATGGCGGATCTGCGCCGCCGGGGCAACTTCTGGGAGTTCGCCGATGATGGTGCCCTCCGCTCCGCCCATCTTCCTCCGCATCTGCAGGACTACATTCCCGTGGAGTTCATCCTCGACCCCGAAGGCGCCCCACCCAGCGCGCAGGAGCTCTTCCTGGTGGGCTCCTTCAACCACTGGTGTCCTTCGGCACAGTGGCAGCTTGCCTGGGATGAGCAGGAGGGCGTCTACCGGCTCCGACAGTTGCTGCGGCGCGGGCGCCACAACTACCTCTACGCCACCGGTCGGCTCAACGCCGACACACGCCAGGTCGAAGCGCTCGATTTCACCGAATGGGAGGGCAACACGACCGCTGCGCGGCACACCTTCTTTGCCTTCGTGTACTACCTGGAGCCCGATTTCGGCGGCTACGATGCCCTCATCGCCGTCGGAGCCGCCAGTATCTACGGTCCGCTCCGCCGCTAACGCCGCAGCGCCAGCAGCTCGACCAGCATCTGGTCGCTGACGCTCATCGTGCGTGCCGCTGCCTCAAACGCCCGCTGTGTGGCGATGAGGTCGCTGAACTCCTCGGTCAAATCCACATTCGACTCCTCCAGTGCCCCCCCGACGACCTGGACGCTGGGGAAGCTCTCGCCAGCCGTGCCGAAGATCGGCGCACCACTGCTGGGCGATAGCGCGAGCAGATGCTCCCCTTGCCGCAGCAGCCCCTCCGGATTGGGAAACTTCGCCACCACGAGCTGCGCCAGGACCTCCGACCGCCCGTTACTGAAGCTCCCGATGAGCCTGCCCGCAGCATCAACGCTGATGCCGAGCAGCTCACCGGCGGTGTACCCATCCTGCTCAACTACCTGCACGGTGCTCTGCCCGGCAAAATGCGTCAACCCAGCAAGCGGATTGCTGGCTGAGCTGAGCTCCACCGTTACCGACTTCGTGGCATCGAAGAGCTCCGCGCCGCCGAGGGCTGCGTTGAGCTCGCTCCCTGCCAGGGCAATCGTGAGCGGGGAGCTGAGCGTCCCATCGGCGGCAAACTGCACCGGGCTTGCCCCCGCAGGCAAGGTCACCGCCGAACCGTCCAGAGTAACGCTCAGCTCGAATTCGTTCGGTGTTGCGGTCTTGCGGAACTCCAGGCGCAATACGTGCGTCCCTCCGCGCACGTCGTAGATGACCGCGCTAACGGCAACGGACTCCCCTTCTGCCAGGCTTGTGCTCAAATTCCCGCTGAGCCGGACCCGTTCGGTCTGGTGCGGTGGAGACTGCAGCCCCGGCGGGATCTGAATTGTGCCCAACTGGCGAGAGAGGACCGCTCTACCGGAAGCATCGCGCACAATGCGTCCCCCAGCGGTCTGCACTACGTACCCTTGCACGAACGCTCCCGAGGCGCTCTCCACCAGATTCCCCGCAGCATCCAACGCAAAGCTCCCTGCACGCGTGAAGTACATCTGCCCCTGTGCCCGCACCACGAAGAAGCCCTCGCCCTGTAGCGCCACATCCAGGGGGCGTCCCGTATACGTGAGCGTGCCCTGAGACAGATCCCGAACCACCGCGGCGAAGCGAACCCCGTTGCCGATTTGCAGCGGATTCGTCCCACCGACCTCTACGCCTGCAGCGCTGCCCAGCCCAAACCGCAGCGCCAATGCCTCGGCGAACAGCGCCCGCGACGCCTTGTAGCCAATCGTGTTGACGTTGGCGATGTTATCGGCAATGACCGCCAAGCGGCGCTGATGCGCCTGAAGCGACGACCGCGCCGAGTTCATCGAATGAAGCAACGCCATTGTGCGTACCCGCAACTGGTGGAACATTCATCGCCGACGAACCTCCAGGACTGCCGAGAGCGGAACCTCAATTCCGCCAAGCCGGAGATAGGCGCCATCGGCAGCAAATCTGACCGCTTCCACAACACCTTCGACGAACGCGCCCAGCTCCTGTTCCCCACCCGTCTCCATCGTTGCCACGATCCGAATGCGGTACTCCCCTGCCGGGAGCCGATTCCCCGCCGCATCTGTGCCATCCCATTCAAACCACTGCTCTCCTGCCGATACCCCACGCCGCTCCACAGAGCGCAGCACCCGACCATCGGACGCCAGGACCTCCATCCGCACTGCTGCAGTGCCTTGGGGAACTTCGCAGCCCACCCGTACCGAACCCTGCACTCCCAGCAGGAGCTTTCCAGTCTCTGCCCGCACTGTACTGCCCAGCAACGCCGGTGCAGAAGCACTCCCGATGCCCTCCATGAGCGCTGAGAGTTGCCCCACCTCCAGCTCCATCAACTGCCGCATGGAGAGGAGCTGCTCCAATTGCGAGAACACCGCCAGTTGGGCTGCCAGCTCCTGCCCGTCGTACGGGCGCACGGGGTTTTGGAGTCGGAGCTGCATGGTCAGCAGCTTCAGGAATGCATCCCTGCCCATCTCCGTGCGCTGGGGCTGGAGAGCCTTCGTCGAGAGCGATTGTGGTGCAATTGCATCAACCCTTGGCATGGACTGCTCCCGTGGAGGGTGTCACATCTTGGCTTGTCGCGGCAGCGGCGTTCCGATGCCACCGGAAGGAGGACACAAACCGATGGCGCTCCCGGTACTCCTGCGCATCGGGATTACCCTGAGGGAGAGATCCGCCGGAGAAGCCCATCTCCGAAGAGCGGACCCGCACCTCCAGCAGCTCCAACCGAAGTTGTCGTCCCGCAAGCATCCGCTCCAGCTCTGCGGTATTGCTGCCCAAGGTCCGCCCCAGCTCGCTGGATTCCGTCTCCGCTTGCACTCGGACGGAATCCTCCGCCACCGCCACCGATAAGGCGAGAGTGCCCCACTGGGGCAACTCTACCCGCATGTGCGCAACCGCTGGGGGATGCTCGCTGCGCCCCGCTGCTGCGCTCCGCATGAGCTCCTGCAGAAAGAGCGTCCGGAGCTGCATCTCCAAAGCGTGCTGCCCGGTTACGCCTTGCAGTGTCGGTGGACTCCCTTGCTCCGAGCCTACCGCACCACTCGCCGTGCTCATGGCAGAGAATGCTCCCGCGTGCACTCCCTGGAGCCCATCGGCTCCGTTCGGTGGAGCAAATTCTCCGAACCTCGCCTGCGCTTCTCCTTGACCGCCTTCCGGCAAGAGCACCTCGGCAGCTGGATTCGCCTGGGAGGTCTCCGGACCGGATGCCTGAGGGTCCGCAGGCTGGGCAGCCCCCAAGGGGTTGTCCATGAGTGCCTGCCCGAGCCCACATTCGGGCTTGTGGAATGCCCTCGCCGTTTGGTGTGGAAACCCAAATCCAGCGTCTCCGTTGGGAACCGCCGTCGGTAGAGCAGAAGCCGTAGCGCCAGGAGCAGCGCCCTCCCCTCCGGGCAGGATGCGCGGGAGCATCTGCATTGCCTGCAGCAGTGCAGCAAACCCGTACGCGTTCTCTCCTACAGGCTCCCCCTGCTGCGACGGCGTCCTCGTCCCGCCGAACGGCTGGCTTCGTGGCAGCTCTCCACCCCAGCGGATGTGCATCCTGCACCGTTGGCTCATCCTGCAGCCGAAGTTATCGGCAGCCTCCGGCGAAAACTAAAGCCCAATCACGGCTGTGGGGGAAGCCGACCGTGCCGTGCGTCGTTTTGAAGCTGCTTGAGCCAGAAGAGGTCGTGCGCCAAGTCCACCAGGTTTCGCACCGCGCCCTGTGTCATGAGCAGGTAGACCTCCTGGAAGCGCTGGCAAACCTCCTCCGGTGCCCACGGGAGAAGGCGCTCCAGGAGCTGCCGGAGCACCGCAACGCTTTCGGCAAAGCTCTCCTCGACGCTTCGGTACCCCTCTTGCCCTGGCGCAAGGCGCTTCCAGATTCGGTAGACCCGCCACAGCGAAGCCCCGGCGAAGATGATCTCGTTGGCAAACTCCGCTGCGTCATGCTGTGCTGCAAGCTCCAGAATCACCCCGAGGTCGCCAGGCTTGCGCAGGGAGTTGTTTGCATACGCCTGCAGGTACGCTACGACCGCTTCCGTGTCGGCAGAGAGCTTCATCTCAGTACTGCAGCGCTCGGAGAACTCCGGTAAACAGACGCTCCTGCTCCTCCGGTGCCGGAGGTTCGATCGGACGCAGCTTCAACGGGAGCAACACGACCTCGTAGACGTTCCCCGCCGAGGAGACGAACACCGCTGCCCGCGCCTCCACACCCTCCTGGGCAAAGCGGTAGGTTACAAAGGTCCTGGGACCAATTCGCAGCAACTGGTAGTCTCCACTCAGCTTCACCCCAGCACCGGTCCGGCGGAGCCGGCGCTGGAAGCTCTCCTGCGCCAACTGCAGGAGGTCGTACGTGGCGACCTGCCCCGGCGAGCCGGAACGCACGAATACCAGCACCAGTCCGAGGGTGTACTCCGGGTTCACCGCCGTCGCCACCACGCCGGCAGGGGCAAGCTCCCCCAGCTCCAGTGTAATCCACCCCTCCGGCAGGAACAGCAGGACATCCTCCCCAGGCGAGCGCACGGGGTCCTCCGATAGCGGAATCCCGGGCTCCGGCGAGAGCTCAGCTACCCACGACGGTCCCGTTGGCTGCCGCATCAGCAGCGCGCACCCTGCGAGCAGCACCAACGTCAGTACGGCAGCTCTCATCGCTGGACCTTGGAGGTGCACATCCTCTCCCCGGCCCGGATGGGGATGGGAAGCCGATTCTCTGCCGGAACCACTGGGCAGGCGTACTCCTCGTTGTAAGCGCAGTAGGGATTGAAGGCGCGGTTGAAGTCCAGCACGTACTCCTCCTCCCCAGGCTCCTCCTGCAGCTCCAAATACCGCCCTCCGGCGTAGGTCTCTTGCCCAGTGGTAGCATCGGCGAAGGGAATAAACAGCAGCCCGCCCTCCTCCAGGGGCTTGTACACTGTCAACGACAGCACCGTATCCCCCAGGGGGAAGAGGAGGCGACCGTACCGCAGCATCCGATGCCGATATCCGGCACGTGTGGAAGCGAGCTCAACGGTATCCAGGCGCTGGAAGCGCTGCAGTGCCGCCGGGAGGACGTATTCCCTCGTCGGCGGGTAGTAGCACAGCCCCGCAAAGTGCCGCCGCTGTGGGAGCGGGATGGGGGAATCCGGCGCACTCCGAAACGCCTCATCCTTGAGCCGTCGTTCGGTCAGCACCTCCAGCGAATCCCACTCAGGCTCCAGCGATTCCTCTCCGCTCCGGCTGTCATCGGCGCACCCAGGAGCTTCCCACAACAGCACGACCAAGAGGGCGCCAGGGCACAGCGTTTTCCACAGGCTTTTCCACATCCTCACACCAAGTTTTCCACACAGGTGTGGAAAGCGCGGAGGTTATCCACATCGCCCCCCTGCGCGCGTATTTTCCACAGGCGTATCCCCACGAATTCCACACAGCATTCGGGCAGAGCCTGGGCTGTCCAATTCATTGTCCAACATTGGGATAGGCGGAGCCGGCATCCGGTTTTCCACATTTCCACAGCTCCTCTCATCGCCACATTCCACAAGGAAGCACTCACCGGATGATGTCAAAGCCGCAGTAGGGGCGGAGAGGCTCAGGGATGCTGATAGCTCCGTCAGGAGTCTGGCACTGCTCCAACAGGGCAACCATCAAGCGAGGCGTTGCCAAACCGCTTCCATTGAGCGTATGGACAAAGCGCGGTTTCTCGCCCGGAGCTGGGCGGTATCGGATTCCGGCGCGCCGGGATTGGAAATCCTCGAAATTGGAGCAGCTTGAAACCTCCAACCACCGCTGCTGGCAGGGCGACCAAACCTCCAGGTCGTAGGTCTTCGCGCTGGCAAATCCTAAGTCACCAGCGCAGAGCACAACAACGCGGTAGACCAACCCCAAGGCTTGGAGCAGCTCCTCTACTTCGGCAACCAGCTTCTCCAGCTCCTCGTACGACTCCTCAGGGCGGCAGAATTTGACCAACTCGACCTTGTTGAACTGGTGCATTCGGACCAACCCGCGGGTCTCGCGCCCGTAGCTTCCGGCTTCGCGGCGGAAGCACGCAGAGTAGCCGCAGAGCTTAATTGGGAGCTTCTCAGCGGGGAGGACCTCGTCGGCGTAGTAGTTCGTCAAGGGGACTTCGGCGGTGGGGATGAGATAGAGGTCATCGTGCTCGATGTGGTACATGTCCTCCCGAAGCTTGGGGAGTTGTCCGGTGCCCTGCATTGCCTTAGGGGTGACCAGGAAGGGCGGGAAGACCTCCTGGTATCCATGGCGCTGGATGTGGAAATCGAGCATGAAGTTGAGCAGCGCCCGCTCCAATTGAGCCCCCTTTCCGGTGTAGAACACGAAGCCGCTTCCGCTGACCTTTGCGGCGCGGGGGAAGTCCAGCAACCCCAGGTGGGAGGCGATTTCGAGATGGTCCCTCCGAAACTCCTTCGGCTGTGGAGTGCCCCAGCGGCGGACCTCTACGTTCGCCTCCTCTGTTGCCCCATCGGGGACGCTGGGATGTGGAAGGTTGGGCAGTAGCAGGAGCCGCTCGTTGAGCTGGTGCTCCACCTCCTGAAGCTCGTCCTCCATGGAACGGAGCTGTTCGGCGATCGCCTTGAGAGAGGCGAGCAGCTCTTCGCAGGGTTGCCCCTGCTGGCGGCGCCGAGCAACTTCGTTCTGCGCGGACTTCCGCTGGTGGCTGAGCGATTCGATCTGGCGCAGGAGTTCGCGCCGCCGGGAATCCAACTGCAGGATCTCCTCCAGGTCGTAGGAGTCTCCACGCCGGCGGAGCTGTGCGGCGATCTCCTCCGGGCGCTCACGGATGAGCTTCAGGTCGAGCATTACTGCATCGTCGCAGTGGAAGAGGCACCAAAAATACCAAACCGCGGCGGGCTTGCTGTCGGAAACAGGGCAGAGCAACGGCTTGCGCTTGTGTATTTTTGCTCGATGTTCCACAGGCAGTGCTCATGGGCAAACACCGCAAGCCTCGAGTTGGACTGCTCTACCACAAGACGAAGATCCTCTGCACGGTTGGTCCGGCTGTCTCCTCCCCGGAGAAGCTGGAGGAGCTGGTCGTGGCAGGGGCTGACGCCTTCCGGCTGAACTTCTCGCACGGGTCTGTCGAGATGCACGCCGCCTACGTCGGGTGGATCCGCGAGGTGGAGCGGCGGACGGGCGTGTATCTCCCGATTGTCGTGGACCTCCCCGGACCGAAGCTGCGGGTGGGGGAGCTGGAGGGGAACTTCCTCGAGCTGCGCACGGGTGAGGAGGTGCTACTGGTGGATTCCTCCAGCGCAGGGCGTGCAATACCGCGGCATAAGGGAGGTGTGCCGGTCATCCCGGTTGAGTATCCGACGTTGGCGGAGGACGTCAAGCCTGGGGATACCGTGCTCATCGATGACGGGCGCTTGCGGTTGCGGGTCCGCAGCAAGGAGGGAAAGGCAGTCCGCGCGGTGGTGGTCGCCGGAGGGATCTTGCACTCGCGCAAGGGGATCAACCTGCCAGGGGTAGCGATCTCACTGCCGAGCCTGACGCCGCGCGATTACGAGGGTATCCGCTTTGCGGCTGCCCATGGCTGCGAGTACGTAGCCGTGTCGTTTGTGCGCTCGGCGGAGGATATCAAAGCTGTACGCGCAGCGCTTGAGCAAGTGGGGAGCGATGCTTGGGTCATCGCAAAGATCGAGCGCCCTGAAGCCCTGGCGAGGATTGATGAGATTCTCTCCGTCTCCGACGCCCTCATGATTGCCCGAGGGGACCTTGGGGTCGAAATCCCCGCTGTCCAGGTACCGTTGGTGCAGAAGCGGCTCATCGAGCTTGCCCGGCGCTCTGCCAAGCCGGTCATCACCGCAACGCAGATGCTGGAGAGCATGGTGCACAACCCAGTTCCGACCCGCGCCGAAGCCAGCGACGTTGCAAACGCAGTGCTGGATGGAACCGACGCGGTCATGCTCAGCGCGGAGACCTCTGTGGGCGCCTATCCGGTCGAGGCGGTAGCGACCATGCGCTCGATCTGCCAAGAGGCTGAGCGGGCGCTGAAGGTACACCCGGAGGTGGTGCAGCCACTTGTGGAGAGTGGAGCACCAGAGCAGCTCGTCACGGACGCGATTGCGGCGGCAGCGGCGGCAATCGCTGCCGAACGGCGGGTCAGCGGAATCGCCTCCCTGACGCTTTCGGGCGAGACGGTGCGCCTGATATCCAAGCGGTATCCACCCGTGCCGATCATCGCCGTGACCCAGAGCGTCCATGTTGCGCGCCGGGTCGGGCTGCTGTGGGGAACGGTCGGGGTGGTCATCGAGCGCGTGGGGTCCACCGACGAGACCATTGAGGAGGTCAAGCGGCTGCTGCGGGAGCGCGGCTTCTTCCTGCCGCGGGAGCGCATCCTCATCACCATTGGACGACCGATTGTGAGCCGCTCTCGGACCAACATGCTCTCCATCGAAACCCTGTAGGTCGCACCAACGCGGTCGGTGCCATGGAGGGTCGAGTGCTCGTGCCGATAGCCAATGGCACTGAGGAGATGGAGGCGGTGACCATCATTGACCTGCTGCGCCGCGCCGGGATTGCCGTCCTCGTTGCCGGAGAGAGCCCAATGGTGGTGTGCTCGCGTGGGGTGCGCATCGTGCCCGATGTGCTGCTGGAGGAGATTCCCGAAGAGGAGGAGTTCGCCGCAGTGGTGCTACCGGGAGGGACCCGTGGGACGGAGGCGCTGCTGCAGAATACGCATCTGGCGAGGATTCTCCAGGCGCAGCATCGCCGGCGAGCTTACATCGGCGCAATCTGTGCTGCTCCCACGATCTTGGCTGCCCATGGGCTTTTGGAGCCCGATACCCCTGTCACCTCGCATCCTTCGGTAGCGGAGCAGCTTCGGGCGTATCTATACCGGACGGAACCGGTTGTGCGCGCCGGGCACATCCTCACCAGCCGCGGAGCCGGGACGGCGATCGCCTTCGCGCTGGAGCTCATTCGCCTATTGGTGGGCGATGACGCCGCAGCCGAGGTTGCTCGCCAGATCGTGCTCAACTGAGGCTCACGGGAAGAGCCACTTCCACGGGTGGTAGCTCAGGCGGAGGAGCCCCAGCCGGTGGCTCCAGCCCAGGAGCACCTCTCCATCGGGGGTCACTGCAGGCACGAGCACCAGTGGTGGTGCCTCCGAGAGCGAAAGGACCTCCCGAAGGCTGCCATCCTCGCGGGAGAGCACGTATGCTCCGAGCGCTCCACCCTGGCGGGCAAGGCACAGCAGCGCCTGGCGAAAGACGATTGGTGGCGCTGTAAGCTCCGCTTGCAGGTACAGCTTCCAGAGTAGCTTCCCTTGGCGCGAAAAGCACAGAACGCCGGAGATGGGATTGCCCACCCCCGTGCTGCCGATGCCGACGTAGAGCGAGGAATCCGCAGTGGCGAGGAAGCGCGCCGGTGCCGGTAGAAGCTGGGACCACAGCAGCTCCCCCGTGGGCGAGAATGCATGGAGCACAGCAGCAGGCGAGGACTCCGGATTGTAGCGGATTCCAGCAACGGCAAGGAAGCGGTCGCCCACAACGGGTCCACTCGAGATCGCCGTCAGCGGAAGGGCGCGCGCCCAGCGCTGCTGCCCGGTGGAGGCATCCAGGAGCACCAGTGTATCGGTTTCCCCAGGGACGCCTGGTCCGCTGGAGAGAGCGACCGCATCTGCAAATGCCGCAGGAAGCCGTCCGATAGGAGCGGCTCGATTGGAGCGCCATCGCAACCGCCCATCGCCGCTGAAGCAGAGGAGCTCTCCAGCCAGGCTTGCTGCAAGGACGCCATCGGAGAATGGCAGGAGATGAGCATAGGCGGCGCCGGAATCCAGCGGGGCAAACGCAGCCGTGCTCCAGAGCAGCTTGCCCTCGTGGGAGAGGGCGTAGAGCACGCCATCAGTTGCCAAAGCGTACACCCGGGAACTATCGGCGGCAAGGGAGGTAGCAATCGCACCACCAGGAAGCCGGAAGAGCCAATCCACCCGAGTGGGCGAGACCGATAGGAGCGAGCCCCCGGAGGTTGCCATAATCCAGCGCCGTGAGGAGAGCACCAATGGTGGGACAACGCACCCGCTTGTGTCCGCTGCATCCAGAGGCAGCAGGAGGGGAATGCTCGGAGGGAGTTCGGCTGCTGCGCTGTAGTTGCTGCTCCGCTGTGGAGTCCCCAGCGCGGCGGGGAGCTCCCATTGCTCCCGCTGGCAGGCGCACAGCAGCAGGAGTGCCAGAAGACCAGCGCGTGTGTTCATCCGGACGCTCCCTCGGGTGAGGCGTTCACCGGTTTGCCCCGATGCCGGCGGAAGCGCTCCTCCTGGTAGGCGAGTGCCTCTGCCAGTAGGCGCTCCTTGTTCTGGAGCAGGTAGTCGCGGACGGCATCGTGCTCGTTGGGGACAAGCCCATCCAGGATTGCCCGTTCGAGGGCTTTTTTGATGTAGCCCACTGCGGGCGAAGGCGGCAGCCCGCACAGCTGCATGATCTCCTCCCCGCGCACCGGGGATTGGAAGGCGCGCAGCCGGTCACGCTCCTGCACCTCCAGAATGCGCCGTTCCAGTGCGTCGTAGTTTGCCAGGAAGCGCTGTGCCAGCTCTGGGTTGCGCGTTGTGATATCGGCGCGGCACAGCAGTAGCAGATCCTCCAGTGCATCGCCGGCTTGGACGATCAGGCGGCGAATAGCCGAGTCGGTGACACCTTCATCCACGAGCGCTTGCGGGCGCTGGTGGAGGCGGACCAAGGTCTGCACGTAGGCGAGCTCGGACATCGGCAGGCGCATTCGGCGGAAGATGCTCTCCAGCATGCGCGCGCCCACCTCTTCGTGCCCGTGGAAGGTCCAGCCGACGCCCTCAACGAAGCGCTTCGTCCGGGCTTTTCCGATATCGTGCACCAGGGCAGCAAAACGGAGCCAGAGCTTGTCGGAGCGGGCAGCAACGTTATCGAGCACCTGCAGCGTGTGGCGCAGAACATCTTTGTGCCCGTAGGCGTAGGGACCCTGGCGCACAAGCTCCACGCCCGCCAGTTGGTGCAGCTCGGGGAAGATGAACTTGAGAAGCCCGCACTGGTAGAGCAGGAGCAGCCCCTTACCCGGGTGCGGAGTGGAGAGAATCTTGAGCAGCTCCTCGGTCACGCGCTCCTGCGAGACGATTTGGATGCGCGATGCCAGCCGGGTCATCGCCTGGCGGGCATCCTCGGCAAGGGTTCCATCGAGCGCTGCCACAAAGCGGGCTGCCCGCATCATCCGCAGCGGGTCTTCGTTGAAGGTTACCCACGGGTCCAGCGGAGTCCGGATGTAGCGCTGATGGAGGTCCTGCAGACCGCCGAAGAGGTCAACGAGGGCACCCCAGTACGGCTGGTTGAGCGCAAGCGCCATTGCGTTGATGGTGAAATCGCGCCGGCGCAAGTCGTCCCAGAGGGTGCCCTCCTGCACAATCGGCTTGCGGGAGTGCTCTTCGTAGACCTCCGTTCGGGTGCCGACGAATTCGCAGCGGTACTCGCCGATGGGCACCAGTGCCGTGCGGAAGCGTTCGTAGACGACGGCTTTCGAACGGAAGCGGCGTGCCACCCGCCGGGCAAAGGCGATAGCATCGCCGATGACGGTGAAGTCCATATCCTTGCGGGCACTCCCGAGCAGGAGGTCGCGCACGTAGCCCCCGACGACGAAGAGCCCAATGCCCTCTTTGTCGGCGAGCGTGCCGAGCTTGTACAGGAGCGGGTCGGCAAGCTCCAGCCGGGGTGCTCGCTCCAGGTAGTCCACGACGTCGGCAGGGAGTGGGCTCATTCCTGCACAGCCCCGTAGTGGAACCGCTGGTAGTGCTCGGAGCGGAAGCGCTCCTGGACCTCTGCAATGGACTCCTCCGGCATCCCCAGTTGCCGCATCAGGATAGCGATGATGTGTAAGGAGGCTTCGAACTCTTCGGCGACCACGGCGGAGGCGCCAGCGTCGTAGAGTGGCTCGATCTGCGCCACAAAGCGAGTGCGTACGATGATGAACGCCTCTGGTGCCACCGTTCGGGCAACGGCAACGGCTTGGGGGAGGCGCAGCGTATCCGAGATGGCGAGCACTATCACGCGCGCTTGGTCTGCTCCGGCTCGGCGCAGTGCGCGCTCGTCGGTGCAATCGCCCTGAATGACGCGCTCCCCCCGTGCACGCAGCTCAGCAACGGTCCTGGGGTTGAGCTCCATGACGGCAAAGGAGATCCCCACTGAGCGGAGGACTGCGCACACGTTCTGCCCACTCACTCCGTAGCCGATGACCAGGACGTCGCTGGCGGGGAGCTCTGCTGCCGTCGGGCTCGCAGACGGCGCAAGGCGTTCTGCGATGCTGTAGAGCACAGGTGTCAGCATCATGCTCAGCACGAGCGCTCCCAGAAGCTGCTGCGTTGTTGCCGCCGAGAGGAGCTCAGTCCTGCTGCCGATGTTCACAAGTACGAAGGAGAACTCCCCGATATTGGACAGCAGCACTGCTGTCAGCAGTGCCGTCCGCAGCGGATAGCGCAGCAGGACGAAGAGCACTGTGATGAGAAGCGCTTTCCCCAGAACGATTGCCACCGCAAGCAACACTACGCTTGCCCACATCTGCCACAACGAAGCCGAAAGCGAAAGTCCCACCGCCAGGAAGAACACCGCCGCAAAGGCATCGCGGAAGGGCTCGATGGCAAAGGTCAGATGGTACCGCTCGCGGATGCCGGAGAGCGCCAAGCCCACCAGAAATGCCCCCAAGCCCGTGGGGATGTTCAAATGCTCGCTCAGCACCGCCGAACCAATGCCCAGGGAGAGCGCCAGGAGCACGACGAGCTCGCGCGAAATAGGCAGGCGCAAGCCACGCAGGAGCAGCGGAACGCCCCATCGGACCAGCAGGAACAGCAGCACTGCTCCGGTGAGAACTGCCCCAAAATGCACAAGGAAGGCAGCCGCGTTGCTCGAGTGGGTACTGCTCCCCAGCGTCTCCATCGCAAGGATGAGCGGACCAATCGCCAGGTCTTGAAACAGCAGCACTCCAAGGGCGGCTCTGCCGTGCACGGTGGAGAGTTCGCCCTGCTTGCTCAAGAGTTGCAACCCCAGGGCAGTGCTGCTGAGGCAGACGATAAAGCCAGCGCTCAGGGCTGCCGGCACGGATGCGTCGGCAACTCCATGCCAGATGAGAGCAGCCAAGCCGATAGTCGACAGGATCTGAAGCGAGCCACCGAGCAGCGCTGGATAGCGCAACAGCCACAACTCTTTGGGCGAGAACTCCAAGCCGATGGCAAAGAGTAGCAGGATCACCCCGAGCTCGCCCAGGAGGCGGATCCCCTCTGGGTCGCTGAGTGCACCGAGGGTAGAGGGTCCGAGCACAACGCCGGCGATGAGCAAGCCCAGCGCGGGGGGAAGGCGCAGCCGCTCAAACAGCGCGATGATGGCAAACGCCACCCCCAGCACAAGCGCCAGTTGGGACAGAAATGCCGAAGGCATCAGGGAAGCAGGGGCTTAGTTGTTTTGGGTTGAAGCAGGCACTCTACGGCTGCCCATCGGTTGGGGTGTACGTCGGAACGTCGATGACGCGGCGAAGACCCGTGCTGCCACGGTCGCGGCGCTCGATGGCAACCAACGCAGCGGCGTAGATCTCGCGCCAGGTGACACCGAACTTCTCCATCAGCTCCTCCGGCTCGCCGCTGCCGCCGAAGGTATCGCGAATGCCCACGAACTCAATTGGGACGGGGTAGTTCTTCGCCACAATCTCGGCAACGGCGCTGCCCATGCCTCCGTGGATCTGGTGCTCCTCGGCGGTCACGATTGCCCCGCACTCGCGGGCAGCAGCCACGATGGTCTCGATGTCCATCGGCTTGATGGTGTGGTTGTTGATGACCCGTGCCTGGATGCCGCGCTTGGCAAGCATATCGGCTGCCAGGAGCGCTTCCCAGACCATTGCGCCGCAGGCGATGATGGCAACATCGTTGCCCTCGCGGAAGATCTCCGCTCGCCCGAGCTGGAAGGGTGTCTCCTCCGTGGTGAACCAGGGAACGGCGGCGCGCCCGAAGCGAACGTACGCCGGACCCCACATCTCGCCGATGGCGATGGTGGCTTTCTTGGTCTCCATGTAGTCGCACGGCACCACCAGGGTCATCTTGGGAAGGGTCCGGATGACGGCGATCTCCTCCAGCGCCTGGTGCGTTGCGCCATCCGGACCGACGCTCACGCCGGCATGCCCTCCGCCGATCTTCACGTTGACCTCGTTGTAGCAGACCGAGATTCTGAGCTGGTCGGCATTGCGGAAGGCGCAGAAGGCGCCGTAGCTGGCAAAGAAGGGGATCTTGCCCGAAAGGGCTAATCCGACGGCGATCGTTGTGGCGTTTTGCTCGGCAACCCCGATGGAGAAGAAGCGGTCAGGGAATCGGTCGCGGAAGAGCGAGGTCATGACCGATTCGGTGATGTCCCCACCGAGCACGACGACGTTGTCGTAGCGTTCACCGAGCACGACCAGCCCTTCCCCAAAGCCTTGGCGAGTTGGTTTCTTGCCCAGGAGCCGAAATTCCGGCATGGTCTCCGCTCAAGGATTGTTCAACGAGCGAGCAAATCGGCTGTAGCGCTCCTGCGGGAGATAGTCCAGCAGGCGCGCCCAGGAGAGCGCTTGCGGCAATCGCCCACCCTCCCCATGAATCAGGAAGCGCCCGTAGAGCAGCGCGCGCAGCTTCCCGTTGCGCGTAGTTTGGTCCCAGAGCACGTAGCCGCTGCCCGAGGGCAGACGCACGAACTCCAGCACCTGCGCGGGGTAGTCCTTCCCCGGCGCCTGGAGATGGCGCTGCTCCTGCTGCAGCTCGGTGGGGACCTCCGCAAGGTCGCTCACGCTCAGCCAGAGGTAGCCTCTGTTGGAGAAGCGGAACTCCCGTGTTGCCGTGGTGATGGCGCCTTCGGGCTCGCGGACCCGGCGCCCGAAGGTTGCGGGGAAGACCTCTCGGACCTCCGGCAGCGTGGTTGGCAGAAGGGTTGCCAACGTCTCCGCGGGCACTGCCGAGAGCGCACCACCGGAGGGAACGGGTGCCGGAGCCGGCGTACCCGAGACCGGCGCTGCAGCCGCTGGTTGCTCTGCGGTGGGGGCAGCCGACCCCGGTGCCGGGCTCTCCGGACGCGCGCATCCCAGCAGGGCAGCGGTGCCGATGCAGAGGAGCCAGCGACTCATGTTGCCTCGCTGGGTTCGACAACGGCGATGTAGGGGTCCTCCAGCTCCTGCAATGCCCGCAGTGCCTGTTCGGGTGTGGGAGGCTTCCCGTGCCAGCGGTAGTCGTCCTCCATGAAGGAGACGCCCTTGCCCATCTTCGTGTGGGCGATGATGACGGTCGGCTTGCCAATGCCACGGCGATGGTTCTCCAGGAACTGCTCAAAGCAGGCGGCGAGTTGGGCGTAGTCGTGTCCGTCGCACTCGAGCACCTCGAAGCCGAATGCCTCGAACTTCTTGTCCAGCGGGTAGATGCTCATGACGTCGCGGACCCGCCCGTCAATCTGGCAGTCGTTGTTGTCCACAATCCAGCACAGGTTATCCAGCCGGTAGTGTGCGGCAGCCATAGCGGCTTCCCAGACCGAGCCCTCCTGGAGCTCGCCATCGCCGGTGAGGGAGAAGACGCGCCGGTCGTTCTTGTCCAGCCACTTATCGCTGAGCGCCATGCCGACGGCGATGGAGATGCCCTGCCCCAGCGATGCGGTGGAGGTTTCGATGCCGGGCAAGCCCATATCGCGCCCAGGGTGCCCCTGGAGGCGGCTGCCGTACTTGCGTAGTGTGCGCAGCTCCTCGATGGGGAAGAATCCCGCCCGCGCCAAGGTCGAATACAGCACCGGACAGAGGTGCCCGGCGCTGAGCACATACCGATCGCGCCCAGGCCACCACGGCTCCTGCGGGCGATAGCGCATGAAGCCACCGAAGAAGAGCACGGCGTGGATGTCGGCGGTGCCCAGTGGACCTCCGCTGTGCCCGGAGCCTGCCAGCACCAGCATTTTGATGATGTCGCGCCGGATTTCACGGGCGATTTCGGCAAACTCGTGCGGCTGGCGTGGGCGATTCTCGTAGACGGTTGGGCTGAAGACGATGCGCAGGTTGTGCACCTCCATGGACGGTGCAGCAGTTGAGCAACTTGCAGTGTCACGCAAACTTACGAAAGCCCAGGCAGCGCGCCGGCTCAAGGGCTTGAAGCGGGGGCGTAATTTTGTGCCGGTTACACTGTCGCTCTCTTGCGCCAAATGAGCCATCCCTTTCTGCCCTTGACCGACGAGGACCGGCAGCAGATGCTCCGTCACATCGGGGTGGAGTCCATCGAGGAGCTCCTCGAAGCGATTCCGGAGCAGCTTCGCCTGCGCGAGCCGCTGCCTCTGCCGCCCCAGCTCTCGGAAGCCGAGACCTACGAGCTGCTCCGAGAGCTCGCCGCACGCAATGCCGGTGCGCATACGCACATCTGCTTCATGGGCGCGGGGGCGTACGACCATTACGTTCCCGCAGTGGTCAAGGCGTTGATTTCGCGCGGGGAGTTCCAGACCGCCTACACGCCCTATCAGGCTGAGGTCGCGCAGGGGACCCTGCAGAGCATCTACGAGTTCCAGTCCATGCTGTGCGAGCTCACAGGCATGGATGTTGCCAATGCCTCCCTCTACGATGCTGGCGGAGCGCTTGCCGAGGCGTGCTTCCTGGCATCCGCTGCCACCGGACGCAAGCGCATCATCGTTGCCGGAGAGGTGCACCCGCACTACCGGCGTGTGGCACAGACCGTGTGTGCTGGTCGGGGAATCTCCATCGAAAGCCTCATCGCCGAGGACGGGACCATCCCGTACGAAGAGCTCGAGGCGCAGGTTCGGGAGGATACGGCGGCGGTGGTCGTCCAGCAGCCGAATTTCTACGGCACGGTGGACGATGTTGCCCCCGCTGGGGAGCTGGCACACCGTGTTGGGGCGCTCTTTGTGGTTGTGGTGGACCCGATCTCGCTGGGGCTGCTGCAGCCGCCGGGGGCATACGGTGCGGATGTCGTCGTCGGAGAGGGGCAGCCTTTGGGCATCCCGCTGAGCCTGGGGGGACCGTACCTGGGGCTGTTTGCTGCGCGGCGGCAGTGGATTCGCCTTATGCCGGGGCGCATCGCCGGGGCAACGGAGGATGCAGAGGGGCGGCGTGGATTTGTACTGGTGCTGCAGACGCGGGAGCAGCAGATCAAGCGTGAGCGCGCGACCTCCAACATCTGCACCAACCAGGGCTTAATGATGCTTGCCGCGACCATCTACCTTGCCTGGGTGGGCAAGCAGGGGATTGGGGAGCTGGCGCGCCAGTGCCTGCAGCGTGCGCATTACCTTGCCGAGCGCATTGCAGAGTTGCCCGGGTACGAACTCCCCATTGGCAAGCCGTTCTTCCGTGAGTTTCTGGTGCGCACGCCGGTCGAACCGGAGGAGATTGTGCGGCGCGGGATCGAACACGGCTTCTTGGCGGGGGTGCCCACCCGACGGGTTGGGGCGCGCCTGCAGGGCTTGCTCATTGCCCTCACGGAGCGCCGCACGCGCGAGCAGATGGACGCATTCGTGGAGTTCCTTGCCCGGTGGGCTCGGTAGCTCATGCCCTCTGCCGGCAAATTCCGGCGTTGGCGCCGGCGCTGGGTGCTGCTCGGCGCCGTGCTCGTAGCGCTGCTGTTTGCGCTCTTCTCGCGCTACGGGGTGCTCACACGCTGGAGAATCGAGCAGCGCTACCGGGCACAGCAGCAGCACTATGAGCGCCTGCAGGCGGAGGTGGACTCTCTGCGGCAGCTCCTCCATCGGCTGCGGACGCGTCCGGCAGTGGAGATCGAGCGCCTTGCGCGCGAACGCTACGGCATGGTGCGCCCTGGAGAGACGCTGTACGTGGTAAGCGAGAGCACAGCGGTGCTCGATGCTCGTGGGCGTTGATATCGGTGCCAGCCGAACCAAGCTGGTGGTGCTGCCGCCCGGCGCGCAGCAGCCGGTGCATCAGCGGGTTGTGGAGACGCCGGTTGAGGCATCCCCGCAGGAGTTCCTTGCCTGGCTTGTCAGGGAGCTGCAGGCGCTGCACGTGGAGCACTTTGCCGGAGTGGGGATCGGTATTGCCGGTCTCGTCAACCGAAGGGGTGAGCTGCTGCTTGCGCCCAATTTGCCACGACTGCGGAACTTCGCGCTGCAGCAGGGACTGCAGGAGCGGCTCCGCTGCCCGATCTTGCTGGACAACGATGCCAACGTTGCCGCATGGGCAGAGGCGCTGTACGGAGCCGCGCACGACGTAGAGAGCTTCCTCTACGTGACCCTGGGGACTGGGGTTGGCGGAGCGCTCGTTTTGGAACGGCGTTTGTGGCGCGGCGTGGATGGTACTGCCGGCGAGATCGGACACATGGTGGTGGACATCACAGCGACCGGCATTACGGGGCTGCCGCCGTACCGGATTGGGGTGCTCGAGGAGTACACCGGCATGAGTGCGCTGCTGCGCTGCGCTGCGTCGGTAGTGCGGCGGTATCCGCATTCGGAGCTCTTTGCACAGCCGGTTACGCTCGATGCGCTCGCGCGCGCCTACCACGCCGGCGATGAGGCTGCTCGAGAGTGCCTGGTGTGGTACGGCTGGGTGCTCGGTATTGGGATTGCCTCGGCGTTGGCGCTGCTGGGGCTCCAGGTGGTGGTGCTCGGCGGGGGGATCGTGGAAGCCTTCCCGCAGTTGCCGGAGCTGGTTGCGCGGGTTGTCCATGAACGGGCGCTTCCCCCGCTTGTTCCGACGGTCCAGGTCCGGAGAGCGCAGTTCGGAAGCTGGGCGGGGGCGCTGGGGGCGGCATGGCTGGTTGCGGAGTATGTCGGTTCAGCTCCATCGTAGCAATGCGCGAGAGCATTATTGCAGCGCAGGCTCCACAGCCGATCGGTCCGTACGTGCACGCTGTTGCCGTCAGCGGAACGTTGGTGTTCGTTTCCGGGCAGATCGGTATCACCGCAAGCGGGGAGCTCGTCGCTGCGGACGTGCGGGCGCAAACGCGGCAGGCGTTGGAGAACCTGCGGGCAATTTTGGAGGCGGCGGGCTCAGATCTGGGGCACGTGGTCAAGACAACGGTCTTCCTCCGCTCGATGCAGGACTTCGCCGCGATGAATGAGGTCTACGCCGAGTTCTTCGGCGCTACTCCTCCGGCGCGAACGACGGTGGAGGTCTCCGCGCTTCCGCGCGGGGCGCTGGTGGAGATTGAAGCGATCGCCGTGCGCCCGCTATAGCACGATGCACGGAAGGCTCCAGGAGCGCAGCCCGGTGCGGAGTCGGAGCTGGTAAAATCCCGGGGCAAGCTCGTGCGGCAAGCGGAAGGAGGCAAAGCCCTCGGCGCCGTGCACCAGCGCCTGCCAAATCCGGACACCGTGCACGGAGACCAGCTCCAGCAGCACTGTGCTGCTTTCCGGCTCTCCGAGCTCGAGGGTGGCGTATTCGCCGCGCCGGAGCGGGTGCGGCAGGAGCCGAGGCATCGGCTTCTCGGCGGCTTCCAGCACGGGGAGGGTTGTATCGCCGAACTCCCATATCCGGATTCGGGTCAGCCAAACGCCGTCGAAGCTCCCCGAAGCGTCGCTCAGCAACCGGAAGCGGAGCAGAAGCGGCTTCCCAGCAACGCCGGCGAGCACCGCCCGCTGCGGAATCCACAGCGGGAAGTTCCCATCGAAGCCGTAGCCGCTCTCCTGGCGGCTGGAAGCGATTCCGGAGGCAGGGCGCATGCGCTCGGTTCGGACGGGCTGCCAGCGTGCGCCACCATCGGTGGAGAACTCCACAACGGCGAAATCGAAGCGGGCTTCCACGCTCCAGCGTATCCAGAACTCCAGGACCGCTGTGCTGCGGGGGGTGATAGTGACGGGCAGGCGCTGTTGCAGCACCAGAGTCGCCGAATCCGGATATGCCCCATCGGGGCTGTCGGTCAGTGCCCATTGCTCCACGGTGGAGTCGTACGCCAGCGCCCAGTCCCGGAGGTCCCAGTACACCGAGTCTGCGGGCTGCTCAAAGAGCGTGTGCACGACTGGGCGTCCTCCCCACAGAGAGAGCGTATCGCGGCGCAGGACGCCGTCCTGCTCCAGTTGCAGCTCCAGGTGCAGCGGTGCACCGTTGGGGCGTCCGGAGGCGTAGTGCAGCGACCACGTCCCCACAGTGCACTGCGCCGGTGGCAGTTCGGGGAGCTGGAGCGGGGAATTGCTCACCTGGACGAGGCTGTCCAGGCTGACGATACGCACGGCGGCACCGGCAGGGGCGGTTTGTGCCCCGAGATTGCACAGCTCCAGGCGCAGGGTTGGCGAAGGCTCCCACTGCAGCTCCCATCGGAATGGGCGGAGATTGGCTCCCGCGCTCCAGGCGATCTGTCGGTTGAGCCAGAGGTTCTCCCGCGCGTGGGGAAGGATCCGTTCGGGCTCGGGCCAGAAGCCGTCCAGGAGCGAGCCGACCTCGGCGGTCATCGCAAGCGTCTTGGGTTTGCCGTCGCTTGTGTCGTACATCCAGTCGTCGGAGGCGCCGCGCACGGCATAGCCGACCGTTTCCCGGTCACGTCCGAACGAATACAGGCTGGGGCGCGAAGCCTCGGCACAGAGCAGGCGGTAGAGGAGCGAATCCGGCGTCTCCCGCGGCAGCGCCGCGTATGGGTAGATGAGGAACTCGCCGTAGGTGTGGTAGTTCAGCGCCGTGTGGAAGGGGAGGCTCAGGCAGAGGTCTCGGAGCGCCTGGGTCTCCGGCTCGGAGAAAGGGGCGGTTCCGCGGTAGGTGTCCGAGCGCGGGTTGGTTGAGGAGCCTCGGTTGGGGGAATCCCAGAAGTGCGGTGGACCGTAGTTGCGGTTGAGGTCTACGCCGTAGCTGCCATCGGGGTTGGGACGGCGGTTTTTGCGCCACATGCCGCCACCCTCTGGAGCGGTCTCTTCGTTGTAGGCGTAGCCGTCGGGATTGACTACCGGGACGACGTAAAGCAGCCGATTGCGCAGCAGGAAGAGCGCCTCCGGGTCGCCGCGCCGTGCTCCTTCCAGCAGCCACCACAGGAAGTACACCAGCGTGGTCACGCCGCCAGGTTCGCGGGCATGGTGCAGAGCCGTGTAGAGAGCCGCCGGGACGGTGTCCGGGTTCGCCGCCAGGGTGAAGCGGTAGCCGTAGATGGGGCGCCCCTCGACGGAGTAGCCGATGATCTCCGGCTCGGAGACGGCTTCGGGGAGGAAGCGGCGCATGCGGTCGAATTCCTCGAAGATCTCGTGTAGCCGGTAGAAGCCGCCGAGTGTGCCCAAGCGGAAGTTGGCAGGGTCATCCGCTGTGGGCGTGGGGAGGGCTGCCCGACGAATCCGCTCCCTGTAGAAGGCGGCAAGGTCAGCGATGAGCGTATCCAGCCGAAGTCCCGACTGCTGCAGTTGTGCAACGCCGGAAGCCGGGAGCACCGCCGTCAGGCAATGGCTGCCAAGCCGGAGGCTATGCTCGTCGGCGCCAGCATCCCAGAGGAGCTGCCAGGGGAGCGAATCGCTCCAGCAGAGACGGACCAGCATGAAGGGCTCCGGTGGAGAGACCCTGAGCGGTTGCGCCAGCGCAGAGCCGGCGCACAGCAATGCCACGGTAGCGTTGCGGAGGCTCATGCAGAAGTGGCAGGTTGGGGAACGAATTCGCAGACGACCAGGCGCTTTTGGTTCTCCTCAAACCATGGGGCGCCGTAAAGGCGGATGTCGTGCACCGTAGAGCGCAGCGTTGGGAAGCGCGCGTGCGCCTCTTGCAGTTCGGCTTGGAGATCGCCGCCTTTGTATGCGACGAGCTTCCCTGTGGGTTTGAGCAGGGGCTCCGCCCATTGAAGCAGCGTCGGCAGCGGAGCCACGGCTCGTGCCAGCGCGATATCGAAGGCGGAGCGGTACTGTGGAGAGCTGCTCAGCTCTTCGATGCGGGCGCGCTTGACCTGCAGGTGGCGTAGCCCCGTGTGGGCGGCGAACATCGCAACCAGGCGTGCCTTTTTGGCGACGGACTCCACCAGCAGCATGTGGAGATCCGGGCGGGCGATTGCGATGGGGATGCCAGGGAGCCCAGCTCCGGTGCCGATGTCAACACAGCGGGCGCGCGGCGGGAATTCGACGTACTTGAGCGCGGCAAGCGAATGGAGGATGTGGCGCTCGTAGAGGTGCTCGATATCCTTGCGTGAAATCAGGTTGACGCGCTCGTTCCAGTACCGCAGCTCGCGCACGTAGCGCTCCAGGGCTTGCAGCTGCTCCGGCTCCAGCACGATGGAATTCGCAGCGCAGATGGTCCAGAATTCCGCTATCTCCATGGGCGCAATCGTACGAACGCAAAAGGGCTGGCGTTGTGCCAGCCCTGAGCCGATGTGTGCCAGACGGGTTTAGGCATTTTCGCAGGCGCCACCACAGGCGCATGCGGCGCTGGAGTTCGCTGCCGTGCTCGAGGATTCGGAGCGCTCTGCCGAGCTCTCGGAGCCGGATTTGCGGGCGTAGTCGGTGATGTAGAAGCCCGAGCCGTTGAAGATGAAGGCAACATTGCGGCTGAGCAACCGCTGGACTCGCCCGCTCCCTTTCGGCTCCTGCTGGCAAACCTCCTCAGGGCAGTACTCCAGCGCTGGTGCCGTGATGGGCTGCGTGTACTCGAATGTTGCTCCGCAGCGTTCGCAGCGATACTCGTAGATCGGCATGGCGCTACCCTCTTTGGTTGGACACCACAGCTCCGGAGAACTCCAGCACAGGAGCCTTCAGAAACCCGACCCGCTCGTAGACGAGCTGCAGTGTATGTGCAGCGCGCTCCCGCGCCCTGCGGGCTCCCTCGGCAAGCAGGTTGTGCAGATGGTCCTCGGCTGCCCGCAGCCGAAGGTACTCCTCGCGGATGGGGCGGAGGAATTCGATGAGGGCTTCTGCCAGAGCGGCTTTGAAGGTGGCATACCCGGCGGAGCCGAACTCGGCTTCAATTTCGGGAATGCTCTTCCCCGTGGCGACGTGGTAGAGCACGATGAGGTTGGCAATGCCGGGGCGCTGCTCCTCGTAGCGGATCTCACGTCCGGAGTCCGTGACCGCTTTGCGGATCTTGCGCTGGATATCCTCCGGCGTGTCGGTCAGGAACAGGACGGCGTTCTCGTTGGGGTCGGATTTGGACATCTTCTTCGTCGGCTCCTGCAGGCTCATGATCTTGGCGCCGAGCGGAGGGATGTAGGGCTCGGGGATGCGGAAGGTCTCGCCGTAGTAGTAGTTGAAGCGCTCGGCGAGGTTGCGCGTGAGCTCTAAGTGCTGCTTCTGGTCGGCGCCCACGGGGACGAGATCGGCTTGGTAGAGCAGGATGTCCGCCGCCATCAGGATAGGGTAGGCGAACAAGCCCACGTTAACGTTGTGGCGGTGCTGGAGCGATTTCTCCTTGAACTGCGTCATGCGCTGGCATTCCCCCATGCCAGTCAGGCATGCCAGCACCCAGGTCAACTGCGTATGCTCTGGCACGTGTGATTGGACGAAGAGCACGCTTTGCTGCGGATCGATACCGCATGCCAGGTAGAGTGCCGCCGTATCCAGCGTGCGTTGGCGAAGCTGTTCGGGCTCTTGCCGCACCGTGATGGCGTGCAGGTCGGCAATCATGAAGTAGCATTCGTGGCTGTCCTGCAGGGCAACCCAGTTGCGGAGGGCGCCCGTGTAGTGCCCGATGGTCAGCTTCCCCGATGGCTGGATACCGCTGAGGATGACCGGACGCTGCGCCATTGGTTCGCTGGGGTACGCACGACGTGTGTGGAGTGCTGCTCACGCGTGTCCCTGCACAGCATGCTGCGGCAGGAGCGCACTGCCCTCGTGGCGCCTTGGTGTGGTCGCTGGTGGATTCGAACCACCGACCTTCCGCGTGTGAAACGGACGCTCTGGACCAGCTGAGCTAAGCGACCACGCAGCGCAAAAATACAGCATTTCGCACTTCTCGAGGGCATCAGCGGCGGGGGCGCAGCAACAGCGTGGCGCGGACCGTGAGGAGACGGGGCTTGCGATCATCCCGCAGCACGACAAGCTCCCACTGCAGGCGCCACTGCGGCGGAGCAGAGGACCAGCGCTCTAGGACGAGCTGTATTCGGGCATTCGCCATAGGCATCCCTGGACGCCAGCGCCAGCTTCGGGATACGGTGCCGTCGTCGAGCCGCTCCTGGAGGTCCAGCTGCAGCCCATCGAGCACCTCCGCTCCACTGCGGCGTCCGCCGGGCAAGCGAGCGATGAGCAGCTCAAGCGAATCCAGCACGACCGGAGCAACGACTGGCTCGCTCCGTCGCAACAGGATGCGCGCCCGCAGACGCTCTCCGGCGCCTGTATCAATCTGAGCAGTGCTCAGCTCCACTTGGTATGCTGCCGTCCGGAAGGTATCGTCCCCGCTGGTGACCTCCACGGTGACCTCCCGCTCAATGAGCTCCAGCGGCGTCTGAGTCTGCGTTGGCACCGTTTCGCGCTCCGTGGGAAGGTCCACAGGCGAGACACAGCCCCACAGGAGCAGGCTCAACGGGAGAGCCACCTTACCGAGAGAACGCCATGCCATAGCTGATCCCCAGTTTCCGTGTGCTGAACCACTGCCCTTCGAAGCGGTACAGCAGGAGCGTGCCCTCCAGCCCGATGCGGAGCTGGGAGCGCTCCCCGAGCCGGATTGCGCTTCCCACCCAGGCTTTCCCAACGGGACCGACAACCGTGCCGCCGAGGAGGGTATGCAGGAAGGGCACAACGGATGCCTCCGCCGAGGGCTCCCAATGATGGGCAAGCCCAACCCACAGGAGTGTGGGGCGCTGGCGGTATTGCAGCCCGGTGCGCTCACTGGAGAAGACCTGTGGGAAGTCCTCGCTGCCGGCTTCGAGGGCAATTGCATGGGCTGTGCTCAGGGGCTGCTCCACGCTCAGGCACAGATTCCGCACGCCGGAGCTCTGCATGGGAAGTGTTGCCTCCGGGCTACTCTGCTGCCACAGCCCCAGGAAGCGGATCCCCACGCGCAGGGGCAATCCCGGAGATACCGGAAGCTGGATGCTCTCCGGCAATGTAGCAGGAGACGCCTCGGTAGGACTGGGCTGCGGCGGTGTGAACGTAGCTATGGGCGATTCCTGTGGGGGCACCGGCTGTACAACGGCTGCAGGTGGCTCCGATAGACTCGGCTGTGGAGCGGTGCTCGGTGGAGCGATGGGGATGCGCAGAGCAGGTAGTGCTGCGGGGGCGCGCATGGGGAGCGCCATCTCAAGCACTGCAGGGGAGGGTTGCGGCGATGAGCTCGCAGAGGGCTCCGGCGTGCGCAAGAAGAGGAGCGCTCCCAGGGCAAAGCCCAGCAGCGCCGAACCAATGGCGATGGCGCCGGTTTGCCAGCGTTGGCGAATGCCCTGCTCGGCGAATCCCAAGCGCTGGAAGAGCTGCTGCTCAAGCTGCGCTGGGATGGAGGGCTGCTCCCGCACGAGAGCGCGCTGGACGAGGATGAGCTGCCGGAGGGCGGCTCGTAGTTCAGCATCGGCTGCAAGGGCGTAGAAGAGCCCCTCTTCTGCCTCTGCCGGGAGCTCCCCATCGAGCAGTTCGTGCAGGCGCTGGAGATATTCGGCGGAGGTCATGGCTCCCTCTGGGCTGAGCTAGACTGCCGGTAGTGTTGTAGCTCCTCGATGTAGGGCGCCAGGAGCTGGCGCAGCTTCTCTTTGGCTCGGAAGACGCGCACCTTGACGGCGCTCTCGCTGGCTCCGACGATGTGCGCGATTTCGGCGTAGGAGAGCCCAATCTGTTCGCGCAGGACGAGCGCTTCGCGGTACTCCGGAGGTAGTTGTGCCAGCGCACGGTGAAGGATGGTGCTCAACTCCGCCCGCTCGAGCTGATGCTCTGGAGAGGAGGATGTCGGCGGCGTATGGAGCTCCTCTTCGAACTCGGTGGTCGGGTGATGGTCCCGCAGAAAGTTGAAGCACAGGTTCCGTGCAATGCGCAGCAGGAATGCCGGCACATTGGTCATTGTGCGTTCCTGCTGAGCACTTTGCCAGAAGCGCAGGAAGGTCTCCTGGAACACGTCCTGTGCGTCCTGCCGATTGCCCAAGATGCGGGCGCAGTAGCTGTAAACCCGCTGGCTGTATCGGGCGTAGAGTTCGTGGAACGCAGCTTCGGCACGCTGGCGGTTTGGCGAGCCCATCAGAGCAAAGAGTTCCTCATCGCTACAGTTGGCAAGCGGGCGCTTCATGCCGCGCGTAATAACCCACACCGAGGGGCTTGGTTACGCAAGATAGCGCTTTCCCGGCACGTGGAGCCATCGCTGTAATTTTGAGAACTTTTCCAGGCGCACCGAACCGATGCAGCGGCTGCCGAACCTGGTGTGGCTTTTGGGCTGGATCAGCCTGTGCACGGATTTCGCCAGCGAGATGCTCTACCCCGTTGTGCCGCTCTTTTTGGTGCATGGACTTGGGGCGTCGCCGGTCGTGCTCGGGATTATCGAGGGGAGCTCGGAGGCGCTTGTGGGGCTTCTCAAGGGCGTGATTGGGCGGTGGTCCGATCGGGTTGGACGTCGGCGCGAATTCGTCATCGCGGGGTATACGCTTTCAGGGCTTGTCAAACCCATCCCTGCAGTGTTGCCGGTATGGTGGAGCGTGTTCGGGGGGAAGCTACTGGACCGGCTGGGCAAAGCGCTGCGGACGGCGCCGCGGGATGCCCTGCTGGCAGCGGTGGCTCCGGAGGGGCAGCGCGGACGCGTCTTTGGATTCCACCGTTCGATGGATACGTGGGGCGCCGTGCTTGGACCCTTGGCAGCATTGGGGTGGCTCGGCTGGATGCCCGGGGCGTATCGGGAGCTGTTCGCCTTGACCCTTGTGCCCTCGGTAGTAGCGATTGTGCTGAGCTGGCGGATTCGCGAACCTCGTGTGGGCACACCGAGCCGTGCTTCGGCGACGCCGGAGCGCTCTGCGACCAGGATGCGGCTTCCCGGCTCTGTATACCGCGCGCTTCTCTTCTGGGGAGCGTTCGCGATCGGATTCCCCGGGATGGCGTTTGTGGTGTTGAGATTGCGTGAGTTCGGCAACGATCTCTTCGCGCTGGGGGCGTACACTGGATATAACCTGCTCTACGCGGTAGCGGCAGCGCCGATGGGGCGGCTCTCTGACCGGTTTGGACGGCGGGCGGTGCTGCAATTGGGTGTGCTGCTGTGCGCGGTCGCATGTGCTGTGCTGGCAATTGGGAGAAGCGCAGTCATTGCACCTCTGGCGGTTGTGGGGTTGGGGGTGGGCATGGCAGCGCTGGAGACGGCTTCGCGCGCCTGGATCGCCGATATCACCACCGCTGAGGTGCGGGGAACGGCGTTGGGGCTCTACGCTACTGTGGGGAGCATCGCCGCATTCGGGGCAGCGCTCTGGGCGGGATGGCTGTGGGAGCACTTCGGAGCGGCGGCGCCCTTCCTCTGGGCGCTGGGATGCAGTGGTTGTGCGTTCGCGCTCCTGTGGCGGGTTCCACCGGCGGAGGAGAGCCATGCTCAAGGAATTGCTCAAGCCCGAGATTGAGGAGCTCCTGCGTGAGCGCCGCTGGAGCGAGCTGCGGGAAGCCCTGGCGGATTGGCAGGCTCCGGAGATCGCCGAGCTGCTTTTGGAGCTGGACAAAGCCGATCGCATCATCCTCTTCCGGGCGCTCCCGCGCTGGATTGCCGCAGAGGTCTTCTCCTACCTGGAGCCAGCACAGCAGGATGCATTGCTGCGGGAGCTCACCGACCAGGAGACCCGAGAGCTCCTGCGCCAGCTCAGCCCAGACGATCGCACGGCACTCCTGGAGGAGATGCCCGCCGAGGTTACCCGCCGCCTGCTAACGCTGCTCAAGCCCGAAGACTTCCGCGAAGCCAGCTTCCTGCTGGGCTTCCCCGAGCAGAGCGTCGGGCGCTTGATGACCCCGGAATTCGTGGCACTGCTCCCCTATTGGACCGTCAGAGAGGCACTCGAGTACCTGCGCCGCTATGGACGCGACAGCGAGACGCTCAACCACCTCTACGTCACCGATGACGAGGGGCACCTGCTCGGCGAGGTCCCACTGCGCACGTTGGTCCTTGCCCCCGAGCATGCCGTCATCGCGGATGTGATGAACTACTCGGTCGTGAGCCTCTCTGCTTTCGAGGACCGCGAGACCGCCGTGCACATGATGCAGAAGTACGACCTTTCGGTCTTGCCGGTGGTGGATTCCGACGGCGTGCTGCTGGGCATCGTGACCTTCGATGATGTCATGGACGTCTCGGTCGAGGAGGTGACCGAGGACTTCCAAAAGATTGCTGCTGTAGCCCCCATCGAGTTCCCGTACCGCGAGGCATCGGTCTGGCATCTCTGGAAGCGCCGAGTGGGATGGCTGTTGCTGCTCCTGGTGTCGGACTTCCTCACCTCCACGGTGATCGCCACGTATGAGGGGGCGATTCAGCGCATCATCGAGCTGAGCTTCTTCATCCCGGTGGTCATCGGTACGGGGGGCAACGTTGCGACGCAGTCGGCAACGATTATCGTGCGTGCGTTGGCGCTGCGGGAGATCGTGCCGCGGGATTGGCTGCGGGTGTTCTTCAAGGAACTTGCCGTTGGAGCTGCTCTGGGCAGTGCGCTGGCGCTGGTGGTGTGGCTGCGAGGCTTCTTCTGGCGGGGCGGACCCGAGGTAGCGCTCGTTGTGGGCATGAGCATGCTGTTTGTGACGATTTGGTCCAATCTCGTCGCCTCCGTCTTCCCCGTCCTTGCCAAGCGCGTGGGAATAGACCCGGCGCTCATCTCCGGTCCGTTCCTGACGACCTTCATTGACGTCACGGGGTTGCTGATCTACTTCAACGTGGCTGAGTGGTTGCTGCTGAGGTAGTGGAGATGCCGTCTGTGCATACACTCCGGCGGGTGGTCATCACGGGTGGAGCAGGATTCTTGGGGTCGCACCTCTGCGACCGCTTCGTGGCGGAGGGGTACGAGGTGGTCTGCATTGACAATTTGCTGACCGGCTCGGTGGACAACATCGCCCACCTGTTGGGGCACCGGCGATTCCGCTTTGTGCACTACGACGTGACGAACTACCTCTACGTCGAGGGCGAGCTCTTTGCGGTGTTGCACTTTGCTTCGCCGGCTTCCCCGAAGGACTACCAGATGCACCCCATTCACACGCTCAAGGTGGGCTCGTTGGGAACCCACAAGGCGTTGGGGTTGGCAAAAGCCAAGGGAGCCCGCTTCCTGCTTGCCAGCACCAGCGAGGTTTACGGCGACCCATTGGTGCACCCGCAGCCGGAGGAGTACTGGGGAAATGTCAATCCCATCGGGGTGCGTGGAGTCTACGACGAAGCAAAGCGCTTCGCCGAAGCGATGACGATGGCGTACCACCGCTACCACGGGCTCCAGACGCGGATTGCGCGGATCTTCAACACCTACGGACCGCGCATGCGCATGGATGATGGGCGGGCAATCCCGACCTTTATCGTGCAGGCGTTGCGGGGAGAGCCCTTGACAGTCTACGGCGATGGGCGGCAGACCCGCTCGGTCTGCTACGTGGACGATATGGTCGAGGGGCTCTACCGGCTGCTGCTGTCGGAGGTTGTCGAACCGGTCAATTTGGGCAATCCGGACGAGGTCTCCGTGCTGCAGCTTGCCGAGGAGATTCGACAGCTTGTGGGGGCGAACAGCCCGATTGTGTTCGAGCCGTTGCCGCAGGACGATCCCCGCGTGCGTCGCCCCGATATTCGCCGGGCTCAGGAGCTATTGGGCTGGGAGCCGACAGTGGAGCGCCGAGAGGGCTTGCTGCGGACGATAGCGGATTTCCGCAAGCGGCTGGGGTGTTGCTGAAGTGGCAAAAGCCCTATTTTCGTGCCAAAACTCCTCGGGCTGGTGCATGGCGGAGCGGAATCCATTGCTGCGACCGGAGCGCATGGCAGAGGATGTCGAAGAGGCGCAACTGCGCCCACGCTCCTTTGCCGAGTTCATCGGGCAGCGCAGCGTTGTGGAGAATCTCAAGGTCTTTGTCGCAGCGGCTCGGCAGCGCGGCGAGGCGCTCGACCACGTGCTGCTGACCGGTCCGCCAGGGCTGGGCAAGACGACGCTGGCAACGATCATTGCCCGCGAGATGGGCGCAGAATTCCGCATGGTCTCCGGTCCGGTGTTGGAGCGCCCGGGGGACCTGGCGGGGCTGCTGACCACGTTGCCCGAGGGCGCCGTCGTGCTCATTGATGAGATCCATCGCCTTTCCCCCAGCGTCGAGGAGTACCTGTACGCGGCGATGGAGGATTTCCGGCTCGACATTGTGATCGACTCCGGTCCGGCGGCGCGTTCGGTGCAGTTGCGATTGCCCCGCTTTACGCTCGTGGGTGCCACCACACGGCAAGGGCTGCTGAGCGCTCCCCTGCGGTCGCGCTTCGGGATCGCGGCACGGCTGGACTACTACGGGACCGAAGAGCTGTGCGCCATTGTGCACCGCACGGCGGCGATCCTCGGCGTGCCCATTGTGCAGGAGGCTGCCTGGGAGATTGCCCGACGCGCCCGAGGTACTCCCCGCATCGCCAATCGCTTGCTGCGCCGCACCCGAGATTTCGCCCAGGTCAAGGGCGATGGCACCATCACCCTCCCCATTGCCCAAATGGCACTGCAGGCGCTGGAGGTGGATGAGTTCGGGCTGGACGAGATGGACAAGCGCATCCTGCTGACCATCATTGACAAGTTCGGTGGAGGACCCGTTGGGCTCAACACCATCGCCGTCGCCGTCGGCGAGGAACCCGATACGCTGGAGGAGGTCTACGAGCCCTTCCTCATCCAGCAGGGGTTGCTGCGGCGAACTCCTCGAGGGCGGGAGGCGACCGAGCTTGCCTACAGACATCTCCAGCGCGAGCTGAACTCAACGTCCTCGCAACCGCGGCTGTTCTGAGCATGCTGAGCGTTTGGGAACAGCATGAGCTCCTGCATGCCGATGTGGTCATCGTCGGCGGCGGGGTGGTGGGGATGTGGAGCGCTCTGGAGATTGCACGGCGCCATCCCCGGCTGCGGATCCTCCTGCTGGAGCGCGCCCCGATTCCGTTGGGCGCAAGCACCCGGAACGCCGGCTTTGCCACGATTGGCACCGTAGGGGAGGCAATAGAGCATGCCCGCTCCGCTGGCACCGAGCGCGTGGCAATGCTCATGGTGGAGCGCTGGCTGGGAATCCGCCGTTGGCTGGAGGAGTTCGACCCCGAGGAGTTGGGCTACGAGCCCGTCGGAGGCTACGAGCTGATACGCCCGCACGAGGAGCACGTGCGCCACGCCGTTGACTATTGGAATGAGCTGCTGCGCGACTCCTTCGGCGGGGATGTCTTCGCCGATCGCCCTGAGCTGGTGGCAGAATTTGGGTTCCCACGCGAGCAGGTGCAGACAATTCTTGCCACACCCTACGACGGGGCATTGCACACGGGGAGGGCGATCCGGGCACTGCAACTGCGCATCGCACGCATGGGGATCTGGACCATGAGTGGAGCACGAGCGGAAGCGCTCGAGCCCGCTTCAAGCGGCGTAACGCTGACCTGCTGGGATAGCGCTGCACAGCGGACGCTGACGCTGCGGGCGCGCGTGGTTGCCCTTTGCACCAATGCCTGGTTGCCGGAGCTGGTGCCGAATTTGGAGATCCGCCCGGCGCGGGGACAAGTTCTGCTGAGCATCCCCTTAGGGCGGCAGTTGTGGTGCGGGACCTTCCACATGGAGGCGGGGTTTTACTACTTCCGTGCGCTCGGGACGCGTCTGCTGCTGGGCGGAGGACGCCACCGGGCAATGCAGGAGGAGGAGACCTACGAGTTCGCGCTCAATCCCTTTGTGCAGAAGCACCTGGAGGAGCTTGCCCGCAGCCTGCTCCCACCGGATGTGGAGTTTGCCGTGCAGACTCGTTGGTGCGGCATCATGGGGATGGCACCGGACCGGCTCCCACGGGTGCAGCATGTGGGGGAGCGCACGGTGGTGGGATTCGGGTGCAACGGCATGGGTATGGCGCTTGCCCCGCGCATTGGGGCGCAGGTGGCAACCTTGGTGGAGGAGTGGCTGGCGGCTTGAGTGCCCCTGTATGTTGCGGCAAGTCCGTAAAATTGCACCCAAACGCCAACGTAGCTCAGCTGGTAGAGCAGCTCACTCGTAATGAGCAGGTCGGGGGTTCGAATCCCCCCGTTGGCTCATCTCCCCGCGTCATGGTTGCTCCTCTGGGCGTGCTGCTGCGGCTTTGCGGAGGCGGTCCATCAGCGCAGCATTGCGTTGCACTTCTGGAGTGCACACGACCACGATGGAGCGAATCCCTGCTCGATCGGCGGCGCGGAACTCTGCGTAGAGCGTTTCTGCGCGCAGGGGGCGAAGGGGAAGCTTGAGGGGAAACGGCGCCGCCTCAGGCGCCAGGACAATGCTGGAGGTGAGGGGCTCGGTGCGGAGCACATGCTGCAGCTCCTCCCACGAGAACACCAGCAGCACGCGGGCATTGGGAGCGTAGTGGCGATACTTCATCCCCGGTGAAGGGGTGGCGGCAAGTTCCTCACCCTGCCAGTAGGTCACGGGCTCTCCAAGGACGCGCGCAAGCTGCTCAGCGGTGATCGCCCCTGGGCGAAGGATGACCGGGGGCGAGCTCAGCAGGTTGACCACCGTTGACTCCAGCCCAATCTCGCAGGCACCTCCGTCCACCACGGCGGCGATGGCACCATCGAGATCCTCCAGGACATGCGCCGCGCACGTTGGACTGGGGCGCCCGGAGCGGTTCGCCGAAGGGGCTGCCAGAGGTTCACCGGTGAGCCGGATAAGCTCCAAGGCGATTGGATGGCGCGGCATGCGGAGGGCAACCGTATCCAGTCCGCCGGAGACGATGGGCGGCACAGCGGGATGGCGGCGGAGAACGACGGTGAGCGGACCAGGGAAGAAGTGCTCCGCCAGCAGCCAGTAGGTCGGAGGCAGTTCGGCTGCAACCTGGGCTGCCTGCTCCGGAGCGGCGATGTGGACGATGAGCGGGTTATCCGCCGGTCTGCCTTTGACGGCGAAGATGCGGGCAATGGCTTCCGCATTGAAGACACAGCCCCCCAGCCCGTACACGGTTTCGGTGGGGAAGGCAACGAGTTCGCCGCTTCGGAGGAGTTCGGCAGCGCGGGGGAGCGCTTCGGGGTCTGTGGCGGGATTGAGCAGCAGTGTCTTCACGGCGCCGTCTGGAGCTGCTCGATGAGCTGTGGAACCTGCTCCCAGTGCGTAGCGATGGCGTCAGCGCGGGTGTGCTGCGGCTTGGGAAACTCGCTGTCGGAGTCGCCCAAGAACAGCACGGCGTGCATGCCGAGCTGCTTTGCGCCGAGGATGTCGGTCTCCTCCAGGTCCCCGATGTGGAGCGCCTGCTCGGGAAGGGTTCCCAGGTGGGTGAGCACGGCACGGTAGGCGTGGGGATGAGGTTTTGCCACGCCGGTTTCGTCGCTGAAGCTGAATGCCGTGAAGAGCTCGGCAATGCCGTATCGCCGCAGCAGCTCCCGCAGCACACTGCCAGGGGAGAATGCCGTGTCCGAAATCAGCCCCAGGGGATAGCGTGCCGCAAGCTGCTGCAGCGCAGTGCGTGCCCCAGGCAGCAGTGGCGGGGGATGGTCCAGGATGTCGGCAGCAAGCTCCTCTGCCAGGCGGGCGAGCCGTGCTGGGTCGTGTGGCAGTCCCAGGTGGCGCCACAAGATTTCAGTCAGCTCCACAACGGTTGGCGTCCGCTGCTGCCCACGCCAGCAGGCGTTGTAGTACTCCCACGCCCGCTGGAGAGCCTGCTGCAGCTCCTGCGGCTGCGGTTCACGACCGTAGGAGAGCGCGTAGGCACGTAGCCGTTCCATGCGGGCGTTGTGCCGCTGTGCCGAACCGGCTGCGCCCAGCAACGTGTTCCACAGATCGACCGTGATGAGGCGCACTGGCATTGCAGAGTTGGCGTCCGTATCGGGAACAGTATACGAGCAACCCCGAGCGGTCGTGTCTGGGGGCGGAGTCTGTATTTTTGCACCTTGCTGTGGGCAGTTTCAACTGGGGAGAGAGCCGTGGCACCGAAGTTCAGTCAGGTCTGGGGCAAATGGGCACTGCTTGTGCTGCCCTTGGCACTGGGCATATACATTCTGTGGCCGACCTACCGGGCGTGGCAATTGGAGGCGGAGCGGGACCGGCTCCTACGCTCGGGCGACTCTGTTGCACTGGCGGAGTTTGAGCAGCGCTACGGCGAAGCGCTGCGCAGCGCCAAGCAGAATGCGCTCAAGCTTGGGCTGGACCTCCGCGGGGGAATGTACGTCACGCTGGAGGTGGATGTAGTCAAACTGCTGGAGGAAGCCGCTGAACGGGAGGCAGTGGACGAGATATTCCGCCAAGTCATCGAGGAGACCCGACGCCAAGCCGAGCGCAGCGATGAGCCGGTACTGGACATCTTCCTGCGCGTCTTTGACCGCATTGCCCGTCCGCAGGGGCGTTCACTCATCTCCTACTACGACGTTGGCGATCTCCGGGAGGTCAGTGAGGAGAAGATTCTGGAGCGGTTGCGCCGCAACATTGAGAGCGCAATAGACCAGGCGCAGGAGGTGATTCGCCAGCGCGTGGACCGCTACGGAGTTGCTGAGGCGAACATTCAAAAGCAGGGGACGCGCCGCATTATGTTGGAGCTCCCCGGTGTCACGAACGAAGCCGAGATGCGCCAGCTCCTGCAGACGACAGCGCGGCTGGAGTTCAAGCTCGTGCGCAACAACGAGGAGGCGGTGCGCGCCTTCTACGCCATTGACCAGTACCTCAAGCGCCAGCGTGGGGATACCCTGGCTACCGCTCCTGCGGATACTACTGCAGGAGCGGATACCCCGGCGCGGACGTCGGACACGGCAGACCCCTACGCCGGTCTGCCCGAAGAGGAACGGCAGCGGCGGATTCGGCAGGACTTCCCCTTCACCTCCCTCTTCGTGACCTACTACGTGCAGAACGACCGCTTCATCCCGATTAGCTACCAGCGTGGCGAGTTTCCCGAAGGGGAGTACTTCTTCCAAATCCCCAAAGCCACGATTCCGGAGTTCGAGGCGATCCTTTCCCGCCCCGATGTGCAGCGGCTGCTTCCGGCGGAGTACGAAGTCGCCCTGAGCGCAAAGCCGGATGAGCGGCTGCTGCGGCAAGGGGTGGAGATCTACACCTTTTACGTGCTCAAGCGCGAACCGGAGCTGACCGGCGATGTAATCACGGACGCGCGGGCAACCTTTGACCCCACGACGAATGCTCCGATCGTGCTCATGGACATGAATGCCGAGGGGGCGGAGCGCTGGGCGCGCATCACTGGCGCGAACATCAAGAAGAAGATCGCCATCGTGCTGGATGGGCGCGTGTACTCTGCCCCGGTTGTGCAGTCGAAGATCACCGGTGGGCGCTCGCAGATTACGGGGATGAGCAGCATCCAAGAGGCGCATCTCTTGGAGATCGTGCTCAAAGCGGGTGCGCTAAAGGCGCCGGTCAAGTTGGCTGAGGAGCGTGTTGTGGGACCCTCTCTGGGCGAGGACTCCATCCGTCGGGGACTGCTGGCAGGGCTCATTGGGTTTGGGTTGGTGGTGCTCTTCATGGTGGGCTACTACACGGGCGCGGGTGCCGTTGCCATCTTCGCGTTGCTGGTCAACGTAGTGCTGATCCTGGCACTGCTGTCCGCCTTCAAGGGAACGCTCACCCTACCTGGGATTGCTGGTATCGTGCTGACGATGGGGATGGCGGTGGACGCCAACATCCTCATCTTCGAGCGCATTCGCGAGGAGCTGCGGCGCGGGCGCTCCATCCGCTCCGCTGTTGATGAGGGGCATAAGCGAGCCCTTGCGGCAATTCTGGATAGCAACATCACGACCTTTATCACCGGGCTTATCCTCTACTTCCTGGGGACGGGTCCCATCCAAGGCTTCGCCATTACGCTCATGATCGGCATTCTGAACACCCTCTTCACCGCGCTCATCGTAGCGCGGGCATTCATCGAATTGATGTTGGCATACGGGGCGACGCTCAGCTATGGGCTCCCCCGCCAGCGGCTTGTTCCGGTAGCGTGAGAGAGCTCCATGGAGTTCTTCCGTCAGACCAACATTGACTTCCTGGGCAAGCGCCGAATCATCATCTGGATATCGGTCGCCATCACGGCGGTCGGGATGCTGCTGGTGGCGCTCTACGGGCTGGAGTACGGAATTGACTTTGTGGGCGGAACGGAGATTGCAGTGCAGATACGCCCCGAGCCCAACATTGCGCAAATCCGCTCCGTGATGGACAAAGCGGGATTCTCTGGCGCGGAGATCAAGTCCTACGGTCGTGCAGAGCAGTTCCTCATCCGCGTCCGGGAGCGCGAAGAGGGTGGGGCTACTACCACCGCTGTGCTGGAAGCGCTGCGCAAAGGGTTTCCGGAGCGGAGTGTGGAGCTGCTCAAATCCGACCGTGTTGGACCGAAGATCGGCGCGGAGATGCGCCGGAATGCCTTCTTGGCGGTGATCCTGGCGGTGGTGGCAATCCTGCTCTACATCGCCTTCCGATTTGAGTTCTTCTACGGCGTGGGCGCAACGATTGCGCTGGTGCACGATGTGTTGATAGCGATCTCGGCGATCGCCATTGTGCACCACTTTGGCATCTTGCGCATCGAAATCAACCAATCTGTGCTGGCAGCGCTGCTGACGGTCGTGGGGTTCTCCATCAACGACACGGTGATCATCTTCGACCGGATTCGCGAAAACCGCGAGCGCTACAAGGGGATGAACCTCATCAAGCTGATGAACTTGAGCATCAACGAGACGCTCAGCCGCACAATCAACACCGTTCTGACAACGGTGCTGGTATTGCTGGCGCTGCTGTTGGTGGGCGGGGAGGTGCTGCAGGGTTTTGCCTTCACCATGTTGGTCGGCATCATCACAGGGACGTACTCCTCGATCTACCTTGCCAGTGCTTTTGTCGTGGAGTTCGTGCAGCGCTTCCAGCGCGTGGACTTGGATGCTGAATACCGCAAGCTGCGCGAAGCTGAGCGGGCAGCAGCGCAGGCGTGAGCTCGTCCTTTCTACGGCGTGGAGGAAGCTGTGCCGGTTGTAATCGTCGTCGGTGCGCAGTGGGGCGACGAAGGCAAGGGCAAGATTGTGGACGTGCTCAGTGCTGGCGCCGATATCGTCGCGCGCTACCAGGGAGGTCCAAACGCCGGGCACACCGTCTACTACGACGGGCGGCAATTGGTGCTGCACCAAATCCCCTCAGGCATCCTCCATCCGCACGTTCAGTGTATCATCGGCAACGGTGTGGTGATCGACCCAGGCGTGCTGCTGGAGGAGATCTCCATGCTTGCGGGGCTGGGCATCGCCGTAGAGGGGCGGCTCTTCATCAGCAATCGAGCGCATCTGATTATGCCCTACCATCGCCTGCTGGACCAGGCACAGGAGCAGCACAGCGCGCAGCCCATCGGCACAACCGGACGGGGTATCGGTCCGGCGTACATTGACAAGTTCCGCCGCCGGGGAATTCGCATTGTAGACCTGCTCGACCGGGCAACCTTCACCGAAAAGCTGCGGCAGAATCTGGAGGAGCACAACGCGCTGCTGCAGAAGCTCTACGGCTACGCCCAACTGGACGTGGAGGCAATTGTGCAGCAGTACCTGGAGTTCGACCACCTCATTGACCCATACGTGACCGATACGGCGGCGCTCCTGTCGGAGGCGCTGCGCAACGGGAAAACCGTTGTGGCAGAGGGAGCGCAAGGGGCGCTCTTGGACGTGGACCATGGCACGTATCCATACGTGACCAGCTCAAACCCCACCAGTGGAGGCGCGTGCACAGGCTTGGGGATCCCCCCGACGGCGGTGACCAAAGTCATCGGAGTGGTCAAGGCGTACACAACACGTGTCGGGCACGGTCCCTTCCCCACCGAGGTGCACGGCGGGCTTGCCGAGGAGCTACGGAACCGAGGCAGAGAGTTCGGGGCAACGACCGGGCGACCACGCCGCTGTGGCTGGCTCGATTTGGTTGCGCTGCGCTACTCGGTCATGATCAACGGCATCACGGAGCTGGCGCTCACAAAGCTGGATGTGCTCAGCGGCTTTACCGAAATCCCCGTCTGTGTTGGCTACCGAATCGGAGAGAAGCGCCTGCGCTTCTTCCCACCAGATTGCTCTACGCTGGAGCGGGTCGAGCCGGAGTACGTTCTCCTGCCCGGCTGGAATGAACCGCTGCGGGGAGTCGAGCGCGTAGAGCAGCTCCCGGCGGCGGCACGCCGCTATGTGGAGTTCATCGAAGGCGCGGTGGGGCTTCCCGTGACCATGCTCTCGTTGGGACCGGAGCGGGAGGAGACGCTGCTGTGCTCGTAGTCACGCCGCTGCCATCGAGCGGCACAGTGCGAGCAGCTCCTCTGCCGAGAGGGTGTTGACCACCTGTTCGGGCGGGAAGAGCGCCTTCCGGGCAAGCCGGACTCCGAACTCCACGTACTCCAACTCCGCGGGCGTGTGGGCGTCAGGGTTGATAGCGATGCGCAGCCCCTGCGAACGGGCTCTCTGGAGTTCCTCCCAGGAGAGGTCGAAGCGGTACGGTTGGGCGTTGAGCTCGATGATCTTGCCCAGGCGCAGGGCGGTCTGGAGGATTGCTTCCACGTCTACCTCGTACGGCGGTCGGCTCAGCAGCAGTCGCCCCGTGGGGTGCCCCAGGATGTGGACGTAGGGATGTTCGAGCGCCCGGAGGATGCGGCGCGTCATCTCCTGGCGGGATTGACGGAAGTGAGAGTGCACGGAGGCAACGACCAACTCCAACTGTCCGAGCAGTTCATCGGGGTAGTCCAGCGAGCCATCCGGGAGGATATCCACCTCGATGCCCTTGAGGAGGCGGATGCCCAAGCCCTCGGCGTTGAGCTGCTCAATCTCATGCCACTGCTGCTGGAGGCGCTCTGCCGAAAGCCCGTTCGCATAGAAAGCGGCGGCGCTGTGGTCGCAAATGGCAAGGTAGGCATACCCAAGCTCTTTGGCAGCCAGCGCCATCTGGCGGATGGAGGCTTTCCCATCGCTCCAGGTCGAGTGCACGTGGAGCATGCCCACCATCTGACGGCGTTCGACCAGCTTCGGCAGCCCCTCGCGGCGCACCAGCTCCAGCACGTGGGCGCTCTCCCGAAGCTCCGGCGGGATAAATGGGAGCCCCACCAGCGCGAAGAGCTCCTCCTCGGTATGGGCAGAGATGGGATGCCCACGATGGCGCAGCTCGGAGCCCATCGGCTCGTAGTCGCGGGCACGCAGCTCTTCGGAGAGGGCGCGCACGAACTCCTCCGAGCCCGTGGTCTGCAGCAGGCGCCATCCGGCATGCTCCGGAGGGCTGAGCCAGAGCCGGATGCGGCGATGCCGATGTTCGGCAAGCAGCTCGTCTTCGGCAACAGTGTGGAATTCAGGAAACGCCTTCTGCAGCGCCCGTAGGAGCCGTCCAGGATGCGGTGAGACCAGCAGGAGCTGCAGCTCGCCGACCGTTTCCGTGTACCGGCGCACCTCCCCCGTGGGGATGACGCGGCTGAGCTCGGGCAGCTGGAGGAGCTGCTCCTGCCATAGCCGGACCTGCTCCCAAGCCTTGTGTAGATGCAGCCGAGAGCGGGCACTCCTCCACTGCGCCAGCGCCTGCAGCAGGGCTGCCTCCGTCTTCGCTCCGAAGCCCTTCAGGGCAGCAATGCGGTGCTCGTGGCACGCACGTTCGAGCTCCTCCGGAGAGGAGATGCCCAACTGCTCGTAGAGTATCCGCGCGCGCTTGACCCCGACGCCGGGCAACTGCGTCAACTCCAGCAGTCCTTCGGGGAGCTCCTGGCGGAGCTGCTCGTAGAGCTGAATCCGCCCCGTGCGGACGTATTCGGTGATGACCTCCTCCAGCGCTGGACCAATGCCGGGGAGCTCCCGCAGCCGTCCCTCTTCGACCAAGCGGCGCAGGTCAACCTGCTGCGTTGCCAGCGTTCGCGCTGCGCGGGCGTATGCTGCGGCTTTGAAGGGGTTCTCCCCGCGTAGCTCCAGAAGTAGCGCAAGCTCCTCCAGTAGCTCCAGCAGCCGCTGGTCACTCATGCCCTACGGCACGCGGAAGTGGTATTGGATGGACAAGGCAGTCAGGACGACGAACAGAGGGCTCTCGCGCGTCTCCCCGAGGCGGGTGGGCGTGAGGAGCTCGCCGCGTTCGTCGCGCCGTCCCAATGCATTCAGGATTGCCCAGCCGGTGCTGGCGCGGAAGTGCCAGCCCTCGATGAGTTCGCCGCCGATGCCCACGCGGGCAGCGATACCGAAGCGGTAGACGGGCTCCGGTGGCTTGACAATTACCGTGTCGAGCAGCTCAACGGTCCGCCCCGTTGGGCGCTCGACCTGCTCGTACCGGTAGTGCCCGCGCGAGATACTATTCCACCGTGGCTCCAGCCCAAGGAAGGCGTACCCGCGCGCCAGCGGGAAGCGAATCGGCGTGTACTCCAGCAGCAGGGCAACGCTAGTGACCGTCTGCGTGTAGCGGAGGAAGATGTCGATCTGCCGAAGCCGGAAGCGCTGCAGCCCCTCGAAGAAGGTCACTTCAGTGCCGATACCGATACGCCAGTCGGCGGTGAGGGGATGGTGCAGCCAGATACCGATTCCTGGCTGTACACCGCTGAAACCGGCGCCTAACGAGCTCTGTGCCGTATCGCGGGCAATGATCGGCGTGCGTGCGGGGTTGCCGCCCACAATCCACGCCGTTGCCAGCCCTGAGGAGAGCTCCAGCCGAGCTTGTGCCGCCGCCAATAGTGGCAGTCCTGCCCATATCCACAGCCATTGCCTCATGGGTGCTCCTGCACTGGCTTCACAGACGCTCGCGGATACTGTAGCTGCTGTGCGAGAGGGTCCCCTTGACAATCAGCTCCCCCAGCAGCCCAATCGAGATAAGCTGGACGCCAACAATGATGAGCGCGATTCCAAACAACGCCAACGGGCGGTTGCTCAGCGCCGTGCGCCCCATTGCCCATTCTACGACGAGGTAGAGGTCGATAGCAAAGCCAGTGGCGGCAAACAGCAGTCCGACCGTTCCAAACAGGTGCAGCGGACGCTTGAGGAAGCGCGTAGTGAAGAGCACGGTCAGCAGGTCCAGGAAGCCCTTGACAAAGCGGCTGGCACCGAATTTGGAGCGTCCGTACTTGCGCGAATGGTGGCGGACGGGAAGCTCTGTGACGCGGAAGCCCTCCCAGTGCGCCAGCGCGGGGATATAGCGGTGCATCTCGCCGTAGAGCTGGAGGGATTTGGCAACCTCGCGGCGGTATGCTTTGAGCCCGCAGTTGAAGTCGTGCAGCCGGATACCGCTGACCAGGGACACCACCGCATTGAAGAGCTTCGAGGGCAGGGTCTTGCTCAGCGGGTCCTGGCGCTGCTTCTTCCAGCCGGAGACCAGGTCGTAGCCCTCTTCGAGCTTGGCAAGCAGGCGCGGGATCTCCTCGGGGTCATCCTGGAGGTCGGCATCCAGCGTGACGATGTAGTCGCCCGTGGATTCGGAGAAGCCAACGGCTAAAGCGGCGGACTTGCCGTAGTTGCGGCGGAAGCGAATTCCCCGCACCCGAGGGTCCTCCATGTGGAAGCGGCGCACAACCTCGAAGGAGCCATCGGTGGAGCCGTCGTCGATGACCCAGATTTCGTACGCCTCCCCGGCAAGCTGACGGGCAACCCGCTGCAACTGCGGGAGCAGCTCAGGAAGCGACTCCGCTTCGTTGTACGCTGGCACAACCACGGAGAGGCGGCAGCCCGAAGTGCGCCCTTCTGCCATGGACGGTAGCTATGGAGATTTGACAGCTTTGAATGCCGCGCGGAGAGTGTTCTCGATAGCTGCCCGCTGCTCTGGCACCCGGGGGTCGAGGATTCGCCCATTCTGGACGAACGCAGTGGCGGGGTCAAAGCGCAGGAGCAGTCGTTGGAGCGTATCGCGCGAGAGCTGCAGTGGCGGCTCCAGTGCAAGCGCTACGTTTGCGGTCACCGTTGAGCGGTATGCAAACGCTACCGCGCTATCCCCGCGGTAGAGTGTGCCTTCGAGGATGATGCTGGGGCGGTCCTCGGCGAGGAAATCCGCCAGCGTGGGGTTGCCGCTGTACTCGCGGCGTTCGCTTTCGGTGAAGCGGTGGAGCTCGAACTTGAGCCAGCGGTAGCTTCCCGGCGGTGGAGCTTCCAACAGCAGCAACTGCGGTGTGGGCAGGAAGAGAGCAAGCAAAGGGGTAAGTCTGAGCGAGCGTGCCGAGGTGGTGTCGGAGCCACTTGGCTGAAGCAAAATCCGGCTTATGAGCACGCGCACCCGCTCAATGCGAAGCGAATCCACTGTTGGAAGTGCTGCAGGAGACTCCGGAGCCTGGAGTGTCCGCGAGGTCACCGTGGAGCGCTCCAGGTGCGCAAGGAGCTCCAGGGTGGGCTGCTGCGAGAGCTCCTCGCCGCATCCCAGGAGCCACAGAGCTGCTGCCACTGACAGCCAGCGGAGTATGCCCATCGGCACCGCAGCGTGGCTGGGAGACCGGAAACAAAAATACGCTGCCGTGCCAGATATGCCCAGGTGACCAAGCGTGCCCGAAGGGCTTTCGTATTTTTGCTGCCAGTGCGGATGTCAAGACAGCTCATGTGCCGATTCGTTGCCTACATCGGTCCGCCGATCGTTGCAGAGGAGCTGCTCTACAAGCCCAAGCATTCGCTGATCACGGCGCAGACGATTCGCGCCGAGGAGATGTCCGTCACAGTCAACGGCGATGGCTTCGGGGTTGGGTGGTATGTGCCGGAGCTCGATAATGAGCCGTGCGTGTTCCGGAGTATCAAGCCCGCCTGGAGCGATTTGAATCTGCGCAACCTGGCGCGCAAGATCTACTCCCCGCTCATCTTTGCCCACGTGCGGGCGGCATCGCCGGGGTTTATGGTGGAGGAGGTCAATTCGCACCCCTTCTGGTGCGGGCGCCTGATGTTCATGCACAACGGGGTGGTGGGCGGCTTTCGGGCAATCCGGCGCAAGCTCCTTCGGCAGCTCAATGACACGGCGTACGATGCCATCATGGGTTCGACCGATTCGGAGCACCTCTTCGGGCTGCTGCTCAACTACATTCCCGACCCCTTCGGCGAGGTGAGCTGCGATGAGCTGGTGGAGGCAACTTGGGCGATGCTGCAGGAGCTGAGTCGCCTGCTCATCGAGGCAGGGGTGCGGGAGCATTCGTATTTGAACCTGTGCGTGACCAACGGGACCAGCATCGTTGCCACACGCTACACCACCAACCCCAATGCGCAGCCGGCAACGCTGTACTACATGTACGGGAAGCGCTACTACTGCGATGGGGAGCGTTGTGGCATGGAACCCACCTATGGGACGCCTTCGGCGGTGGTGATCGCCTCGGAACCCTTCACCGGCAGCCATGCCGACTGGATCAAGGTCGAGCGCAACACGATGATGGTCGTAGATGAGACGCTCCGCATCCACTTCTACCCCATCGAGCTGCCGTTCGAGCGCTTCGCTTCTGAAGAGGTTACGGTGCTGGAGTAGCACGGAGAGGGTGATATGGACACGCTCGTACTCCTAATCCCCTTGCTGCCGTTGTTGGGCTTTGTGGTGTTGGGGCTGGCTGGGCGGCGGATTGGCTCGGAGGCGATTCTGGGCGCGATTGGAAGCGGGACTGTGGGCATCTCCTTCGTGCTGAGCTGCATTGCACTGGGATGGCTGCTGCAGATGCCCGCAGAGCTCCGCGTGCACGAGGTAGTGCTCTACCGCTGGCTCTTCGCCGGAGATTTCCACGTGGAGGTTGCCTTCCGGCTCGATCCGCTCTCGATGGTGTTCGCGCTGGTGGTCACGGGCGTGGGCTTCCTCATCCACGTCTACTCCATCGGCTACATGCACGGGGACGCGGGCTTTTGGCGCTTCTTCGCTTACCTGAACCTGTTCATCTTCATGATGCTGGTGCTGGTGCTCTCGAACAACCTCCTGCTCACCTTTGTGGGCTGGGAGGGGGTCGGGCTGTGCTCCTACCTGCTCATCGGGTTCTGGTATTCGCGCCGGTTCGAGGGGGTCGGGATTGTATGGACCACCGATGCCGGCAGGAAAGCCTTTCTCATGAACCGGGTGGGCGATGCCGGCATGTTGCTGGGGATGTTCCTGCTGGTGCGGCAGTTTGGCACACTGCACTACGAGACGCTGACGGCGCAGGCGGCGATGCTCCCGGTGGGCTCGGAGGTGCTTACGGCGGCAACGCTGCTGCTGTTTTTGGCGTGCACGGGGAAATCGGCACAGATTCCGCTGGCGGCATGGTTGCCCGATGCAATGGCGGGACCAACGCCGGTTTCGGCGCTCATCCATGCAGCGACGATGGTTACGGCAGGGATCTTCTTGGTGGCACGCCTGTCGGCGCTCTTCGCCCTGGCGCCGGTAACCTTGGCCGTAATCACCGTGGTGGGAGCAGTAACAGCGCTGTGGGCTGCAACGATTGGGCTGGTGCAGACGGACATCAAGAAGGTGTTAGCGTACTCGACCGTTAGCCAGTTGGGCTTTATGTTCGCGGCGCTGGGGGTTGGGGCATTCTCGGCGGCGGTGTTCCACGTGGTCACGCATGCCTTCTTCAAGGCGCTGCTGTTCCTGGGGGCAGGTGCGGTGATCCATGCGCTGCATGAGCAGCAGAACATCCACTTCATGGGCGGGCTTCGGCGGTATTTGCCGCACACGTATCGGGTCTTTCTGGTGGCGGGATTGGCGATAGCGGGGATTCCACCGCTGAGCGGCTTCTTCTCCAAAGATGCCATCCTCTGGAACGTGTTCGAGCATGCCGGCGCGGGTGTGTGGTTGGTGCTGCTGACGGCAGCCTTCTGCACGGCACTGTACACCTTCCGGCTCATTGGCTTGGTGTTCCATGGTGAGGAGCGCTTCGATCGGCATCATGTGCACCCACACGAAGCCCCGCCGGTGATGCGCATTCCGCTGTACGTGTTGGCGGCGCTTTCGGTAGTTGGTGGGATCTTGGGTATCCCGTACGCGCTGCTGCCAATCGGCACAAACCCGAATCTGCTGGAGACGTGGTTAGAGCCGGTCTTCTCCACAGCCTCAGGGCTGCTTGGGCGGGTGCCGCAGGCGGTGGTGCACTGGGAGGAGTACGCGCTCATGCTGGTGGCGACAGCGGTGTCCGTTCTTGCCATTGCGCTGGCATGGCGCTGGTTTGCTCAAGAGGGGATGGCGGGGGAGCGGCGCTTCACCGAGCGCTTGGGGGCACTCCATCGCCTCCTCTGGCACAAGTACTACGTGGATGAGGCAACGGAGAAGCTCATCGTGGAGCCCACCGTTCAGACCTCCGAGCGCTTCCTGTGGCGCTTGCTCGATGTCCGGCTCATTGATGGGGCGGTCAACGGAGTGGCAGCGGGTGTGCGCTGGGTAGCCGAGCGGCTGCGCCGGATGCAGACGGGTATTGCGCAGACGTACGCGCTGACGATGCTGGTTGGCATTGTGCTGCTGCTGTCGTGGCTGCTGTTTGGCTGAGGCAAGTGACAGCTTCCGCTGAGGTGTGCCGATGGAGTGGTTGCTCGTGGCTGCATTAGCGGTTCCGCTGGTGGGGTTCCTGGCGGTGCTGCTGATCCCGCGAGAGCAAGTCGGGATGATTCGCTGGGTGAGCCTGCTGCTGAGTCTGCTGACGCTGGTCGCCGCCGTTGGGGTATGGCTGCACTTCGACCCGCAACAGCCGGGATTTCAGTTGGTCACGAACGTGCGCTGGATCGAGGCGCTCGATGTGGGGTTCCGGATCGGCGTGGATGGGATTTCGCTGCTGCTTGTCGGGCTGACGGCGCTGCTCATGCCGATTGCAATTCTGGCGTCCTGGGAGCCGATCCAGCATCGGCAGAAGGAGTACTACGCGATGATGCTGTTGCTGGAAGCGGCGATGCTGGGGGTGTTCGTCGCGCTGGACACCTTCCTGTTCTACGTCTTCTGGGAGCTCGTGCTCATCCCGATGTACTTCATCATCGGCATCTGGGGCGGAGGCAATCGGGTGTATGCGGCGCTGAAGTTCTTCCTCTACACGCTGGTCGGCTCCCTGCTCATGCTGGTTGCCATTGTGTGGCTGGGGGTCTACGCCGAGCAGCATGCCGGTGGATTCACTGCGGATTTCGAGCGCCTGCGCCAGATGGCTCCGACGCTGCCGTTGGAGTTACAGCGCTGGCTTTTCTGGGCGTTTGCGCTTTCGTTTTGCATCAAGGTCCCGCTCTTCCCGCTGCACACCTGGTTGCCGGATGCCCACGTGGAGGCGCCCACAGCGGGCTCGGTCATCCTGGCGGGTGTGCTCCTGAAGATGGGCACATACGGCTTGGTGCGCTACAATTTGGAGCTGTTCCCGCAGGCGAGCTTTGAGTACGCCTCCCTGCTGGCATGGCTGGGAGTTGTGGGGATTGTCTACGGTGCACTCGTGGCGTTTGCCCAACGCGATATGAAGAAGCTCATCGCCTACTCCTCGGTGAGCCATCTGGGGTTTATCGTGCTGGGCATCTTCTCGATGACGGTGGAGGGGTTGCAGGGGGCGCTCATCCAGATGGTGAACCATGGGCTTTCGACGGGTATGCTCTTCCTGTGCGTTGGGGTGCTCTACGAGCGGCGCCATACGCGGGAGCTGGCGGAGTTTGGAGGCTTGGTGCGCATCATGCCCGTTTTTGCGGTGTTCTTGGCGCTTGCGGTGCTGTCTTCGGCGGGGCTACCCGGGCTCAACGGCTTTGTGGGAGAGTTCCTGAGCTTGCTGGGGGCAGCGCGGTCACCCTTCCTGGCGAGCTTTGCCTATGCAGGGGTTGGGGTGCTCGGGGTGATCCTTGCTGCGGCGTATCTGCTCAAGTTTTACCACGCGACGATGTTCGGCGAGGTGAGCAATCCGCACAACTACCATCTGCGCGACGTGAGCCGACTGGAGGTTGTGCAGTTCCTGCCGCTGGTTGTGCTGTTCTTCTGGATTGGGCTGTATCCGGGTCCGTTCCTGCGCACCAGCGAGCTTGCCAGCAAAGCGCTGGTTGCAAAGCTGGAGCAGTTGCGCTTTGGGACGACCAATATCGTGCTTCCGCAGCCGCAGACAGCGCCGGCGGTACAGCCGCAGAAGCTGCTGGAGGAGCTGTTGCGCCAACGCCCACCGCTCCCGCCGGAGAATGCACCGCGGTAACGGTCACAGCTTCTGGGCGCCGTGGGGAGTGCTTCTGGTTGCCGGCTGCTGCGGCATCCTGGGGTGTTCTCGGGAGCTTCCGCTGGAGCCGGTGACGGCTCGACCCGGCGCATCCGGAGCGTATGTGCTCTGTGAAGGGCTGTGGGGGCACGACAATAGCGTCCTTGCCCGAATTGAGCTCCCCGACCGCGTCATCCCGGATGTGCTCGCTGGAACGGGGCTGCGCCTGGGCGATGTGGGGAATGACCTCCAGCGCCGAGGGGATACGCTCTACGTCGTCGTCTCCGGTTCGCGCAGTATCGAGTGCTTCCACGTTCCGACGGCGCGGTGGATAGGGCGAATCCGGCTGCAGCAGAACCGCTACCCGCGCCAGCTCTGTATCGTCAACGACACGCTGGGGGTAGTAACAGACCTCTACGGCGATGCGGTCACAACGGTCCACCTCCGACGCTTGGAGGAACTCCCGGAGCTGTGCCGGGTTGGACCCGCGCCGGAGGGGATTGCGCGCTGGCAGCAGATGCTCTTCGTTGCCAATTCGGGCTATGGGGATTACCGCGCCGGTGAGCCACGCGCGGGAACGGTCTCGGTGCTGCATCTCTTCCCGCTTCGGGAGGAGGCACTGTTGCGGGTTGGACCCAACGTGGTGAGCGTGCTGGTCCATCCGCGGTGGGCGCGTCTGTATGTGCTCTACCTGCATCTGCCGAGCTTGTGGGAGCGGGATTCTCTGGGCGGTGTGGTCGAGTACGATTTGCCGACGCTCCAGGAGCGGCGACGGTGGCGTGTGCGCTTGACCGGCTACGATGCTGCCTGGAGCAGTACCGGAGATACGTTGCTGCTGCTGACGCGCGAGGGCGTTGCCGGTGTGGATGTGCGCGAAGGAATCAGCAGAGCGCCGTTCCTGGTGCTGCGGAATCCCGCGCCCGACACCGACGCCTGGTACACCGTTGCTGTGGACGGTGCTGCCCGGTACTGGGTAGGTAATGCCCGCAGCTATACGGTGGCAGGGGAAGTTGTGCTGTTCTCGGCAACGGGCGTCGTGCAGGGACGCTTCCCCGTCGGGGTCAACCCCGGAGCGATTGTGCCCTTTTGAGGATGTCGGACTGAGCTGAGGGTGCCCATGAGCGCTGTGCAGGAGATCCTCGCGATTGCGCCGGTGGTCCTGATTGGATTACTGGCAACGGCGGTCATGGTTGTGGATGCGCTGATTCGCCAGAGTGCGCGGCTGAGCTTCTGGCTCAGCGTTGTGGGCTTGCTGGGTGTTGCGGCAGCGGCGGTGTGGACGCTTCCGGCTTCAGGAACAGTTCTCTCTGGAATGCTCAGCAGCGGCGGGATGGCAGCCCTGTTCGATATCGTCTTCGCTGCCGCAGGCGTTCTGACGTTGCTGGCAGCGCGACCGTACCTGGAGCGCGAAGGTCGCGAGTACGACGAATTCTACGCGCTGCTGCTGTTTGCGCTGGCAGGGGCGATCATCTTGGCGCATGCGGCGCATCTGGTGGTGTTCTTCCTGGGTATCGAGCTGCTGTCGGTGTCCTTCTACGTGCTGGCGGGGTACTTCCGCACGCAACCGCGCTCGGTGGAGGCAGCGCTGAAGTACTTTCTGCTGGGGGCGTTTGCGACCGGCTTCCTGCTCTACGGCATTGCGATGGTGTATGGAAGCACCGGGGCGATGGGGTATGAGTCCGTTGCCGCCCGGTTGCAGCGGGGAAGCCCGCTCCCAATGCTTTTGGGGATTGGGGTCGGGCTGCTCTTGGTAGGTATTGGCTTCAAGATTGCCGTCGTCCCCTTCCACCAGTGGGTGCCGGATGTCTACCAAGGGGCGCCGACGGTGGTGACGGCATTCATGAGCACGGTGGGGAAGGCGGCGGTGGTGGTGGCGTTGGTGCCCATATTCGAGGCGCTCCGTCCGGCGCTGGATTGGAAGCTGCAATCGGCGGTGGCGGTGCTCTCTGCGGCAACGATTCTGCTGGGGAATGTGCTGGCGGTCGTGCAGCGTAATCTCAAGCGCATGCTGGCGTACTCCTCGATTGCGCATGCGGGATACCTGCTCATGGGGGTGGTGGCGCAATCGGAACGGGGCTGGGCAGGGATGCTCTTCTACGCGGTGGCGTACGTGTTCATGCAGATGGGGGCATTCGTTGTCGTCGCACTGGTGGAGCAGGAGAACGAGCACCGCTTGGAGCTGAACGATTACGCGGGGCTAAGCCGGCAGCATCCCGCGCTGGCAGCGATGATGGCGGTGTTTCTGTTCTCGCTGACCGGCTTGCCGCCCTTTGCGGGCTTCTTCGGCAAGTACTTCCTGTTCACCGCTGCCATCGAGGCTGGCTACACCTGGCTGGCAGTGGTAGCGGTGCTGGGGACGATGGTGTCGGCGTACTTCTACCTTGGGGTGCTGGTGGCGATGTACTTCCGCGAGCCGGCAGCCCCGATTGCGATCCAAACCGGTACGGCGAAAGCCACACTGTGGTTGAGCACGGCAGCAGTTCTCCTGCTGGGGCTCTTCCCGATGACCCTGCTGGGGCTGCTACAGCGCTTCCTCTGAGCCGAACGCGGCTTCGTAGTGCCGGAGCTGCGGCGGGGTTGTGCTCAGGTCTACGGCGATGAAATCGAAACGGCAGGGGACACCTTCGAGCCCGTGCTCGAGCAGATAGCCTTTGACGGCGCGTAGAAAGGCACGCCGTTTGCGGGCAGTCATATGCTCTTCGGGCAGCCCGAAGCGCAGAGAGCGCCGAGCCTTGACCTCCACGAAAACCAGGAGCTCGCCCTTGGAGGCGATGAGATCAATTTCGCCGAAGCGCCCGAATCGGAAGTTCTGCGCCACGATTTGATACCCCTGGCGCTGGAGATAGGCAGCCGCGAGCGCCTCAGCGTCCGCTCCGCGACGGCGTCGGGATGCTCGGGAGGATTTCGACATTGTGCGTAGTTTTGTCGCAAATTACGGCGGATTGGTGCAACATTGCCGTGAAACAGCACGGGCGGCTCCCTGGTATTACGGCTGCACCAACGCGGAGACAGCCATGCGAGCGTCCGTGGACAGGAGCGTGGGTGGGCAGCGCACAAGGCAGGAGCGGATTCGCCTTGTCCTGGCAGACGACCACGAGATCGTGCGCGTAGGGTTGCGCCATTTGCTGGGGCGCAGCGACCGCATTGAGCTTGTGGCAGAGGCACGCACGGGGGAGGAAGCCGTTGCCCTGGTGCGCCACCATCGCCCCGATGTTGTGCTCCTCGATATCGTCATGCCGCAGATGAACGGTATAGAAGCCGCGCGGATTATCCGCACTGCGATGCCGAGCGTTCGGGTGGTGATGCTGACCTCGTACGAGGACTCCTTTCACATCGAGCAGGCATTGCGGGCGGGGGCACATGGGTATTTGACGAAGGACATGGCACCGGAGGAGCTTCTGGAGGCTATCGAAGCCACTGTCGCCGGCGAACAGGTGTTTAGCCCTGCGATTTTGGACTTCCTCCCTGAGGTGCGCCAGCGGGTGCTCGTGCCAGGGCAGGAGCCACTCGTGCGGCTGACGGCGCAGGAATGCCGCGTCCTCCGCTTGATTGCACAGGGCATGACCTCGAAGGAGATCGCCAAGCAGTTGGGAATCAGCCCGCGGACGGTCGAGACCCATCGAGCGCACCTTATGGAGAAGCTGCATGTTCACAACGTTGCGGCGCTGGTGCGCTTTGCCCTGTTCAACATGGAGTATCTGGAGCGGGTGGCTCGGGGGGGCGAGTAGGTCGGATTTTGTAATTTACGCGCCGTCATAGCCCATACGGCAAATGTCCCGGCAATGGGCAACACGGTGTAGCGTAGCGGGGATTGGGGCGCTCCTGTTTGTACAGGCGATGGCACAGGTGCCGCGGGAGCGCCCTTCAATGTTTGCTGGCACGGAGTTCCTCGTTGCCCTGATGCCCAACGAGATCGAGCAAGCCGGGACGGTTCGCCTGCGAATCGCTGTTGCCACGAAGTTTCCCACAACCCTGAGCGTGCGGATGCCCAGCTCCGCTGCGCCGCTGGTGTACCGGCTGGGGGCGAATACGATTCAGTGGCTGGCAGTTCCGGAATCGCTGGAGGTGCGCCGCATTGAGCAGCCCCGACCTGCAGCAATCGAGCTGCGCAGCGATGCGCCGGTGGTGGTGTATGTCTTCAATAGCTTCCCAACCAGTACGGACGCCTACACCGCCATTCCAGTTGCCCACTGGGGCAAGGACTACGTGGTCGTCTCGCTCCCCAACGACCACTACACTCCACGAACCGGGGATACCTCGGTGAACCGCCTGCGCGATCTGATGCTGCGCCGCAGCCAGTGGATGGTCATTGCGGCGGAGGATTCGACCGTGGTGACCTTCGTGCCGCGTGTGCGCACTGCCGGAGGCAAGGACGCAGGCGTAGCCCAGACGGTGATTCTCCATCGTGGGGAATGCTACTTGGTCCAGGCAGATTCAACCGCACGCGGTGCAGGCGATATGACGGGCACGGTCATCCGTGCGAACAAGCCCATTGGGGTGCTCTCTGGGCATGTCCGTGTGGGGCTTCCCTTTGGGCTTCCGCCGGAGACCGATACGAAGGACCATCTCGTGGAGATGTTACCACCACTCTCGGCGCTGGGGACGCGCTACATCACCGTTCCCTTTGCCGTGGGGACAGGGGACCTCTTCCGCGCCGTTGCGGTTGCTCCGCAGACCCAGTTGACGGTCTTCGGCAGGAGTGGGAATCCTGTGCAGGTGACGCTCAATGCGGTCGGGGAGGTTGCGGACTTCCCCTTTGAGGCTGCGCCGCTGCTGTGGGTTGCGGACAAGCCCTTTCTGCTGGCGCAGTTCATGTACTCCGGCATTGTGAGCGGCAGCATCAGCATCCCCTTCGACCCGTGCATGGTGGTTGTGCCGCCACTTGAACAGCGGGTGCAGCAGGCGCACTTCATGGTGCCGGATACGACCCTGGTGGGGTTCCCGCAGTTCCGGCAGCACTGGGTCAATCTCCTGGCGGACTCTGCTGCTGCCGCGCGGCTGCGCTTGAACGGTCAGCCGGTGAGCGGATGGCAGCCTGTCTCGGCGATGCCGGAGTTTTCGTTTGTGCGACTCCAACTGCTGGCAGGGCGAACGTACGAGCTGGTCTGCGACACTGGAGGCTTTGTAGGAACCCTCTACGGCGTGGGGTATGCGGATTCGTACGGCTTGGTCTTGGGCAGCAGCCTTTTGCCGGCGGATCGGGCGCAGGATTCGCGGGCTCCGCAGATTCGGGCTGCCACGGGACCCTGTGGGGTGCTGAATCTCTCGATTCGCGACGATAGCTCGGGATTGGCATTCGTCGCCGTCATTCCGGAGAGCACGTGGAACTACCAGTGGCAGTTGCTGCGGCGCTCGTTGTATGAGTACGAGCTGCGAGCCTGGGTGCAGGACTCCTCGCAGGATGCCGCGATCCTTGTGGAAGCGCGCGACAACGCCGGCAACGGCGCTCGCTACCGATGGCAGTATTGGGGAGAGCGCTTCCAGCTTGTACCTTCGGAGGTGGTCTTCACCGCGTTGGCTCCGCAGGATAGCCTCTGCACGCTGGTGGAGCTGCGCAATACCGGCAGGGATACGCTGCGGCTGACGGCGCTGAGCTTCCGCGAGCGGCGCCTCCGCGTTGGGCTTGCGCTCCCGGTCGCCGTTCCGCCGGGGGCAACGCTGCAGTTCCCCATCTGTGTGGTTCCTGCCGGCGATACGTCGAGCCTGGCCGATACCGTGTGGTTGGTGGGACGCTGCCGGGTGCGCGCTGCCGTTGTTGTGCGGGCAACGGTGGAGCTGGCAGAGCTCACCGGCTGGGGCTATGATTTCGGCGATGTGCTCGTGCGCAGCACGGCATGGGGCGCGGTCGGCTGGACCAATAGTGGCAATGTCCCGACGACGGCGGTGGGGATTCGCTTCCGTCGCACCGATGTGTTTGCGGTGGACTCGGCAGGCTTCTTCCCCTACCGCTTGAGACCTGGGGATACGCTGCGACTGCCGGTGCAGTTTCGCCCGGTGCAGCGGGGAGGCATCGAGGACACGGTGGTGCTGTATACGGCATCGGGGTTGCAAGTGCCGGTACTGCTCCGTGGGCGCGGGGTTGCTCCGGTTGTGCAAGGGATGGTGGTGGATTGGGGACGGCGTCGGATAGGGCGGCAGTACGACTCAGTTGCGCTGCTACGCAATGCGGGGGACGTTGCAGCGCAGTTACGGGTGCAATCCGACAGCGGCGATACCGCGGAGCTGCTGCTCTCCGTGCCGTCGCCGCTGCAACTGCAGCCAGGGGAGGAGAGGGCGTTGCCCGTGGCGTTCCGTCCGTTGCGGCGTGGGACGTTCCGGCGAGCCGTGCGCTGGGAGGTGGAGCCAGGCGTACAGGCACCGGTGGAGCTTGTGTTGCAGGGACAGGGGATCGCACCGGAGTTGGCTGCCCGGGCTGTGGACTTCGGGACAGTACGGCTGCAGGAGTTTCGGGATACCGTGGCAGCAGTGTTCTGGATTGCCGGAGATGCCCCACTGCGGTTGCAACAGTTGTGGTTGGAGGGAGCGGATGCGGCAGCGTTTGCGGTGTTGACCGCACCATCGCTTCCGCTGGAGCTCTCGTCCGGGGATACGCTGCGGCTGCCGCTGCGGTTCCGTCCTTCGCGCCTTGGGGCGCATCGGGCGCATATCGTCCTGCAGCACGACGGTGCACCGCCGTACGCAACAGACACGCTCTGGGTCGAGCTGCTGGGCATGGCAGTAGAGCCGCCCTTCCCAGACACACTTCGAGCGGACTGGGCTGTTGGGCTGGAGCTGCCCGCACTCCTTGCCGCGTGTGTGGAATCCCCTGCCCAGCTCTGCCTACGCAACACCGGAAATGTTGAGCTGCGTTGGGTGGAGCTGCAGCCGCTGGAGGGGCTCCCGCCGGAGGCGATTCCGCCGCTTTTGCCGCGAGTGCTCCCACCTGGGGAGCGATGGTGCATGCCGTTGCTGCTGCCGGGATTCCCTGCCGGTGCGGTGCGGATTCGGTTTGCCGGCGCCGTGGTCGCGGTGTTTTCGAACGGTGTTCGCGACTCCCTCGATACGCTTCGCTTTTCGCTTGCCGAAGAGCGCCAGGTTGCCTGGCAGCGGTGGAGCATCACAGCTCCGGGGGAGCCGCTGCGGGCGGAGCCGGGGTCAGTGGTGGAGCTTGTACTGGAAGGGCGCCTGCCCGTGCTCTCCGATGGGAGCGCCGAGGGGTATCTCTGCCTGCAGGCGCAGCCGAGGGTGTGGGAGCTATACCCGAGCGGGCTCCAGATGGAGATTGCCGGCAGCGGTGTTCCCGTCCGGATAGAGCAGCGCTCTCGGGAGGAGCTCTGCCTCGGTGTTCCCTCGCTGAGGCTCCCACCGGGGGACGTCCCGTGGCGGCTGCGCGTTCCTGTGCGGGTGTTCCTCGCACCGGAGGAGCTTGTAGAGGTTCCGGTGGCTGCCATGCCGATGCGGACCGAATGTGTGCTGGGCGACAGCGCTGTTCTTCGGCTATGGCAACCCGGAATCTGTGCCGAGCGGCTCCGGACGGTGCGGCTGCAGGAGGTGCCGGCGCTTGCTATTCGCCAACTCTTTCCGAATCCTGCGGCTGGGGAGTTCGCGGTGCTGCTGTGGAGTTCGCAGCCGCAGCCGGCGAAGGTGCAACTGTTCAGTGCCTACGGGGAGCTGTGTCGGGAGTGGGAGCTGCAGTGCCCTGCGGGCGAGTTTTTGCGTAAATTTGAACTACACGGGCTGCCGTCGGGGGTGTACTCCGTGCGGATCAGCGCGGCTGCAGGAATCCAGCATCACATGTTGGTCATCCAGTGGTGAGGAAGATGCGTCGGGGAGCCATCATTGCTGCTGCGTTGCTGGTAGGGGGAAGCTGGGCTCTGGCGCAGCAGGAGCCGAGCCCGTTGGCACCGGAGGTTGTGCCGCCGCGAGTATTTATCGGACCTGCGGTGGGGTATAACCGGAGCTTCCATCCCGCCAACATCGCCTCGTTTGCAGCGCAGGCGGAGTGCCCAGTGTTCCGTAACAGTTCGGCAAACGGCTTCTTCCTTGGGGCAACAGGCGAGATCATCCTGGGCGATCCGCGGAGTTCGCGGTCCTCGATCATCGTGCGGCTGGTGTTCGACAATCTTCCTGCAACCTTCAAGGAAGCCGGGGGAGCCTACCCCAGCCGCATTCCGGTGACCATAGGCGGACAGGATACAACGGTCATCATCAACACCTCCACGCAGCATGTGCTCTCGGTGAGCTACTACGCGCTCAACGCCGAGGTGCTCTACCGCTTGGATATCGGGGCTATCCCGCTCGGCGTTGTGGTGGGTCCTACCTTTGGGGTTCCCGTGCGGGCGACCTTGCAGCAGCGGTATGAGCTGGTGGAGCCGGAGTTTGTGGACATCGGAGGGCGCCGCTACTACGTGCAGTTCGAGCCGGACCCCAACTACAGGTACGAGAACAACGGTCGCACGATCATCATCCGCGACGGGGATATCGAGGAGCGTACAGGGCTGCGCGTGGGGATAAAAGCGGGGCTGCAGTACGAACTCACGCTCGGGCGCTGGCGCGTGATGCCGGGCATGTTCTACAATTTCGCTATCACAAAGGTCACCAGGCGGGAGAACTGGCGGGCAAATGCCCTGCAGCTCGGAGTGGATTTCCGTACGGCGTTTTAGCGGGCGCCTCATAGACTGGATGGGGCATTCGGGGTCCTGGCGTACAGGACCCGAATGCTTTTTAGCACCCTGACCGAAGGTTGGCGATGGAGCGGCTGTGGGCACCGTGGCGGGCGCAGTATGTTGCCTCGTTTACGCGCGCAGACCAGATGTCGGAGTGCTTTCTGTGTGCGGCGGCAAAGAGTGCTCGGGAGCACGATCGGGAGTTGCTCGTCGTAGCGCGGTGGGAGAGCTGCTTTGCGCTGCTCAATCGCTACCCCTACAACAGCGGGCATGTCATGGTGGCTCCCTATCGGCACGTGGGGGAGATGGAGGAGCTGGCGGATGCGGAGCTGTGCGAGCTGATGGTGCGGGTGCGCGAGGTGTTGCGCGCGCTCAAGTCCGAGCTCTCCCCACACGGGTTCAATGTTGGGCTCAACCTTGGACGAGCTGCCGGAGCGGGGCTGCCGGAGCATCTGCATATCCATATTGTCCCGCGCTGGCACGGGGATACGAACTTCATGCCGGTGCTGGCGGAGGTCAAGGTGGTCTCGCAGGCGTTAGAGGAGGTGTATGAGCGACTGCACGCGGCGCTCCACGGAGGGTCGTAGCATACGAGCGCGCAAGCGGTGGGGACAGCATTTCCTGACGTCGGTCTCGGCGGCGCGGCGGATTGTGGAGCTTCTGGGGGCAACGGCGGAAGAGGTGGTGCTGGAGATTGGTGCCGGGACGGGATTTTTGACCCAGTTTCTGCTGCCGTGCTGTCGGGAACTGGTGGCGGTGGAGATCGATCCCCGCTGCATTGAGCATCTTCGCGAGCGCTTCCCCGCAGAGCAGTTCCCGCGGCTCCGTCTGGTGCACCAAGATGTGCTGGAGTTTGACCTGGAGTCCCTTGCCAGGGAGGCGCTGGAGCGGACGGGACGGAAGCTGTTGGTGGTGGGGAATTTGCCGTACAATATCAGCTCGCCGCTGCTGTTTCGGCTCTTTGCGCACGCACGCTGGCTTGGGCGCGCGGTGATCATGCTCCAGCGGGAGGTTGCCTTGCGATTGGTGGCATCGCCGGGGACGCCCGAGTACGGAATTCCCACGGTGGCGTGCTGGGCGGTGGCGCGGGCGCGAATGCGCTTCCAACTGCCTCCACGCATGTTTTCGCCGCCGCCGGCAGTGGTCTCTGCTGTGGTTTCGCTGGAGTTCTTGGAGGATGGGTGGACCGGTGTGGAGTACGAGGGCTTTCTTGCATTTTTGCATGCAGCCTTCGGACAGCGGCGCAAGCAACTGCGGAATGCGCTCCGGCATTGGCTTGAACAGCAGTGCGGGAGCTGGCAGCACGGCGAGGAGTTGCTTGCCCACGCAGGGATTCCTCTGGACCGCCGCGCCGAGCAGCTTGCACCGCACGAGCTGGCACGCATCTATCGCACGGTAACAGAGGGGAAGCTGGTCGGGACACGTTGATGGAATACCGCACGCGCACAGCCTTCCACCCTGTGGAACGTCGGCGGTGGAAGGGGGGGTGGCTTTGGTCGCACTTACGGCTGTATGACCTCTACACGCTGGCGATCGTGGCAATCTACTCTGTGCTGGCGATAGCGCTGTATCCGGCGGTGGAGGATGCCACTTTCTGGCTGCTGCTCAACGGAGTGGTGAGCATGTTGGTGCTCCTGCTGGCATGGGCGGACCGACCGGGTGCGCCGGCGTGGATTCGCTGGGCGCATTGGTTCTACCTGGTGCCCACCATCTACCTGATGTACCAGCAGGTGCACGCGTACGTCCCCGTCGTCAATCCCAAGCTCTACGATGACCTGCTCATCCGTTGGGATTATGCCCTCTTCGGCGTGCACCCAACGCACTGGATCGCCCGCTTTGCCCACCCGGTGCTGACGGAGTACTTGCAAACGGCGTACATGCTGTTCTACTTCCTCCCGCTGATATGCGCTGCGGAGCTTTTCCGGCAGCGGCGGGTGGAGGCGTTGATGATGCTGGCGCGGACGCTGGCGTTTGGCTTCTACGTGTCGTACCTGTGCTACTTCGCACTGCCTGCGATTGGACCGCGTTTCACGTTGCATGAGTTCGCCCAGCTCGACGAAGAGCTCCCCGGCGTGTGGTTGACACCGATCTGGCGAGCCTACGTCAATGCCGGTGGGGGAATCTCGGCGGGGGCAGAGCAGCCCGAGCGCTCCGTGCATCGGGATTGCATGCCGAGCGGACATACGATGATGACGCTGCTGACCGTGGTGTTGGCATTCCGCTTTCGGGTCCGCGTGCGCTGGGTATTGGCGGTATTGGGAGCAAGCTTGATTGTGGCAACGGTCTATTTGCGCTACCACTACGTTGTGGACCTGTTGGCAGGAGGGGTGTGCGCGCTGATGGTGCTGTGGGCTGAGCCTCGGCTTGCCCGCTGGATTGAACAGCGTTTGCTGCCGCGCGCAGAGCAATGAGCAAGGGCTACCAAATTCTCCGCTGCGATCTCCGCCCCCAGGCGGAGGAGCTGCTCCCGCAGCTTTTGCAGGCGGCCGAGCGGGTGCTGCGCAGTGGACGGTACATCTTAGGGGCTGAGCTGGAGGCGTTCGAGCGGGAGTTTGCCGAATTTCTCGGCGTGCGATACGCCGTTGGGGTTGCCTCTGGCACGGAGGCACTCTTTCTGGCGTTGCGTGCTGTGGGGATAGGGCACGGGGATGAGGTCATTGCTCCTGCGTTTACGGCGATCCCCACGGTAGCGGCAATCCTGATGAGCGGTGCCCGCCCTGTGCTGGTGGATATTGACCCGCAGACGTACACACTGGACCCGGCGCTGGTGGCAGCGGCACTCTCCGAGCGCACTCGGGCAATTGTGGTGGTACATCTGTTCGGGCAGAGCGCGGAGATGGAGCCGTTGCTCAGGCTTGCTGCCGATGCCGGGGTGGTCCTGATTGAGGATGCTGCGCAGGCGCACGGCAGTAAGCACCATGGGCGGATGCTCGGCACCTTCGGACGCATGGGATGCTTCAGCTTCTACCCGACAAAGAACCTGGGTGCCTACGGTGATGCGGGCATGGTGGTGACGGATGATGCAGAGCTTGCTGAACGGCTCCGATTGCTGCGCAACTATGGGCAGGTGTCGCCGTATCGCTCTGTGCTGTGTGGGATCAACAGCCGCTTGGACGAGCTCCAGGCTGCTTTTCTGCGGGTGAAGCTGCCGTACTTGATGGGCTGGAATCAGCGCCGTGCACGGTTGGCGCAGCTGTATCAGGAGCTGCTGCAGATTCCGCAGATTCGCCATCCGGTGGTGCGCCCCTACAACGAGGTGAATTGGCACGTCTACGTGGTGCGGGCAGAGCAGCGCGATCGGCTCTGGGAGTACCTGGAGGCACACGGCATCCAGGCGAACGTGTACTACCCCGTCCCGATTCACCTGCAGGAGGTGTACCGGTTTTTGGGATACCGCGAAGGGGATTTTCCCCACTCCGAAGCGGCAGCCCAAGAGGTGCTCGCGTTGCCGATGTTTCCGGAATTGGAGGAAGCCCAGGTGGAGATGGTCGCGGCAGCCATTCGGCGCTTCTACGGATATGCCTGAGCCACGAAAGCGATGCGGTGGGCGCTGCTGTCGCAGGTGTGGGTAGAGGAAGCCGAAGGCACGGTCACCGGCTCCAGCGTCCAGGTGTACTACTTGGCGCAGGAGCTGGTGCGCCGCGGGGAGGAGGTGCTGGTGCTGCTCTCGGGGCATCGGCGGGCGTGGGAGCGCACGGAGGGGCGACTTCGACTGGTTTCGCTTCCGGCGCACTCGGCAGGGCTGTGGGGATGGTTGCAGCCACGCTGGCAGCGCGATGCAGAGGCGGTGCTGCGCGCGTTTCGTCCGGATGTGGTCTACCAACGGGGGAAGCTGCCCGAGACTGTCCTGGCAGCTCGGTATGTGCAGCGCTCAAGGGCGGTGTTTGTCTGGAGCAGCAATGCCGATAACAGCGCCTATCGGTGGAAGTACGTGCGCAAGCGCTTGCGCTGGCGACGCCGCCCATGGTGGATGCTGCCGCTGCGGCTTGCGGAAGCCGCTGTCGCCGATCTCCTCATCGAACGAGCGCTGCAGCGAGCCCACCTCCTCTTGGCGCAGACTCACCATCAGCGACGGACGCTGGAACTGGTGCTGAAACGGAAGGCATATCTTGTGGGCTCTGGGCATCCGCTGCCGCCACCACCGCGTTCCAAGCCCTCCCCTCCGGCAGTGCTATGGCTGGCGAATGTCACCCCAATGAAACGCCCGCACCTCTTTGTGCGCCTTGCTCGGGCGCTGCAGGGAAGTGGTGCCCATTTTCTTATGGCGGGTGCGGCACCAGATCGGCACCTCTTGGAGGCAGTGCTCCAGGATGCCGATGGGCTGCCGAACTTCCGCTACGTTGGGGCGGTACCGTTTCTGCAGACCGCGGAGCTCTTTGCTCAGGCGTCGCTGTTTGTGCTCACCTCGGAGTTTGAGGGGCTTCCCAACACGCTCATTCAAGCGTGCCTGCACGGCGTTCCGGTCATCAGCCTTGGGAACGACCCTGACGGGATACTCTCGCGGTACGGTGTGGGCGAAGTGGTTGCGGATGAGCATGCGCTCGTCCGCAGTGTTGCATCCTGGCTTGCCGATGAGGAGCGCCGCCACCGCGCAGCAGAACGGGCGTATCAGTTGGCGTGTGAGCGCTTCGATATCGCTCGCGTTGTCGGGCAGCTTATGGAGCTGGTTGAGCAAGCCCTTCACTGATGAGCTCCTGGACGAAGCCAGGAAGCGCGAACGCTGCCCGATGGAGCTCGGCGGTGTAATAGCGGAGTTTGCCGCTTAGGCACTCCATGCGCTGCTGGGCGTTGGTGGGGGAGAAGTCCTCCAAGGGATGGTAGTGCCGGGAGGCAAGGGTGAAGGACCATATGCCTGTGGGGTAGGTGGGGATTGGCGCCAGGTAGCTGGCAACGTGGCGGAACAGGGGGCGTAAGAGCCGGTGGACCCGAGGAAGGGTTTGGCAATAGACGGGGTGCAGGGGGGATTCCGATTGCAGCGCCAGCACGCCCGTGGCGTGGAGTACGCGCTGGCACTCGCTGTAGAAGGCTTCGCCGAAGAGGCTCTCGGCAATTCCGGTGGGGTCGGTGGAATCAACGAACACTGCGTCGTAGAAGCCCGAAGGAGCAGAGCGGACAAATTCCGCACCATCGGCGTGATGCAGGTGGACGCGTGGGTCGGAAAACCCAGCGGCAACGGTGGGGAAGTAGGACTGCGCAACGGCAATGACGCGGGGGTCGATCTCTACGAGATCAACGTGCTCGATCGAGGGATGGCGGAGAACTTCGCGGACCGTTCCGCCATCGCCGCCGCCGATGACAAGCACTCTTCGAGGGGACGGTAGCAGGAAGAGGGCAGGATGCACCAGCATCTCGTGGTAGATGAACTCATCCCACTCGGTGAGCATGACCATGCCGTCGAGCAGGAGCATGCGCCCGAAGACCGGACTCTGCACAACGCAGATGTGTTGAATGCCGCTGTGCTCGCAATGCAACAGGGCATCCAGGCTGGTGGTCAACCCGGCTCCATGGCTAAAAAATTCGGAAAAGCGCAGTTCTCCACCCACCTGTACCGTCCTAGGCGATACGCACGACCACAGGGGAGCGCGGCTACGGCGCAACCGCGAGCGTTTCTGCTGCAAGAGGCTTATGGGAGACCGGCTCACGGAAAAGACCGCGCTTGAGCTCCATGCAAGAGCTGCTGCGGGCATGGAGCTCCTGTTGCAGGTACTCGGCGATCGTCCACGGATCGATGCGCTCCCCACACGTGAAGACGTCAACGGCGGCGTAGCCGTATTCAGGCCACGTGTGGATGGCAACGTGGGATTCCGCAATGACCACCACACCGCTGACGCCGTGCGGACTAAAGGTGTGGAAGGTGTGGGAGACGATCGTGGCGCCCGAGCGCCGAGTTGCCTCTACCAGGATATCCCGAATCCGCTCCTCGGAGTTGAGCACCTCGGGATCGCACTGGTAGAGTTCGATGAGAATCTGCCTTCCAAGTGCCTGCATGGCAATCCCCTCCATGTTGTTGCACCCCCTGCTCCGCTACCGGAGCAGAGCATACCATTGCGCCGGATGCGTCGGCGCAACCGCAGCCCTGGCAGATGAAGGGGCGGGATGCTGGAAGACAGCGCTGCACCGGCTCTGACCACTGCATCCCGACAAGGTTCGATCTGCCAGCCGCTAGCGCATGGCGGCGTCCTATCCGGAGCCGCCGATATGACAAATAGCACCGCTGCCCTGCCGCCACAGGGCACCACGGTGCCGTCTTGGGGTGCAAAATTACAACCCCTGGAGCATATTCAGACCCCCCTATGGAAGGGAGCCGTCAGCAACGGGCAGAAGCGCTAATTTTGCAGTGCTACTGGGGCGTAGCCAAGCGGTAAGGCAGCGGCCTTTGGAGCCGCCATGCGTAGGTTCGAATCCTACCGCCCCAGCTCCTTCCGAACGAAAGCGGTACGATGGAGGAGCTCAAGATTGCGGCGGGGCGCTCTAACCCCGAATTGGCACAGCGGATTGCCGACGCACTGGGCTGCCCGTTGACCGATGTCACCATCCGCAATTTCAGCGATGGCGAAATCTGGGTCAAATACGAGGAGAACATCCGCGGCGTAGACCTTTTCATCGTGCAGTCGACCTTTGCACCAGCGGACAACTTGCTGGAGCTGCTCATCCTCATTGACGCTGCCCGCCGAGCTTCAGCGCGCCGGATTACGGCGGTGATTCCCTACTTCGGCTACGCTCGACAGGACCGCAAGGATCAGCCGCGCGTCTCTATTACGGCAAAGCTGGTTGCCAACCTCATCACCACTGCCGGGGCTGACCGAGTCATCACGATGGACTTGCACTCGCCGCAGATTCAGGGCTTCTTCGATATCCCCATGGACCATCTCTACGCCTCCACTGTGCTGATGCGCGCGCTGTGGGAGGAGCATCTGGAGAACGTTGCCGTTGTTGCTCCGGACGTGGGAAGCGCTCGGCTGGCGCGCTCCTACGCAAAGCGGCTGGATGCAGAGCTGGTCCTGGTGGATAAGCGCCGTCCTCAGCACAACGTTGCGGAGATCCTCCATGTGATTGGAGATGTCGCGGGGAAGGACGCGGTGATCGTGGATGACATCATTGACACAGCGGGCACCTTGGTGCACTGCGCTGAAGCACTGGTGCGCGCCGGCGCGCGGCGGGTCATCGGTGCCTGTACGCATGCGGTGCTCTCCGGCAACGCCATCGAGCGCATCGAGCAAAGCGATGCCATTGCGTACGTCTACGTCACGGACACAATCCCGCTGCGGCGGAGCTCCCCAAAGCTGCGCGTCATCTCGGTTGCCCAGCTCTTTGCTGAAGCGATCTTGCGTACGCACCAGAACACCTCGATTAGTTCCCTCTTCGAAATCGTCCGCTAAGCCAACAGGAGTGGGTGATGGCAATGAATCCAGTGCAGCTCACCGTTGTCCGTCGTCCGACGGGGAAGGCTGCTGTCAAGCAACTGCGCCGCCAAGGACTGGTGCCGGGGATCTTCTACGGTCCCGGAGTGGACCCTATCCCGATCGCTGCGCGCCCAGCAGCGCTGCGACCACTGGTGCATACACGGGAGACCCACCTGGTGCAACTGCACATCGAGGGCATGGAGCAGACCTACGAATGCGTGCTCAAGGATTTCGCCCTCGATCCGCTTACCGATGCCCTGATGCACTTTGACCTGCAGGCCGTCGTGGCAGACCAGCCAGTTGAGGTGGAGGTCCCGGTCAAATTGGTTGGCACCCCCGTTGGAGTCACCCGCGGCGGGATCCTGGAGCACGCCCTTCACACGGTGCGGGTCTCATGCTTGCCGCGCGACCTGCCCGAGTACATTGAGCTGGATATTTCGGGCTTGGATGTTGGGCATGCCATCCACGTGCGCGATGTGCAGCTTCCCGGCATCCGGATCCTTGAGCATGGGGAGACGGTGATCGCCACCGTCATCGCGCCACGGGAGACGGCGGAAGCGGAGGGGACTTCAGGGGCAGTTCACTCCCAATAACGCAGAAGTATGCCCAGCCGGATGCCCAACTGGCGCAGGTACCAACGCCCCTGGGGCACAAGGCTGCTGAGCCCGTGTGAGTAGACAAGCTCCCCGAACGCGTTCCACTGAGAGCTCAGCCGGTACTGCACGCCGGTGCCTACCGCAAGTCCCCACCAGAACTGGCGCAGTGCCGGGAGTGTAGAGATCGGCTCGGTGCGCTCTGGCGAGCCGGTTTCGGAGTAGATATACCCCGATGGCTGGAGAATGCGCCGGCGCAGTGTGATGGCGCTTCCCAGCTTCATGGCTGCCTGGAGTTCGCCCAGGAGGTATAGGTTCGGGAGCAGGTGCCAGAGCCCACCGGCAGAGAGTGTGGCGTACGGTGCTCGAAGGCGCAGGCGCTGCTCCTCCTGGAAGGGTGCTGTCTGCCCATCGGGCAACCGGACGTGCTGCAACAGCGTATCCGGTGCAGCGAGCTCTCCGCCGTAGAGCTCTATCCCCAGCCGGAGTAGGGTGCTCCAGGAGGGATTGGGGCGCCAACCTGCCAGGACGCCACCGAGCCCTCCCCAACCGGTGGCATTCCCAAACGTTCCGTTGAGCGCCGGCAGCGGGTCTATCCGCGGCAGTTGCGCGGCATGGTACACGTTTGCCATCCGGAGATATGCCCCAAAGAGCCAAACCCGGAGCGGTCGGACGCATTCGCCGTACTCGCCCTGGCACAGCACGAAGATTCGGCGCTCCTCTCGGATGTCGTACGTGTAGCAGAGCGTATACACGGAGCGGTTGCCGGCAAGGTCTGTCAGCGCCAAGACGGCATGCCCGTTGCGGCTGGGGTCTTGGGGAGCAAATTGTGCCTCAGCTCGGAGCATCCCCGGTGTGATGGAGGGCAGAGTACCCTGGAGGTTCTCGGCAGCGAGGACGAGCACCTCGCGCAAGCCTAAATCGCTTGGGCGGTCATCGCGGATGGTGACTACGGAGACGCCATCCGAGCGCTGCAACAGTTGTGCCTCTGGAGCGAGCAGATCCTGCTGGCGACGCAGGTCCGCAAAGGATTGACCGACGGCGTTCCCGTAAGCATCGTAGGAATCCCGCCCGTACCCAAAGCCATAGGCGTAGAGCCCGAAGGGTTGGGCAGCCTCGATGAGGTGCGCGCCGTAGGGAACCTCTATCTGCGCAATAGCATAGCGGCTGTTGGCAATGCGGGAGAAGAATGCCCGCACGGGCGCCCCATTGACGCGGAGCGTCGAGATAGCTTCTACCGGGATGACGACGTTGATGAAGTGGCGCCACGAGCCCTGTACGGGGGTGGCGAAGCGGTAGCGCGTGAGGAACTGCTGGGTCGGGGTGATGAGCAGCATCATCGGATCCCCGATGGAATCCCCGTTGCGGAAGCCCTCGGAGAACTGCGCCACCAGGATCGGCTTGTCGGAGGTGATCTGCACGGTTTCGGTGAAGGTCTGCTCCCAGAATGCCCCCGCCTCCAAGGTGGCAACTGGTTGGTCGTTGATGAAGATGCGCGTCTGCGGCAGGTGCGCCAGTACGCGGACCACGTACCGCGAACGCTGTCGCAGGGTGCCCACGTAGAAGTGGCGTCCCCAGGTCTCAACCGGGGGAAGCTGCTCGACCAGGTGGTTGCATGCGGCAATGGTCAGCGGTACGTAGGCGCAGACATGCCCGCTGAAGACCGCAATAGGGCGCGAAGCGCGGATGAGCGTGCCGGTAAGATCCTCGGGCTCGCCCGTCGGAGGTCCGGACAGTTGGTACACCTCTCCACGGTTGAGCACGACGCTCAGCGGTTCGCGGAGGGTTGTGCCAGGTTGAACGGCGGGGAGCTGCCGAATGGATATGGCGGTGGAGCTATCCTCGAAGAGTTCGCGCGCTGCTTTGGGCGGGAGGAATTGGACCACGGTGCTGTCCTGCGTTGCGATGACCGCCACTTGCGGTGTGAAGTTGGAGGAGAGCCGTCGGTAGCTCATCACGCGGTATTCTGTGCCCAGCACGGAGACCGGCAGTCCGATGTAGGTGTCCGTGCTCTGGTAGCGACGGTTGAGCCCGTAGACGGCGATAGGACTGTCTGCGACCACATGGACCGCCAGCCGCTGTGCAACGCCGGATGTGGTAATGGCAGCCTCTGCTGGAATCGGCACGGGAGCGATCTCTCCGGCGCGGAGCTGGAGCTGCTGCTGCCAGCCGAGCGCTTCGATTGTGATTGTGACCCGCGCGGCGTATTGGCTGGTCAGGAAGAGCTGGAGCTGCAGTGTGTCGTTGGGGTTGTCCTCATGGTTGCGTTGGAAGCAGAGCCAGAATTCCCGTCCCTCGGAGCTGTTCGGCTGCGCCTGCGCCGATATGGTCGCCGACAGGAGCGCTCCGAGGAGTGCAAGGCAAGCGGCTCTGGTCATTTGGCGCATAGCATCCGCAGGGAGTATACTGCTCCGGTCTCGGTGAGCATGAGGACGAGGTATTCCCCACTGGCGAGCTCCCAACTTGGCGCCTGGAAGAGCAGCCGAGCGCGCTCGGCGCGCGGGTGGTACCGCCGCTCCTGTGCGAGCAGCTTCCCTTGGGCGGTGAAGATGCGGAACTCTACCCACCCAGGCTGAACGACTGCATATTCCAGCCAGGTGCTTGTGGCAAAGGGGTTGGGAACGTTGCGGAAGAGCCCTTCGATGGGGATCGGCTCCACCGGCGGTGAGCCCTCGATGCGCAGCCATGCGCGGGGAGAGCTCAGCCGAAAGAGGATGCTGTCAGCGTACAAGTGGATAGGCTGAAGCCATGCGGCGGTATCCCGTCCGGCGAGGATCTCCACCCTCAGCCAACCCAGCAGGGCATCAATGGTTCGGGGAGGAGGCGTACAGGCGAAGGCGAGTACGGCAGTATCGGCGCTCAGAATGGAATCCCGGAGCAGTGCAAGCTCATACAAGCCGCCATCGGAGGTGTTTGCCTCGAGCCCAAGCACGCGGAGTCGGTTGGGGCTGTAGAGGAGCTCGGCTGTCAGCCGCTGAGGTGTCTGCGGAAAGTCCCACCGGGCAAAGATGGGCAGGCGAACCTGCGTGCCTTGGCGCACGAGGGTATCCGGCAGCAGCAGCATCGGCTGCGCGCTGTCTTGGGCAAGCACGGGGAGCAATGCGAGCGCATATCCACAGAGCCACCAGCGCACAGCTGTTGCCGCAAGCAGGGGCACATCAGGAGCAGCAGCAAAATTACCAAACGGCGGGCGCTGCCATGCCGAAGGGCGCCGAGAAGCTGCGTATATTTGCAGCTTGACGACTGTGCCATGCCCGACCAAGGCAGGCAATGGTGCTCATTCGCATCCAAGGATTGCGCGACGGACGCTATCCCATCCATCTGGTTGTGGCGGCAGAGGAAGTGCCGGATATGGCACCGGAGTTCTTCGGCGAGGTTATCCTGACGGGCACCTTGGAGAAGGTCGGTCGGCGCTACACCTTCGAAGGGAGCGTTCGGTGCCAAGCCCGGCTGGTCTGCGATCGCAGCCTGGAGGAGTACACCGAATGGATCGAAGCGCCAGTCCAGGTGGCTTACCTGGCGGACACAGAGCTATTTCTGCTCCAGCAAGGGGAGCAGCGGGACCGCACCTACGAGGTGCAGCTCATCCGGGAGGATGCAACGCACATTGACCTCTCCGAGGATGTGCGCCAGGAGCTTGCCGTGCATTTGCCAATGAAGCGGGTAGCTCCGCAGTACAGGGACCGCTCCTTCGAGGAGCTCTATCCGCAGTATGCGGCTCGTCCGGAGCCTTTGGAGGATCCCTGGGCACCGCTGCGGAAGCTGCTGAATCAGTCCGAATAAGCACTGCAAGGGCGATGCCGAATCCCAAACGACGCCACTCGCGTTCGCGCCGGGACAAGCGCCGCACGCACTACAAACATGCTCCCGTGACAGTGGTGCAGTGCCCACAGTGTGGGGAGCCCAAGGCACCGCATCGAGCCTGCCCGGCGTGTGGGTTCTATCGAGGTCGCAAAGTGCTCGAGGTTGGATGAGCCGGCGCCGTATCCGGATCGGGGTGGACCTCATGGGCGGGGATTCCGCCCCGGTCAACGAACTTCTGGCAGTCGCCGATGCGGAGCGGCAGCTTCCCGAGGAGGTGGAGCTGGTGCTCATTGGGCATGCCGAGCGCGTCAAGGAGGCGGTACAGCGCCTCAAAATCCGGCTGCCGCGCTACCCCTTTGTGCACGCCGAAGAGGTCATCACGATGCAGGATGATCCAACCCTTGCGGTGCGGAGCAAACCTGCATCCTCGCTGGTGCTGGGGATGCAACTGCAGCGCGAGGGCGAGCTCGATGCCTTTGTGACAGCAGGCAACACCGGCGCTGTGCTGACCGCGGCAACGCTGCTGTTGGGGCGGATTACGGGCGTGGGGCGTCCGACAATTGCAACGTTGGTCCCGACGGAGCAGACCCGACCAGCGGTGTTGCTGGACGTGGGCGCCAACGTGGAGTGCCGCCCGCACCATCTGTACGAGTTCGCCGTCATGGGCAGCGTGTATGCGCGGGAGATGCTCGGAGTGGAATCTCCCCGAGTGGGCTTGCTCAACGTGGGGGAGGAGGCAGGCAAGGGCGGACGGACGCTGCGCGAGACCTATCAGCTGCTCAAGCAGAGCTGGCTCAACTTCATCGGCAACGTCGAGGGGCGCGATGTGCTGCGAGGGGTTGCCGATGTGGTCGTCTGCGATGGGATCGTGGGCAACATCGTGTTGAAGTTCGGCGAAAGCCTTGCAGCTGCTTTCCGGGCTCGCTTACAGGGGTTGGCACGGGGGAGCCTCTGGCGACGGATGCTGTTTTGGCTACTTCGACCAGCCCTTCGCCGTGCCTTCCGGGAGTTCGATTACCAGCACTACGGCGGGGTGCCAATTCTGGGCGTACGCGGCACGGTGATCGTCGGGCATGGGCGCTCGACCCCGCTGGCGCTGCGCAATATGCTCGTGCGGGCACAGGAGGCGGTTCGGCGCTCTCTTGTGCAGCGCTTGGAAACCGCAATGCAGCTATCGGCTGTCAGTGCCTCGTAAGGGAGGAGCCCTAATGCCCCGAGCTGCAATCACTGCGGTCGGACACTACGTGCCGGAGGACGTCTACCCCAACAGCTACTTCGAGAGCTACCTGGACACAAGCGACGAATGGATTCGCGAGCGTACGGGGATCCGCGAGCGCCGCTTTGCCCGCAACGGAGCAACCTCGGACCTGATTGTCCCCGCTGCCCGGATGTGCCTGGAGCAGCGCGGAATCACGCCTGCGGACATCGATTGCATCATCGTGGCAACGGTGACGCCAGACTACTTCTTCCCCAGCACCGCAGCGGTGGTCCAGCGGAAGCTCGGTGCGGTCAACGCCTGGGGATTCGACCTCTCGGCGGCGTGTTCGGGATTCATCTTCGCGCTGGTGACGGCAGCGAAGCTGGTGGAATCCGGCGCTGCAAAGCGGCTGTTGCTGTGCGGCGCGGACAAGATGAGCGCAATTACGGACTTTCAAGACCGCTCCACAGCGGTGCTCTTTGGGGATGCCGGTGGAGTGGTCCTCCTGGAACCCAGCGAAGATGAGCAGGTCGGCGTGCTGGATTACGTGCTCTACATGAACGGCGAAGGGGGCAAGTACCTCTACATGCCTGCCGGGGGGAGCGCAAAGCCGCCGTCGCTGGAGACGGTGAAGAACCGCGAACACTATGTGCATCAGGAGGGGCGGACGGTCTTCAAGGAAGCCGTCGTGCGCATGGCGGAGGTGACGCTCGAAATCATGCAGCGCAACGGTTTGCGGGCGGAGGATATCGCGTGGCTGGTGCCGCATCAGGCGAACCTGCGCATCATCACTGCAACGGCGGAGCGCATGGGGCTGAGCATGGAGAAGGTCATGGTCAACATTGACCGCTACGGCAATACAACGGCGGCGACCATCCCGCTGTGCCTTTCCGAGTGGTACGCTGCCGGACGGCTGGACTACGGCGACCGGCTCATCCTGGTGAGCTTCGGCGCGGGCTACACCTGGGGTGCGGTGTACGTGCGTTGGAGCCTGCCCAAGCCCAAGGATTGAGGGATGGTAGCGTGGCTCTTCCCCGGTCAGGGGTCGCAGTATGTGGGGATGATGCAGGGGCTGGTGGAGCGCTTCCCGCAGGCACGTCAGCGTCTGCAGGAAGCCGAGGAGCTGCTGGGCTATCAGCTCGGGCGGATCTGCTTTGAGGGACCGGAGGAGCTGCTGCGGCAGACGCGCTATACGCAGCCCGCGCTGTTTGTCCATTCGGCGATTGTTGCCGAGCTTGTCCGCGAACATCTGCAACGCGATGCCGTTGCTGGGCACTCTCTGGGGGAGTATTCGGCGCTCTACGCCGCGGGGGTGCTGGAGTTTGCCGATGCTCTGCGTCTGGTTGCCCTCCGCGGTGAGCTTATGTTCGCCGCTGGACAGCAACTCCCCGGTGCCATGGCCGCTGTCATCGGGATGCCGGCTCAGGAGGTCGAACGCCTGTGCGCTGAACTGGCACAGGAGCTGGGGCGGGTGCTTGTAGTGGCTAATTACAACTCCCCCGAGCAGGTGGTGATCTCCGGTGAGGTGGAAGCTGTGCAGCAAGCGCTGGAGCGCTTGCGCGCTGCCGGTGCCCGGAGCGTGATCCCGCTGCCTGTCAGCGGGGCATTCCATTCGCCGCTCATGGAGCCTGCACGGGAGCAGTTGGCGCAGGCAATACGGGAGACGGCGTTCCGCCGGGCTCAGGTACCCATCTACAGCAATGCCCTGGCGGAGCCCTTGACCGAGCCCGATGCCATTCAGCGAGCACTCATTGCGCAGTTGACCGCTCCCGTGCGCTGGCTGCAGATCCTTCAGCGCATGTACGCCGGTGGGGTGCGCAGCTTCTACGAGCTCGGACCCGGTCGGGTGCTCCAGGGGCTGGTCAAACGCACGTTGACCGGCGTTACCATCGCCGGCATTGATACGGCAGAGGACGTTGAGCGAGTCCGTGCGCAGTCGGTGGTGCAATGACGCAGCGATTGAGTGGGCAGGTGGCGGTGGTGACCGGAGGCTCTCGCGGGATTGGGGAAGCCATTGTCCGGCGCCTGGCAGCCGAAGGGGCGCGCGTCTACGCAACGTACCATCGCAGCGCGGAGCGGGCGCAGCAGTTGGAGTCCGAGCTGCGGGCACAAGGGTACGCCGTGCAGTTCCTGCCCGCCAATGTTGCCAGCGAGGAGGATGTCGAGCGCTGCATCGAGCAGATTCGCCGCGAAGCTGGACGGCTGGATATCCTGGTCAACAACGCTGGCGTTACGCTGGACCGCTTGCTCGTGCGCATGACGCTCCAGGAGTGGGAGGAGGTCATCGCCACGAACCTTCGTGGTGCATTTCTGTGGTCACGGGCTGCGGTGCGGCTGATGTTGCCGCAGCGTTCCGGGCGCATCATCAATATCGGCTCGGTGGTCGGGATTCTGGGGAATCCCGGGCAGGCGAACTACGCGGCTTCAAAAGCGGGGCTCATCGGGTTTACACGGGCGCTGGCAAAGGAGCTTGCCTCTCGCAACATTTTGGTAAATTGCGTGGCGCCGGGATATGTCGAAACGGCAATGACCAAGCAGCTTCCCGAGGCGCAGCGGCGCGCGTTGCAGGAAGCTGTGCCGCTGGGACGGGTTGCCGCCCCAGAGGAGATTGCGGCTGTGGTTGCCTTCCTTGCCTCGCCTGAGGCATCCTATATCACGGGGCAAACAATCGTCGTGGATGGCGGGATGAGCATCTGACCGCCACCCGATGCTGTCTGTGGGGTTTGTTCAACGGTTACAGCAGTAGCGCCGATGAACGTGGAGCAGCGTGTCCGAGAGATCATCGTGCAGAAGCTCGGCGTGGAGGAGTCGCAGGTGACTCCCGAAGCCTCCTTCATGAATGACCTGGGCGCCGACTCCCTCGATATCGTCGAGCTCATCATGGAGTTTGAGCGCTCCTTCGATTTGACCATCGAGGACAGCGACGCCGAGCAGATTCGTACCGTCGGGGATGCTATCCGCTACATTGAACAGCGCCTTGCAGAACGAGCCTCGGGTGGCAGCGGCGAAGGCGGATAAGCTGGCGTAGCGCTCATGGTGCGCAAACCACACCGGCGCCGGGTCGTTGTGACCGGGCTGGGGGCGGTTACCCCAATCGGCAACACCGTCGCCGAGTTTTGGCAGGCGATGATGGAAGGGCGCAGCGGGGCTGCGCCCATCACCCGTTTTGATGCCAGCGAGTTTGACACCCGCTTTGCCTGCGAAGTCAAGGGGTATGACCCGCTCCTCCACATGAGCCGCAAGGAGATCCAGCGCATGGACCTCTTTGCGCAGTTCGCCATGTCGGCAGCGGTGATGGCGGTGGAGGATGCCGAGCTGGATTTTTCGCGGCTGGACCCGACGCGCGTCGGCGTTGTTGTGGGCTCGGGTGTTGGGGGAATGTGGACCTACCACGAGCAGCAGCAGCGCCTCTTTGAGCGTAACGGGAAACCGGATCGCATCTCCCCGTACTTTGTGCCGATGTTCATCGTGGACATCGCGCCGGGGTTGATTGCCATCCGCTACGGGCTCAAAGGTCCCAATTACAGCACCGTGTCTGCGTGCGCGACCTCTGCCCATGCCATCGCCGATGCCATGATGCTTATTGAGCGCGGCATCGCCGATGTGGTGATCGCCGGCGGCAGCGAGGCGGCGATCTGCCCTATGGGGGTGGCGGGCTTCAGTGCCATGAAGGCACTTTCCACGCGCAACGACTCTCCGCAGACCGCCAGTCGCCCCTTCGATGCTGAGCGCGACGGCTTCGTCATGGGCGAGGGAGCGGGCATTCTGATTCTGGAAGCGCTCGACCACGCTGTCCGGCGGAACGCCCCCAAGATCTACGCTGAACTCTTGGGCTTTGGCTTGAGCGACGACGCCTACCACATCACCCAGCCCATCCCTGGTGGCGAAGGAGCGGCGCTGGCAATGCGCTGGGCATTGGAGGATGCCGGCGTTGAGCCCACCGAGGTGGACTACATCAACGCGCACGGCACCTCTACGCCCTACAACGATAAGACCGAGACGCAAGCCATCAAAACCGTCTTCGGGGAGCATGCCTACCGCTTGGCGGTCAGCTCGACGAAATCTATGACAGGGCACCTGCTTGGCGCCGCCGGTGCGGTCGAAGCCATCGCAACGGTCCTGGCAATTGTGCACCAAACGCTGCCGCCGACCATCAATTACCAGACGCCAGACCCGGAGTGCGATCTCTTCTATGTGCCCAATGTGCCGGTGCAGCGCCAGGTGCGCGTGGCACTGAGCAATGCCTTCGGTTTTGGAGGGCATAATGTTTCGCTCTGCTTTGCAGCGTTTGAGGAGTAAGCTGGGCTGGTCCCGCCGCTGCGCCCGCTCCCCTATTGTGCAGAACCGTCACCAGCTCTTCCCACACTTGGGGGTATTGGAACCCCACCAGCGCAAGCGCCTGGAGGAGATCGTGGGACTGCCGGTGCAACACGTGGAGTACTACGAGCAGGCGCTGGTGCACCGCTCCGCCGTCACGCGGGTCAGTGCCCGCGGGGGGCGCTCGAACGAGCGGTTGGAGTTCCTCGGTGATGCGCTCTTAGGCTTTTTGGCAGCGGAGTACCTGTTCGCCCGCTATCCGGAGTTCCCCGAAGGTGAACTGACCAAGATCCGCACCTGGCTGGTCAACCGGAGAACGCTGACCGTCTGCGCCCGTCGCTTGGGGATTGGCGCCGTGCTGTTGATGAGCCCGAGCGCTACACAGGCGCTCCAGCACGGCAACGACGCCTTCCTTGCCGATGCGCTGGAGGCGCTCATTGCGGCGGTGTACCTGGACCACGGCTTGGATGCGGTGCGGGAGTTCGTCCTGCAGCGGCTGTTGCCCATTATGGAGCAGGAGCAACTGCTGCAGGACACCAACTACAAGAGCCTGCTGCTGGAATACGTCCAAGCCCAGGGCTGGAGTGCTCCGGTGTATCGGGTACTTGAGGAGCACGGTCCCGATCATGCCAAGGAGTTCGTCGTCGGTGTCTATGCCCAGCAGCGCTGCCTGGGCGTTGGGCGCGGGCGCAGCAAGCGCGAAGCCGAACAGGATGCCGCACGCGATGCCCTGGAGAAGTTGAAGGAACAGCCAACAGAGGCGAGCGCTAATGGAACCGCTCATCTTTGAGAAGTCCCGTTCCGGTCGCCGTGCCTTCTCGTTCCCCCCGCTGGATGTGCCGGAGCGCCCGCTTGAGGAGCTGATCCCGCAGCAGTACCTCCGGACGGAGCCGCCCGAGCTTCCGGAGGTGTCGGAGCTGGAGCTGGTGCGCCACTACACGCGGCTTTCCCAGCTCAACTACGCCATAGACATTGGCTTCTATCCGCTGGGCTCCTGCACGATGAAGTACAACCCCAAGCTCAACGAAGCAGTGGCTGCGCTGGAGGGCTTCCAGCACGCGCATCCGTGGCAGCCAGAGGACACCCTCCAGGGTGCCCTGCGCTTGATGTACGAGCTCGGGGAGATGCTCAAGTGCATTGTGGGATTGCCCGGGGTCTCCCTGCAGCCCGCTGCCGGAGCGCACGGCGAGCTGACCGGCGTGCTCATGATTCGGGCATACTTCCAGCATCGAGGGGAGCTGCAGCGTCGCCGCAAGGTGCTCATTCCGGATTCTGCACATGGGACAAACCCCGCCTCCGCTGCAATCGCGGGATTTGAGGTCGTCACCATCCGCTCCAACGAGCACGGGCGGATTGACTGCCGCGAGCTGGAGCGCCATCTGGGCGATGATGTGGCTGCGCTGATGCTGACCAATCCCAATACGCTGGGCATCTTCGAGCGCGAGATCCTGCTTGTCGAACGCTTAGTGCACGAAAGCGGCGCGCTCCTCTACATGGACGGCGCCAACCTCAACGCGCTGGTGGGGTTGGTGCGCCCGGGTGATATGGGCGTTGACTGCGTCCACATCAACTTGCACAAGACCTTCTCCACACCGCACGGCGGGGGAGGACCTGGGGCGGGACCGGTCTGCGTGGCGGAATCGCTCCTGCCCTACCTTCCTGTTCCGCGCATCGTGTACCGGAACGGACGCTATGAGCTCGACGAGGACGCTCCGCACAGCATCGGGCGGGTCCACAGCTTCTTTGGCAACTTCTCCATCTTCGTGCGCGCGTACGCCTACATCCGGATGCTGGGAGCAGAGGGACTGCGCCGGGTGAGCCACGACGCAGTGCTCAACGCAAACTATCTGCTTAGCCGGCTCCGCGGAGTGTACGAGCAGCCCTATCCGGAGACGCCGATGCACGAGTTTGTGCTTAGCGCGGCACACTTGAAGCGCTTCGGTGTCCGTACGATGGATATCGCCAAGCGGCTGCTTGACTACGGCTTCCACGCCCCCACGGTGTACTTCCCCTTGATCGTGCCGGAGGCGTTGCTCATCGAGCCGACGGAGACGGAGACGCGCGAGACCTTGGACGCCTTCGCCGATGCCCTCATTGCGATTGCGCAGGAGGCGCAGCAGCAGCCAGAGGTGCTGCGGTCGGCTCCTCATCGGACACCGGTGCGGCGGCTCAATGATGCCCTGGCTGCCCGCCGCCTGGATGTGGCATGGGGTCGGGCTGCGCTCGGTGCAACTCCGGCATCGCTGGAAGCGCACAGCACAACCGCATGAAGCCTACCGCTGAGGAGGTGCTGTGCCAAGCTGTGTGGGCGTATTGGGCAGTCCGTCAAGTCGGTCATCCGGAGCTACGCCAGAGTGCGCGGCAGTGGATTCAGGAGCAGCCAGCCGTGTATGCGTACGTTGTGCGTCGGCTGCAGGCGGCGTTGAAGGCTGCTCGGCGTTCGCTCCAGAGTGCGTGGGCGCCGTATTCGGGATTCCCCGTTGGAGCTGCGCTCGTCGCGCTCGATGGGACACTGTGGCGCGGCTGTAACGTGGAGTGCAGCAGCTACGGGCTTACCCTCTGTGCGGAACGGGGAGCGCTCAGCAGTGCAGTGGTGCATCATCGCCGCGCTTTTCTAGCGCTTGTCCTGGTGTCCCGCGCAGCAGCACCGATTCCACCGTGTGGCGCCTGCCGGCAGGTGCTCTACGAGTTTGCCCCGCGCCTGCTGGTGCTCTCGGAAGCCGTGCACAGCTCGGCGCGGCAACTGTGGTGGCTGGAGCAGTTGCTGCCGGAGCCCTTCTCGCGCGCTCTCCTTCCGCGTTAGCGCAACAGCAGAATTGGGAAGCTCACGCGCTGCTGCGGGAACTCCACCACGAGCACGTAAACGCCCGCGGCAATCCCCTCCAATGCGAGCTCCGTCCTACCAGAGCGGAGCGGCTGCCCCAGCAGTGAGTACAGCACCGTTCGGGCGGGCAGAGCGCTGCTTTCCACCCGTAGGAGCTGTGGATGGTCCGGAGCGGGCAGCAGGTGGATGCGGACAGATGGCGGGCTGGGCAGTTCACCGACGCTCACCACGCTGAGCCGCGCCGGAGCGCTGGTATCGCTGCCGCAGCGATTCCATACGACGCAGCGGTATTCACCCGAATCCGCCAGCGTAACGTTCGGGATGCAGTAGCTCGTATCGCGCGCTCCGGGGATGGGGACGCCGTCCTTGAGCCATTGGAGCTGGCGGGTGCGTCCTCCGCTGACGCTCACGGTCAGGCACACCGCCGTGCCAGCCGATGCCGTTGTCGCGCTGGGGGACTGGAGGATGCGTGGGCGCTCTTCGACCAAGACTTGCGTGGCACGGCTGGTCTGCTCCGGCGCGCAGATGCCCCGAACACGCACACTGTAACGCCCTGCCTGTGCCAGCGAGGTAATCGGTAGCCGAAGCTGCGGAGCTATCGCCCCAGGCAGCGGCGTGCCGTCCTTGAGCCACTGGTAGGAGAGCGAATCCCCAGCGGCGCTGACGCTCAGCACGAGCGTATCGCCTACGCAGAGCGAAACGCTGTCAGGGGGTTGCACGGTGATTGTGGGAGGAAGGGCGATGGTGAAGGCGGAGTCTGCTGCATCGCTCAAACCGGAGGCGATGTGCACCACGCGCGCCCAGTAGCGTCCGGCAACCCAATTGGCAGGGACGGTCCAGGTGTAGACCGTTGCGGTGGTGCTGCCAATGGGGCTCCACTGTGCACCGTCGCTGCTGAGCTCGATGCGGGAGGTGTCTCCTGGGGCAAGCGTTATGCCTTCGGCTTGCCAGGAGAAGGGGATTTGGGAGCCGGCGCAGAAGCGCTCCCCACCGCGCGGGGCGATCAGTTGCAGCTTCACAAACACGTACTTTGCCAGGAAGGCATCGCTGTTCCCGCCGCCGTAGCCGGACTGCACCCCTTCGGAGAGAGCGCACAGGTTCGGCGAATTCGTCTGCCCTGCGATGAAGAGGTTGCCCCGAGCATCAGCAGCAACGGCGGCAAGCGGCAGCTCATCGCGGAGAGAGCCGGCAAAGGTGCTGTACTCGAGCTGCGTTGCCGTGATATCGGCAAAGCTGGTGATGAAGAGATCCTGCCCGCCCAGCGGCGTACGGTTGTGGGCATCGGAGGTCACGGGGAAGTTTGCCGAACGAGTCCAGCCAACCAGCACGGGGCGATTCCTCAGCTCCAGGATGGCGCGAGCTTCCTCATCTGCCGAACCGCCCAGGAAGGTGGAATAGAGCAGCGCGCTGGTGCCCAGCCCTGAGGAGGAGAAGCGCGCCACAAAGACATCCTGCCCACCGCTGTGGCGGTTGTTGTAGGTCAGCCCCGTGATGGGGAAGTTCGTGGAGCGGGTAACTCCGGCGACCCACACCTCGCCGTTATCGCGCGGGACGATTGCAGTGGCGTAGTCCTGGGCGCTCCCACCCAGGAAGGTGCAGTAGCGGAGCGAAGCACTCGTGGGGGCGAATTTCGCAACGAAGGCGTCGCCACCACCGTTGTAGTCGCGGTCGTACGGGCGGTTGCCCGGGTTCATGGAGCTCGGGACCGGAAAGTTGGGGAAGTTGGAGGAGGCGGTTTCCCCGCACAGGTAGGTGTAGCCCTCCGGGTCTACAGCCACCGCCCATGCCGATTCGTTATCGGAGCCACCCAGGAAGGTGGAGAAGCTCAGCGAAGCGCCGGTGTTGCTCAAGCCGGTCATGAAGACGTCCCAGTTGCCGGCATAGGTCCGCTGGTGTGCTGCCGAAGTTGTGGGGTAGTTCGCCGAACGGGTGCGACCGGCGATGACCGTAATGCCGTCGGAGCGCACGACAGCGGTTGTGGCGATATCGTCGTTGTTCCCGCCGATGTAGGTGGAGAAGCGCAGTGCGGCTCCGGTGGGCGAAAGCTTGGTCACAAACACGTCCATCCCGCCATTGAGCTGCTGGCGGAATGCGCCGACCGTTGTCGGGAAATCCGGCGAGTTCGTGTTGCCGATAGCGTAGAGATTCCCCTCGGCGTCAACACCGACGCCAACAGCAAGCTCGGTACCGCTGCCGCCCAAGTAGGTCGCAAAGAGCAGGCGCCGCAGCGTGGGGTCGAAGCGGGCAAGCACGACGTCGGTCAGCCCGTTGTACGTTGTGTCGTACGCTCCCGGCGTCATGCGGAAGGGGAGCTCTTCGACCTGCAGGAGGGTCAGCACCGAACCATCACGCAGGACTTGGACTGCAGGGGCAAGCTCATCCGCCCCACTGCCAATGCAGGTGATAAAGATGAGCGGGTCAATCACAAGCGGCAGTGTGGGGTCGTATGCTCCCAGCTCAAAGTGCACGGTTGGGGTACCGTCGGACAGCTTCTGCACAGCGAATCGGACCGGAACAGGGCGCAGGTGTCCCCCGACAGGTTGGTACGCCTGCAGTTGGGAATGCAGCACGATCGGGCGCTCGGCTGCCCACCACAGGCGCAGCTCGCGCCCATCGGGCGAGAGCGTCAGGCTCGATGCCCCGCGGAGGGCAATCCTCAACTGCTGCGGATTGGCATTGGGCTCCAGCCAAAAGTCATACCGCGGTCCCTCCGAAGTTGCATGCAGGAGCAGCGTGATGCCGGGGTAGAGGTCTCGGATCTGCACCTGCGAAAACACCCGTGCGACTCGAGCACTTGGAGTGGCGCGGAAGAAGGTGAGCTGCTGCACGGCATCGGTCAGAGCTTCCACTGCCGGGGCGGGGGATGCTCCGAGGAATTCCATCCACACCACCTGTCCGCGCCGGTGGACCACAGACAGTGGCACGGCGTAGCGGTCCTGCTCTACGGGTAACCGCTGCTGTTCGAAGGCGTCCAGCACCATCGCGTTCGGGAGAACCCCAAGCGTCAAGCCTGGGGCAGCGTAGACGAAGCGGTACGGGACATTCCATTGTCCGGAATTCTCCACAAACCCCTGCACCCAGCGCAAGGGGAGCGCCAGCGTGGGGATAGAGAGCACGCTCAGCGTCAATCCCACAGCAAGGCAGTAGCGCCGCATGGCTATTGCGCACTGATGGTTGGACCTTCAACGCTTCTGCCACCGGGCGCCGATCCCGTACGTCCGCGAGGGATGGGGGAAGGGACGGGAGAGGTCGTCGAAGATGCGCTCTGCGTAGCCGAAGAGCTCGATCGACGTTGCCAGCAGACGGATGCCTGCTTCCCCTCGCAGATCATGCCGCAGCCGAATTGGGCTCTCGAAGAATGCACCACGGTAGCTCACTTGCCCAAAAATACGCACAGGCGCAGAGACAGCCACTGCGCGAGCGGAGACGGCAACATTGGCGCGGAGCCGTCTCCAGGACTCCTCGGTGCTGGAGGGGATGCGGTAATCCTGTGCAATGGCGAACAGCGCCGCCCGCAGCCCAATAGCCCACTCAACCCCGTGCGGCAGAGCCCCTTTGAATTCCGTTGCAGCGAAGGGTCCGTGCAGGATGATGACGCGCTTGGTTGGGCGATAGCCCGCGCGAGGTGTGTCGGCATCGGGGGGGTCGGCATTGTCAATTTCGTGCTTACAGAAGTGCAGCAGCCCCACGGCGTGGTAGCCGTTCAGGGTGCTCCACAGCAGCAGGAGCTGTTCCTCCCAGCGGGCGCTGCGCGGGTTGAAGCCAATGTCGTTGAGCGAATTCGCCTGCAGAAAATGGCTCACAACCCCAACCAGGTGCAGTGAGGGACGGAGCTGCGCCAGAGGTAGCGAAGCCGCCAGAACGATCGTCCAAGCACGCTCATCCGCTGCCGAGCGGAAACCACGGTGCACCATCGCCGAGACGCCCTCAGCGCTGTAGTGGTGGTAGGAGGAGACCAACTCCTGCGCTTTGAGCTCGGAGCCGAGCGCAAACAGCAGTACAAGGCGCCGCAGCATTACTCCAGGTACGTGTAGCCGTACAGCCCGGAGCGGTAAATTGCCAAAAATTCCCGCCCCTCCTGCAAGGAGATGCGCCCCTCCTTGACCGCTCGGGCAACACGAGCTTCCATCGTGCGCACCAGGCGCTTGGCATTGAACTGCACGTAGCCGAGGACATCGGCGATGGTCTCGCCGTCGATGACTTGCTCGATGGTGTAGCCGGAGTCCTCGATGCGCAGGTGGACTGTGTTCGTATCGCCGAAGAGGTTGTGCAGGTCGCCCAGGATCTCCTGGTAGGCTCCCACCAGGAAGATGCCCAGGTAGTACGGCTCGCCGGGGCGCAGCTCGTGGAGTGGAATATAGGGGCTGATGCTGCGGTTGCAGACGAAGCGCTCAAGGCGCCCGTCGGAGTCGCACGTGATATCGTGCAGAGTTGCCAGCCGAGTGGGGCGCTCTGTAAGGCGATGGATGGGCATGATGGGGAAGAGCTGGTCCACTGCCCACGCGTCGGGGAGGGACTGGAAGATGGAGAAGTTGGCGAAGTACTTATCCGCCAGCATTCGCGGGAGGATGCGCAGCTCCTCCGGCGGATGGCGCAGCTCCTGGGAGAGCTCGTGGATTCGGTAGGCGATGCTCCAGAAGAGCCGTTCGCCCAGGGCGCGAGTGCGCAGGTCAATGAGCCCGACGTTGAAGAGCTCCAACAGTTGCTCGCGGTACTGCTGGGCGTCGTGCCATGCCTCCAGCATCGTGCGCGAGGAGAGGGTCTGCAGGAGGCTGTAAAGCTCGTGGACCAGGTCGTGCAGTTCGGGGTCGGGCTCTGTATCCTCGGGCCAGCTCGGTGGACTTGCAACCTCCAGGATGTTGACGATGAGGACGGAGTGGTGCGCGGTCAATGCCCGTCCGGCTTCGGTGATGACGTGCGGATGCGGGAGCTGGCGCTGGTTGGCTGCCTCCAGCAGAGTGTAGATGACGTCGTTGGCGTACTCCTGCAGCGAGTAGTTCGCGCTGCTGGGAGCGGAGGAGCGGGTACCGTCGTAGTCAACCCCAAGTCCACCACCGACGTCCACGAACTCGATGGGATAGCCCATCAAGCGGAGCTGAACGTAGAACTGTGCCGCCTCGCGCAGGGCGTTCTTGATGCGGCGGATATTGGAGATTTGGCTGCCCAAGTGGAAGTGGATCAGGCGCACACACTCTTGCAGTCCACAGTGGCTGGCAAGTTCCAGCGCTTCCAGGAGCTCGCTGGCGTTGAGCCCGAATTTGCTGCTATCCCCGCCGGAATCCTCCCAGCGTCCGCTCCCGGTGCTCGCCAGGCGGATTCGGATGCCCAAATTCGGGGCAATGCGCAGCCGTTGGGCGGCTTCGGCGATAAGCCCCAGCTCGTTGGGCTTTTCGATGACCAGGAAGATGCGCTTGCCCATCTTCTGCGCCAGCAGCGCCAGTTCGATGAAGTCGGTGTCCTTGTAGCCGTTGCAGATGATCAGCGCCTCTGGATTGTCCATAATCGCCAGCACGGCGTGCAGCTCGGGTTTGGAGCCGGCTTCCAAGCCGACGGTGAGTCGGGAACCGGAGCGTACGATCTCCTCCACAACGGGGCGCTGCTGGTTGACCTTGATAGGGTAGACGTTGTAGTAGCGCCCCTGGTAGCCGTATTCGGCGGAGGCTTGGCGGAAGCACAGGCACAGCCGCTCCAGCCGGTCGTCCAGAATGTCCAGGAAGCGCAGCAGCACTGGCGGAGTGATATCGCGCAGCAGGAGCTCATCCATGAGCTCCTTGAGGTCAATGCTGGTGGGTTTGTCCTTGCGGGGGCGGACGGCGACGTTCCCCCGCTCATTGATGGTGAAGTACCCAGCTCCCCATCCGCCGATGTTGTAGAGTTCGGCGGCGTCTTCCACAGTCCACGCGCGCATGTACGAGGCAAGCGTTCTCATCTGGCATGGCGAGGTTGAGGAACAGGTCCGGATGCAGCTCTTCCGTAAAGGGCAAACAGCTCAGCGGCGCGCTCCCACTGGCGGCGCGTTGGCAGATTTGGAGGGAGGCGCCATCGCCAGTTCATGTGCAGTGTTCCTGGAACATTGATGCGCCCGGTACAGCCGCAGAGGTCCTGGACTGGCACGATGAGGAGCCACGCTGCCGAAGCGCAGGCAAACCGCAGCAGCTCCCAGTGCACGGTGGAGCCGCGCAGAGGCTTGCCAACGTAGCGCGCAACGCTGGCGCGGAGCTCCGGCTCGGCGGACTCAAACCATGCACGCAGGGGAGCCGTATCGTGCACGCTGGTGTAGAGTACGCTCTCGGGCTCGACGTTGTGTGGAGCATGTGGGCTGCTCTGCGGCGCCGGAAAAGCAAACAGGAGCACGCGCGAGCCCGGCAGACGCCACCGAATCCGGAGGAGCTCCACGTCCGGGGTGATGGTGCCCAGATCCTCGGCGATCGCCGGCAAGCAGCCGCAGTAGTGCACCAGGGCGCTCAGCAGGGCATCGCCCGGGGTGGCAAGCCAGCTACCAACACTTGCATCTGGGGCATGCACCGGCACTGCCCAGCAGGCAGCATAGCCACGGAAGTGGTCGAGCCGCAGTAGCTCGACCATCGCCAGGGCATGGGCTACGCGGCGGCACCACCACTGGAATCTCGTTGCCAGGTGCCATTCCCAGTTGTACAGCGGATGCCCCCAGCGCTGTCCCCGCGGAGCAAACGCATCGGGCGGCGCTCCAGCAACAAGGGTCGGATTGCCCGCCGCATCCAGCAGGAAGCCCTCCGACCAGTACCAGACATCTGCGCTCGAGTGAGCAAGGAAGAGCGCCAAATCCCCAATGAGCGCGATGCCGTGCGCTCGGCAGTACTGGTGGAGCTGCTCCCACTGGCGGAAGAACTCAAACTGCACCCACTGGTGGAACTCCACGCGATGGCGCCAACGGTGGGCAATCCGGCGCAGCGCTTCGGGATGCCGCTGGCGGAGTTCGGGGTCCCACGAGCTCCAGTGCGCGGAGCCGACCTGCTCGGCGATGGTCGCAAAGAGTGCCCAGGGCTCAAGCCACCACTGCTGCTGGAGGGCAAACTGCTCGAACGCCGCCTGGAGCTCGTGCCGCGTGCGGAAGCGCTCGTAGCAGCGCTCCAGGAGCTGGCTCCGTTCTGCAACCACCCGAGGGTAGTCAATCGAAGGCTCTGCTGGCTGCAGCCACAGAAGCTCATGCCGGCGCAGGAGTCCGATGGCGTAGAGCTCCTCAGGGCTAATCCAGAGCGGATTGCCGGCAAATGCCGAAAGCGCTGCATACGGAGAGTTGTCCAGCTGGAGCGATGTCGGTCCCCAGGGCAAGAGCTGCCAGTAGCGGAAGCCGCTCTGGGCGCACAGCCGGACGAACCGGCGTGCGGCGGGACCCAGGTCCCCAATCCCAAAGCGGGAGGGCAGCGAGAAGACCGGAAGCAATACCCCAGCGGCGCGGAGCCTACCCAGCATGGACGATACCGGCAAAATGGTGCACTGAGCTGGGGGCTGCCACGCTCCCGAAGGCTGCCCTGGACAAGGGCTTGGAAGACCACGGCAGAGAAGCCCGAGCGGCTACCTCGCTTGCGCCCATTCCTGCTGCAGGAAGGCTTCGATGTCAACCACCGTGCCGGTGCGCAGTGCGTGCTCGATGGCAAAGGTGGTTGCCGTTACGGCGCGGAGCTGTTCGTAGGGAATCGGTGCAGGCTGCCCCGTCTGCAGAGCCTGCACGAAGGCGCGGACCTCTTCGGCATGCCCCTTCGAACCGTCATAGCGGCGTTGGGTGCATTTCCGCCCGCTGCAAAGCTCCAGGGTGCGGAAGTCCTCCATCCGTGCACTCTGTCCTTGGCAGAAGACTTCGCAGTACTCCTTGGGCACAGCGGGGGAGCCGTTGCTCAAGTACAGGAGTGTCCCCACGGAGCCGTCCCCAAAGTAGATTGTGGCAGCAACGTTCGGGTTGGCGGGCGTGCTTCCAGGGAGCTGCATTGCACTGACGCGCACCGGAAGCGAATTTGTCAGGAAGACCATGCAGTCGATGAAGTGGCAGGCTTCACCAATGATGCGCCCACCTTGGTCGGGCAGAGAGAGCCAGTGCCCCTCGGGGAGCTGCCCGGCGTTGACGCGATAGAGGATGCTCATCGGATGGGAGCGGGAGGCGAAGAACTCGGTAAGGTCACGCAACGCTTGGCTGAAACGGCGGTTGAAGCCGACCATGAGTATGCCGCCGTGCTGGGCAAGTGCCTGCTCGAGCTCTCGAAGCTGCTGTGGGGAGATTGCCAGCGGCTTCTCCACGAAGATGGGCTTGCCTGCTTCAAGCGCCAACCGAACGTAGCGGGCGTGGCTATCGTGCCGCGAGGCGCACACGACGAGCTCGATCTCGGGATGGGCAATCAGTGCTGCCCCATCGGTGCTCATGAGATGGCATCCCAGCCGTTCGGCAGCTGCGTATGCCGAGCTCGGCGTCGCCGTTGCAACACCGACAAAACGCACCCCTGCTTGCTGAAACGCCGGAACCAGATGCGCCTGGGCAAAGCTTCCCGCACCGATGAGCGCTGCCGCGAGCTTCCCAGGGCGGGCACTGCGGGCGTCGCGGCGGAGAATTGTGCGCTCAACCGCCGCAGCCGCGGTGTACTCCAGCACAATACCGATCGGGCGCTCCGAGCCTGGGCGTGTGACCAGCTCGTAGGCGTCCAGAGCGCGCTCGAACGGGAAACGGTGCGTGGTCAGCTGCTCGGGGTGCACCTTCCCGGCGGCAACCAACTGGAGGAACGCCTCCATGTTGCGCTGTTCGGTCCAGCGGACGTAATCCAGCGGATAGTCCCGTCCCAGCAGCTCGTAAGCGGGATCGTAACGCCCCGGACCATAGCTGCGGGCGATGCGCAACTGGAGCTCCTTCTCGTAGAAGGGCTGCCGGGGCACATTCATGGGCACGGCTCCTACGACGACGATTCGGGCACGGGAGCGAGCCAGCGCAATTGCCAACTCGAGCGGCTCATTGGAGGAGGTGCTGGCGGTGATGATGACAGCATCGGCACCATGCCCGCCCGCCCATGCCCGCAGGGCTTCGACGCTGGAGAAGGCGCTCGGGAGGGTCAGCGCACAGCCGAGCCGCTGCGCCAATGGGAAGGTCCGCTCGTCAATGTCTACTCCGGCGACCCGGCAGCCTGCGGAGCTCAGCAGCTCTACGGTCAACAGACCGAGCAGCCCTAATCCGATGACCACAACGGATTCCCCCAACTGCACCTCGGCTTGCCGGATGCCGTGGAGAGCGATTGCCCCCAGGGTAGTGTACGCAGCGGCTTCCAAGGATACTCCCTCTGGAATGCGGGCAGTCAAGAGCTCCGGAACCGTGATGTATTCGGCATGCACGGCGAATCCAGCTCCTGCGCAGGCGACGCGGTCACCTGGGGCAAATCTCGGCGTGCGCGATTCCACAACGACCCCGGCGGCGCTGTAGCCCAAGGGTTTGAGGGCATCCAAGCGGGCGCGCACCTTTTCCCAGGTTGCCCGCAGCCCTTCGCGCCGGAGTGTATCGAGTACCTGCCGGACCAGGTCGGGGCGCTGGAGCGCCTTTGCAATCAGGGAGGCTTGTGCCGTGCTCACGGAGCTCCGCTCCGTCCCCAAGCTGATAACGGAGTACGCCGTGCGGACCAGCACACCACCGGGCACACATTCGGGTACGGGAACCTCCTCAAGTTGAAGCCTGCCCGTGCGCTGGTGTTGGAGCAACTGCCGCATTCACGGTGTGCAGCGCGCTCAGGAGCTGTAGCGCAGCTTTTGGCGAATGCGCTTTTCCGACATCTGGCGGATGAAGTAGATCCGCGCTCGCCGTACACGCCCACGCCGCAGCACGCGCACGCTCTCGATCATGGGCGAATACAGCGGGAAGATGCGCTCCACCCCCACGCCGTGCGAGATCTTCCGCACGCAGAAGGTCGTGCTCGGACCTTGCCCGCGCTTGTAGAGCACAATACCCTGGAAGTGCTGGATGCGCTCCTTGTCGCCCTCGATCACCCGGATGCCGACATCCACCAGGTCGCCCGGACCGAAATCCTCGATGACGGCGTCGCTCCCGCTTTTCTCCTTGCGGAGCGCCTCGGCTTCAGCGGCAAGAAGTTCCTCGACGAGTGCCAGCTTCGGAGAAGGCATGGTCGTATCCCGCGCGTTGTAAAGGATGTGCGTGCTGGTACAGCCGATTGGCACAAAATTAGCTCTTTTGCCGCGATTACGGCGGATAGAGCAGGACACGCTCCCGCTTGGCGAGAAACTCCGCCACGCCGTGCAGGTGCCAGCGTTCCAGCGAAGCGCCGTTGCAGAGGTCCTCGAAGAACTGCCGCTGCCCCAGCACTTTGGGCAACATCTGGCGAGCCGAAGAGGAGAGGCGGCTGCACCAATCGGGGCGCAGGCGATGGAGGAGTTGCGCCAGCTCCAGAAATGCAGCGAACAACCGAGCCCGCGAGGAGGTGGGCTGGAGGAATATCCCCCGGCAGCGCTGCCCAGCGAATCGCCCTCTTGTGGGGATGAACTCCGCAGGGCGGATCTCGATCCCCACGGCTGCAAGGCGTTGCTGTGCCGCAAGGAGCGATTCTGCCGGAAACTCCGGTGCCCCGAGGTATTGGAATGGAGCGTCGGTGCCGATGCCGACGCTGTAGAGTCCCAGCTCCCCCAGGATGCCGGTGACGACCGCTGCGCGGGCAGCCACCGGTGTGGGGAGGTTTGGCGAAGGTGGGGTCCAATGCAGCCCGGTATCCTCCCAGAGCATGCTGCGACGCCAGCCCTGCATTGGGACAACAGTCAGCCGGGGACGGCGCGGGCGACCATCGGGCGCCCGGGGCAGCCACCCTTCGGCAACGAAGAGCTGTGCCAGCTCTCCAATCGTGCAGCCGTGAACGTAGGGGATTGGCGCGATGCCAACGAACGAGCGCAGCGCCGTATCCAGCACAGCGCCCTCGACCATCACGCCGCCAAGCGGGTTGGGGCGATCGAGTACGTACACAGGCTTCCCCGCAGCCGCACACGCATCCAGCACCCAGTACAGCGTGCTGATGTAGGTATAGGCGCGAAAGCCCGCATCCTGCAGGTCCACGACGACGGCGTCAATGGAGTCAAACCACTGTTCGGGCGGGCGGCGCCGGGGTCCGTAGAGCGAGTACACAGGGACGCCTTCAAAGGTCGTGTCGGGCACGGGGGCTCCAGCTGGGGCAGCTCCCCAGAAGCCGTGCTCCGGTGCCCAGAAAGCGACCACGTGGAAGCGGCTGCGGAGGGCTTGGGCGCTGAGCTCTCCGCTGCTGGTGCGCGCAGCCGCATGGGTAAGCACCGCGATGCGCTTACCGGCAAGGCTATCGGCGTAAAGCCGGAGAAATCGGTCCACCCCCAGCTCAAGCGGACGCGCCATTCCCTGGGCGCCGATGCACAAGCTCACGACGAGCGCTGGCAGCATTCGGCACGCGGGTGGAAGGTGCGGTACACCTCCTGCACGTACAGGCGGTCAACGTGGGTGTAGATCTGCGTCGTCGTGATGCTGGCATGCCCGAGCATCTCCTGCACGGCGCGCAGATCGGCTCCGCCTTCGAGAAGGTGCGTTGCAAAGGAGTGGCGCAGCGTGTGGGGATGGATTCGCCGCTCGATTCCGGCGCGTTCGGCGGCGTGTCGGACCAATTTCCAGACGCTCATGCGCGAGAGCTGCCCGCCGCGGGCGTTGAGGAAGAGGATGTCGCGGCTTTGGGGGCGTGCCAGCAGTGGGCGAACCTCCTGTAGGTAGCGCTCAAGCCACTGTAGGGCGGGCTTGCCAATGGGGACGAGCCGCTCCTTTGAGCCTTTGCCGCGCACCCGCAGCAGCTCTTCGGTTCGGAAGAGGTCTGCCAGGCGCAGTGCGCACAGCTCCGAAACACGCAGCCCGCAACTGTAGAGGAGCTCCAGGATTGCCCGGTCGCGCACCCCCAGGGGCAGGGAGGTATCGGGCTGCTCCAGGAGGCGCTCCACCTCTGCGTAGCTAAGGACTTCGGGAAGGGGGCGTCGGTAGCGCGGCAGATGGAGAAGCTCGGTCGGATCATCGTGGCACAGCCCCTCCAGCATCAGCAGTCGGAAGAATGCCCGCAGCGCTGCAGCGTAGTTCGCTTGGGAAGCCGCAGAGAGCCCAAGCTCGGAGAGCAGCTCCAGGAAGCGCTGCACCTGCTCGCTGGTGACGCGCCCAAGCTCGACAGCCGGGCCTTCCTGCGCCGCAAGGAACTCCAGGAAGTTGCGCACATGGTGGGTGTAGGCGGCGATAGTGTTCTCGGCAAGCCCCAGCTCAAAGCGCAGGTAGTTCTGAAAGGCTTTCAGCGCGGAGGCGTTCGGCTCACTGCGCGGGCTGCTGCTCATAGGCAACGCGCGGATGCTGCAGTCCACGGAGACCGTTGAGGAGGGCGTCGCGGACCCTTCGGAGCTCTCGGAAGCTGAGAGGGCATTCATCGAACTGCCCGTCGAGGATGCGTTCGTGGATAGCGCGATCCAATGCCGCGGCGAGCGCTTCGGGCTCATTGTGCGGGATGACGTGGGAGAGCGCTTCAGCGGCGTCCGCCAGCATGAGGATGGCAGCCTCTTTGGTCTGCGGCTTGGGACCGGGGTAGCGGAAGTCCTCCTCCGAAGGCGGTGGGGTGCCCTGGCGCCGGGCTTGTTCGAGCGCCTTGTTCCAGAAGGCACGGATGAGCATCGTACCGTGATGCTGCGGGATGAGGTCCACAATCTGCGGTGGCAGCCGGTACGCACGCGCCAGTTCGATGCCCTCGGTGACGTGTTCGCGGATGATCGCTGCGCTCTTGTGCGGCGGCAGGCGGTCGTGCTTGTTGTCCAGCCCGATCTGGTTTTCGGCAAAGTACTCCGGCTTGGTCAGCTTCCCGATGTCGTGGAAGTAGGCTCCCACCCGAACCAACACGGTGCGAGCCCCAATGGCGCGGGCAGCCATCTCCGCCAGATGGGCAACGTTGAGGCTGTGCTGGTAGGTGCCCGGGGCTTTCTGCTGGAGCTCCTGCAGTAGTGGATGCTCCAGCGTCGTGTACTGCTGAAGCTGCATGTCCGTGGTGATGTTGAAGAAGCGCTCCAGCAGCAGCAACACGCCGAAGGTGGCAATGGGCGAGACAACAGCGTTCCCCAAGGCGAATGTGCTGCGGAGCAGAATGGTGCGGAGCTCCGTCCCATGCCCGATGCCCAGCAGGACAATTGCTAGCACAAGTCCGACGGCGATGAAGAACATCGAGCGGAAGAGCTGGGCGCGGCTTTCGATATCGCGCACGGTGTAGGCTGCCAGCATCCCACCAAGCATCAGCGCAACGCCGGTGGAGTAGTCCCCTCCGCGAACGCCCGCAACGAGCAGTGCCGCCGTGACGGTCGTGTAGAACGCCGTTCGGGAGTCCAGAAGGATTGCCACCGCCATGGAGACCGCCGGCAGCAGGATCAGGTACTCCGCCGGCAGGGGCTCAAGGCGCAGCGAACCCCAGCTCATTGCGGCGGTGAGCACCAGGGCGCTGCTCAGCCCTGCAAGCTGCCAATTGTCCCGGAAGATGCGCCGGCGCAGGAATGCCAGGTAGATAAAGAGAATCGCGCACACCAGCCCAGCATGCCCAAAGTTGCCCACAACCTGCTGGAGCAGCAACTGGAGCTGTGGCTGCGGCTGCAATAGCCGTGCCTGCGGATATGACCACAGCTTTGCCGCAAGCGTGTCTGTGATGAGGTCGCCGGGGGCAACGATGAGCTCACCAGCGCGCACGAAGCCCAAGGTGCGCGGAACCGCTGCCGCGGCTGCCTGGCGCAGCCGCTCGGTGTGCTCGGCACTGTAGAACAGGTTGGGGCGGAACAGGCGCTCAAACAGCTCCATGCCGATGGAGCGGAGGCGTTGGTCGGGCAGGGCTGCAAAGGCTTCCACGGCAATCCGGAAAGCCCTGCTGGAGTCCAACAGTTGTGCCACCGGAATCCGGCGGTGCTCCACAGCGCTGAGCTGGACGAGCACGTGAGAATTCGGGATACTCTGCAGCGGAATGTCGAGCACGCCCGCACGGTAGAGCCAGCGGAGGAGCTGTTCGAGCACCTGCTGGAGCTGCGCAATCGCCCGCGAGTGCTCTGCCGGGGTGAGCCTGCTCCACAGGATGCTGTTGTCGAAGCGCAGCGGCAGGAAGCCGGTGCGGAGACTGTCCAGCATCGCCCGAAGCTGCTCCAGCGCAGCCCTTTCAGCGGTTGCATCCGGTAGGAACACCGGGGGCACGGAGTCCATCGCTTCCCGGCGCTGGCGCTCGTACTGCTCTACGGGCTTATACACAACGAAGGGGTACTCTGCGTACAGCGGCGGACCCTGCCAGCGCGAGCCGATGGTGTGCGCAGAGGGGGTCCACCGAGGCGGAAACTGCTCAAAATGCCACGGGAAGAAAAGCCCGCAGAGCACAACGGTACAGCCCAGCAGCACTGCACGCAGGCGCGGCGAATAGCGGAGTGCACGGGGCAATGCAGCCTCCTCGGCTTGGAGCTTGAGCCGCTCAAACAGCGTGGGCTTGGGCATATCCGCGCGTTGGCTTGTGCAGCTCCCTAAGACGCAGCCCTTGAGGCACTTCGTGCATCATTGCAGCAGCCGGTAGAGCTGCTGCAGAAGCTGCGGAGTGGGCTGTCCTGGGAAGAAGCACTGGAGCAGTTGTGGTCGCCCCCAGAATAGGACCGTGGAGGGGTCGTCAGCGCAGTGCTGCAGCACCGCGCGTTGTAGCGGCGGCGTGGGGTCGAGCAGCGTCAGCAGCGTACCTTCGGAGCTCGCCTCCGGCATGCCCGGGGCGGCAAGGTCGGAGCTGATGAGCACGGCGAAGGTCTCGCCATCCTCCCAGCGGGCAAAGAGCGAACAGCCGTCCGCTTCCAGCAGCCGGAGCTGGGGTGGGACCTGCTCACAGCGGAAGCGGTACAAGCGGAGCCCCTCCCGTGTGACGAGAACCGGCGGCAGCTCCCCATCGGCAGGACCAATCCGAGTGCAGCCATCGGTGGGGCAGAACGCCGAACGAATCTCGGCTTCCACGCCGTGCTGCTCAAGCACTGAGAGCATGCGCGGGTAGAGCAGTTTGAGTCCGTACGCAGCAAGCCGATGCGCCTGAGCATACGAGAGCTGTGGCAGCAGCGCAGCATCGGGAACCAGCTTGGGATCGCAGCGCCGAATACCGGCAACGTCGGTCCACAGCAGGAGTGGGGAGCTGTGCAGCATCGCCGCCAGGAGCGCAGCGGTGAGGGCGGAGCTTTCCTGACCCATGGTGGTGAGTTCGCCCTGTTGGGAGCGGGCAATGAAGCCTTGGGTGAGCACCACCGTGTTGGGCTGCAGTGCTGGCAGGAGCTTCTGCCGGAGCTGCTGCTGTGTGGGCTCCCATAGCGGTTGGGCGAAGCCGTGCCGGGCATCCGTGATGATGAGCTCAGATGCCGGCAGCGGCACCAGTGCAAAGCCCTCCCGGCGGAGAAATGCTTCGACCAGTGCGAATGCCCACAGCTCACCGCAGGCACGCACGCGGTCCAGCGTCCTGGGGGTGAGCTCTTGTGTGATCGCGATGCCACGCAGGTAGCGCCGAAGCTGTTCGGCAATCTGGAGGAGTTCGCCCTCAACGCGTTGGCGGAGCGACAGTTCGGGGAAGAGCCGCCGGCAATACTCCAGGTGCATGCTCAAGAGCGCTTCGGCGTGGTGATGAGCTGCGGCGTCATCGCCGCGCTCGGCGGCACGAGCGGCGGATTCAAGCCTGCGCGTGACCCCCGCCAGTGCGGAGATGACCAGCACCAGCGGGGTTGGGAGCAGCTCACGCACCCGACTGCACAGCGCTTCAAATCCTGCAGGCGATTGCAGCACCGCCCCGCCGAACTTTGCCACAATAGGGTGCTGAGCCATCGGCGCGTAGCTGTGGATGGAGACGAGCAAAATTACTGCACCGCCGCAGCCGAATTGGAAGCGCCTCCGAAGCCATCGCGCTGCTCAAAGAGGCGGCGAACGATCTCCTCCACCGGCAGCTCCTGCACGGTGACGTCAGTGACGGGGAAGTGGTTGAGCAGTGCTGCCGCGCGGGAGGCGACCTCGGTGCGGGGAACGCTCAGAACGGCACGGTAGGGCGTGGCTTCCCGCAGATGTCCAAAGGGAGCGAGCGCAGTCGGATCCACGGGCGTGGCAAATTCCACGCGCAGGAGCTTCTCCTCGGCGTAGCGGCGCGAGAGCTCTTCGAGCGAACCATCGAAGACGAGCCGCCCGGTGCTCAACACCAACACCCGCGAGCACAGGTGCTCGATGTCATCCATGTCGTGGCTCGTCAGCACGATGGTGACTCCGTGCGTCCGATTGTATTCGCGCAGGAACTCCCGCACGGAGTGCTGTGCAACGATGTCCAGCCCCAGTGTTGGCTCGTCCAGGAACAGTAGCCGCGGTGCATGCAGCAGGGCAGCCAGGATTTCGCACTTCATGCGCTCGCCCAGCGAGAGCCGGCGGACCTGAACGTGCAGCCGGTCGGCAATGCCGAGCCGTTCAGCAAGCTCATCGCGGCGGCGTCGGAACTGCTCCTCGGGGATGCCGTAGAGGGCTTTGTTGAGCAGGAAGCTGTCGGCAGCGGGGAGATCCCACCAGAGCTGGCTGCGCTGCCCCATCACGAGCGCAAACTGGCGTCGGAACGCGTTGGAGCGCTCCCATGGAATGTAGCCCAGCACCCGAGCGGTGCCGGCGGTGGGGTAGAGAAGCCCCGCCAGCAGCTTCACCAGCGTGGTCTTCCCCGCGCCGTTTTCGCCGAGCAATCCGACGAACTCCCCCTCCTCAACCCGCAGCGAGATTCCCGCTACGGCGACATGCTCCCGGTACTGGCGCCGGAAGAACGACCGCACCGAACCCCACAGCCCCTCCTGCTTGACGGGCGTACGGAAGACCTTCGTCAGCCCTTCGGTGCGAATGGCGTCCATCGCTTCGGTGCGCTCGTGGGATGCTGAAGACGAGCGTCGGCGCGTACGTAGGGCAGTTAGCCCTTCCGCCGACGTAGTTTTGCAGCGTGACGGTGGATGGTGCCCATGGAAGCTGTACAAGAGACGGCGCTCCCGCTTCCGCTGCTGCGGCGGGGAAAGGTGCGCGACCTCTACGAGCTGGACGCACAGCGGCTCCTGATGGTTGCCACTGACCGGATCTCCGCCTTCGATGTCGTGCTGCCTCAGCCGATCCCGGGCAAGGGGATTATCCTGACGCAGCTCTCGCTCTTCTGGTTCCGCTACTTTGCCGACTTTGTGCCCAACCATGTGCTGGAGGAGGACCCCACGGAGTTGCCGCTGCTGCGCCCGTATGCGGAGCTACTTCGGGGGCGGGCGCTGGTGGTGCGTCGGGCGGAGCCAATCCCGGTCGAGTGCGTTGCGCGCGGGTATTTAGCCGGCTCAGCCTGGAGGGAGTATCAGCAGTGTGGCAGTGTTGCCGGTATCCCGCTCCCACCGGGGCTGCGCCTGGGGAGCCCGCTGCCGACGGTGCTCTTCACGCCTGCCCGGAAGGTGCTCCAGGGACACGATGAGAACCTCACCTTCGCGCAACTGGAGGCCGAGCTTGGGAGCGCGCTGGCACATCGGCTTCGGGAGCTGACGGTGGAGCTCTACCGCCGCGCCGCCGAATATTGCCGCCAGCGCGGGCTTATCCTGGTGGACACCAAACTGGAGTTCGGCTATGCCCCCGATGGGCAGCTCCTGCTCATCGATGAGCTGCTGACGCCGGATTCCTCGCGCTTCTGGCTTGCCGAAGAGTACGAGGCAAAGGGCATGGCGGTGGATATGGACAAGCAGTTCGTGCGCGATTACCTGGAGCGCATCGGCTGGAACAAGCAGCCTCCGGCGCCGCATCTTCCGCCGGAGGTGATCGAGCAGACACGGCAGCGGTACTGCGAAGCCCTGCGTCGGCTTGTCCCGCAAACTCGGGTGCCCTGCGATGGCTGAGACTGTTGCTCCGGCGTGGCGTCGGGCTGTGCAGGCAGTGGATTGGACGCTGTTGCTGCTGCTGGTGGTGCTGGTCAGTATTGGGCTCATTGGCATCTACAGCGCCACAAGCAGTTCGGGGATGCTGCAGTTCTTCACGCGGCAGCTTGTATCGGTTGGGATTGGGGCGGGGGCGTTTCTCATTGCCGCATTGCTGCCCAGGGAATGGCTCCTGCGGATTGCGCCGGTCTTCTACGCTGCCAGCATCGGGTTGTTGGGGCTGGTGCTCCTCGTTGGGCGGACCGTATACGGCTCGAAAAGCTGGCTTGCCCTGGGAGGGATGAGCTTCCAGCCAGTGGAGCTGGCAAAGCTTGGGGTCATCCTCTTGGTGGCGCGGTTGTTGAGCGAGGAGGGGCGGGAGCTGCAGCAGGTCCCCGTACTACTGCGCTTCCTGCTCATCGTTGCTGTTCCGATGGGCTTAGTGCTGCTCCAGCCCGATGTGGGGTCGGCAACGGTCTTCGCTGCACTTGCATTGGTGCTCCTGTGGTGGGCGGGAGCGCCGCCGCTGCTGGTGGTGCTGCCGATCCTAATGGCGGGGATGGTGCTGCTGGGTCTTGTGAGCCGGACCGCCGTGCTGCTTGGTGTTGTTGGAGCGGCCGTGGTGGTGTTCCTGTTCCGTCCGCCGCTCCTCATTGCGGTGCTCTCCATTGCCGTGCTGGGTGCGGCGGGATGGGGAGCTTCGGCGGTGTATTCGATGCTCAAGCCGCATCAGAAGGCGCGCATCGAGGCGTTCTTCGAGCCCGAACGCGATCCCCAGGGCATTGGGTACCACGTGACGCAATCGGTGTTGGCAATCGGCAGCGGTGGGTTACTGGGCAAAGGGTTCCAGCAGGGGACGCAGACACAGTTGCGCTACATCCCCAAGCAGTGGACGGATTTCATCTTCTGCGTGCCGGCGGAGGAGTTCGGCTTCGTTGGGGCGGCGCTCCTGCTGGCGGCGCTCTTCGGGTTGCTCTGGCATGTGCTGGGGGTGGCGTTTCGGGTGCACGAGGATCGGTTCTGGAGCATCTGCGTTGCCGGAATCGCCGCCGTGTGGGGATACCATACGGCGGTGAACGTGGGGATGGTGTTGGGCTTGGTGCCGGTGATTGGGCTGCCGCTCCCCTTCGTCAGCGCGGGCGGTTCAGCGATGGTGGTGAACATGGCGATGGCAGGAGTGGTGGCAAACGCCTATCGGCACTACTACCGCAGGTAGCCAGCCATGAGCGTTGTGGGGATTCTGGCAGCAGCCGGACGTGGTGAGCGCTTCGGAGCGCACATCCCGAAGCAGTTTCTCCCCTTGCGCGGGATTCCGCTGGTCATCCGCGCTGCGCGATGCCTGCAGGAAGCTGAGGCGGTGGCACAGATCGTAGCAGCGGTGCCGCCCGGCTACCAGGAGCTCCTGCAGCGGTGGGCAGAGGAGTACGGGGTGCAGAAGCTATCCCGCATCGTGGTCGGCGGAGAGCATCGGCAAGATTCCGTGCGGGCAGCTCTGGAGACGCCCGAGGTGCAGCGCGCAGAGCTGGTGCTTGTGCACGATGCGGCACGCCCGTTCGCAACGGCAGCGCTGGTTGAGCGCGTCCTGCAGGCTGCTCAACGGCACGGAGCGGCTGTCCCGGGGATTCCTCCCGCGGAGACGATCAAGAAGGTCGCTCCCACGGGGGAGGTGGTGCAGACCCTGGCGCGCGAGTGGCTGCGCCGGATTCAGACCCCTCAAGCCTTTCGGCGGGAGTGGCTCGTTGCAGCCCATGCGCATGCTCGGCGGCTGGGGCTCTCTGCTACCGATGATGCTGCCCTGGTGGAGCTGCTGGGCTTTCCGGTCGTGGTCGTCGAAGGGGAGCCACGCAATCTCAAGCTCACCACTCCAGAGGACTGGCGTGTGGCAGAGGCACTGCTCCAGGCGGAGCAATGAAGCGGGAGCGGCTCCGGCGCCTGTGGAGCGGGGTGGAATCGGCTCTGCTGTGGGCGTACGTGGTGTCTGTGCTGTGGGTGCTGTGCTACGCAGTGGTCCCGCCGGTGGTGACTCCGCTGATGGTGTGGCGCGTGCTGGAGGGGGCGCTTCAGGGGCATTGGGTGGGGATTGAGCGGGAGTGGGTGCCGGTGGAACAGATATCGCCGGCGTTGCTGCGCGCGCTCATCGCCGCAGAGGATGCTCGGTTCGCCTTCCACTACGGCTTCGACTGGCGGGCAATCCAGCAGGCACGCCAACGGAATGAACGGCTCAAAGGACGCCGCCTCTACGGTGCCAGCACTATCTCGATGCAGACAGCGAAGAACGCCTTTCTGCTTCCCCTGCGGAGCTATCTGCGCAAAGCCGCCGAAGCCTACCTGACGGTGCTGCTGGAGACCTTCTGGGGCAAGCGGCGGATCCTGGAGGTCTACGCCAACATCGTGGAGTGGGGCAGCGGGATCTACGGAGTGGAGGCAGCCGCGCGGCGCTACTTCGGAGTTCCGGCACGGCAGCTCACGGAGCGGCAGGCGGCATTGCTGGCAGCGGTGCTTCCAAATCCTCGGCGCTGGTCCCCGGTGCAGCCGACGCCCTACATCGTCCGGCGCAGCGCCTGGGTGCGGGCGCGCATGCCCGTGGTGACGTTGCCTGGGGAGCTACGGCTTCGGCGCTCCCGAGCTCTGCTGCCTGGCAATGAGCCGCTGGAACTCCTCGGCTCGGAATTGCACATTGCGCCACCGGGCAAAGAGATGCTTGACCCGATTGCGCTGGTACTTGCCCGTTGAGGTCACCGGGAGCGCGTCGGTGAAGAGCACCACCTTTGGCGTCTTGTGGAAGGGGAGATGCTGCGCGCAGTAGGCCAGGATCTGCTCCGGCGAAGCTCCTTCGGCGGGGATAACCAGTGCTCCGACCTCCTCGCCGTAGAGATCGTGCTCGAAGCCTACGGCAATACCGGCGCGAACTCCGGGGGCGCGGGCGAGCACCTCGTCAATCTCCAGCGGGGCAATGTTGACTCCGCCGCGGATGATCAGCTCTTTGAGCCGCCCGGTGATGAAGAAGTAGCGGCGTCCCTGGGCGTCGGTGCGGAAGAAGCCCTCGTCCCCACTGCGGAACCAGCCGTAGGTAAAGGCGGCTTCGTTGGCATCCGGATTGGCGAAGTAGCCCTTCATGACGTTCCAGCCGCGGATGACAATCTCGCCGCGCTCGCCTTCGGGCAGCTCACGTCCCTGGGGGTCGTGGATTGCCATCTCGTTGCACGGGATTGCCAGCCCGATGCTGGGGAAGCCGTAGTCCTGTATCCAATGGCGATGCTCCTGCCAGGGGTGCCCGGTCGGGAGGAAGCAGGAGTAGCACGTCGTCTCCGAAAGCCCGTAGCCATGGATGATGGGGATGCCGTAGTGCCGTTCGAAGCGCTCTGCCAGTTCGCACGTCAGCGGTCCCGCCCCACAGATGACATGGCGGAAGCCGCGTTGCGGTGCCCCCAGCGGGTCTGCATCCGCCTCCAGCAGGAATGCCAGGAGCGTGGGCACAACGGAGACCACCTCAACCCCTTCGGCAACGATGCGCGGGAAGAAGTACTCGGTCTGGAACTTCCGGTTCAACACCACCGACGCTCCCACCAGGAATGGAGTAACGTGGGTGACGATGGTGCCGTTGACGTGGTGTACCGGGAGCACGCACATCATACGGGAGCGTTCGCCAATGCCGTGCCAGCGGGCAATCTCGTAGCCATCGGCGAAGAGGTTGCGCTGCACCAGGACCACACCCTTGGGCAGCCCCGTGGTGCCGCTGGTGTAGACGATGAGCGCTTCGGCATCCCAGAGCTTCTCCGGCGGCACGGCAATCGGCTCGTGGGCAGCAATGAGCGAGTGGAAGCCCTCTACCCGATTCGGGTCGTTGTAGACCGGAACGGTGCGGATGGAGTCGGGGCAGAAGCGCTCGAGCCGCTCCAGGTATTCCTCCCGGCAGAAGAGCAGCCGAGCGTTGGAGTTCTCCAGGATGTAGCGTAGGCGGGAGTCCTCCTCAGTCATGTTCAGCGGGACAACGCAGGCACCCAGGACCCACGCAGCGAAGTACTGCACGATGGTATCGGGGTGGTTATGGGCTGCCGTTGCAATCCGGTCCCCCTTCCCGATGCCCTGCGCTTGCAGAAAGGCAGCGGTTTGGAGTACCCGCTTGGCGAAATCGGCGTAGGTGTACTGCGAGCGCTCGTTGTGCTCGGAGTAGTAAATCAGGAAGGGCTTCTGGGGACGCTCCCGTAGGTGTGCCTCCAGCACAGCGCCGATAGAGGGGAAGGGGAAGTGGGCACGCTCTGGTGGAATGCCATGGACCGTCTGTGCTTGACGAATTCGCTCCTCAAGCGTCCGCATGGGTGCCTACGCGGTGGAACAACCGGAAACCGTCCGACACAAAAATATTGCGCCGCCCCTGCACGGACTACGGGCTGTTCCGGATGTGCAGGAGCGTAGGCGGTTCGACTCGGAAGACCGCGATGCCTTGGGGAGCCCGAATCTGCGGAAGCAACTGCCCGAGCGTGTCCCGTAGCAGCTCTTCGTAGTGGACCGTGACGTGGAACGCCTCCGGAGTAAGCCCCTGCACGCGGCTTAAGGGACCCCGCACCCACAGCCGTACCCTTGGCGGGAGTACCTGATGGGGCGTGTGGAGAGGAGCGCGGAGCAGGGCAACGGGAACGTCTTCGATAACGGCTTCGGCTTCCTGCTCTACATTGCCTTGCAGGGAGACCTGCGCTGGGGAAACACTCAGCGCAAGACTGTGCGGGAGCTGCAGGGGAATGGTCGCCTGGAAGCGAGCCGTACGCACCTCAAGCTGGGTATCCACAGTGGCAACCTGCGGAAGCTGCGCCACTGCTTCGGCTGCTCCGCGAAGCTGCACCTGCTGAGGCTCGACCGCGAGCGGTCCTGAGAGCACAAATCCAGGAGGGAGGCGGAGCCGAACACGGAGTTCAACGGGGACGCTGCGGTGGACGGCGCTCTCCAGCCGAACCGAGAGCGTGTCCGGCACCATGTGGAAGACCGCTACCGTTGTCGGCAGCTGCAGCAGGCGCAGGAGCTGTTCGCGTGAGAAGCGCACCAGCGCCGGCGGCTGTACCCCTTGGAGCGGCAGCACACACTGGCGCGGGCGTTCCCAGAGCAGCAATCCCAGGAGCTGCCATCCCGAGCCGTGCACGTAGAGCTGCAGCTTCGGCGGGAGCGGAGTTGCTAAAGCTACCTGCTCAGCAAGCTCAGCGGAAACGGGCACCGAGAGCGTGACCGTGTACGAGAGGCTGAGCTTGGCGTACAGCCAGAAGGCTACGGCGGCTCCAAGCGCAAGGAGCAGTGAGCGCAGTCGTGCCACGGGCATTATCTGTGCTCCAGTTGCTGCTGGCAGCGGAGACGTTCATCGAGCAGCTCCTGGATTTGGTGCAAGAGCTGCTGCTGTTGTACCCAGGACTGCGCTTGGGCTTGCGCAGCGCGCAATTGCTGTAAGCGCTGTTCAATCCCGCGCAGGCGCAGGCGAAGCAGATTCTCGCGGAGTACGGCACCCCAGTCCAGCTCGCGGAACTCCTGCACGTACTCCAGCCACCGAGGGCTGGGGGATTGCTGCACGATTGCCAGTTCCAGCAAAAGCTGCCCCTCGGTGCTCTGCTGGAGTTGGGGATCGGCGGCGATGGTGAGCACGGGCTCTGCGTAGCGCTGTGTCAGCTCTTGGATGAGCTGCCAGAGCTGGCGGGCGCGTTCGGAGAGCAGCACCGACTCCGGCTCCCCAGGCTGCAACTGATGGCGTAGGTGTGGCTGCAGCAGCAGTGCTCGCAGAATCTCCCGCTCCTCGGTGAGAAGCTCCTTCAGCGGTGAAAGGGCGGGTGCGGCAGCCTCTGTGCTCGGGCGGGGCGGAGGCGATGGAGATGCGGTGCTGCTTTGGTTTGCCCCAACGGCTTGGAGTTCAGCGTAGAGCAAGGATTCCGGCAGAGCAAAGCGAGCAGCCAGCCGGCGCAGGAGGAACTCGTGAAGAAGCCGGTCTGGGATCGTTGCAATCAAGCGCACAGCATGCCGAACGGCTTGGACCTGCCCCTCGGGGGTGTCGAGCGCTCCCCGGCGCTGGTATTCCAGCAGCACAAACTCCAGAAAGGGCACCGCCGAACGCAGGCGCATCAGGAAGGCTTCCTTCCCCTGGCTTTGCAGAAAACTGGCGGGGTCTTCCCCTGCCGGGAGCACGACGATGCGCACATCGAAGCCCTCGGCAAGGGCAAGCTCCAGGGCGCGCAGTGTTGCTTGCTGCCCGGCGGAATCGGCATCGTAGACCACAAAGAGCTGTTGGCAGTATCGGCGCAGAAGGCGGAGTTGGTCGCGGCTCAGCGCGGTCCCTGCCGTTGCAACGGCTGTATCCAAGCCGGCTTGGTGCAATGCCAGCGCATCCATGTAGCCTTCGACCAGCAGGGCATAACCGCTCGAGCGCAATGCATGGCGGGCGTGGTAGAGCCCGTAGAGCAGCTTGCTCTTGTCGTAGAGAGGCGTTGCCGGAGAGTTGATGTACTTGGGCGTGGGCTCCTCCTCGCGCAATCGCCGTGCACCAAAGCCGACCACACGCCCGACGGTGTCGTGGATGGGGAAGATTAGACGGTCGCGGAAGCGGTCGTACAGCGTGCCCTGTTCGGAGCGCACCAGTAGCCCGGCTTCCAGTAGGAGCGCCTCCGAAAAGCCTTGGCGGCGGAGCTCTGTGAGCACTGTATCCCAGGCGTTCGGAGCGTATCCCAACTGGAACTGCCTGAGGGTCTGTTCGGACAATCCTCGTCCCAGGGCGTAGCGGTAGGCGGTTGTCCCCGCGGGGCTGAACAGGAGCGAATGGTACAGCCGGGCAGCTGCCTGAAGGGCGCGGTAGAGCTGCTGCGTGTGGGAGAGCTCCCGCTCCTCTGTGGGCTCTTCAGGCAGCTCGATCCCAGCACGTTCAGCTAAGAAGCGCACCGCCTCCGGGAAGCTCATGCGGTAGTACTCCATCACGAAGGTGATGGCGTTGCCCCCTTTACCGCAGCCGAAGCATTTGAAGATGCCCCAGTCGGGGTGGACGTAGAACGACGGGGTGTCCTCAGCATGGAAGGGGCACAATCCGGCGTAGTTCTTACCCACGCGTTTGAGCGGAACGACTTCGGAGACCAGCTCCACAAGGTCCGTACGCTGCCGTATCTGCTCTATGAGCCGCTCGGGGAAGGGCATTGCGCTGCCGGGATTGGGCTCGGAGCATAGAGACGAACGCACCGTGGGTCATCGCAGCGGTGGAGCAGCTCCTGCAGGGAGAGCCTGAGGAGGGGATGGCGGACCGTTGGGGCAATCTCTGCAGCGGGCACCAGCACAAAGCGCCGCAGGTGGAGTCGCGGGTGTGGCACGGTCAAAAGCGGTGAGCAGAGGATCCAGGAGCCGTAGAGGAGCAGGTCCAGGTCAAGCGGACGCACCCATGCAGGAGCGGCGGTTCGGAGACGACCGAAGGAGCGCTCCAGCCGTGCCAGTTCACACCAGAGGAGCTCCGGTGGAAGGCTGCTCAAGCCAAACACGACGGCGTTGAGGAATGCCGGGGTGTTCGGCGGGCATTGCCACGGTTCAGTCTCGTAGATAGAGGAGCAGCGGCATTCCTGCAGCAGCGCGGAGAGCTGTTCGACCGCGGCGTGGAGGAGTTCGGCGCGGGCGTCGGTGTTGCTCCCGATGCCAATGAGCACCCATTGCGGGGAATGCCGCATCAGCCGTGGGGAGTTTCTGGGGCAAACAGCGGAGAATCCCGGTGGGCTTCCTGTTCGACCTCGATCCACTCAACCGCGTAGCGGAGCGGGACGTAGAGCTTGCGCACGCGGACTCGGGCGTGGTGCAGTTGGGGGAACTGTTGAAACAGTG
>JAUQPR010000003.1:207500-214642 GCA_030550275.1 Bacteroidota bacterium
GCTGACCACCCTCTCAGGCCAGCTACCCGTCGTCGGCTTGGTGGGCCGTTACCCCACCAACTACCTGATAGGACGCAGGCCCATCCTCAGCCGGGTTGCCCCTTTGATCGGTGGGAACTTCCCCCACCGACCTCATCTGCCATTAGCCCCAGTTTCCCGGGGTTATTGCAGGGCTGAGGGCAGGTTACCTACGCGTTACTCACCCGTGCGCCAGTGGCAGCAACAGATTGCTCCATTGCTGCCCCTTGACTTGCATGTGTTAGGCACGCCGCCAGCGTTCGTCCTGAGCCAGGATCAAACTCTCCGTCATATCACCGGATAGAGTACTCTCGCTTGTGCTCTGCCGGCTCTGTGGCTCCTTCAGGGCACCATCGGTGCCGCTGCTCCCTGTTTTCAAAGAACCCGACCGCTCCAACGAGCGGGATGCAAAATTACGACATTTCAACCTTCCCGCGCCACTCTCCCCCAACAGGGGGCAAGATGTCCTGGCACGGGGACGCAAAATTACAGAGTTTGCCGCATCTTGGCAACCCTCACCTCGCTTGAGGGGACGGATGCCAAAGAGCTTTGTTCAGACCGTACTCCGCACGGAAGCTCGCTGAGCATGCTCCACACGGATTTCGTCACCAACCCGAACAACCCCGCCGACGATAACCCGGGCAAAGATCCCCTCACGGGGCATAACACACTCGCCTGCTAAGTAGGCAATCGTGCACGGGGTGCTGCATTCTTTGCCTACTTGGGTGACCTCCAGAATAACCGTGCTGCCAATCCGCAGCTGGGTACCGGGCACAAGCTCGCGCAATGCAATCCCTTCGGTAGTGATGTTCTCTCCAAACCCCCCTGGTCTGACTTTCACACCGCTTTCCCAGATGCGCTGGAAGCTCTCAATCCCCAACAAACTTACCTGACGGTGCCAGGCTCCGGCGTGCGCGTCCCCCTCGATCCCCCAGTCAGGCACAAACGTTGCCGCAGCCACGTTACGCTTTGCAGTTCCACGCTTCCGGCTTATGGAAAGAGCAACGACTCGTCCACGGGCTTCGCTGTACATTGCTTCCGACATTGCTCCCTTCGAGGCTGTTCGACATTTAGCCGCCAATGACTGTCATAGGAAGTGTTGGCACGGAGGACAGCTCCTCCGCAGGAGGATGCTCTACAGCTTTGCGTTGGAGGGCATTGTGAATGGCTCCAATGATGTCTTCTTCAGTAGCACCGGTGCGCAGCAGCCGTCGCAAGTCTACAAGTGGAGGAGCGAATAGGCATACTTTGAGCAAGCCGGTTGCCGTCACCCGCAGTCGGGAGCAGCTATAGCAGAATGGGGCACTGATGGGTGCAATGAAGCTAATCCAACCACGGTACCCAGGGACTTGGAAATCACGGGTGGTTCCGCCGACTTGAGTTGCATCGGCAAGGAAGCGCAGCTCATACCGCGCTGCAAGGCGTTCCAGCATCTCCCGAGCAGCGATGAAACGCTGTCGGTCCCACGAGTTTCCTTGCAGAGGCATGAACTCGATGAAGCGCACGTTGAGAGGAAGGCGGTGGGTCAGCTCGACAAAATCCTCTAGCTCATCTTCATTGAACCCTCGCAGCACAACAACGTTGAGCTTCAGGGGCTGAAACCCCTCGGCTATTGCCAGTTCGACTGCTTCCAAGACGGAGAAAAAGAGTCGAACTGAGGCACCCGTGATGCGGGCAAAGCGCTTGGGGCGCAAGGTGTCCAAACTGATAGTCAGTTGCGTTAGTCCGGCCCGGCGGAGTTCCCCAATGTGGTTCTTGAGGAGAATGCCGTTAGTCGTCATTGCAATGGTATTGAGTGTCTCGATGGTGCGGAGGCGGGCAACGAGCTCAGGTAAGCCCTTCCGCAAAAGGGGTTCTCCGCCGGTGAGCCGTACCTTGTGCACACCATGGTTGGCAAGAAGGCGCGTGAGCCGTTCAATCTCCTCAAAACTGAGAAGCTCCTCGCGGTGCACGTGGGTGTAAATCCCCTGGGCTGCGACGCAGTAATTACACTGCAGGTTGCAGCGGTCGGTAACCGAAAGCCGTAAGTATGTATGCGCACGTCCCCACCGATCAACCAGTTGGTTCATCTTCCTTCGATGCAAATGTTTCGAGAACGTGTTCGATCCAGCTCAGCGCTGCTACGGTCGAAGGCAAACCGATGGTGGGCAGCGCCAGAATTGCAACGTGGCGGAGTTCCTCAGCGGAAACCCCAACCGCGAGCGCTTTTCGCGTATGGGCATGCACAGCCCCCTCCAAGCGGGCGCCGATGGAGATGGCCAACTTTACCAGTGCACGGACCTTCTCGTCCAATGGACCGGCTGAGTGGACCGCTGCTCCCAGCTCCTCGTAAGCTTTTGCTACGGCGGGGTAGCGTTCTTGAAACTCCCGATACCGCTTCGGTGGCTGCATCATCGTGGCTCCATGTCTATGGCACTTACAAGTTCTTGTGGTGTGTTCAAGTTGCGAAAGCTTTTCCCCTCGGGATCGAAGCGGCGCCAACACTCTTCAGGCACAATCCGAATGGGCAGCCCCTTCAGAAGCTCCCGCAGCGAAGGGACTGCGGGGATCGGTGTTTGTAATCGGCACAGAAGCTCTTCTGCAAGATCGCGACGGTAGATCGCGTGCAAAGGCTGCAGACGACCGTTACTGTAGGGGATTACTGCAGTAACCCCGTCCGTTGCCATATGATACATCGCACGGATGAGCCGGGCATTGAGCGAAGGCATGTCTACCGCGCATACGAACACCAGCGGGAAAGCCGCATGGCGGAGCGCCGTGACTATCCCAGTTGCCGGATGCCGTAAGGGGAGGGCGTCCACATGGTAGCTGACCTCACTCGGCAACGGAGGCAGTGGGACATCAGGACGCCCAACGACCATAACCTCTCGACATAAGCTCAAGAGGATGCTCAGCGGATACAACAACATCGGCTTACCATTGAGCATATAGGTTGCCTTCGGTTGTCCAAACCGGCGCGACAGTCCTCCGGCTAAGACTGTACCGCTCATGTCGAGAAGCATTTCTGTACGAAGCTCCCGCATTCCAACGGCAGGATCTGAACAACGTCTCCGGGCATGTAACTCCTTGTCCCAGCAGGAAGGTAGAGGAAAGCATCCGCTGCAGCCAGGCTCTTGAGCAAGGCGGAACCTTGCGCCGGTGTGGGGGTGACCCATAGAACCCCTTCTGAATCGAGGCGTAGCCGAGCGGTTTGGAACTCGGCGCGACCCCCTTTTTTATGCACCGGTACCGCCAAGCGGGCGGGAAGCGTAGGCAGGGTGGGCGCGACCGTCTCCCCTTCCAGCGTGCGCAGGTAGGGTAGCACGAAGAGGCGCATCCCCACTACAACCGCCAGTGGGTTGCCCGGTAGTCCAAAGATGGCTTGTTGCCCACGCTGGGCAAACAGGATGGGCTTGCCTGGCTTTATGTTCACGCGCCAGAAGCGAACCGTGGCGCCTACCGCCTGCAAGGCAGGCTTGACCAAATCGTGTTCGCCCACCGAAACCCCGCCCGTCAGAACCACCACCTCCGCGTCGCGCAGACTCGATTCCAAAAGGGCTCGCAGTATCTCCAGGTCATCGGGGACGATGCCCCCAAAGGTGCAAGGATAATCGCGTAGCCACCATCGCAGCAGGAGGCTATTGGTGTCGCGGATGGTGTCGGGCGCCAAGGGAGCGTTGTAAGGCACCAGCTCGCTCCCGGTGACGAGGGTGGCGACCCGCGCCCGTTGATAGACCTTGAGCGAGGCAAATCCCAGCGCGGCGAGCATGCCCAGATGCTTCGGCTGGATACGGATGCCCGATGGGAGCAATGGCTCGCCTGCCTGAATATCTTGTCCGCGCGGGCGGATATTGGCTCCCGATGCCACCGGCTGGCGCAGGCGAATGCCAGTCTCGTCTCGCTCCACCTCTTCCAACGGGACGACCGCATCAGCACCGGCAGGCACGGGCGCCCCTGTGCTAATCGCGACGGCTTCACCGGGTTGCACCACTGCCCGATAGCCTCTGCCTGCCCGCGCCTCACCCACGATGCGCAGCGGCAACCCCAGCGGTGCATCCGCCGCGCGAATCGCATAGCCATCCATCGCAGCGTTGTCAAATGGTGGCAGGTCGTGCGGCGCTATCACCGGCTCGGCAAGCACACGCCCAACCGCCTCCGGCAACGACACCCACTCGATGCCGAGCGGAGTCGCCGCCTGCAGCACTATCTGCCGCGCTTCCTCTACCTCGATCAGCGTCTTCATCGCTAAAACATCGAGAGACCTATCTTGAAGCAAGCGACGCCCAACACGATGGCCAGTAGCCGATTGAGCGTCAGGGAACGCCATCGCCATGCGCCCAGCGACGCGCCCAAAAGACCGCCAGCAAGGGCAGTGAGCATGGGCACTATGAAGACCCCTATCGCCAGTTGCCCGCTGGTCGCTCGTGCCAGTAAGCCGGCGAGAGAATTGAACCAGACGAAGCAGGCGGCGATGCCTGCTGTCTCGCGGGGTGATGCCCAGCGCAGCAGGATCAGCAGTGGGCTTAAAAACACACCACCCCCGATGCCCACAACGCCTGAAACCCATCCCACGATGCCGCCTACACCGAGGCACACCGCAGCGCGTGGCATGGCGGTGGGAGCGGTTGGTTGACTTCCCATAGGCAGCATCAACCGGATGGCGGCGGCGAATAGCCCCACCATGAGCAGCATAGAGAACAGCTGAGGCGTAATGCGCATCCATCCACCCAAGAAGGCAGCGGGCACCGAGGCAATCAGAAAAGGAGCTGCCTGTCGGAAAGACCATGCACCTGCCCGACTAAACTGCACGAGGGCGACGCCCGACACCATTGTGTTGAGCAGCAAAGCGGTGGTGGCGGCCTCATGGTGAGGCAGCGTCGGCATCACCAGTGCGAGCAGCGCCAGGTAGCCCGTTGCGCCTCCATGCCCTACGGAGGCGTAAAGCAACGCCACCACAAAAAAGCCCAGAGCCAGCATAACCTCGTTCATCTAATGCGCCCCTCCACGCACCATCTCGATGGCATGGGGCAACAGGGTTGCCAGCTCGGTGAGATGTTCCTCCACTGCGCGCGGGCTGCCCGGCAGGTTCACGATCAGCGTGTTTGCCCGAATACCAGCCACAGCACGCGAAAGCGCCGCCAACGGTTGCCGACGCGCGGTGCGAAGACGCAGCCACTCCGTGATGCCCGGCGCTTCGCGCTCAATCACGGCGCGAGTGGCTTCAGGCACGCAATCGCGCGGACCCAGCCCTGTGCCCCCTGTGGTCAGGATCAGGTCGGGATGATGCGCCTCCACAAGGCGTTGCAGTTCCGAAACGAGGGTTTCTTTCTCGTCGGGGAGCAAGCGCGAGGCAACCACTTCAGCGCCCTGCTGCTGCAACCAGTCCCGAATAAGCGCGCCGCTTCGGTCCTCGTAAAGCCCTTGCGAGGCGCGGTCGCTGCAGGTTATCACCGCTGCGCGTACACCCGTGAGGAGGGGCGTGTCGGAGGAGCTTGGGCGCGGAGAGGGGGTATCAAAGGGTTCAGGGCGCGTCCATGTGCCCGACTTGCCACCCGATTTATGCACCAGGCGCACGGTGATTTCCATCGCCGGGTCGTACGATTTCGCCCAGTCGTAGAGCGTAAGGGCAGCGATAGCGGCTGCCATCAGGGCTTCCATTTCCACACCGGTGCGATCATGGGTGCGGGCGCGTGCCCGAATATGGATGGAACCTTTCTGTGGCTCCCCGTGGATGGGGGACAGGTCAGGGGGACGGCTCAGCTCCACCTCCACGCTGTCCAGCCGAATGGGGTGGCACATGGGGAGCAGTTCGGGCGTGCGTTTGGCAGCGAGGATTCCCGCTATTTGGGCGGCAGAGCGCGCTTCACCTTTGGGCAGCTGCCCTGCCCAGAGCGCGTCCAGCACCTCAGGAGCACCCTGTATGACTGCCTCCGCCTCGGCAAAGCGTTGGGTTTCAGCTTTCTGCCCGAGATCCACCATGCGAGGGCTCATAGGCATCCCAGCGTTGGCGCTACGAAACCTTTTCCAAGGCAACTTTGGTATCGTAAAATACGACGCTCGCACCCACGGGGTCGCTCAGAGGAGTGTTGCGGAGCACTGGGTCTACCCGCATGACAGCGTTTAGGTGAACGCCTTTTGCGCGGCGTGGATCGGCTGGGATTCGCTGCCCGTCGATAACGATTTCACTGGCGCCATAAGCCCAGTGCCCGAACCCCAACGCAAAAGTGACCGTGCCAGGGCGGATACCCTCCACCACTTTTACTTTCAGCTCCAGCGGCAATCTCCTGTCATTGCCCAGATCCCACATCCCATCCGGATTGGAGGCGGAGCGTACGCGCACCTTGTCGCCCTCGCGCAGCCCCAGTCGTTCCGCATCGCGCCGATTGATCAGCAGCGCGTTCTCAGGCAGCACACTGGTCAGCCAGTAGTTGCTGATGGTGCGCGATTTGGTCATCGTGATTTCGCGGTGGGTGATGAGATGGAAGTCGTAGCCCTCATCCTGGATGGGGTTGCCGGCGCAGTCGGTGTAGGGTGGGAAGAATCGTGGGATACCGCTGAACGCCTTGCCGGTTATGGCGCTCTTCGTGGTGGCGACTTTCTCGCTATAGAGATTGACGAGCTTGCCGTACTTGTGCTTCACTTGTCCATGCTCGTAGGCTTTCTCGTAATCTTCGTATCGCCCACCTCGGTTCAGCACATAGACCACTTTGCGCCACCATGCCTCGCCGCAGGCGGCTTTCCAGCGTTCGGGGTCAAAGACGCTCTTGGGCAGGTGGCGTCGTGCCTTGAGGAAAAGCTCCAGCTCGGCGTCGTCGGCGTCGGGCACAGCTTCGCCCGGTTTATCACCTGCCGCTACATTCGCCACCATTTTGAGGTAGAAGTGGTCGGGGTGTGTGAAGTCCATTCCGGGTGCGAAGCCATCTTTGCCGAAGCCGGGCAGCCCGAGTTTTTCAGCAATCGCCAGCAGGACAGCTTCCAGCGAGAGGGGCATCTCCTGCCCGAACACCTTCACCGTTTCGGGAATGGGTGGGATGACGGGCTGGCGAATGGGCTGAATTTTGTGGGCAAAGCTGGGGTGGCTGCCGTGGAACTCCCATCGTTCCAAATAGCTCAGGTCAGGGAAGATGTAGTCGGCATAGAGGGAG
>JAUQPR010000016.1 GCA_030550275.1 Bacteroidota bacterium
ACATGGTGCACCCCACGCCCCAGGTAGAACACCGCCCGCCGCGGCTGACTCACCGGCGCGTCCAGCTCAAACTTCAACGACTTCTGCGCCCCACCATCAAAGATGATGTAGCCAGAGAAGTTGGCGTAGCGCGGCTCCGGGAATTGCCGGACAATCGCGTTCGGATTCCCCGTCTGCAGGCTCTGCTCCATCAAGATGCCAATACCCATGCCGCTCTTGAGGCGGATGGTGACGCTACCGCGCTGCAGCGCCCGCTGCCCGTACGCGCGCCACGTCACTGTGTTCTGCGCATTCACGCCCAGAATTGCCGAGCGCAGCTCGATTGCCGGCGCGCTGATGTTCACGTCTCCGACCTCGTAGTAGGCGTCGGTGAGCTCGAAGACCACCGGTCCCCCAACCCCACGCGCGTAGAGCGCGTTGACCGCATCCTGGATCGTGGTGAAGTTGCGCGGGCTGCCGGCAAAGAGCGTCCCCACCGTGTACGTTCCCGAGAGCGGTCCCTGGACCGTGAAGATCGCCGATGCCGTGTCGTTTGCCCGCAGCGGATCCTGCGGATGGCTGACAATCGCGGTAATCCGATACTGCCCCGTCGGCAGCGTTACCGGGTCAAAGGTGTGGGGCACCTGGTTGGGGTAGGTCGAGGGGATGTCCGGCACATACGCCGATTGCGACACCATGACCTGCCCATCGGAGAGCCGCGTAATGATGAGCTGCACGGGCACGTTGGTCATGTCCGTCAGCCCATTGTTGGCGAACACCGCAACCGGCTTCCACGGGCGTCCACCGTAGATGACGGCATTGGCATCGGGATAGGCAATCCCCACCGCTGCCAGCTCGATATCGTACTGAATCTGGAAGACCCAGTCCGGCTCACCGGCTCGCGGGATGCAATCGTTGTAGGACTGCTGGTCCTGGGCATTCAGCAACGTTGCGCACATGCGCACCTTGTAGTTGCCCACCTCCATCGTGTTGAAGGGCTTGAAGCGAATCGTCGCCGTCTGCCCGGTCTGCAGCCCCACGTTATCCGACCACACGACCGTATCGCGGTAGACGACGCTGTTGTCGCTGACACGCCGGATCTCCGCAATCGCGCGGAAGGAGGTCACTGGGTTCAACCCTACGTTCTTGAACACCCCCTCCACCGGTGTGTTGATCCCCTGCGGATAGCGGGTGTACGAGGGCGGGCGGTAGGGGATCGGCATCGTGATCGCCTCCGCCGCGATATCGTTGTCGTAGGCAATCACGAACTCCTTCTCCCAGATGGGCTCCTGACGGTATCCTGCCGTTTGGTTGTAGAAGGACGCCTGCACGCGGTATGTCCCGCCCAGCGCGTTGTTCGTTGCCAGCGCCAATGCTCCATTCGCTCCTGCATAGGGCCCCTTCGCCGAGTTCATGGGGAAGGTCACCAGCCCCGTGCTCCCCGCTGTGATGTCAATGATGGTATCGTTGGGATTCCCGCCATCGGTGGCGATGTAGACCGGATTTGTGCTCGGCAACGGACCGATGATGCGGTAGGTCAACTGAATCCGATCCCCTGTCCGCTGGCGGAACGTCAAGGAGGGCTTGGGGCGCTGCGGCGAGGAACCATCGTAGTCCCACGCTCCCCGCAGAATATCCCCCTGGTTCGGGAAGGATGCCTCGATGCCCAGCAGCAGGGTCATCCGCAGGTTCGGTCGCCCGTAGTAGTCGAACGGCCAGGAGGTGGAGCCTGTGTAGTCGTACTCTGTTCCAAAGTAGCAGTAGGAGTACCACGAAATCATGCAGTAGCGGGTGTTCTGCTCGCTTGGTGTGGATTCCCAGATGTACGTCGAGCGCCACAGCCCGTAGCCCTTCAGGTAGTCAGGATACGCCGTCGGGCAGTTCTGGCTACAGGGGTTGACCGCTTCGATGATGACCACGAGGTTCCCTCCGGTGTACACGTAGGGGGTTTGCAGGTCCACCCCATCCCAATCGTTAGCGGCAATCGTTCGAGTAAAGGCAACCCCATCGAAGCACAACTGGATGTTCTGCAGGTTCATCGGGGCTTGCCCATTGATGAGCGCCGTATAGGTTGTGCCCTGGTAGGGGAAGTTTGGGTTCGGGGAGATCGCCAGGTACACCTTGATGCGCTGCCCGATATCGCGGAACTGGCACAGCGTCCCAAGTCCGTAGTACGGATCGGGGGAGGCTTGGAACTCAATTCGGCTGATGACCCCGGGCATGCCGCCAGCTTGCTGGATTGCCCAGCCCGAATACAGAATCGCCGTGTACAGCTTCCGCGGGTAAACGTAGTAGTCGCTATAGCAGTACTGGCTGTAGGGGTAGATCCAGCTCTGATACGTTCCCGTCCCCACGACCACCTGCACCTGTGCCCTGAGCGACGCAGCAACTCCGCCCAAGAGAACTGGGAGAGCAAGGAGCCACAGCGTGAACCGTCGTGCCATCGTTGCACCGCGGGATATATGGAACATGCTGCTTGCTGCCATTGTCAGGAAGTTGCCGTTGCAAATATACGCGCTCGGCTACAACGCGCGCCCTGCTTCGGGTACTTGCTGCAAATATACGCGCTTGTGTGCATACTGCGCGCGCCCCCCCGCTTCTGTTCCTGTAGGGCTCAATTACACCGCCGCAGGGGCAACCACAGGGGTTATCCTGACGGTGGGGAGGGCTACCGGCTCCGATTCACGCCTGCGCTTCGGCACCCTCTGTGTCCTCGTGGGGAACGACGGTGATATCGGTCAGCACGTCCTCAGGGTCGAGCCGGATGAGGCGCACCCCTTGGGTGTTGCGCCCCAGCAGTGGGATTCCCGCAATGGGCTGCCGGATGAGCACCCCACGCGCGGTCATCACCACCAGGTCGTCCTGGTCCCGCACGCTGTGGACGGCGACGAGCGGACCGGTCTTCTCCGTCACGCGCATGCCGATAACCCCTTTGGTCCCACGGTGGGTTAGGCGAAAGTCCGCTGCACGGGTACGCTTCCCGTAGCCGCGCAGCCCCACCAGCAGCAGATGCCCCTCTTCGGAGGCGATAGCAGCGGCGCCGATGACGCGGTCACCCTCCTCCAGCTCGATTCCCCGCACTCCGGCTGCCTGGCGTCCCATCGGGCGAACCTCCTGCTCGCTGAAGCGGCACACCTGCCCGCGCTCGGTCACCAGCACCAGCTGGCAATTCCCATCGGTCAGGTGGGCAGCCACCAGGCGGTCGCCTTCGGCTAATCCCATCGCGATGATGCCCGAACTGCGCACCGAGCGGAACTCCTCCAGAGCAACGCGCTTGACCATGCCGTGCGCGGTCACCAGCACGATGTAATCGGCGCGGTCCCAGTGGCGCACGACCAAACTGGCGGTGATACGCTCCTCCGGTGCCTTGGCAATCAGGTTCGCGAGCGAGCGCCCTCGGGCTGTGCGAGCTCCTTCGGGGATATCGTAGACCTTGAGCCGGTAGCAGCGCCCGCGGTCGGAGAAGAAGAGCACATCGGAATGTGCCGTGGCGTAGAGCACGTGTTCGACGTAATCATCCTCCAACGGGGCGGCACCGCTCAGCCCGCGTCCGCCCTTGGCTTGGCGCCGGTAGGCATCGGCAGGAGTCCGCTTGATGAAACCCTGGTGCGTCAGCGTGATGATGAGCTCCTCATCGGGGATGATGTCCTCAGGCGTGAACTCCTGCGCTTCGTAGACGATGCGCGTGCGGCGGTCATCACCGTACTTGCGCTCCAATTCGCGCAGCTCCTCGGCGATGAGCTGTCGCTGCAACTGCTCGCTGTTCAGAATCGCACGCAAGCGCTCGATGGTCTGCAGCAGCGTTCGGTACTCCTGGTGGACGGCTTCCCGCTCCAGCCCCGTCAGGCGCTGCAGGCGCATCTCCAGAATGGCGCGGGCTTGTTCGGCGGAGAGCTCGAAGTTCTGCTGCAACCGCTGCGATGCCGTCGCCGGATCGGGCGATGAGCGAATCGTGTCGATGACCTCATCGAGCCGGTCCAGCGCCCGCAGCAGCCCCTCCAGGATGTGCGCGCGCCGTTCGGCGCCCTCCAGCTCATAGCGGCTGCGCCGGAGAATCACCTCCCGCCGATGGCGCAGGAAGTGCACCAGGAGCTCGCGCAAGGAGAGCACCCGCGGACGCCCCTCCACCAGCGCCAGCATGTTGACCGGGAAGGTGCTCTGCAGCGGGGTCCGCTTGTAGAGGTTGTTCAGCACCACCAGCGGCACAGCATCGCGCCGCAGCTCGATGACGATGCGGATCCCCTCGCGGTCGGACTCATCGCGGATGTCGCTGATGCCATCGAGCTCCTTGGTGCGGACCAGCTCGGCGATCTTCTCCACCAGCGCGGCTTTGCTGACCTGGAAGGGCAGCTCGGTGATGATGATCGCCTCGCGTCCCCCGCGTCCGCTCTCGATGACAGCGCGCCCGCGGATGGTGATCCTCCCGCGCCCGGTCAGATACGCCTCGCGCACGCCCTCGTAGCCGTAGATGATGCCTCCGGTGGGGAAATCCGGCGCGCTGATGTAGCGCAGGAGCTCTTCGTCGCTCAACTCCGGATTCTCCAGCAGCGCCAGCAGCCCGGCGACCACCTCGCGCAGGTTGTGCGGCGGGATCTTGGTGGACATCCCCACGGCGATGCCTTCGGCGCCGTTGAGCAGCAGTAGCGGGGCCACCGTCGGCAGCACGACCGGCTCGGTGAGGCTTTCGTCGAAGTTGGGGCGAAAATCCACCGTGTTCTTTTCGATATCGCGTAGGGCTTCCAGCGCCAGCGGTGCCAGCCGCGCCTCCGTATAGCGCATCGCCGCCGGGGCGTCGTTATCTACAGAGCCGAAGTTGCCCTGCCCGTCAATGAGCGGGTAGCGCATCGTCCAGGGCTGTGCCATCCGCACCATCGCCTCGTAGACCGGGGCATCGCCATGCGGATGGTACTTCCCCAGCACCTCGCCGACGATACGGGCGGATTTGCGGTAGGGGCGATTGGGCAGCAGCCCCAGCTCGTGCATTGCATAGAGAATCCGCCGCTGCACGGGCTTGAGTCCATCGCGCACGTCCGGCAGCGCCCGCGCCACGATGACGGACATGGCGTAATCGAGAAAGGCATCGCGGACCTCGTCCTCGATGAGCCGCGGCACCACCCGTTCGAGCTGCTCCATATCCGAAAACTCGCTGGGAAACCGTGCAAAATTACGGCAGCCTCGACGGCTCAGCCGGTGTAGAGTGGCAGCGCACCCTCCACCACCCGGCGCAGCTCCTGGCAAGCTGCCCAGACCTCCTCGACCGTGATCGTGCGGATGCACTGGAAGGCATCGGCACCGCTCCAGCGGCAGCGCGCCGGGCGCGGGGAGTAGTAGAAGCACGGGCTACACGGCAGCTCCTTGCGCACAATCCGATGGGGGGTCCGCCACGGGTGTACGTACGCTGGGTTCGTGTAGGCGAAGATCGCCACCGTCGGCAGCCCCAATGCCGCGGCAACGTGCATGAGCGCGGAATCGTTGCTCACAAAGAAGCGGCAGCGCCGCATGATGGCAGCGCTGTGCAGCAAGGATTGCTGCTCTACGACGATGCACCGCTGCGGAAAGCGGCAGCGCGAGCGGATATACTCGTTGAGCTCGCGCTCGGTCCCAAACAGGAGCACGAAGGCACCCCACTCCGCGATGAGCCGGTCGGCAAGTTCGGCAAATCGCTCTGGTGCCCAGCGCCGCCGGATGTGGTTTTTGAAGGTCGCCGACCCAGCGTGGATGCCCACGCAATACTCCTCTGCCGCAATCCCCTGCGCTGCGAACCAGCGCTGGGCTGCCTCCTCATCCTGCGCCCAGAAGTACAGCCTCAGCGGCGGAAGCTGCGGCGGAAGCGGCACCCCCAGCAGCTCCACCAAGCGTGCATTCTCCACGACGTTGTGCAGATGGTCCTCCTCCAGAACACGGCGGTTGTTGAGCCAATTGAGCTCACGCCAGTTGAGCCGACGGTAGCGATGCCCCAATCGCAGCGGCGCCCCCACCAGGAAGCTCAGCACGTTGTACTCCCAGCGGTTTGCCGGATACACGTTGATGGTGACCTCGTACCGCTGCCGGCGCAGCCCGAGCACATAGCGCAGGGAGCGCCACCACGGCTGCCGGAGAAACTCCCAAAGGTAGACGCGGTGCACGTGCGGATTACGCTCGTAGAGCTCCTTGACCCCGGGGAACATCGCCAGCACGTCCACCTGCGCCTCTGGAAAGTGCTGCCGCAGCAGCTCCAGCGCCGGCGTGAACATGAGCGCGTCCCCAATGCCGGAGAGAGCAAACACCAGAACGCGCATCGCTCCTCGTCCCTACAACCGACAGCAGAGACGAACAGCGGCAGCGCAGCCCGTAGGATGACCGGCTTCGTGAGCGACCCGCGCTACCTGGAGCACCTTACCGGTCCGGGGCATCCGGAACGTCCGGAACGCCTCCAGGCGATTTGGCAGGAGCTCCAGCAGCGCTCGCTCTGGCAGCGTCTGCTGCACCTTGCACCGCGCCCGGCAACCGAGCAGGAGCTCACGTTGGTCCATCCGCCCGAGTACGTGCACTTCCTCCGCCGCAGTGTTCCCGCACATGGGCTGGTGTGGATAGACCCGGACACGGCGCTCTCCGCTGCCTCCTACGAGGTTGCCCGCCTTGCCGTTGGCGGCGTCCTGCGGGCTGCCGAAGCCATCCTCGCCGGGGAATGCCGCAACGCCTTCTGCGCGATTCGCCCGCCGGGGCACCACGCCGAACGCGCCCACGCCATGGGATTCTGCCTGTTCAACAATGTTGCCATCGCTGCCCGCTTTGTGCAGCAGCACGCCGGGCTGGAGCGTATCCTCATCCTGGATTGGGACGTGCACCACGGCAACGGCACGCAGCACATCTTCGAGGAGGACCCAACGGTCTACTACATCAGCCTGCACCAGTTCCCGCTCTATCCCGGCACCGGACGCGCCGAAGAGCGCGGACGCGGAGCTGGTCTGGGCTACACGCTCAATATCCCGCTCCCACCAGGCAGCGGCGAAGAGGCGTACCGGCGCGCCTTCGCCGAGCAGATTGCCCCAGCCGTTGAGCGCTTTGCCCCGCAGTTTGTGCTCATCTCCGCCGGATTCGATGCCCATCGGGATGATCCCCTCGCCTCGATGCGGCTGACCGAGGAGAGCTTCCGTTGGATGTGTCGCGAGGTGCTCAACTGGGCTGAAACGTTTGCACACGGGCGCTGTCTGGCGGTGCTCGAAGGCGGCTACCACCTCGAAGCGCTCGCCGGCAGCGTTGCCGCCTGCATCGAGGAGATGCTCGCCGCAGCTCAGTAGAGCTCCTCTGCTCCCGGCAGAGCAATCCGGCGCACCTGCCCAAGCCCCTCCAGTTGGGCTGCTACGGCATCGGGTTCCCCACAGACGGCAACGACCAGATGCTGCGAGCTCATCCATCGGCGCTGGACCCCAAACAGCTCCTGCGGCTCAAGCTCCTGCACGCGCTGCAGGAGCTGCTCGTAGTAGTCCGCGGGCAACTGGGCAAGAACTGCCCCACTGAGCAGGTTCAAAGCAGCAATGGGCGTAGCACTCTGCCGCAGCAATGCGCCGTGTAGCACCCGAACCGCGCGGGCAAGCTCCTCACCTGGGATGGGCTCCTGCCCTAAGCGCTCGAACTCCTGCAGAATCTGCTCCAGCCCCGTGCGCAGCCGTGCTGTGTCCAACGCTCCCTCCACCTGCAGCAGTGCCTGTCCGGGAAGCAGCTCCACGCGGCTTCCGATGCCGTACGTCATGCCGAACCGCTCCCGGAGCAGCCGGTTGAGCCGCGCCAAGAAGTGCCCTCCCAGCACCATCCCCACAAGGTAGAGCGCCGGGAAGTCCGGCTCGAGCGCACCGGGCAAAAGTTGCCCGATGAGCAGCACACTCTGTGCCGCCTCCTCCTTAGGGACGATCCCCAGCACGCGCTCCCGGGGTACGCACACAGGCGGGAACTCCGGCGGTGGGGACATCTCCGATGGCGCCGCCAGGGCGAGCTCCTCTACCGCCGCAGCGAAGCGCTCTGCAGGCAAGCCACCGGCGCAGAACGCGTACGCAGGCACAGTGCGGCGGAGCCGTTCGTACCACTGCCGGCACTCCTCCACCGTGAGCTTCTGGAGCCTCTCCGGTTGCCCCCAGCGCAGCCCTGCATAGGGATGCCCCGGTGCCAGGCATTGCCAAAAGCCGTAGTGGACAACGCTTTCGGGTTCCTGCAGCCAGTGCAGCAATCCCGCCCGCTGCCGTTGGCGTTCGCGCTCGAATTCGGATTCCTCCAGCGCCGGCTCCAGCACGCACTCCCGGAGCAGCTCCCACACCGCTGGGAACACCTCCTGCAGGCAGACCGCCCCCAGCCGCGTGTACTGGCGTTGGACCTGTACATGCAACTCCGCGCCCAGCCCCTCCAGCTCCCGATGGAACTGCGACGCCGTCCGCCGACGCGTCCCTCGCAGCAGCAGCCGCGCCGTCAAGAGCGGGACACCATCCTCTGGTGCCGCAGCCCAGCCTACGGGGAAGACCAGCTCCACAGCGCACAGCGGGTTACCCGCATCCGGCAGTGCAAATCCCCTCCAGCCGCCGAAGCTGCCCAGAAACTCCAGCCGCGGAAGGCGCACAGCAGGTAACCGCTGCTGCAGCAACTCATGCAAGCGATGGCGCATTCGTCCTATCCTCCCGTTTGTCTCACTTGGGCAAGCGCAGACGATGCTGCAGGGCAAGACAGTGCTCATCACCGGAGCCTCCAGCGGGATTGGGCAGGCATGCGCGGAGCGCTTCGCCGAATCCGGAGCCCGACTTCTGCTGCTGGCTCGCCGCCGCGAACGGCTCGAACAGCTCGCCGCCCAGCTACAGCAGCGTTACGGGACCTCCACGCACTGCCTGGTCTGCGACGTGCGCGACCGCCACGCCGTCCAGCATGTCCTTGGAACGCTGCCGCCAGAATGGGCTGCCATTGACATCCTCATCAACAACGCCGGGCTTGCCCGCGGGCTGGCTCCCCTCCACGAAGGCGATCCCGACGACTGGGACGAGATGCTCGACACCAACGTCCGCGGGCTGCTCAACGTCACGCGCGTGGTCCTCCCCGGCATGGTTGCCCGCCGCAGCGGCATGGTCATCAACATTGGCTCCATCGCCGGACGCGAAGTCTATCCCAACGGCAACGTCTACTGCGCCACAAAGCACGCCGTGCGCGCCCTCTCCGAGGCGCTGCGCATCGACCTCAACGGCACCGGCATCCGGGTTGTCAACATCGACCCCGGACTGGTGGAGACGGAGTTCTCCCTGGTGCGCTTCCGCGGCGATGCCGACCGCGCCCGCAAGGTCTACGAAGGGCTGCAGCCCTTGAGCGCCGCCGATGTTGCCGATGTGGTGCTCTTCTGCGCCACCCGCCCGCCGCACGTCGTCATCGCCGACGTCCTCATCCTTCCGAGCGCGCAGGCGAACACGTGGCTGGTCCATCGGGAACGCTCATAACGCCGGCTACTCCAGCAACTGCCGCTCGCGAAGGCTGGTGTACCCCTCCCCGGCGATGATGATGTGGTCCAGCACGGGGATATCCAGCAGCTTCCCCGCGCTGACCAACTGACGCGTGATGGCGATATCCTGGGGCGAGGGCTCGGCGTTGCCGGAGGGATGGTTGTGCAGCAGGATAATGGAGCGGGCGCTTTCGGTGATTGCCAACCGGAAGACCTCGCGCGGATGCACCAGGCTGGCATCGAGCGTGCCTTCGCTGACGAGCACCTCGCGCTGAACCTGATTTGCCGAATTGAGCAGCAGCACCCGGAAGCTCTCCTTGCGCGCTCCCCGCAGCCGTGGGATGTACATGCGCGCAACATCTTCGGGCGAGCGAATCACCTTGCGCGCTGTGAAGGGTTCGGCTTGGATCCGGCGCACCAACTCGAAGGCTGCTGCCAGCACAATTGCCCGCACCTGCCCCATTCCGCGCACCGAGCGCAATTCGCTCACATCGCGCCGCGACAGCTCAGTCAAGTTCTCAAAGCGGCGCAGCAGCTCCCGAGCAACATCGAGTGCGGAGAACCCCCGCGTCCCCGAGCCGATGAGGATAGCCAGCAGCTCAGCATCGGCAAGGGTTTCGGCGCCGTAGCGCAGTAAGCGCTCGCGCGGGCGCTCATCGGCACGCAGCTCCCGAATTGCCCGATACGTCGGCTCTACTCGGGGCGGAGCACTTCGCCGAGCCATTGTAGGTATGGCGCTGCCGAAGCTTCCAGCGGAAGGGCAATGATCTCAGGCACATCGTAGGGATGCAGCTCGCTCACCCGGCGCTCCAACTCCGCCAAGCGCTCCCGCGCCGTCTTGATGATGAGCAATGCCTCCTGCGCTTCGTGCAGCGCTTGCTTCCAGCTAAAGTACGAGTAGACCGTCGGCACCACGTTGCAGCACGCCGCCAGATGCTCGCTCACCAGCACGCGGGCAAGCTGCTGCGCATTCTCAAGCGAAGGCGTCGTGACTAACACAACGCAGTAGTCGTGCGCTGCTTCCATAATTTCGCTCCGCAGGGTTGACCCGACTTTGCGCTGTTCTGACAGGTTGCAAGTTACAAAAGCCGTGCATGGCAGAGCTCTTCGTGCTGTACCTGCACCTTCTGGCAGCCCTCTACGCCTTCACGCAGCGCTGGCAAGAGAGGGGGCTCCGCGAAGGCATCCTGGCGGTGCTGCTGGTAGGGATGGTCTTCCTGCTGGTGTGGACGCTGAGCGGAGCGCTCGTGCGCCTGCTCATTGCCCAGCCCAAGCTGACTCCGTGGCTGACCCGCGATGGACTGGGCTTGCTGCTGCCCCTGCCACTGGAGCTTTGGCTCTTCCGTGCGCTCTTCCTGCGCCCCTCCGCTCCGCCGCACACGCAGCCGATGGCAGCTCCGTCTGCATCCGCGCCAACGGTGCCGAACGAGCATGGAGAGCAGCACAGCACTTGAATCCCTGCGGCAGCGGCTGGAGCAGCTTCCCGATCCCGATCTTGGGCGCACCCTGGGCGAGCTCTCCGCCGTGCACAGCCTCCAGCTCCGCGATGGGCGGGTGGAGCTGTACCTGGAACTGATTCCGCCCCTGCAGTGGGTGGCACGGCACATCGAGCAGTCCTGCCGCGCCGTGGTGGAGCAGGTACTCCCCGGAGCCGAGCTGGAGCTGTACGTGCGCGAGAAGGAGGTTCCTCGTCCGCTCCCCTCGCCGGTGCTGCCGGGGGTGACCAATCTCATCGCCGTCGCATCGGGCAAGGGTGGTGTGGGGAAATCCACCGTTGCCGCCAACATCGCCGTCATGCTGGCGCAGTCTGGCGCCCGTGTTGGGCTGCTCGACGCCGATATCTACGGTCCCAGCGCGCCGGTGCTCTTTGGGCTTCAGGACGCCCCGCTGGCAGCACGCAAGGATGAGCAGGGTCGCGTCATCGGCATCCCGCACGAGCGCTTCGGCATCCGCATTGCCTCGATGGGCTTTGTGATGCAGCGCGACCAGGCTGCTATCCTGCGCGGTCCGCTCCTGGCAGGCTACTTCATGACGCTGGTGGAGCAGATGGACTGGGGCGAGCTGGACTTTTTGGTCTTCGACCTGCCCCCGGGCACCGGCGATATCCAGTTGACGATGGCACAGAGGGTGCCGCTGACGGGCGTTGTCCTGGTAACCACACCGCACGAACTGGCGCTGGCGGACCTGCGGCGCAGCGCCACGATGTTCCGCCGTGTCAACGTCGCGCTCCTGGGGGTTGTGGAGAACATGAGCTTCTTCCGCTGCCCCAGCTGCGGGCATGTCGAACACCTCTTCGGCGAAGGCGGCGGTGCCCGGCTGGCTCAGGAGCTCGGTATTCCCTTCCTGGGCGAGCTCCCACTGGATGGACTCCTGCAGCGCGCCGCCGATGAGGGTATCCCGGCAGCACTCCACCCTGCCGGAGCCCATGTGCGGGAGTACTTTGAACGGCTCGTCGAACGGCTCGTCCTGCAAGTCCGCCGCATCAACGCCGAACGCGTGCAGACCCCGCCGCTGGAGCTTTCCCTGTGAAAGCAGGCAAAAGCCCTAATTTTGTGTGCTGTTCAACTGCGCATCGTGCACGGATGCGTGCTGTTGTCGAGATTGCTAGTTCCCAGTACCTGGTCAGCCCAGGCGCCGTTGTCACGGTCAACCACCTGGATGCCGAACCCGGCAGCCAACTGGAGTTCCCCATCCTCCTGCTCCAGGATGGGGAGCAGCTCCATGTGGGCACGCCCTACGTTGCCGGGCGCGCCCGCGCCGAGGTGCTCGGGCACGGCAAGGGCAAGAAGGTGATCGTCTTCAAGAAGAAGCGGCGCAAGGGCTACAAGCGCTTCAAGGGGCATCGGCAGCTTTACACGCAGCTGCGCATCACGGCAATCGAACTGGAGCACAGTGCTACAACCGCAGAGTAGGCGCTATGGCACACAAAAAAGCCGGAGGTTCGACCCGAAACGGGCGGGATTCCAACCCGAAATACCTTGGCGTCAAGCGCTTCGGTGGGGAGCTCGTCCGCGCGGGCAACATCCTGGTCCGTCAGCGAGGCACAAAGTTCTACCCCGGGCGCAACGTCGGGATGGGGCGCGACTACACGCTCTACGCCCTCATTGACGGGAGGGTAGTCTTCGAGCGCAAGGACCGGCAACGGCTCAAGGTATCGGTCTATCCCGTCGAAAGCCCCTCGGCGGAGGCACAGCAATGAAGTTGACGGTCATCGGGGCGGGGAACGTGGGAGCGACTACCGCCCACATTGCAGCGGTGCGCGGTGTTGCGCGCGAGATTGTCCTACTGGATATCGTCGAGGGCATCCCTCAGGGCAAGGCGCTCGATATCTACGAGTCGCTCCCCATCCTGGGGCAGGATTGTCGGGTCATCGGTACGAACGACTACGCCGATACCGCCAATTCCGACATCGTGGTCATCACCGCCGGCGTCCCACGCAAACCCGGCATGAGCCGCGATGACCTGCTGAGCACCAACGCCGGCATTGTGAAATCCTGCGCCGAACAAGCCTTCGCGTACTCGCCCTCGGCACTCTTCATCGTTGTCTCCAACCCGCTCGACACGATGACCTACCTGACGCTGAAGGTCACGGGGCTGCCGCGTGAGCGTGTCCTGGGGATGGCAGGGGTGCTCGATACGGCGCGCTTCCGCAGCTTCATCGCAATGGAGCTGGGGGTATCGGTCAAGGATGTCAGCGCCTTTGTCCTGGGCGGGCACGGCGATAGCATGGTTCCCCTGATCCGCTACACCACCGTTGCCGGAATCCCCTTGGCGGAGCTGCTTCCAAGCGACCGCATCCAGGCGCTGGTGCAGCGCACGCGCGACGGCGGAGCAGAGATTGTGCAGTATCTCAAGACCGGCAGTGCGTACTACGCACCCGCCACCGCCGTAGTGGAGATGCTCGAGGCAATCGTGCACGACCGCAAACAGATCCTCCCCTGCGCAGTGCTGCTCCAGGGCGAGTATGGGTTGTCCGATGTCGTCTGCGGTGTGCCAGTCAAGCTTGGGCGTAACGGCGTTGAAGAGATCCTCTCCATCGAGCTCACCGCAGAGGAGCTCGAGGCATTGCACCGCTCGGCTGCCGACGTGCGGCGCACCATCGAACGCATGGAGACCCTCCTGGCACAGCAGAGCTCGTAGGGACGTCCTCCATGCGCGACTTTGGCTCAGCATGCACGGAGTTGCCGGTCGGTAACAGGGACAAGTACCGACGGTCACAGTATTTTTGTACCGCAGAGATGGTCTCACTGAGGTGTGGAGTCTCCCCCCATGCGCAACGCCTTTAACATCATCGTGATCACGCTGGCGCTGGTGCTGTCCTTCTCCTTCTACTTCTTCGTCATGGGCAATCCGGCGAACTTCAAAGATGGCGAACGCCGGCGCGAACCCATCCCGGGCAACGTTCTGGGCACCGTCTACACGGGCGGTCCCTTAGTTGCAGTGCTCATTGCGCTGTCGCTCATCTCCATCACCTTCGTCTTTGAGCGTAGCTTCTCCATCCGCAAGGCTCGCGGGAAGCGACCACCGGAGGAGTTCGTGCGCGAGTTCCAGCAGCTTCTGGATAAGGGCGATATTGACGCTGCCTTGGAGCTCTGCCAGCAGCAGGGCGGCAGCATCGGGAACGTCCTGCGTGCCGGACTCCAACGCTACAAGCAGGTGGCAAACGACACAGAGCTGGACGCCGAACGCAAGCTCGCCGAGGTTCAGCGCGCCATTGATGAAGCGATGAACCTGGAGACCCCCCTGCTGGAGAAGAACCTGGTCATCCTCTCCACCATCGCCTCGATCTCCACGCTCGTGGGCTTGCTGGGCACAACCATCGGCATGATCCGTGCCTTTATGGCATTGGGCTTGACCGGGGCTGTCTCGGCACAGCAGCTCTCTATCGGTATCGCCGAAGCGCTCTACAACACCGCCGGCGGGCTGACAGCGGCGATTATCTCCATCGTCGCCTACAACTTCTTCACCACGAAGGTGGACAACTTCGTGTACACCATCGACGAGGCGGTGCTGAGCATGATGGAGACGCTCACCGTGCAGGTTAAACAAGCCGCCTGACGGCGATGCCCAAGCTCAAAAAGCGCCGTCTGGGCTTCGTCCTGGATATGACGCCACTGGTGGACATCACCTTCCTGCTGCTGACCTTCTTCATGCTCACGGCAAAGTTCAAGTCCGAAGCCGAAAGTCAGCAGCGCTTCACCATCGTCCGCCCGCAGGCAACCGCGGACACCTCGCGCCTGCCGGACAAGGACCTGGCGATCATCAAAATCGGCATTGACACCGTTGCCGGCGACACCTCGTACTACTACGAGATGACCAACGAGACCGACTGGGCACGCGTGGTGGGCTCGATGGAGCAACTCCAACTGCCTCCCAATGCACGCCAGGTCAAGGTGGGGCTGAGCGAACTGGATGAACTCATCCGCCGCACCCGAATCGTCAAACCCACCACCCGCTTTGCTATCGATGCTGACCGGCGCGTCCGGTACAAATGGGTCGAGGATCTCATGGAGGTACTGCGCCAGAACCGGGCAACGGTCTTCAACTTCGTCACAGACCGACGCCCCCCGGAGCAGCCCCCGATGTAACAGAGTGGGCACCCGAAGCGTCTATTAGCTGTGAAACGGCTCTCTGCAGGCAACGATGGGCGTAGCGGATTTCGGTGGTGAAGTCAAACGCGAACGCCGCGGCGGGACACGGCGACGCAAGAAGATGCGCCGCCTGCGCTACCGGCTCGACATGACGCCGCTGGTGGACATTGCCTTCCTACTGCTGACCTTCTTCATGCTCACCACGACGCTCATCACGCCGCAGGTCATGGAGATGACCGTTCCGCCGGAGCGCACCCAGGTGGAGGTGCGCCAATCGGAGCTGCTCACGCTGCGCATTCGCCAGGATGGGAGGATCTTCTACTCGCTCGGGCAGGATGCTCCACAGCCCATCGAGCTCAAGGACCTACGCACCCTGGCAGTGCGGGAGAATGTGCGGCTCAAAAACCGCCTGATTACGCTGCTGAAGGCGTCCCCGAACGTGCCCTACGGACGGGTCATTGCCGTGCTGGACGTGCTCAACCAAGCGGAGCTGGAGATCACCGAGCAGCTCGCCCGGGAGGGGCTCAAGCGGGAGCGCCGATTTGCCATCGCCCCAATGACCGAGCAGGATGAACAAGAGATAGCCCAGCTATGACCGGCGTGCATCCGAACATGGCGGTATCGGCATATGCACACGGCTGGAGCGTCCGGCTGTGGACGCAGGAGTTCCTGCGCTGGATCCAGCGCAATACGATCCGAGGCTTCCTCGGCGCTGTGGGGGTGTTCCTCCTGTTGCTGCTGCTGTACTTTGCCGTGCAGCTTCTGCTCCCCAGCCGCGATGAAGCCCTGCGCGCCGCGCCAGTGGTGAAGATCCGGCTCTCGGAACTGCCGCCTCCGCCCTCGCTGTCGGAGGAGCTGCTGCCACCTCCTTCCTCGCAACCCGTCACGCAAACCGCTACGGTGCGGGTGGGGATCCCCGTGCCCGTTCCCGATGTCTTGGTGCCGCCGGAGGTGCAGAGCTTTGCAACTCTGGAGGAGATCAAGCAGTCCCCCTCGCAAGCCCTTGGTGGAGTAGGCGGAGGAGGCAATGTGCAAATCGTACCGGACAACGTGCAAGTCCAGGCTCCAGCAGAACCCGAGCCGTACGAGTTCGTGCCTGTCGAACGGGAGCCGACGCTGGACATGAACGAGCTGCGGCGCCGTCTGGAATATCCCGAACTGGCGCGCCGCGCCGGCATCCAGGGGAAGGTCTACGTGCGCGTCCTGGTTGGCACCGACGGCAAGCCCAAGCGCTACATCGTGGAGCACTCCGACAATGAGCTCCTCACAGAAGCCGCCGTCAAGGCGGTCATGAGCTCCACCTTCACGCCCGCCATCCAGAACGGACAGCCGATTGCCGTATGGGTGAGCATCCCGATCGACTTCCGCCTTCGCTGAGGCAGCCACGGCGCCTGGGAAGCGGCACACAGGCACGATGGTGGCACGGGCTCAACTACACGCTGCGCGCACTGCTAATCGCCGTGGGACTTGCTCTTGCGCTGGGATTCCTCCCAGTGCCACCGCATGCCCAGTCCACACTGCAGACGTTCGGTGTTCTGTTGGCGCTCTTTGGGCTCTACCGGTTAGTCTCCTACCACAGCGCACTTCGCCGCCACGATGCTGAGGAGTAGCCCCTTCTACGGCATTGCTGCACTCCTTGCGCTCCTGAGTGGCTGTACCCCCTCCCGCACCCCGCAAGCCGAAGAGGAATCCCCCACGCGCGGAACGGTCGAGCTCCTCTGCGACGACGCGATCGCTGACATCCTCACCGAACCGCTTCGCCGCTTCGACTCGCTGTTCCCGGACGCACAGGTCGCACTGCGCGCTGTGCCCGCCCGCGAAGCCATGCGCCAACTGCTGGCGCGCACCGCCCGGCTCGTCGTGCTTGCTCGCGGCTACCTGCCCGATGAGGACTCCCTCATGCGCGCCTTTGGCGTTCCGGCTCACCCGAACGTTGCCCTGGCAGAGGACGCCTTGGTCTTCTTCGTGCATCCGAAGTTTCCGCTCGATACGCTCAACGTCGAGCAACTCCGCGCAGTGCTCTCCGGAAGGGCACGGCTGCGCGAGCTCTTCCCGCAGCTCCGCAGCGAACCCGAATGGGTTTGCCCCTCCACTGCCTCCTCAGTCTACGCGCACTTGGTCCTGCAGGTGCTCGGTGGACGCCCGCCGAGGATACCTCTACGCTTGGTCTCCCAGAGCGATTCGGTGCAGCTGCTCGTTGAGCAATCGCCTAACCGCATCGGCATCGGCTACCTCTCCCACATCGCCCGACGCACAAACGTCAAGGCACTGGAACTGGGCTTCACCGATAGCACCGGCGCCTATGTCTCACCAAAACCTGTCCACCAAGCCTACGTTGTGCTGCGCAAGTACCCGTACATCGTGCCCATCCGAGCCTACCTACGGGATGACCTGCGGAATCTGCCCTGGACAGTGGCAACCTTCCTGGGAACGGATGCCGAGGTCCAGCGCTACTTCCGCGATATCGGAATCGTTCCTGCATTTGCCCAAATCCGCCTGATACCGGAGGAATGAGCTGCCCGATGCTCAAGCGTCGCACGCACATTGTTCTCGCATTCGTGCTCAGTGCTATCGCTGCATGGGCGCAGTTGGAGAGGGCACAGGAGCTTGCCCGCCAAGGCAAGCCCGAAGCCGCACTCGATGCCTTGCGCCCGCTCCTTGCACAGAAGCAGGAGGAAGCACTTCTCCTGGCAGGCGACCTGTGGATGGAGCTGGAGCGCCCAGACTCTGCCCTGGCGCTGTACCTGCAGATTCCCCGCGCCGAACGCCGTCCGGAGATTGTCCGCCGCATCGGCACAGCGTACTCGCTGCTGGGGAAGCACGCCGAAGCAATTCGCTTGCTCCGCTCGCACTACGAACGGAAGCCCAACGACCTGGAGCTATTGCTTGCGTTGGTCCAAGCGCTCATTGCTGCCGATTCCCTCCAGCAAGCCGAATACCTCCTCCTGCGCTCGCGCGATATCGTCCCGCCGAATGCGCAGATCTACACCCTGCTGGGCGACCTCTACTACCGGCAACGCGTCTACGAGCTGGCGCGCAGCAACTACGAGCAAGCCATAGCGCTGGACTCGATGGCACACTCTGCCCGAATGCGCTTGGCAGAGGTCTACTACCGCCTGGCAACTCGAGAGACCGACCGCGAACTTGCCGCCGAGTACTTCCGCCGCTCGCTCAGGGAATGGAACACGCTGACACGGCTGGACCCAACCAACGCCCGCGCCTTCTACGAGCAGGGGCGGCTTCTCTTCTTTGCCCGCCAGTGGGAGCTTGCAGCACAAGCCCTGCAGCGCTTCGTTGAGCTCCGCCCCTCCGGTACCCTGGGACGTTGGTACCTGGCGCAAGCACTCGTGGAGCTCCGCCGCTGCGATGAGGCGCTTGTGCACCTGGAACGCGTTGCCGCAGAGCTGGACACTGCCCGCCCCAGAGCCCAAGTGCTCCTGGCGCGCTGCCTGTTTGAAACCCAGCGCTACGATAGCGCCAATGCGCTCTACAGCGCACTTGCGGCAAACTCCAACTCCCCCATGGACGCCGCCGATTGGGAGCGCGCCGGCATCAGCGCCCTCTTCCGTGGTGATACGGCTGCGGCGATTGCTCGGTTTACCGAATCGCTCCGCCGTGACCCACGGCGTTGCGGCTTGTACTTCCAACTGGGGATGCTGCACTACAATCGCCGCAGCTACAGCCAGGCAATCGAGACCTTCCGCAGCCGGCTGCAGCACTGCTCCGATACGCTCGATGCCCGCATCTACGCCCTCATCGGTGCGGCATTCCTCTCGGATAACCGTCCGGATTCGGCGCTGCCCGCCCTCTACGCCAGCCTGCGGCTGGATTCGACCAACTCCTTCACCGTGCGCCTACTGCTGAGCGCCCTTGCCGCACTCAACCGCACGGGCGAAGCGGAATCCGTAGGGCTGCGTGAACTCCGTCGCTTCCAGGCGCTCGGGGATCGCACCGCCGTTGAGGAGATCTGCGTCGCACTTCTGGCTCCACTGGTCGAACGCAAGGACTTTCAGCAGTTGCTTCGCCTGTCGCGCGAGACAACGCGGATTGCCCCCGGCTCTGCAAAGGCATGGCTCTTCCTGGGCGTTGCCTACCACGGGCTCAACGACCGCGCCAACGCCTGCCGCGCCTACCGCGAGGCTCTGCGCCGCAACCCCGGAGAATCCACCGCACAGCAGAACCTCAAGCTGCTGGAGTGCCCGTAGGGGTCTCCTTCAGTGCCAGCGCTGCGCCAAGAAACCCCTGCTCCAACTCCATCTCCGGAGGACAGGGCTCCGGTGTGCGCCCCACGTCCGCCGTACGGGAACCCCCTGCTGTAGACCGCGCCACGCTGCTGCTATGGGGCTGCACCCGTATTGCCCAGTGTGCAGGCTCCAGACGCCCTACCAGCTCCGGTACTCCGCGATACGCTCCCGCAGCCAATTCTTGAACCACTCAAGCGGTACCTCCTGCCCCAACCACAGGTCGTTCTCCGGCATCCGCACCACCGCCTCCCCATCCCGGTACTCGATGGGGAAGAGCGCCTGCCCGTACTTGTCGTACTCGTACTCCCCACCCCATTCCCTCGGCGGAGGCGGTGGAGTCGCCGGAAGTGGCGGGGAGGTAAAGGCGGGCAACAACACAAGCCGCAGCGAATCCGGGAGCGCACGTGGACTCACCTTCCCATCGGGGTAGAACTCCCAGAAGGAGAAGGTCAGAAACACCAAGTACTCCCGCCCTATCTGGATGGTGTCCCCAAAGGACCTGCTGCCAAGCCATATGTCGTAACTCCACCAGAACTCACCGTATGGCTGAGGAGTTGCGCAGAACTGCAGGCAGGGTGTGGAGCCCGAAAGGTATGCCATTGGGCTCTGCTCCCGCCGCTCCAGCGCCCCATCCAGCGCACTCCGCAGCCACGGCTGGAATACCCGCTCCCGCTCTGCGCTCCCCCCACCCGCCCCCTCCAGCCGCGGATGCATCCAGCGCGGGTCACACGGCATCAACTGCTGCCCTTTGATCAGATCCAGCACCTGCGCCGTCAC
>JAUQPR010000013.1 GCA_030550275.1 Bacteroidota bacterium
TGGATCCGGTGCCGGATGAGCCGCTGACTTACGATCCTCGCAATATTTGGATAACACCGTATTTCCCAGATGACTTACAAAAGTTTGGAAGCCTCTTCAACCCGCGGCAGAAGCTGGCGCTCATCAGCTTCGCCGATAAAGTCCTCCAGGCGCACGCCCATATCCTTGCCCAAGGCGCCGAGCCCGACTTCGCCAAGGCGGTGGCGACGTATCTGGGGCTGGCGCTGGACAAGCTCGCTACATACCTATGCGTTCTAACGCGATGGCGCTCCGATGTACTCTCATTTGAGCGCAGTTTTGACCGCCAAGCGCTGCCGATGGTATGGGATTACGGAGAAGTAAACCCGTTCAGTGAAGCTCGAGGCAGTTGGGATATGGAAGGTATGCTCGAGGTCCTGTCCCACCTCACCAGCATCCCACCTACGAATCCCCAACTCGCAAGTCCCACCGTGGCCCACGGCACCGCCACCGCTCTTCCCTGGCCAGACAACTTCTTCGACGCCGTGCTGACCGACCCGCCGTATTACGACAATGTGAACTACTCGGCGCTCTCGGATTTCTTCTACGTCTGGCTTAAGCGCACGGTTGGCGACCTGTATCCGGAGCTCTTTGCTACGCCGCTCACGCCGAAGTCCGAGGAGATTGTTCAGGACCCCAACCGTCAAGGCGGGCGAGAGGCAGCACGTGCGTTCTTTGAACAAATGCTCACCCAGGCATTTCGCGAAATCCACCGCGTGCTCAAGCCCGATGGCATCGCCGTCATCGTCTTTGCCCACAAGACCACCGAAGCCTGGGAAACGGTCATCAACGCCTTGCTGGAGGCTGGTCTCTACATGACCGCTTCCTGGCCCATCCACACCGAAATGCAGGCGCGGCTGAACGCTCAAGAGACCGCTTCGCTGGCTTCCTCCATCTACATGGTCTGCCGCAAACGCACCACGAACGAGGTGGGCGAGTATCCCAAAGTGCGACGCGAAATTGAAGAGCGCGTGCGGCAGAAACTCACGCAGTTCTGGGATGAGGGCATCCGCGGGGCGGACTTTTTCATGAGTGCCATCGGCCCGGCGGTGGAAGCGTTCGGCAAATACGCCCGCGTGGAGAAACTTTCCGGAGAACCGGTCACCGTTGCGGAGCTATTGGAGTACGTGCGCAAAGTCGTCGCCGAGTTCGCGCTGGAGCGTGTCCTGGGTTCAGCCGAATTGGGCGGTGTGGATGCACCGACCCGCTTCTATCTCCTCTACCGCTGGACCTACAACCATGCGCGCGTGCCGTTCGACGAGGCGCGTAAGTTAGCGCAGGGCCTCGGCCTCGAACTCACCGCGCTGTGGGGCGAGGGGGGACTGATCGAAAAGCATAAGGACTACATCTCCGTGCCGACACCGCTCGATCGCGCAAGAAGCGAGAAGTTTACCGACGAGACAACATTTGCGACGATCATCGACGCCTTGCACTACGCCCTTTGGCTTTGGGAGCGAAATGCGCAGAAGAGGTTACAGGAGCACCTTGCGGCGACTTATGGCGGCAACGAAACCTTCTGGCAGGTGGCGCAGGCAATCGCAGAGGTCTTGCCCGAAGGGGACGAGGAAAAGCGGCTCCTGCAAGGTTTGCTGTATGGGCGCAGGAGCCTTCAGAGAGATACTCAACAGCGGGTCTTTTCAATGGGGGTGAATCATGAAGCCGTGGTATGAAGTCATCAGCCCGCACCCGGACATCCGTGCGGGCAGGTTTGACGAGTCTGTATTCGCTGCGGATTTATCCGATGTGGTTGCTGACCGTGGTCCGCTGGAGTACCGCGATGCGGAGCTGTTCTTCCGCAAGACCTATCCGACGCAGGGCTTGGTGAAGCTGCTTTCAGCGGTTGCCTCGCGCCTCTCAGGGAAGGGCGGTGGGGAGGCGGTCATCCAAATCCAAACGCCCTTTGGCGGCGGCAAGACGCACAGCCTGATTGCGCTGTATCACCTCTTCAAGAATCCACAAGCAGAGAGCGCTGCGGAGCTGATCTCAAAGGTGCGGGAGAGGGCTGGTCTGGACGCTATTCCCACAGCCCGCGTGGTGACCTTTGTGGGCACTGCTGCTGACCCGCTTGGCAAGACACCGTGGGGGGCGCTTGCCGAGCAGTTGGGTAACTACGCTCTGCTTGCCGACCACGACCACAAGCGGCTTGCGCCTGGGAAGGACTTGCTCCACAAGCTCCTCGATGGCGCACCGACGCTCCTGCTGATGGACGAAGTGGCTGAGTACGCCGCCAGAGTCAAGGAGTTCCGCGAGCAGGTGATCGCCTTCTTCCAGGAGCTTACGGAAACGGTGAAGGTGCTGCCGCAGTGCGCGCTGGTGGTGACGCTGCCTTCCAGTGCACCGTACGGCGAAGAGGGACAGCGAGCACTCTACCAATTGCAGCAGGTCTTTGGGCGCGTGGAGGCGATCTACACACCGGTCGAGGGCGAAGAGATTTACGAGATCATCCGCCGTCGGCTGTTTGAAGGTACACCGGACCCTTCCGAGGTACGCAAGGTAGCCGATAGCTACTGGGAGATGTATCGGCGGCTTGGCGACGATGTACCGCGTGAGGTGCGCGAGACGGCGTATCGGGACAAACTGCGCAAGGCGTATCCCTTCCATCCGGAGATGATTGACCTTCTGTTCGAGCGCTGGAGCACCTATTCCAGCTTCCAGCGCACGCGTGGGGTGCTCAGGTTTCTGGCAGAAGTGGTGGCAGACCTCTACCAACGCGGGCATTCCGCACCGCTGATTCAGCCAGCACACCTCAATCTCGCCAGTCCGGCGATCCGCCGCGAACTCATTAAGCACATTGGGAACGAATACGAAGGCGTCATCGCTGCGGACATTGCCGGTAGCAACGCAAAAGCCCAAACGATAGATCCCAAGATAGGCTCCGAATATGCCAGCTTTAAGATTGCCAGCGGACTGGCGACCGCCATCTTTTTTGGGTCCTTCAGTGGGGGTGAGAGGAAGGGACTGGGCATTCAGCGCCTGCGTCTTGCACTGCTGCGCGAAGGCATCCCGCCAGCCCTGGTCGGTGATGCGCTTCGCCGGCTTGAGGAGGAGCTCTGGTATCTACACGTGGAGGGGGGCGTTTATTCCTTCTCCAGTCAGCCCAATCTCAACCGCGTCATCCTCGAGAAAGAGGAGGCGGTGGGGGATGAGCTCATCACTGAGGAGGTTCGCGCTTGGCTGGAGAAGCTCGACGGCAGCGAGCTGCGTGTGACACGCTGGCCCAAAGTGTCGCAGGATGTGCCCGACACCAAAGACTTGAAACTAGCGATCCTCTCACCGGAGCACTCAAAACAGAGCGGCACGACCAGTGCGTTTGTGGACGAGTTGTTGAAAAGGTGCGGCGCGACATTTCGCACGTATCAGAACACGCTCCTTGTGCTGGCTCCTGACGACGGTGAGTTTGCCTCTCTGCGGCAGAAGGTCAAGCGGTTTCTCGCCTTGCGCGCCATCTGCGATGACAAAGCGCTCATGCGCCAACTGTCGGAGGAGAATAAAAAAGCACTGGAGAGCAAGTTGAGAGATGTCGAGAGCAGAATACCCTTCAGTCTGCTTTCGGCGTATCGGCATCTGGCAAAGCCTGGCGAAAACGGCGTGGAATGGCTCGATTTGGGCACACCCACCACCGGCGAGAGGGGCTCGCTGGCCAAGCGCGTGCGCGAGCACCTGAAAAGCCGGGAACTCTTGCTCGAGCGCATCTCGCCGCACAACCTCCTCAAGAAAACGCTGCGGGAGGACGAGCAAGAAAAGCCGGTGGCTGAGATTGTCGAGGCTTTTCTTCGCTATCCGCAGTTGCCGATGGTTGAGAGTATTGCTGTCATCGAGCATGCGATAAGCCAAGGGGTACGCGAGCGTGTCTTTGCCGTGAGGATCGGCGAGCGCGTGTACTTCGGAGAAACACCGCCTGTCTCACTCTCCATGGACGACGCCGTGTTGATGCGAAAGGAGCTCGTCCCGCAGGCTCCAGCCGTAACCGAACCCCCGCCACAAGCGCTGCAAGCTACCCCTGCGGTTGCTCCTGAGCCAGGTGCAGAGGCACTGCCTTCCGCTCGACCGATGCGGGAAGCGGGCGTGCATCGCCTGAGACTCCGTGTCAGGGTGCCGTGGGACAAGCTTTCGGATTTTGTCCGCGGGGTAATCCTGCCGCTACGTAACGATGGGGCGGAGTTGGAAGTAGAAGTATGTGTGCAAGCACAGTCAAAGTCTGGCAGCATCAAGCCGGCGACGCTGGAACACAAGGTGAAGGAGACCCTGCGGCAAATCGGTGCGGAGACTTTGGAGGAGTTCCACGAGTGAGATAGGATCGACGCGAGAGAAAGCTACGCGCTCGTGCACCCATTTGACTTTTGCTGTGCCTTCTTCCCCGGCGACCTTGATGCTTGAGAGAACTCAAGCAGACGCTAAGAGCCCGAATTGCTCCCGAACTCCTCGACCGGATGCGCGGCGAGGTGTCCTTTCCGTTTGAGCCCGTCGAGCACCAGCGCATTGCGGTGAAGGTGATTAATTTTCGGGGCAATGAGGTGGCAAGGGTGGTGCCTTGGAGCTAAGGAGCGTGTGTGATGGATCGTAACGAGGTACATATCGCCTTTGAAATCCTGCTTGAGGAGATCGAGCAGGTTGCCAATAGCATCAACGATGCCGGTGCCGAAGCCTTTCAAAAAGGAGCTTACGACGAGGCTCGCCGGATGATTGAAATTGCGACGCGGCTGACCGAGTTTCGCGAAAGGGTTAAGGCGCTTCAAGACGAATGGAGAAGTATCTTCACCGGTTATGCTCCGGAAGGAAGAATGAGGCGCAGAAAGCGTCCGAAGAGACTCAAAAGAGGGTTAAGAACGAGCGAAGATGCCTTTCGGAAGCCGATCCTGGAAGCTCTGGTAGAATTAGGAGGGCGAGCGGAGATGTCCAAGGTGCTGGACCTTGTGGAGAGAAAGATGCGGGGCATCTTGAACGATTATGACTATCAGCCTTTACCCTCGGACCCTAATACCATCCGTTGGCGCAACACGGCGCAGTGGTGTCGGAATACGATGGTCCGAGAGGGGCTGTTGAAGAGCGACTCGCCTCGGGGCATCTGGGAGATCTCAGAACGAGGAAGAAAGGCTCTTCAGGAGGGCAAGGTGTAAAGTGCCCTTTTGTTGACAACCCTATCCTCGTCTTGCCCCTCTCCGCTGCAACGAGGAATCCCTCAATCGCATTCGGGAATACGTTCTAACCAGCCCGATGCGCTGGGCATTGGAGCCGGAGAACCCGCATCAGCTTGGGGTGGATGAGTTTGGTGCGTGGCTGGATAGCGTCGGCGAGGCAAGCAGCGGAAGCCTCAAGCGCAGGCATGGAGAGTGAGAGCCCTCGCAGAAGCAGAGCATACCGCACGAGGCTGGGAGGGGCGAGTGGGAATCTCCGAACGTGGGCGCTGCTCAGGCGGCGAGCACCTCTCCGAAGAGGGTTGCGGAGGTGGCGCGGTGGATGCGGACCCGCACAAGCGCCCCAACGGAGCACTCCGGAGTGCGCGGGAAGATGACAACCTTGTTCGTATCGGTGCGACCCTGCCACTCCTCGGGATTGCGCTTGCTGGGACCTTCGACGAGCACCTCGTGAATGCGCCCGATTTCGCGCTCCTGGTTGACCTCGTAGGAGATCTGCTGCTGCAGGGCGATGATCTCGTTGAGCCGGCGCAGCTTGACCTCTTCGGGCACGTCATCGCCCCACTTCCATGCCCGCGTGCCCTCGCGCGGGGAGTACTTGAACATGTAGGCGCCATCGTAGCGCACGGTTCGCAGGAGCTCCAGCGTTGCCTGGTGGTCCTCTTCGGTCTCCGTGCAGAAGCCGGCGATGATATCGGTGGAGAGGGCGCAGTCGGGCATCACCTGGCGGATGCGCTCGATGCGCTCCAGGTACTGCTCGACGGTGTAGCCGCGGTTCATCAGGCGCAGGATCCGGTTCGAGCCGGATTGCACGGGCAGGTGGATGTATTTGCAGATGTTCGGATACGCCGCCATGGTTTCGATGAGCTTGTCGCTCATGTCGCTGGGGTGCGAGGTCAAGTAGCGGATCCGCATGTGTGGGACAGCTCGGGCGCAGGCGGCAAGGAGGTCGGCAAAGTCTGCGCCGCTGACTGGGTCGCGGTAGCTGTTGACGTTCTGCCCCAGGAGTGTGACCTCTTTGAAGCCGCGCTCAGAGAGGCGCTGCAGCTCGGCAACGATGGAGTTCAGCGGGCGCGAACGCTCCCGCCCTCGGGTGAAGGGCACGATGCAGAAGGTGCAGAATTTGTCGCAGCCGCGCATGATCGAGACCCACGCGCTGATGCCCTCGGTGCGCAGCGGCTCGATATCGTCGTAGGTCTCCACGCGGCTGAGCCGGACGGCAATCCCCTGTTCGCCAGCGAAGGCATGCTCCAGCAGTTGTGGGAGCTTGCGGTACTCGTCCGGACCCACGACCAGCTCCACCAGCGCGTTGCGTCCCAGGAGTCGGGAGCGCAGCCGCTCCGCCATACACCCCAAGATGCCAACCACCAGCCAGGGCTTCTGCCGCTTGTAGGGCTTGAGATGGTTGAGCCGCTCCAGAACCCGCTGCTCGGCATGCTCGCGCACGGCACAGGTGTTGAGCAGAATGACGTCCGCCTCCTCTGGACGGGACGCCACACCGTAGCCGTTGGCGCTCAGGATGCCCAGCACGATCTCCGTGTCGTTGAGATTCATCTGGCAGCCGTAGGTCTCCACGTAGACCAGCCGTGCCCCGTTTGCCGTATGCACGGCGGGCTGTGGAGCGGTTTCGGACCCCAGTACTGGAAGCTCCAGCATCCTCGTCTCTATCCCCGCGCTCGCGTTCGGACTCCTGTGCCTATAACGAACCAGGCGTGGGTTTCGTGATACGGCACAGCCGAAGCAATGACGGGCGGCATGGCGGAGAGATTCGGAGAAAGCGCGATGAGCACAGTGCTGGAGCATCTCATCGTAGTCGGCGATCGGGTGCTCATCAAGCCCAAAACGGGCGAGCTGCGTACACGGTCCGGGCTCTACCTGCCCCCCAGCGTTCGGGAGAACGAGAAGGTGCAAACCGGCTACGTGGTCAAGGTCGGACCCGGGTATCTGCTCCCGACGCCTCCGGAGTGGGACGAACCCTGGAAGGCGCGCGAGGTGCAGTACCTGCCACTGCAGGCGCAGGAGGGCGATTTGGCAATCTACCTTCAGCGGGAGGCGCTGGAGCTGGAGCTGGAAGGAGAGCGCTACGTCATCGTGCCGCATTCGGCAATTCTGCTGCTCATTCGGGATGAGGAGCTGCTGGAGGGATAGCTCTCGGGAACGCGGACGCAGGGTGGGGCGGTATTTGAGCTCCTGCGTGTGTCATTGGCGAACGGGATGAGTGCCATGAAGCGCGGACTACTCCTTGGTTTCGCTGCCGCAGTGAACGCGGTTGCCCAGTGCTTACTCTATCCGGTGCCGCTTGCCCAACGGGTTGCCGAAGCGGAGCTGATTGTAGAGGGCAGGCTCGAGAGGCAGCAGGTGCTCTACGAGCCAATCCGCCCCATGCTCTACACGGTCTGGCGGCTTCGGGTGACCAAGCTCTTTATGGGCGAGTACGCGGCTGATACTCTGCTGCTTGTGCACGAGGGCGGTCGAACGGACACCCTTTGGATCGAGGTTCACCCATCAGCGCCGCTTGCCGAAGGTGTCGTAGGGACGTTCCTGCTTCGGCGGGCAAGGGCGGAGGTGGGTGCCCAGCTCTCCGCGCCGGCATTTGAGTTGGTGGCGGGTCCGCAAGGGGTGCTGGTGTACGAGCTACAGTCGGGATGGGCGTGGGACCCCTTTGCCCGCTACCCGATTGGTGAACTCTACCGAAGCCTGGAGCAATTGGTCGGGCAGCCCTATCGGGAGCGTGCGCCGTTGCCGCTCTCCTGGCAGCCGCGCAAGGATGCTCCTGCGCGCCCCTTGGCGACAATTACGGGCTTTACGCCAACGCAGATCACCGCTGGCACCTTCGACACGCTGCGCATCTTCGGTTCGGGGTTCGGGAGCACCCCGGGCTCTGTGCAGTTCCCGCACGCAGATTACGGAGGCAGCCAATGGTTCACCGCGCCCAGCAACCACATCGTGCTGTGGAGCGATACGGAGATCCGCGTCATCGTGCCGACGGAAGCCGGAACGGGCAACTTCCGAGTGGTCACCAGCAACAACGAAACGGTGCAATCCCCTTCGGCGCTGAGCATCCCCTACGCAGTGCTGACGCTAAGCTCCGGCGGGCAGCGCTACCGTGTGCGCCTGGTCAATGCCAACAGCGCCGGCGGCTACACACTGGTGCCGAACGCGAGCTTTGCTGCCAATACGGACGCGTTCAACGCCTTCAAACGAGCCCTGCAGACATGGCGCTGCGGCACGTACGTCAACTTCGGGCTGGCGCAGACGACCACCACGGTGCAGTGCGCTGCCGATGACGGCACCAATGTCGTGAGCTTCGATAACACCAGTTGCAATCTGCCCAGTGGCGTGCTGGGCGTGACGTACAACTACTACGGTGGCTGCTCCGCCGGTGGGAACTCGTACTGGTATCGCCGAGGGATGGACCTTATCTTCCGGCGCCCCGGCGCCGGTATCAATTGGAACTTTGGACCGCAGCCGCCGGGGACGGGGCAGTACGATTTCGAATCCGTTGTGCTGCACGAGCTGGGGCATGCGCACCTGCTGGGGCATGTGATTGCGCCGAATACGCTGATGCACTACGCCATCGGACCCGGCGTGATGATTCGCACGCTGGGAGTGCAAACGGACCAAGCCGGTGGGCTGTACGTGATGCAATATAGCACGGTCTCGGCTCCGTGTGGACCAAGCGCAATCGTGGCGCTCAATAGCTCGAACTGTGTCATCGGGGCGCCGGTTGCCCGATTCGGTGCCCAGCCCTTGAGCGGGTGCCCACCGCTGACGGTGCAGTTCTTCGATTCCAGCGCGGGCAATCCCACCGCGTGGGAATGGGATGTCAACGGCGACGGTGTGGTGGACTACACCACCCAGAACTGCGTGCACACGTACCAGCAGCCCGGGCAGTATACGGTCCGCCTCGTGGCACGCAATAGCGCTGGGAGCGACACGCTGATTCGCCCGCAGTACATCACCGTCTACGAGCTGCCGCAGGTGGATGCCGGTCCGGACCGCACGGTGTGCGCTGGTGAAGCGGTTCGCTTGGGGGGCAATCCTACAGCACAGGGTGGCGCGCCACCGTACACGTACCAATGGAGCCCGGCAACGGGATTGGACAACCCGTCCGCGCCGAATCCCACTGCGCAGCTGACCTCCTCGATGCAGTACGTGCTGACCGTCACCGATGCGCGCGGCTGCCGCAGCAGTGATACGGTGACGGTGGTCGTGCAGCCGCTTCCGCAGCCGCGGCTGAGCGTGGTCGGTGCAGCGCAGTTCTGCCAGGGGGATAGCGCGCGCTTGGTTGCGCCCTCGGGCTACCGGCGCTACCGGTGGAACACCGGTGATACGCTCCCGAGCATCACCGTGCGCGCGGGTGGGCTCTACTGGGTTGTCGTCACCGACCAGTACGGATGCAGCGGTAGCTCCGATACGGTGCAGATCACGGTCTTTGCCCGACCGCAGGCGCAGGTCAGCGGAGGTTCGCGCGTGTGCCGAGGCGATACGGCGCGCTACAGCGCAGCATTCCCTGGTGCAGGCGATACGTATAGCTGGGAGGTGCGCGGAGGGCGAATTGTGAGCGGACAGGGGATGCCCTCGGTCCTGGTCCTGTGGGACACAGCCGGGAGCGGTTGGGTGCGCCTCCAGCAGAGCACTCCGCAGGGATGCACGGCGCAGAGCGAGCCCCTCTCGGTGGCGGTGCTGGAGCTGAACCCACCGACGGTGCGTGTACTGGGACCGAGTGCATTCTGCGAGGGCGATAGCACCGTCCTGGAAGCCGAAGCTGGGTACGTGCGCTACCGATGGAATACGGGCGATACAACGCGGCGGCTGACGGTGCGCACCGCCGGAAGCTACACCGTCGAGGTCGTCTCTGCAGAGGGGTGCCGTGCTGTTTCAGCGCCGGTGCAGATTACGGTCCATCCACTGCCACCCAAGCCGAGCATAGAGCGTCGGGGCGACACGCTGGAATGCCAGAGCTTGGTTGCCATTGGCTACCAGTGGTACCTCAACGGTGAGCCGCTCCCGGGCGAACGCTCCCGGCGCCTTGTAGCGCAGCGCTCTGGGCAGTATGCCGTCGCGATTGTGGATTCCAACGGCTGTAGGGCGATCTCCGACCCGGTGGATGTTGTCATTTCGGTGCAGGAGCCCGCTCTGGGGCAGCCATGGGCGTGCCTGCCGAATCCAGTGACGGGGCAGTTGCGCGTGGTGCTGCCGGAGGATGTCTCCGAGCTTGTGGTGGTGAACGTGCTGGGGCAAGTGGTGCTCCGCTCCACGCCGTCGGTGCCGGCGCAGGGGTCTGTCCAGCTTGCTCTGGAGCAGCTTCCGCCGGGGGTGTATAGCCTCTGGGTGGTCCGCGGAGGGAAGCCCCAGATGTGGTGCCGGTTTGTCAAGATGTGAGCGCATGATGGATACTGCGGCAGCGATTCGGGAATCGATCGAGGTCAAACGGCGCCTGCTCGAGCAGTGCCTCCAAGACATCCAGCACTGCGGGAGGCTGTTGGCGGAGAGCCTACGGCGGGGAGGGAAGGTGCTGCTATGCGGGAACGGGGGCTCGGCAGCGGATGCACAGCACATTGCGGCGGAGCTGGTGGTGCGGCTGCGCAGCCAGGTCAACCGTGCGGCGATTCCGGCGATCGCCCTCACGGTAGATAGCTCCATCCTGACGGCTGGGGGCAACGATTTGGGCTTCGATAATGTCTTTGCCCGCCAGGTGGAAGCCTACGGGCGCGCCGGCGATGTGCTGGTGGCAATCTCCACCAGTGGCAATTCCGAGAACGTGCTGCGGGCGGCTCAGCAGGCGCAGCGCCAGGGGCTTGCCGTCATCGGCTTGTTGGGCAGCGGTGGAGGGCGCATCCTTCCACACTGCACGGCAGCGGTGGTCGTGCCGAGCTCGGTCACGGCGCGGATTCAGGAAGCGCACATCCTCATCGGGCACATCTGGTGCGAGATGGTGGAGGAGGCGCTCTTCCCGAACCAGGTCCCCGCTACGTGAAAACTCGCCGCACTGCGTCCCCACGCCCGTGGTTGGTCAATCCGTGCATGCACTGATGAACACCAAGGCAGAGTACCTGCGTCCGGAAGCGGTGGTGGAGCACGTAGACATCACGCGCTACCCCGAAATCGCCGATCTCGTTGCCGCGATGGGGCGCATGTCCTTCCAAGCCCGCAATCTCCATCGCGCTGTGGAGATCTACGACGCCATGCTCAGCGACCCCGACTGCACGGTGATTCTGTGCCTGGCGGGGTCCTTGGTCAGCGCGGGGCTGCGTCGCATCATTGTGGAGGCAATCCGCTCCCGAATGGTGGATGTGGTGGTCTCGACCGGGGCAATCTTGGTGGACCAGGACTTCTTCGAGGCATTGGGCTTTCGCCATTACCAGGGGTCGCCGCGCGCCGATGATGAACAGCTCCGGCAGCTCATGATTGACCGCATCTACGACACGTACATTGACGAGGAGGAGCTGCGGGTGTGCGACCACACCATCGCCGAGATCGCCGATAGCCTTGAGCCAGGCGTGTATAGCTCGCGCGAGTTTCTGGCAGCAATGGCGCGCTACCTGCAGCAGCGCGGATTGGGGGAGGATTCGATCGTGCGCACTGCCTACGAATGCGGAGTGCCGCTCTTCGTGCCGGCGTTTTCGGACTGCTCGGCGGGCTTTGGACTGGTGCTGCACCAATACCGGGCGGGGGCGCGTCACGTGGCGATCGATTCGGTCAAGGACTTCCGCGAGCTGACCTTCCTGAAGATCCATGCTCGGCAGACGGGGCTGGTGATGGTCGGCGGCGGGGTGCCGAAGAACTTCGCCCAGGATATCGTTGTGGCAGCCGAGGTGCTGGGCGTGGAGGTGCCCATGCACGCGTACGCGATCCAAGTCACCGTTGCCGATGAGCGCGATGGAGGGCTTTCCGGCTCGACCCTCCGCGAGGCGAGCTCCTGGGGGAAGGTCTCCGCACAGCGCGAGCAGATGGTCTTTGCCGAAGCAACGCTGGCGCTCCCGTTGCTCTTCGGTGCGGTCTACCATCGCGGGAGCTGGCGGCAGCGCACGCAACGGCGCTGGGCTGAGGCACTGGAGAAGCCGGAGTTCTTCACCCTTCCGGTAGCGCAAGCCGTCTGAGCCGAAGGCTGCTCACGCCTCCTCCGCGGGGAGCTGCACAATCAGCACGCCAACGATGGGGTCGTTGACGTGATGCCGGAGGAGCCGCTCAATGAGCGCCGAGGTCAGCACCGTCCCGCTGGGCAGCAGCTTGATGCCGGAGCGGGTCTGCACATCGCACAGGAGGCGCATGCCCTCCCGCAGCTCGTGCAGGGCAACGCTGCGAGCGGTTGCTCCTGCCTGGCGGAGCACAGCGTACTGGCGCAGCAGCGGAAGAAGCTGCGGGTCGTACGCTTGGCGGGCAAAGCGCTCCAGATGGGCTGCCACCGCGAGCGGCTCCTGCGAAGTGCTCCAGAGTAGCTCTTCAAAATCAACTGCCAGCCGCAGCAGGCGTGCCGGCAGTGGGATCTCCCACGCGCGGAGGTGGTGAGGGAAGCCCGTTCCGTCGTAGTTCTCCGTTACCGCCTCCAAGATCGGAACCAGCGGCAGCAGTCGGCTATGCTGTCGGCACACGGCGGCTGCGGCCAGGGGGATTTGAACGAGGAGCTCGTGAGCAAGATGCCCGCTGTGCGTCATCGGCTCGTAGAGCAGGGAATCCGGCAGCGCAAGCCTACCGACCGGGTACACCGTGCCCGCACGCGGGAGCAGCAGCCGTTCCCGCTCCTCCAGTCCTTCGGCATGGTCTGCCAGCCATTGGCAGCAGTGGTGGAGCTGTGTGGAGAGCTGCCGCAGCGCCGGTGAGCGGATCTCCAGCAGTGTTTGCAGGAGCTGGAGCAGCTCGTCTGAGGCTGTAAGTACGATGTCCTGCTGCGGCTGCGGTCGGGATTGAAGCGCGCGGAATGCCGCTTCGAGCTTCTCCTGCAATTCGGCAATGCGGAAGGGCTTGCGCAGGTAAGCGTCGGCTCGGTATTGGTAGAGGGCAGCTTCGCGCCACTCTGCAGTGTCGAACGCGGTCATGAGGATGACATAGGTGGAGGCGAGCTCCGGGGTAGCCTTGATGCGCTGGCATAGTCCCAGACCGCTGGTCTCGCCCGGGAGTACGATATCGCAGAGCACGATTGCGGGACGGTGGCGCTGGATCAGCTCCCACGCCTCTTCGGCAGAGCCCGCCGTCAGGAGCTCTACCTCTGGGAACAGCTCCCGAAGCACGGTTTCGAGCACCGCCACAACCGATGGCTGGTCATCCACAATTAGGATGCTCAGCGGAGCCGGAGTCATGACCCAGCCGACTGCGTCTGGGCAGAGGTGTCCCGTTGCACTTGCATCAGGCGCAGGAAGTCCGCCGTCGTCAGCCGCCGTACCAGGATGCTCACTCGGCGGTTGGAGGGGTCGAAGGGGTTTTCCGGATTGCGGGGCTTGGAATCCGCATAGCCGATGACGCTGGTGACCTGCCCCTTCCAGAGACCGGCTTTCTCCAGCACACGCCGGGCGGCATTGGCGCGGTCGGTGGAGAGCTCCCAGTTGGTGTAGCGCGAACCGGGGGCATAGGCGCGGCTGTCGGTGTGTCCTTCGACCTCGATGTGGTTGGGGAGCCGGGCAAGGACCTCACCCAAGCGGCGGAGAAGCTGTTCTGCTGGGGGACGAAGCTCGGCGCTGCCGACGCGGAAGAAGAGGTTCTCCCGCGTCTCCAGCAGCTCGATGCGGAGTCCTTCCGGGGTCATCTCCAGTCGGAGCGAAGCGAGCAGCTCGCCCAGTTCGGGATTGCGCTGCGAGAGCTCCTGCAGCATTGCCTGCAGCTCTTGGTGGAGCTGTTCCAGGCGGGCAGCGGCGCGGCTGCTATCCTGTACGGCTTGGCGCCACTGCTCTGGGCTTACCCCCGCTGTTCCGATGCCCACGGGGAAGGGCTGGTAGGGTCCACCCCGCTCGGAGAAGTTGTCGTAGTAATCGCCGCCCTTCTCCAGTACGTAGCGTGCCGGACGCATTTTGATATCGATTGGCAGCGCCTTGCCCGTCAGGAAGCTAAAAGCGCCCGGCTCGTTGAAGTAGCTGGCGATGGCTTTGCGGGAGGATTCCGAAAGCTGCATAATCCACATCACCAGGAAGAACGCCATCATCGCGGTGACGAAGTCGGCGTAGGCGACCTTCCAGGCGCCTCCGTGGTGCCCGTGATGGGCTGCCCGGCGCCGCTTGCGGATGACAATCGGCTCGCTTTTGGGCTCTGCCATGGTCTACCGTGCCCGCTTGAGTGCCTCTTCGGTTTCCTGGAAGCTGGGGCGGAAGTCCGGGTCGATGGCGCGGCGTCCGTATTCGACGGCAACCACCGGCGGTGCCCCTTTGACGAAGGCAAGAATGGCTGCCTTGATGCAGTTCAGGTAGCGCTGCTCGGCTGCCTGGAGGTTCTCTAAGCTGCGTCCGATGGGTCCAACCACCCCGTAGGAGAGCAGCACGCCCAGGAAGGTCCCCACCAGGGCTGCGGCAACGCTGTGTCCGACCACCTCCGGAGGTTGGTCCACCTTGCCCATGGTGATAACCACGCCGAGCACTGCAGCAACGATTCCCAGTCCTGGGAGCGAATCCGCAATGGTGATGAGCGCCGCCGGGGCACGCGACTCCTTCTGGTGAATGGTCTCCAGGTCCAGCTCCATGAGGTCCTCCAGGTCGTGGGGTGGGACCCCGCCGTTGAGCACGACCTTCATCGTGTCGCAGAAGAAGTCCACGGCGTGGTGGTTCGCAAGCACCGTGGGGTATTTGCTGAAGATGGCGCTGGAGTGCGGGTTCTCCACGTGCTGCTCCAGGGCGATAAGCCCCTCGCGCTTTGCCAGTTGGAAGATCTCAAAGAGGAACTGCAGCAGCTCCAGGTAGGCTGCCTTCGAGAGCTTGTTGCCGCGCAGTGTTGCCAGAACGCCCTGAACGATGCGGCGGAGCATGTCCGGCGGATTGGAGATGAGGAGCGATCCAATCGCCGCCCCACCGATGATGAGGAACTCGCTGACTTGGAACAGAATCAGGAGCTGTCCCCCGTGCATGGTGTAGCCAGCGATGATGCTGGCAAAGACCACCGCCAGCCCGATCAGCACGAACATAGTCCTCAGGCGCGCTGTTCCACACTCCCGGCACGCACCGTGCGGTGCCGCTCTGCAGGAGTATATCGGCTGCCAGGGGGAAAGCTAAAGCCGCAGCGGGGAAAACCTTTTTGACTCCGGCACGTCCTCAGGCGGCGATGGATTGCGGGGAAGCTCCACGGGTGGGATTCGAACCCACAACCCCCTGGTTAACAGCCAGGTGCTCTGACCGTTGAGCTACCGTGGAATGGGCATGAACGCGCAGGCAAAAATACGGCGTTCGGCACAAACGATGGCGTATGGCAGCAAGGGTGGGCGCTTGCTGCGGGCAATCGGGAGCTACTTTGCGGCAGACCTGCTCGGTGTGTTGGGGGTTGCGCTGTTTTCGATTCTGCTGGGGCGGCTCCGCGGTGCCGAGGAGCTGGGGGTCTTCTCCTTTGCAATGGCGCTGGGCACGCTGGCGCAGGTCTTCACCGATGCCAACTATCAGTTGACGCTCCCGCAGCAGGTTGCCCGCACAGGGGAGTTGACAGCATTGACTGAAGCTCAGGCGGCAAAGCTTGTGCTGTGGCTGCCGGCATTCGGTGCTGTGCTGGCAGTAGCGGCGGCAAGCGGGCAGCCGCAGGTGGTGCTCGTGACAGCAGTTGCGCTGTTTGCGGGGCTTCTCCACAGCGTGGGGGATACGCTCATGGCAGGGCTCCGCGGGGTAGGGCAGCAGGAGCGTGCAGCGCGGATTATCGCCGTAAGCAGCACCATTGGGGCGAGCGCCGCCGTTGCAGGGCTCTTTGCGCAGATGCCGTTGGCGCTGTTGGTACTGCTCAACGGGGTAGCAACGGCGCTTCCGCGGGTTGCCTGGGGAGCGCAGGCGCTGCACTCGGTCCATCCCGAATGGAATCCCTGGCGGGAGCTACAGCGGCTCTGGCGCTTGCGACCGAGCGGTGCGGTCGAGCTGTTGCAGCGCCTTGGTGCTCTCCTGCGCGAGCGCTTCGGCTGGATGGCGTTCGGGTTTTTAACCGTGCTCTTCATGCGCTACGGAGTGCTGCTGCTGGGGTGGGTGGGGACTCCGGCAGCGGTGGGCGTCTACTCGGCGGCGCAGCGCTTCCTGATGGTGCTGCGGATGCTACCGGGGGCGGTGCTTGTCGTGCTGCTGCCGGAGTTTGCCCGCAATCCCGATAGAGCCAGCCTCCGCCAGGGGATTGCGCTGAGCCTGCTTGTGGCTGCAGCCGTTGTGCTCCCACTGTGGATTGCCGCCCCTGTGCTCATGGAGCTGACCTTCGCCATCGAGGAAGCGGTGCTGCCGCTGCGGCTGATGTTGCTGAGCTTCCCGGCGGTACTGCTGTCGCACCTTCTGGAGGCGTATGTGCTGACGCTGCCCGGGACACAGCATCGGCTGGTGCGGGCAATGGTGCTGATCCTGTTGGCGATGCTGCCGGTGACGCTGCTGGGCTACGCCGTCGGTGGGGTCCCGGCAGTGGCGCTGGCGTATACGGTGATGGAGGTGCTGTACATGGGAGCAGTTGCCTGGAGCGCATGGAGCGGACGCTGATTGCAGCACTGCTGCTGTGGGGATGTGCCAATCCACTCCCTCCGCCTGGAGGACCGCCCGACCGGGAGCCCCCCTTCGTGCGTGCGGTGGAGCCGGAACCGGGCACGCGCAACTTCAGCGGGCGAGCTATCCGGATCCACTTCAGCGAGTTTGTGGACCGAGCATCGGTGCTCTCGGCAATACGCCTGCAGCCGCCGGCTCCGATGGAGCTCTCCTGGGATTGGTGGGGCAAGACGCTCACGATTCGCCTTCCCCACGGGCTGGATTCGGCAACGACGTACGTGCTGCTGCTGGGCACGGAGTACCGCGACCTGGCGGGCAACCACCCCGATACGGCGTTCAGCTTGGTCTTCTCCACAGGTCCGGAGCTGGACCGAGGAGCAATTCTGGGCGAACTGCTTGACCCGCAGCCGCAAGGGGTCTACATCTGGGCGTACCGGCTGGATGGGCTGCTGCCCGATACGCTCAATCCTTCGCACACGCCGGCGCGCTACCGTACGCAACTGGGGCGCACAGGGAGCTTCCGTCTGATGGGGTTGCCTGCAGGGGAGTATCGGCTCTTCGCCGTGCGTGACCAGGATGGCGATGGGCTCTACCAGGAGGAGCGTGATGCGTTGGGCACGACAACCCATCCCATCGTCGTGCATGCCGATTCCCCAGCGACCGTGCGGCTGCGCTTGGGCACACCGCGAGACCGAACCCCACCACAGCTTTCCGACGTTCGCCCGGTGAGCCAGCGACGGGTCTGGCTGGAGTGGAGTGAGCCGCTCGATCCTGCATCGCTGCGTGCGGAGGGATTTGCCTTCGCCGAGAGCGCCGGCGCCGATACCGTTGCCGTGCGGGCAGCCGTGCAGGTGCCGCAGCGTCCGACGGTAGTGGAGCTGGTGTCGGAGCGGGTGTTGGAGCCGAACCGGCGCTACGCTGTTCTCGTTCGCCCGGGCAGTGTGCGCGATACCGCTGGAAATGTGCTCGTGCAAGCTCCGCAGCCCTTGTCGTTCCGCCCGGTGCCAACACCGGATACGCAGGCTGTGCGCCTGTGGACTGTGCCAGGCGATAGCGCACGCGGGGTCGGACTGGACGAGGTTCTGGAGCTCTTCGCCGATGCCGCGATGGATACGGCGGCGCTGGAATGCACGGTGCAGACGGCGCAGGGGGTACCTGTCCCCATCGTGCAGGAGGCGGTGCAGCAGAATCGGTGGCGTATTCGCCCGCAGCAGCGTTGGCAACCGGACGAGTGGCACCTCCTGCAACTGCGCTGGCGAACGGCGGCTGCCCTGGATGGACGCTCCCTGCGCGATACACTCCTCCGCGTTGCCTTTCGGACGCTTGACCCGCGGACCTGTGGCGAGCTCCGCGGAGAGCTGCTCGATAGCCTCGGCTGCAGCGGACCGTACGTGCTGCAGCTTTACGACCGCGCGGGCAAGCTGCGCCGCCGCCTTACGCTGGAGCATCCCGGACAATGGGCGTTCGGTGAGCTGCCCGCTGGAGAGTACACGCTGGAGCTCTTCTGCGATGCCGATGGCGATGGCGTCTACAGCGCCGGCAATGCCTTTCCCTTCCGCTTTGCCGAACGCAGTGTGCGCGCAGGACCGTTCGAGGTCAAGGCACGGTGGAGCCTGGAGGGGATCCGCGTCGTGTTGCCGCCGTAGCGGCTACAGGCAGCGCGTGCGCCCGCCATCAACGGGGATGCTCACGCCCGTGATGTAGCCGGCAAGTGGGGAGGCAAGAAACAGCGCCAGAGCAGCAATCTCCTCGGGCTGCCCGATTCGCCGCATGGGGATCTGCTGCAGCGTCTGCTCCAGGATGCTCTCCAGCGGCACGCCGGTCTGCTCCGCCTGGTAGCGCCAGAGGGATTCGAGCCGCTGCGTTTGGATACTGCCGGGCAGGATGTTGTTCACGGTGATGCCCATCGGCGCCAGCTCCACAGAGAGCGTCTTTGCCCAGCTCGCCATCGCTGCTCGGACGGTGTTGGAGACCCCCAGCCCTTCGATTGGCTGGCGTACGGAGGTGGAGAGGATGTTCACGATCCGCCCGTAGCCCAACTGGCGCATCCCGGGCAACAGGGCTTGCATGAGCACATGGGCGCTCCAGAGATGCTGCCGGAAGGCGTGCTCGAAGGCATCCAGCGGTGCCTCCGAGAGCCGTCCCGGTGGAGGACCGCCCGTGTTGTGCACCAGAATGTGGTAGGCGAGCCCGCTCTGCTGCAGATGCTCCTTGAGCACCCGCTGGAGCTGTTCGGTCTGCGCCATGTCCACGACCAGGATCCGGTGCTGCTGCTGTTCGGGGGTGGGGAGCTCGCGCCGTACCTGTTCGAGCCGTTCGGGATTGCGCGCCAGCAGCGTAACTTCGGCACCGGCGCGCGCGAACACGAAGGCGATGGCACGCCCAATACCCTGGGTGCTTCCGCACACCAATGCCCGCATGCCCGAAAGGCTCAGCTCCGGTGCCGGCATGCTCAGCTCTCCGGCTCGAAGCGCTCCAGCTCCTCCAGGATGGCAGGGACAATCTCCTCCTCGCTGACCCGGCGGACAACCTCCCCTTTGCGGTAGAGCAGTGCAACGCCGCGTCCGGCAGCGATGCCGATATCGGCTTCGCTGGCTTCCCCCGGACCATTGACCACGCAGCCCAAGAGGGCAATCTTGACCGGTTTGCGGATACCGGCGCGGCGAATCGCCTCCTCCAGCTCACGGCTGATGCGGAAGAGATCCACCTCGATGCGCCCGCACGTGGGGCAGGCGATGATCTCCACGCTCCGCTGCGCCAGTCCAAGCGAGCGGAGGATCTCCTTGCCGACCTCCACCTCGCGCTCGGGCTCATCGGTCAGGGAGACCCGGATAGTGTCCCCGATGCCCTCAGCCAGGAGCGTTCCAATCCCCACAGCCGATTTAATGATGCCCGTGCCGGGTAAGCCGGCTTCGGTCACCCCCAGGTGCAGCGGGAAATCCACCTGGTCGGCGAGCATCCGGTAGGCTTCGATCATCAAGCGGACATCGGTGGATTTGACCGAGATGATGATGTCGTCGAAGCCGAAGTCCTGGGCAATCTCCACATGGCGCAGCGCGCTCTCCACGAGCGCTTCCGGCGTCGGGTAGCCGTACTTCTCCAGCAGGTCCTTCTCCAGCGAGCCGGAGTTGACCCCGATACGGATGGGGATACCGCGTGCTTTGGCAGCTTCGAGAACCTGCCGGATGCGCTCGCGCGAGCCGATGTTGCCGGGGTTGATCCGCACCTTAGCAACACCGGCTTCGATGGCTTTGAGCGCAAAGATGTGGTTGAAGTGCACGTCGGCAACGATGGGGATATCCACACGGCGGACGATCTCGGCGATGGCTTCGGCAGCCTCCCAATCGTTGACCGTCACGCGCACGATATCCGCACCGGCTTCCTTGCAGCGCAGGATCTGCGCCACCGTTGCCTCTACATCGGCGGTCTTGGTCTTGGTCATGGTCTGCACCGAGATTGGCGCATTCCCGCCGACGGGGACGTTCCCGACCATGACGCGCCGTGTCTTGCGCCGCCGGAAGGGGCGCGTGGCAATTGGCTGCTGCTCGAGAACTCCGAGTTCGAACTGCATGGTTACCGCCCGTTGTGCACGTGGCGACTGAACTCGTAGAGGATTTGGCGTTCGTGCTCGCTGAGGCTATCGTAGCCGTGCGTGACGATCTTGTCCAGGATGGCGTCGATATCGGACTGCGTGATCGGGGCGCCTTGGAAGTAGAAGAGCACCTCCTCCGCCGGGGGTGCGGGGCGGACGAGCATCAGCCCCCGACGCCGCTGAGGGGAGGGACGACGGTGGGGAAGTCCGCGCAGCCAATTCCAGAAGCGGTCACCGGCGGCGAATACCCCCCAGCGGTCCCCGAAGCGCAGCAGCAGGAATCCCGTTGCAGCGCCGCCCAGATGCGCAAAGTGCGCAATTGTGGAGCCCGCGCTGGTGATGCCGGAGATGAACTCAATCCCCGCCATCAGCAGCACCAGGATGCGCGCGGGGATGGGGATGAAGAAGGGGAACATCAGCACGGGGCGGTCCGGGAAGGTCAGTCCAAAGGCAAGGAGGATGCCGTAGATGGCTCCGGAGGCGCCCACGGTTGGCGCCGGATAGGTCCAGAAGAGCTGTACCAGCAGGTGCACAATGCCGGCACCGATTCCGCACAGCAGGTAGTACGTTGCAAAGCGTCGGCTTCCCCACAGCAACTCCAGCTCGGTGCCGAACATCCACAGCACGAAGAGGTTGAACAGGATGTGCCAGATGTTGTCCAGCCCAGCGTGCATGAACTGGTAGGTGAGCAACTGCCAGGGGTAGAAATCCCCGCTGAGCAGCGGCTGCAGCGCGAAGTAGCGCACGATGTATTCGCCGACCGGCACACCGTGGTAGCGGAACAGCCCCAGGAAGAGATGCTGCACCAGGAAGACGGCGATGTTGAGCAGGATGAAGGTGCGCAGCACTGGTGTGTCGCCCAGAAATCTTCGCCCGTACAGTGTCATCGCATGCAAGCGTGTTGACAGATGCCAGCGCGATAGACGTCAGGTAGCGCTTAGGATTGCTCCAGCGCACGCAGCCCTGGCAACGGCTTGCCTGCCAGGTATGCCAGGGTTGCACCTCCGCCGGTGGAGCAGTGGCTCACGGCGGTATCGGCTCCCAGCGCCTGCAGGGCGGCAATGGAATCCCCTCCACCGACAACGGTGAACGCCCCGCGCTGTGTTGCCTGTGCCACTGCGCGCGCCACAGCAGCGGTGCCGGAACGGAAGCGCTCCTCCTCGTACTTGCCCATGGGTCCGTTCCAGAAGATCGTGCGCGCCGTTCGCAGCAGCTCGGCGAAGCGGCGCTCCGTCTCTGGTCCGATATCGTACCCGATCCAGCCCTCGGGGATGCCCTCCTCCACAGTGCACACGCGGGTATCCCCATTGGCTGTGATGAGCACGTCGGTGGGCAACAGGAGCTGCTTCCCCAGCGCCTGGGCGCGCTGCAGTATCGCTTGTGCGGCGGATTCCAGTTCGGGTTCGTACACTGAGGAGCCAATGGCATACCCCTGTGCCTTGAGGAAGGTGAACGCCATTGCCCCGCCCAGCAGCAGGGCGTCGCAGCGCTCCAACAGCGCCGAGAGCAGGTCGAACTTATCGGAGACCTTGGCACCGCCGATGACCGCTACGTACGGACGCTCCGGGGCAGAACGCAAGCGCTCCAGCGCAGCGAGTTCGCGTTCAACCAGTAGCCCGATACCCTTCCATTCGAAGAGGTCGGCGATGGCGGCAACGCTGGCGTGCGCGCGGTGCAGCGTCCCGAAAGCATCGTTGATGTACACCTGGGCGTCGTGCCGTAGCTGGGCTGCAAACTCCTTGTCGTTGGCTTCCTCGCCGGGGTAGAAGCGTACATTCTCCAGCACGACAACCTCCCTGCCCGGATGCGCCCGCTGCAGCGCTGTGGAGACCGCTTCCCCAATGCAATCGGGGACGAAGAGCACGGGGCGGTCCAACAGCACCGCCAGCCGCTGCGCAACCGGCGCCAGGGAGTACTCCGGACGCACCTGCCCCTTGGGACGCCCCAGGTGCGAGAGTACAATGGGGAGAGCCCCAGCGTTCAGGAGCGCTTCCAACGTCGGCAGCGCTGCACGGATGCGGCTGTCATCGGCAACGGCGCCATCCCGCAAGGGGACGTTGAGGTCCAGGCGCACCAGGACCCGTGCGGAAGCAATCGGCAGTTCGCGAAGCGAGCGCAGCGGCACGATCCTTGCCCGAATGGTCCAACCCTCAATCAGCCAAGCGCAGCAGTAGGTCTACGATGCGGTTGACGTAGCCCCATTCGTTGTCGTACCAGCCGACGACCTTCACCAACGTGCCCTGCGCCATCGTGGAGAGCGCATCGAAGATGCACGAGTGCGGATTGCCCACGATATCGCTGGAGACGATGGGCTCCTCGGTGTACTCCAGGATGCCCTGGAGAGGACCCTCGGCAGCCTGGCGGAAGGCGGCGTTGATCTCTTCAACGGTGGCGGGGCGGCGCAGCACAGCCGTCAGGTCAGTGATCGAACCATCGGGCACGGGGACGCGCAGGGCATAGCCATCGATGCGCCCTTTGAGCTCGGGGATGACGCTGCCGACGGCTCGCGCTGCCCCGGTCGTGGTGGGGATGATGTTCGTCGCTGCTGCCCGAGCCCGGCGCAGGTCCTTGTGCGGCAGGTCCAGAATGCGCTGGTCGTTCGTGTACGCATGCACGGTAACCATGAAGGCGCGTTCGACCCCAAAGGCATCGTGGAGGACCTTGACCATCGGGGCAACGCAGTTGGTCGTGCACGATGCATTGGAGATAATGCGCTCGGTGCCCGTGAGCGTGTGCTCGTTGACGCCGAGCACTACGATTGCATCGGCGCTATCCTTGGGCGGGGCAGTGAGCACGACTTTGCGGGCGTAGCGCAGGTGCTGTTCCGCATCGGCACGCCGGGTGAACTTCCCTGTGGCTTCGACCACGATATCCACGTCCTTCCACGGGATGCCCTCCAGCGTCGGGCTGGCACTGACGGGGATGGCATGCCCGTCGATGAGGAGCTGGTCGCCTTCGGCACGCACTTCACCGGAGAAGCGCCCGTGCACGGAGTCGTACTTGAAGAGGTGCGCCAGCGTTGAGGCATCGGTCAAATCGTTGATGCCGACCCACTCCAGGGCTGCACGGCGCTGGAGCGCAGCGCGCAGCAGGAGCCGACCGATGCGTCCGAATCCGTTGATAGCAACACGCACTGCCATGGTGTGGGCAGCAGCCTATGATGGCACATTCGAGGGAGCCGTTTCCAATTGGGCAAGCAATTGGCGAATCAGCTGCGCAGCATCATCCAGGCTTCGGGCAACGTGGAACTGCAGCCCAGAGCGCTGCAGAATCTGAGCTGCCTCCTCGGCATTGGTCCCTTCCAGCCGGATGACAATGGGCACGCGGACCTCTACATGCTGCAGGGCTTGGACGATACCATTGGCGACTCGGTCGCAGCGCACAATGCCGCCGAAGATGTTCACCAGAGCAACGCGGACGTTAGGGTCGGAGAGCATGATGCGGAAGGCATGGGCGATGCGCTCCACGTTGGCAGCCCCGCCCACATCGAGGAAGTTTGCCGGGCGCCCGCCGGCAAGCTGGATCATGTCCATCGTTGCCATGGCCAGTCCGGCGCCATTGACCATGCAGCCGACGTTGCCGTCGAGCTTGATGTAGTTGAGCTGGTGCCGTGCGGCTTCCACCTCCAGCGGGTCCTCTTCGGCAATGTCGCGTAGGGCTGCCAGATCGGGATGGCGGAAGAGAGCGTTGTCATCGAGCACGACCTTGGCATCCAGCGCCAGGAAGCGCCCGTCGGCGGTCAGCGCCAGAGGATTGAGCTCAAGCAGCGAGCACTCCAACTCCTCATAGGCGCGGGCGAGCTTGGCGAGCAGCTCCACAAACGCGTTCAGCTGTGTGCCCTCCAGCCCCAAGCGGAAGCCGATTCGGCGCGCCTGGAAGGGCTGCAGTCCCCAGAAGGGATGGATGTGCTCGCGCACGATCGCCTCGGGGTGCTCAGCGGCGACGGTTTCGATCTCCACGCCGCCCTCGGTGGAGAGCAGCACCAGAGGACGGTTCCGGCTGCGGTCGAGCGTGATGGCAAGGTAGAATTCGCGGGCGATCGGAACGGCTTGCTCGATGAGCAGGAGGCGGACGCGGCGTCCTTCAGCGCCGGTCTGAGCCGTCACCAATCGGTTGCCCAGCATCAGCAGCGCCAGCCGGTAAGCTTTGTCGGCGATATTGCCTTCGCGCACCAGCATCACACCACGCACGGGGGTTCCGTTGAAGAGGAGCGGTTCGCCTGTATCGGCATGCACGAAGTGCCCCTTGCCGCGTCCCCCGGCGTGGAGCTGTGCTTTGAGCAGCACTGCGGGGATACCGCTGAGGACGAACTCCTCGTACGTTACCCGACCGGCTTCTTCGGCTGAACTGACAACGCGTCCCTTAGGAATCGGGACGCCGAAGCGGCTGAGCAGTTCTTTGGCTTGGAACTCGTGGAGATTCATCGTGCCCGATGCAGCGTTACGGTGTACGCTTCTTCTTCTCGGTGCGGACCTCGACGCCGCCCTCCTCAGGCTGAGTGGGTTGGGATTGCTGCGGAGCAGCAACGCCCTCGCGCGGCTTCTTAGTTGTGCGGACTTCGACCCCACCCTCGGATGCCGGTGCAGCGGTTTGGGTCTCTGGCTTGGGCAAGCGCTTCGGCTTGGCAGCAGCGTTCTGCTGCTTGTTTTGGGCGGCGGTGTCAGTGCGTGCTGCCGTGGTGTCGGTGGGTGTCGCGGGTGTAGGAGCAACGCTTGGGGTATCCAGGCGCAGCTCTTCGGGTTGCGCTGCCGGCTCGGATTGCTGGCGCGAAGGAGCACAACTGAGAACCAGGACCAGTGCCAGGAGCGGAAGGAGTCGCATGGTTTGCCGTAATTTGGTGTACGAACTGCCGCGCAAGACGGGTGCAAAGCTATGGAATTCCAGCCGTACAGACGCCGGCAGCGGCTTCTGCGCTTGGCGCTGCTCTACGGTATCATTGCGCTGGCTGGGGTTGTGCGGCTTTCGGTGGCGCCGCTCCTTCGGGAGCAGGAGCTGGGCACTGCGGGGCGCCCCATTCGGCTCTTCCTTGTGCCGTCGGTAGATGCGCAGAAGGTCACGCAGAGCGCTGCTGAATTGGTCCGCTTCCTGCAGGAGCGCACGGGATACGTCGTGGAGGCATCGGTGCCGACCAGTTATATCACCGTAGTGGAAGCCTTCGGAGCCGGTCGCGCCGATATTGCCGCCGTCAATGCCTTCAGCTATCTGCTGGCACATGAGCGCTATGGAGCCCGAGCTGTCCTGCGCGTGGTACGGCGGGGCGGGGAGCTGAGCTATCGCGGGCAGATCATTGCGCATGTTGCCAGCGGCATTACGACGCTGCGGCAACTGCACGGACGGCGGATTGCCTACGTTGACCCAGCCTCCACATCGGGCTACATCCTGCCCAAAGCCCTGTTGGAGCGCGAGGGGATTCGACCGGCGGAGGAGGTCTTCGCCATGCGCCACGACAATGTGGTCACGATGGTCTATCAACGCCAGGTGGACGCCGGGGCAACCTACTACTCCCCACCCGATCCGCACACGGGCGAGATCCGTGATGCGCGCGCTCGGGTGCTCCACCAGTTCCCCGACGTGCTGGAGAGGGTGCGGATCGTGGCGCTGACGGATTCCATCCCGAACGACCCCATCATCGTGCGGGCGGATTTGCCCGAGCCGGTCCTTGAGCGCCTGATCCAGGCACTGCTGGAGTTTGCGGCAACGCCCCAGGGCAAGAGGGCGCTCTACGAGATCTACAGCGTCGAGGGCTTTGCTCCGGTGCACGACCGTGACTACGATGGATTGCGCCGCCTTCTGCGGCAGTACGTCGGGGATGTGGAGAGGTTGCTGCGCCAATGAGGGCACAGATTGAGCTCTTGGGCGTGACGAAGCGCTATCCCAACGGGGTCGAGGCGCTGCGCAACGTGACCGTGCGCGTCTACCGTGGGGAGTTCCTTGCGGTCATTGGGCTGAGCGGTTCGGGGAAGTCCACGCTCCTGCGCTGCATCAATCGGCTGGTGGAGCCGAGCGAGGGGCGGGTCTACTTCGAGGGGGAGGATGTGACGCACCTGCGGGGGGAGGCGCTCCGGCGACATCGGCAGCGGATTGGGATGGTGTTTCAGCAGTTCAACCTCATCGAGCGGCGGAGTGTGCTGGAGAACGTGCTGGTGGGCGCCCTGGGACGGGTTCCGGTGTGGCGGTCACTACTGGGGAACTTCAGCGCCGAGCTCGTGCAAGAGGCGCTCCACAATCTGGAGATTGTGGGCTTGGCGGAGAAGGCGGCTGAGCCGGTTCGGGCGCTCTCAGGCGGGCAGAAGCAGCGCGTTGCCATTGCGCGCGCGCTCATGCAGCGTCCACAGGTGCTGCTGGCAGATGAGCCGGTGGCAAGCCTGGACCCGGCAACGGCGCACTCAGTGTTGCGCTACCTGGAGCAGCTCAACCGCGAACACGGGTTGACCATTGTGTGCAGCTTGCACTTCCTGAGCTTGGTGCGCCGCTACGCCAGCCGGGTTGTTGCCCTCCGCACCGGGGAGCTGGTCTTCGAGGGGGCAGCCGAGGAGATTACCCCTGAGCGGTTCCGTCACATCTACGGCGAAGAAGCCGAGGAGGTCGAGCTGCGATGAGCCTGGCGCTGCGCATTCGTGCACTGCTTGCAGATGCCCTCCTGGGGGCGTACATCGGGGCGGTGGTGTATCGGATCGTCTGGGGGCAGATCCTCGGAGGCAGCCCGCCGGAATCGGTCACGCTGGCGGAATGGCTGGGATATGCAGGCTGCGCGGGAGGATTCGCCCTTGTTGGGCAGTTGGCGCGGTGTACTCCGGGGGCGTGGCTGCTGTGGCGGGAGAGCATGCGACCCTGGCAGCGCACGGTGGCGCAACACGTTGTCTGGGCAACGGTGGTGCTGACGATCTGGACCGGCTGGAGCGTTGCACGGGTTTCGCCCGTGGAGTTCTTCTCTGCCAAAGGGTTGGAGAGCGCTGCCCGGCTCTTCGGGGCACTCTTGCGTCCGGAGCTCTCAATTCTGGACGCGGCATTGCTGGCGATGCTGCAGACCATCTACATCGCGCTGATGGCGACGCTGTTGGGACTGCCTCCGGCGCTGCTGCTGGGCTTTCTCGCTGCGCGCAACCTCATGCGTGCGCATCCTGTGACCTTTGCGCTCTACGCCGTGCTGCGGGTGTGGATCAACTTCGTGCGCTCGGTCGAACCGCTCATCTGGGCGGTGATCTTCTCTGTGTGGGTGGGCATCGGTCCGTTTGCTGGCATGCTGGCGATGCTGCTGCATACGGTAGCGGCGCTGGCGAAGCTGTATTCGGAGCAGGTGGAATCGATTGACCCAGGCTTGGTCGAGGCGGTGGAGTCCACTGGGGCGCACCCAATCCAGGTGGTCTTCTACGGCGTTGTGCCGCAGGTGTTGCTGCCATTTCTGGCGTTCACCATCTACCGCTGGGATAGCAACGTGCGCATGGCAACGGTCATCGGATTGGTCGGCGGCGGTGGTATCGGCACGCTGCTGATGCAGTACCAAGGGCTTGCCCGCTGGCAGGAGGTGGGCATGATCGTGCTGCTGATTGCCGCGGTCGTGTGGGTGATGGATTACCTTTCGGCACGGATTCGGGAGATGTTGTCGTAGAGGGCACAGACAATGTGGCTGGAGTACGCGTGGACCATTGTTGTGCTGGTGTTCTTGGAGGGGCTGCTCTCGGCGGATAATGCGCTGGTGCTGGCACTGTTGGTCAAGGACTTGCCTCCGCGCAAGCGCTTGCGCGCGTTGACCTACGGGCTGGTGGGCGCTTATGTATTTCGGTTTGCGGCGATCTTCTTTGCCACGATTCTCCTCCAGGTGTGGCAGTTCCAGGCGTTCGGGGCAGCGTATCTGTTCTACGTTGCGCTGCGCCACCTGCTCAAGCCCAGAGCCCAGCAGCAACGCCAGCTCAAAGCCCCGCCCAGCTTCTGGGGAACGGTCCTGCGGGTGGAGCTCATGGATATTGCCTTTGCGGTGGATTCCATCCTGGCGGCGGTGGCACTGGTGAAGAGCTTGCCACCGACGGATCTGCCGCACGTTGGAGGACTCGATGGCGGACGCTTTGCGGTGGTGATTCTGGGAGGATTTATCGGCGTGGCAGCGATGCGGCTGGTGGCGCGCTTCTTCGTGCGCCTGCTGGAGGAGCATCCGCAGTTGGAGCGCGCTGCCTACCTCATCGTGGGGTGGATTGGGCTCAAGCTGCTGGTCGTCACGCTGAGCCATCCTGAGCTGGGGCTGATTCCCGAGGACATCCCGCAGCAGACCTGGTACAAGCTGCTCTTCTGGGGCGTGATGGTGGGGCTCTTCACCTGGGGGATGCTCTCGCGGCGCAAGCCTTCGGAGGTCCGGAAAACAGCTTCGCCGTAGACTTGGCAAGCTACTGCCGCGAGCGCGCCTGGAGGACGTCTTCGGCAAGCAGGTCGAGCGTCCCCACTATGGCTTCCCAGCTCCATTCCCGTGCGGCAGCATGCAGGAATGGGGCAAACTCCCGTGCCCGCCCGTTGCCGAAGAAATCCGCTATGGCTTCTGCGAGCGCCTCTGCGCGCGGTTCGACGATGTAGCCGGTCTGCCCTGGACGGACGTACTCAGGGAGCCCGCCAACATTGGTCACCACAACCGGTCGCTCGTAGCGTAGCGCCAGCGGAGTAATGCCGCTCTGAGTGGCGCTCCGGTAGGGCTGGACGACCAGATCGGCTGCGGCAAAGTAGAGCGGGATCTCCTGCTGCGGAATGAAGCGATTCACAACCCACACCCGCTCAGACAAGCCCAGCTGTCGGAGGCGTTGCTCGAAGGCATCCGTGGGCATGTACCACTCGCCCACGATGAGCGTCAACGGGGGATTGGGCAACAGTGCCAGCGCTTCGGCAAGCAGGTCAATGCCTTTGTACGGGCGGACCAGCCCGAAGAAGAGCAGCACAGGCTCGGATTCCGGAATTCCCAACCGCTTGCGAGCAAGCGCACGCTCTGGGGCGGGACCGTAATCGAAGGGCGGATGGGGATGCACGCGGTAGGGCTGCTGCCTGAGGAACGGCTCCAGCTCGTGCGCGACGGCATGGGAGAGCACAAGGAAGCCTTCCAGCCCATCCAGCAGAAAGCGCGTCAGAAGGCGCGCCAGAGGGAAGCGTTCGTGGGGCGATACATTGTGCACGATGCCCAGCAACAGGGTCTGCGGGCTCCGCCGGCGAACAATCCGTGCAACGCTGCCCAGGCACGGGGCAAAGAAGGGCAGCCACACGTTGATGAGCAGCGCATCGGGAGCGTGCGCGGCAAGCTCAAGCGCTGTGCGGTACCAGTTCCACGGCAGCAGCGAATGCAGCCGCGCTACGATAGGGAGTCCCTCCGGCGGAGGCTCCTCGCTCCACTGGGTGCGCCCGGGGAAGAGCCACGGAGGGTACTGGTAGCGGAAGGTGTAGATGAGCGCCTGCCGTCCGGCTCGGATATAGGCTGCGGCAAGCGATTCGGTGTAGGTGGCAATTCCCCCGCGACGCAAGGGGTAAGCCGGTCCAATCAGCACAATGCGGGCGAGCATGCTTGCGACCTCAAGCTCCGGCGCTGAATACGAGCCTGGAGTGCCTGGATTGCACCATGAGGGGGATTGTGCAGCTCTGAGAGGGCAAGCTCGTAAGTTTGTGTCGGCGTTGCATCAGCAATGTGGGAAAGCTCATGCGCATCCAGGTCAAGATTCTGCGGTACAATCCCGAACGGGATGAGCGCCCGCACTACGAGATCTTCACCCTCGAGGATGTGCATCCGACCGACCGCGTGCTGGACATCCTGCATCGGATCAAAGAGGAGCAGGACGGGAGCCTGACGTTCCGGCGCTCGTGCGCGCATGGGATGTGTGGCTCCGATGCCATGAAGATCAACGGGCGCAATGCGCTTGCCTGTACCGTGTTGCTGCGCGATTTGGACCTGCGCAAGCCCATTGTCATTGAGCCGCTGCCCTTCTTCCCGATCATCAAGGACCTGGTGGTGGACCTGGAGCCCTTCTTCCAGAAGTACGAAGCCGTCAAGCCGTATCTGCTGCCGCGCGAGGCGCCTCCGGAGGACGGGCGCGAGTACCGTGTGCTGCCGGAGCAGATGGAGCGGATTATGGAGTCAACCAAGTGCATCCTGTGTGCGTGTTGCTCGGCTTCGTGCCCCTCGCTGTGGTCGCATCCGGATTACCTGGCGCCGGCGGCACTGCTGAAGGCATACCGCTTTATCTTCGACCCGCGCGATGGGGCAACCCAGGAGCGGCTGGCAATCGTGGGCACGGAGAACGGCGTCTGGCGCTGCCATACGGTTTACAACTGCGTGGAGGCATGCCCGAAGGAGATTGACGTCACGTGGCATATCTCGCAGCTGAAGAAGGCGCTCGTCAACGGCGGGTGAGCGGTGGGGCAGCGGCAATGCTGCTAATTTTGTAGCTCTGGAACTGTGCCGAACGATGGTGGTGTGCAGATGAACGTTGGCTACATCGTGCAGGTGATCGGTCCGGTGGTGGACGTGGAGTTCCCCAGCGGGGAGCTTCCGGCGGTGCTCAACGCGTTGAAGATCCCGCGCAAGCGCCCGGGGAGCGAGGAGGAGGATGTGCTCGTGTGTGAAGTGCAGCAGCACTTGGGCGAGGACCGTGTCCGCTCCATCGCGATGGACACCACCGATGGGCTGGTGCGCGGCATGAAGGTCTACGACACCGGAGAGCCCATCAAGGTGCCGGTCGGACCCGGTGTTCTGGGGCGCATCCTCAACGTGGTCGGGGAGCCCATCGATGAGCTGGGACCGATTCAGGCGACGAAGTACTATCCGATCCACCGTCCGGCGCCGGCGTTCGTGGAGTTGAGCACCCGCAAGGAGATGTTTGAAACCGGCATCAAGGTCATCGACCTCATCGAGCCGTTCACGCGCGGGGGGAAGACGGGGCTGTTCGGCGGCGCCGGGGTAGGCAAGACAGTCATCATCCAGGAGCTGATTCACAACATCGCAAAGCATCACGGTGGCTATTCGGTCTTCGGAGGCGTGGGCGAGCGGACGCGGGAGGGGAACGACCTGTGGCTGGAGATGAAAGCCTCCGGCGTGTTGGACAAGGCGGTGTTGGTCTTCGGGCAGATGAACGAGCCTCCAGGAGCCCGCGCCCGCGTGGGATTGACCGCGCTGACGATTGCGGAGTACTTCCGCGATGAGGAGGGGCGCGATGTGCTGCTCTTCATCGACAACATCTTCCGCTTTGTGCAGGCGGGTTCGGAAGTATCGGCGCTGTTGGGGCGGATGCCGTCGGCTGTAGGCTACCAGCCGACGCTGGCAACAGAGCTGGGGGCGCTGGAGGAGCGGATTGCCTCGACCATCCGCGGCTCCATTACCTCGGTGCAGGCGGTGTACGTCCCCGCAGATGACCTTACCGACCCGGCGCCCGCCAACACCTTCACGCACCTGGACGCAATGACGGTGCTGTCGCGCCAGATCGCCGAGCTGGGAATCTACCCGGCAGTGGACCCGCTGGAGTCCACCTCGCGCATCCTGGACCCGCTGGTCGTGGGATGGGAGCATTACGAGACCGCAATGCGCGTCAAGCAGGTCCTGCAGCGCTATAAAGACCTGCAGGACATCATCAACATCTTGGGCATGGACGAGCTCTCCGACGAGGACAAGCTCACCGTCTACCGGGCGCGCAAGATTCAGAAGTTCTTCTCCCAGCCCTTCCACGTTGCCGAGCAGTTCACCGGCTTGCCCGGGCGCTATGTGAAGATTGAGGACACCGTCGCCGGCTTCAAGGCAATTCTGGATGGGGAGGTGGACGACGTGCCCGAAGTAGCCTTTAGCTACGTTGGGACGCTGGACGAGGCGCTGGAGAAGGCAAAGAAGCTCAAAGCCTCCGAGCTCAAAGCGGCAGCATCCTGAGCCATGGAGAAAGCCCTGCAGGTGGATATCGTTACGCCCCAAGGCAGTGTCTACAGTGGGGTGGTTGCCGCGGTGACGGTACCGGGGACGGTTGCACCGTTCCAGGTGCTCTACAACCACGCGCCGATTATCTCCTCGCTGGAGCCGGGAATAGTCAAGCTGCTGCTGGCAGATCTGTCACCCCGGTACTACGTCGTGGGGGGCGGGTTTGTAGAGGTACTGCACAACCATGTGACGGTGTTGGTCGATCAGGTAGAGCCTGCCGAGCGAATCGATCTGCAGGAGGCGCAGCAGCAGGTTCGCCAGGCACAGCAGCGGTTGGCTTCTGCGCAAACGCTGGAGGAAGCCCGGCAGGCGCGCCAGGAGCTGCATCGAGCGGAGCTGCGGTTGCGGGCAGCCCGCCTGGCGCAGGGGCAGCGGGAGAGCGGTGCCGGAGATTGAGCTCCGTGTTTCGCTTATCTGTCGTAGTTTTGCAGCCGGATATTAGCACTCACCCGCAGAGAGTGCTAACAATAGACTCAAGAGTCGCATCGTCATTAGCCTCGGCGCAGGGTGTATGTCGAACAGTTCGGTTGCACAGCCATGAAGCTCACCCCGTTGTATGATCGCGTCGTCATCAAGCCTGCTCCGCCGGAGGAGGTGACCAAGGGCGGGATCATCATTCCGGACACGGCGAAGGAGAAGCCACAGCAAGGTGAGGTGGTTGCCGTTGGGAAGGGGAAGCTCACCGAGGACGGGAAGCTCATCCCCTTGCAGGTCAAGGTCGGTGACCAGGTGCTCTTTGGCAAGTACGCCGGCACCGAGGTGACCATCGATGGGGAGGAGTACCTCATCATGCGCGAGAGTGACATCTACGCCATCATCAACACAAACGGGCAGTCGTAAGTTGAACAAACACCAGGAGGGACGCCATGCCTGCCAAGCTCATCCTCTACGATGCTGAAGCGCGTGCGGCACTGAAGAACGGTGTGGATAAGCTTGCCAACGCCGTCAAGGTCACGCTGGGTCCGAAGGGGCGCAACGTCGTCATTGATAAGAAGTTCGGACCGCCCACGGTGACCAAGGACGGCGTCACGGTCGCCAAGGAGATCGAGCTGGAGGATCCGATTGAGAATCTCGGCGCCCAGATGGTGCGCGAGGTAGCCTCCAAGACCAGTGACGTCGCCGGGGATGGGACGACGACGGCGACGGTCTTGGCGCAGGCGATCGTGCGCGAAGGGCTCAAGAACGTTACGGCGGGAGCGAATCCGATGGACCTCAAGCGCGGCATTGATATGGCAGTGGCTGCCATTACGCAGGAGCTGCGCCGTATCAGCCGCGAGGTCCAGGGGCGCAAGGAGATCGAGCAGGTTGCCACAATCTCCGCCAACAACGACCCGGAGATTGGCAAGCTCGTTGCCGACGCCATTGAGAAGGTCGGCAAGGACGGCGTCGTCACGGTCGAAGAAGCCAAGGGGATCGAGACCACGCTGGAGGTGGTCGAAGGGATGCAGTTCGACCGGGGGTATCTCTCGCCGTACTTCGTCACGGATGCGGACACGATGGAGGCGGTGCTGGAGAACCCCTACATCCTCATCCACGACAAGAAGATCTCGGCGGTGAAGGACCTGCTGCCGATCCTGGAGAAGGTTGCGCAGTCGGGGCGTTCGCTGCTCATCATCGCCGAGGATGTCGAGGGTGAAGCTCTGGCAACCCTGGTGGTCAACAAACTGCGTGGAACGCTCCGCGTCTGCGCGGTCAAGGCGCCAGGCTTCGGCGACCGGCGCAAGGCGATGCTGGAGGATATCGCCATCCTGACCGGCGGCACCGTGATTAGCGAAGAGAAGGGCTTCAAGCTGGAGAACGCCACGCTGGCGTACCTGGGCACGGCGAAGAAGGTGGTCGTTGACAAGGATACGACCACGATCGTCGAGGGGGCGGGCAAGCCCGAGGAGATCAAGAAGCGCATCAACGAGATCAAGGTGCAGATTGAGAAGACCACCTCCGACTACGACCGCGAGAAGCTGCAGGAGCGCTTGGCGAAGCTCAGCGGCGGCGTGGCGGTCATCAAAATCGGTGCCGCTACCGAGGTGGAGATGAAGGAGAAGAAGGCGCGCGTGGAGGATGCACTCCACGCAACCCGGGCGGCAATCGAGGAGGGGATCGTACCCGGTGGCGGAGTTGCCTACCTGCGGGCGCTCCACGTCCTGGATACGCTCTCCCCTGCCAATGAGGACCAGCGCACCGGCATCAACATCGTGCGCCGGGCACTGGAGGAGCCCATTCGCCAGATCGTCGCCAATGCTGGGCTGGATCCCTCGGTGATTGTCGCCAAGGTCAAAGAGGGTAAGGATGGCTTCGGCTTCAACGCCGCAACGGAGCAGTTCGAGGACCTCTACGAAAGCGGGGTGATTGACCCCACGAAGGTCGCCCGAGTTGCCCTGGAGAACGCTGCCTCCGTTGCCGGCTTGCTCATCACGACCGAAGCCACGGTGGTGGAGAAGCCCGAAAAGGAGAAGCAGTCCTCGGCTACACCACCGATGGACTACTAAACGTCTATAGCCTCAGGACGCAGGAAAAACCGCCTGCCCTCTTGAGGTTCCCTCCACATACTCACACCGCCCCCCAGCCCCTGTGCTTGCGCCCTGCAGGCACAGGGGTCCTTTTTTCTCAAGGCTCGGCGCGTGGAGGTACCCAGAGGTAGCGCGCAAGGTCTACGCGGTCGTCTTCGACGCGGACACCCTCCGACTCCAGCAGCTCCTGCATGAGCGTTGGGGTAGCGAAATGGTGCTTTCCGGTGAGCTCGCCGCGGCGATTGACAACCCGGTGGCAGGGGATTGAAGCATCGAAGCGAGCAGCGTGGAGAGCCCAGCCCACCAAGCGCGCGGCAGAGCGCACCCCAAGCGCCTCGGCAATGTGCCCGTAGGTGGTAACTTTGCCCGCTGGGATTTGGCGAACCAGTTCGTAGACCCGCTCGAAGAAATCCCGATGGTTGCCGGACATGTTCCGCGACCGCGCTTGCCACAGCGCATTGTGTGCTTGACGGAGGAGACGACGGAGACGCTCTACGCCTTGGGTGCCGGAGAGCTCGTCGTCGGCGTTTCGGGGTTCACGGTACGCCCGCCAGAGGCGCGGAAGAAGCCGAAGGTGTCCACCTTTCTGGATGCCAATATTGAGCGGATTCTGGCGCTGCAGCCCGATGTTGTGCTGGCATGGTCGGATCTGCAGGCGAACATTTGCGCCGAGCTGATTCGCAACGGTGTGGAGGTCATCTGCTTCAACCACCGCACGGTGGAGGGAATCCTCTCCATGATCGTGCGTCTCGGGGCGTTGGTGGGGAGGGCTGCTCGGGCACGGGCGTACGTGCGCTCCTTGCGTGCGGGATTGCGCCGAGCTGCGCAGCGTGGGCGGCAACGGCGCCGCCGTCCACGGGTCTACTTCGAGGAGTGGGACGACCCCTTGATTACCGGCATCGGCTGGGTCAGCGAACTCATTCGCCTGTGTGGAGGCGAAGATATCTTCCCTGAGCTCAGTGCATATCCGGATGCACGGCGCCGGATCGTGGCTGACCCGGCGGAGGTCGTGCGGCGCGCGCCGGACATCATCCTGGTGTCCTGGTGTGGGAAGATGTTCAAGCCCGAACGGCTCCGCAGCCGTCCTGGGTGGGAGAGCATCCCCGCAGTCCAGAGCGGGCACGTCTATGAGCTGCCGGCGGAGGTGATTCTGCAGCCCGGTCCGGCTGCTTTGACCGATGGGGTGCAGTTGCTGCTGGAGATCTTCGACCGCTGGGAGCGGCAATGCGCCGACTGAGCTTTGATGCCGCTTTCGATGCGGTTGTGTGCCTGGATGGCACCATACCCGAACGCGAGGTGTTCCAGCGCGTACAGCGCTGCCCGGTTGTGGCTGCCGATGGAGCTGCCGTACAGCTATTCCGTCACTACGGTCTCCGCGCGGATGTGATCATCGGAGACCTCGATGCCTTCTGGCGGGCTCCCGAGGCGCAATGGCTGCGGACGGCGCGCCTGGTCCAGATTGCCGAGCAGGAGACCAACGATTTCGAGAAAGCCCTGCAATTCTGCCACCAGCAGGGATGGCGGCGCCTGCTCGTTGTCGGCTTCCAAGGACGCGAGCCAGACCATACGCTCATCAACTGGAGCGTGGCGCTCCGCTGCGGTCGGGAGCTGGAGCTGTGCTTCTACGATAGCGGTCGGTACGGAATCCTGCTGTGGGAATCGGTTGAGCTGGCGCTGGAGGTGGGCGAGGTGCTCTCGCTGGTGCCGCAGCCGGCAGCTCGCGTTCGAACGCACGGGCTGGTTTGGGAGCTCACCGATGAGCGCCTGCAGTGGGGGGTTCGGGAGAGTGCCCGCAACGTTGTCCGCTCTGTCCCTGTGCGCATTGAGCTCAGCGAAGGTGCGGTGGCGCTGTTTTGCCAGGCGCGCCTCCCGCATGCCCCTCGGTGGGAGCGGTAGCGGCACTGCCGGGATGCCCTGGGGAGGCGAGTAGCGCTCGGAGAAGGTGCTCGGGTGCTTGGATGACAGTGCACTGCGGGTGAGCCCGGGCAATGCGGACGGCGGCGTACTCGCTGGAGTTGCCGGCGTAGAGGATCCACAGGTGCCCAGGAAGCTGCTGTGCGTAGCGCTCGAGTGCACGGTCAGGACGGGGCTTCCCGTGAGGGTATCGGTCCAGCAGCACCAGCAGCGTGCCCTCAGTGAGCGGGAGCTGCCGCAGGAGGATGTGCTCGCGCAGCAGGGACATCGGGGCATGCTGCGGGCGCACCGCCAGCGCTCCAAGGAGGGTCAACACAGCAACGGTCAGCGCGCGTGGCAGGAGAACCCGGAGGTTCGGTGCCCACAGGAGCCAAAGGAGTCCCCACTGGATTCCAAATGCCAAGGGTACGCTGCTCCACCCCTCCACGGCTGCAATGGGGAGCTGCGCCGCCGTGCGAACGCACGCCATTGCCGGGAGCATGCATGCTTGCGCGGCGGAGGCGTAGAGTCCGGCAACAGCGTTGCTGAGCGGATATGCCAGCAGGCTCAAAATCCCCGCAAGCATCCCCAGCGAACACAGCGGCACAACAACGAGGTTGAGCGGAATCGCCAGCAGCGAGAACATCTGGAAGTGCAGCGCAACAAGCGGTGCGCTCACCGTGGAGGCTGCCAAGCTGACGGCGCTCAACTGCACAATTCCCGCCGGCATCCAAGGGAGCAGCTCCTGAATCCGCTGCCGGAGCGGTTCGTAGAGGAGTGCAATCCCCAGCATCGCCATCGTAGAGAGCTGGAAGGAGCTGGAGAACGCCTGAGCGGGGTCCAACAAGAGCGTCATCAAGGCAACGGCGGCAACAAGGTTGGGCAGCATGACCGGGCGCTGGAGCAGAGCAATTCCCCACGCAAGCGCTGCTGTGATGCCCGCCCGCACCGCCGAGGGCTGCGCCCCGGTCAACAGCACAAAGGCAGCAAGGGCAATGCAGAAGATGCCCCAGCGCAATCCCTGCCACGGCACAAATCCCAATGCGATGGAGATCGCCGCCGCAAGGATGCCAACGTGTAATCCGCTGACGGCTAACACATGCGCAACTCCGGCAAGCGCAAACGCTCGCCGCTCCTCTGGCTGCAGCTTCGAACGGTCCCCGCACAGCAGAGCCGCCATAACTCCGGCAAGCCACTCAGGGTAGAGCTGTGCGATCGCGTGCAACACATGCTGCCGCTGCTGCGCAATCCAGCGGGAGAGAGATGCTGACCATGAGCCCTCCCGAGCCCACAGGGCGACACCTTCGCGGTGAGCGGTAGCAACCCATTGCGCGCCAAGATGGGCGCAATACTCCCATTCGGGGAAATCCGTGGGGAGCTGGGCTGGAGTCGGAGGGCGGACCCGTACGTGCGCGCGCAGGAATTCGCCAGGCGTTCGCCATGGTTCGGTGCCATCGGTTCCGAAGACGTGGAGGAGCACCCTTGTCTGCACGGGCGGAAGTGCTTGGGCATCGAGTTCGCCTTCGACCAGCACTCGGAGCACCGGGGGCTCATCGCGGAGCACCTGGCGTATCTGTCCGGCGAGCAGAGCCGGAATTGGCTCCAGCCGATGCGGGATTCGCACCGGAAGTGCCTCGCGCCAGCACATGCTCCACCAGAGAGCAACAGTGCCGACCGAACACAGGTACGCCAGCGCCCGGTGCCGCAGCACCCACAGAAGGGCTCCGCACGCTGCCATGCCGCAGAGCAGCGCTGTGGTCAATTCCCGCCCCCAGTTCCAGCCAAGCTGGAGGAGCGCGATGGCTACTGCAAGGCTGAGCAGGCAAAAGCGAAGCGCAGGGGCTTCGCACAGGGCTTTCTTCAGCGCCTCCATCGCACGGTGGTTCGGTGGTGGAAGCAGGTGCAAAGATAGTACTCTGCGGTGAAGCAGTCGGGAGCAGAGCATTCGCTAAATTTGCTCTAAGGCGGCTCGAAGCAGCCGCGTCGGATGTGCCGCACAAGGAGGCTTCCAATGCGGTGGGGCGTGATCGTGTGCTTGTGCGCAGCCGTGCATGCACTGCGGGCACAGCTTCCGGGGATGATCGTCAACCGGCTACAGCTCAATGGAGAGCTGCTGCTGGGCGGCAATGCTGGAAGCGCAGGACAGGTCCTGCTCTCGCAGGGTGTTGGCGCAACGCCGACGTGGGCGGATCCAGCAAGTTTGGTCACCATCAGCGCTGCCAATGGTCTGACCAAGGTCGGCTCCGAGATCCGGCTCGGAGGCACGTTGTCGAGCGCCACAGACATTGCGCTTGCCGGGCAGGTGTTGAGCTTCTCCGGAGCCGGGAGCAGCATGGTGGTCATCGGTGCCACCACGGGGTCTGCTGCTCGGCTCTACGTGAGTAGCGTAGCCGCCGCGTACGACGCCATCCGAGCGGTGCACAGCTCCTCGAGCACAACGTCGGCGTATGCGGCGGTGCGCGGGGAGCTCAGCGGCAGCGGGTACACGCCAGTCACAGGGTTCCTGGGCTACCATGCCAGCAACAACAAGACCTTCGGGGTGCGTACCATTGGCGGGGATTACGGGGCATGGTTTGAAAAGCCCGTCGCTATCACCCCTGGAACCATTCCGCCAACGACGACGGCGGATCTGGAGGTGCGCAATACCAGCACAGGGGCACCGGTGCAAGTACTGCTGCGGCAGACCACTGCGGTGAGTTCGGCGGGGGCGGTGCTGGCAAGCGTGGATTTCGGTGACAACTTCACAACGGCGGCGCAGGCGCAGATACGGGTGCTGCGCGGCGGCAGCGGAAGCAGCTCTTCGCTCCCCACGGAGCTCTCCTTCTGGGTGACCCCGGCGGGGAGCACGACACCGCTGGAACGGCTTCGGCTGAGCTCTTCGGGCAATCTCGGGCTGGGAGTCGCTACACCGCAAGCGCAGCTCCACCAAAATGGGGATGCGGGAAGCGTGCACAAGTTCACCGCCGGCGCTGCTACCGGTACCGCTGCCTCCGATGGCTTCGATATTGGCATCGGCAGCGATGGGACGGCATTCCTGCGCCAGCGGGAGAATGCCCCGCTGCTCTTCTACGCTAACGACCAGCCCTGGCTTCGGCTGGAGCCCACGGGCGAGCTCATCGTGCACAAGCGCTTGATTGCCCAATCGGCGCGGCGCTTCAAGCAGGATATCCGCCCGCTGGAGGGAGCCGCTGAACTGCTCAGCCATCTGCGTGGGGTGCGCTTCCGCTGGAAGCCCGAATTCGGTGGCACCGAAGATATCGGCTTCCTTGCCGAAGAGGTCGCCGAGGTGCTTCCGGAGGTTGTCCAACGCAACCCTGCAACGGGCGAGATCGAAGGGGTTGACTACACCCGCATCGTTGCCGTAGTGGTGGAAGCCTTCAAAGCGCAGCAGCAGCGCCTGGAGCAGCTTATGCGTCAACTTGAGGCGCTGGAACGGGAGGTGCAGCACCTACGCCAGCTGCTGCGGTAGGCAGTGCACAGCGGAGCAGAAGTGGGCCCGGCAGGACTCGAACCTGCAACCAACGGATTATGAGTCCGCCGCTCTCACCATTGAGCTACGGGCCCCTACGCGCCTCAGTTGAAGAGCCCCAGAAAGATGGCAAACTGGGCAGAGGCTCCGGAGAAGTTGACCTTCGAGGGAACCCCCTCCAGCCGGGCGATGCGGTTCTGCTTCCACTCGCCCATCGAGGAGAGCACGTATCCACCGCCCAAGCGCAGCGCCAGGAAGGGTAGCGGAGCGTATTCGACGTAGAGCTGCGGGTGCACAAACAGCGCCGATGCCGCCAACCGGTGCAGGAAGGTGAGGCTGTCGGCGGTCGCCCCAATCTCCTCCCAGCGCGTGGTTGCAGGGGCTTGGGCAAGCTCGAGGGTCAACATTCCCCATCCTGCCGAGAGCACAGGCAGAACTGTAAACGAACGGAAGGGCACGATAGCGTATCCCAGGCTCAGCCCTGTCATGCTCACAGAGAGCTCGGCGGTGCGGGTGACCTCTGTGCTCCCGAGCGCGAAGGAGCGCTGCAACTGCTTGCTCCCGCCCACGCCGAAGATGCCAACCCGGACATTCGGCACAATGCCGATGGCGGTGAAGCCTTCAGCTCCGCCCAAGAAGAGCGGTGCGGAGAACCCTCCCAGTTCCCAGCTCTGGGTCTTCTGGTTCAGCTCGTCGAGCGTGGGGAAGAGGAAGATGCCGGCAAAGCCGCCGCCGATGCCAAAGTAGGGAATGCTGGTCTCCTCCGGAGCTTGCGGAATCTCCAGTTGGCTCAAGTCCAGCTCATCCTGTTGGGCAGCAGCGGAGAGAAGGCTCAGCAGCGCAGCGCAGACACACACGGTGTGCTTCATCGGCATGCCCGAGGCGTTGGACAGACAGTTCAGTGCCGTAGCTACAAAAATACTACGGTGCGGCATCCAGCCTCTCACGGGGAAGATGGTGGGGAAGGGGGAAGGCTCACCTCGACGGTGGTGCCGCTGCCGGGTTGGGAGGAGATGGAGATGGCACCGCCGTGGAGCTCGACCAACCGCTTGACAATCGCCAATCCCAGCCCGGTGCCGCGTTCGCCGCCGGTGCCTGGCTTGACGGCAGCACTGAAGGGCTCGAACAGGTTCGGGAGGAGTTCGGCAGGGATTCCAACTCCCGTGTCGCGCACGCGCACGATGATCGGGCGGGACAGCGTGGGGTCGGTGGTGACCTCCAGCTCGACGGTCCCCCCGTTGGGCGTGAACTTGATGGCGTTGGTCAACAGGTTGGTCAAGACGCGTTGGAGCTTGTAGCGGTCTGCTCGGATGGGGACGCTCTCCTCCGGAAGGCGTGGCACAAGCTGAATCTGCTTCCGGTAGGCGCTCAGGGTGAGCGCGTCGAGCACTTGCACAGCAAGCTCGCACAGGTCGAACTCCTCCAGCTCCAGCTCGAGCTTTTCCGCCGTCTGGGTGCGGAAGTAGGTCAGCAGGTCGCCGATGAGCTTGAGTTGGTAGTCGAGCAGCTCGGCAAGCTTCGTTGCATGGGTGCGCACCTGGTCGGCATCGGTAGGCTCTGAAAGGATGAGCTGGCACAGACCCTGTGCCGTTGCCAATGGGGAGCGCAGGTCGTGCGAGATCGTTGCCAGCATGCGGTCGCGGGCAGCCATGAGCTGCTGCGCCTGCTCCAGAAGCTGCTGGAGCTGCTGCCGCTGCTGGTGGATTGGGCGCATGTCCTGGTAGAGCGCCAGAATCCCTTTCCGGCGCAGGGGCGTGCGCAGGACAATACCCATAATCCAGACCGGAATCCGCTCTCCGGAGCGGGAGCAACGGACACTCTCCGTGCCAATCAGCTCCCCATGCAGTGCACGCTCGGTGAACTCCAGTCCTTGCGTGCGGAGCTCCTCCGGAACGATGAGCTCCCCGAGTGGGCGCCCAAGTGCTTCGGCTTCGGTGTACTCGAAGAGCCGGGTGAAGGCAGGGTTGATTGCCAGGACCCGGTCGGAGGCATCCACAATGGCAGCTGCCATCGGGAGATGCTCGAAGAGCAGGGAGAGGAAGGGCTCATGGTTGCGCCGTTTCCGCAGCGGTGGGAAAAGCGCTGCAGTGAGGGTGGCAACATACATTGCGGCGCTGCACATCGGCAGCATCGTTGAGATATTCGCAGTTGTACTGTTTTGGGTGCGCGGCTGGTGCGGCAGGTCCAGCGATTCACGACCTCATGGGATTTGCAAGCGCTGTCCGACTTGGATCCGGTCACCCTCCAACCCATTCCGGGCGCGCAGCTCTTCAACGCTCACACCGAAGCGCTGGGCAATGGAGAAGAGCGTATCGCCAGCTTGGACGATGTAGACCTTGGATTTTGCCGAGGGCGCCTGAGTTGTACCCGTGCGGTAGATGCGCAGCGTTGTGCCTGCCAAGAGTTGCTTGTTGCGGAAGCTGTGCGGGTTCCACTGGCGCAATTGCTGGACTGTCACGCCGTAGCGTTGGGCGATGGCGGTTGCGGACTCGCCCCGGCGCACGGTGTGGAACAGCACCGAGGGCTCGGGAGCAGAACCTTGGTAGATGCGCAGCCGCTGCCCGGCGCGGAGGTGGTCGCCGGAGAGCCCATTCCAGGCTTTCAGCTCGGCTACGCTGACGCCGTACCGCATGGCGATTTCAAAGAGCGTCTCGCCTCTGCGAACCCTGTGGTAGCGGACAGTGCGGGCACCCGAGGAGACGGAATTCGCCACTGGAGTGGCGCTTGGAGCTGCAGACGGGGGATTCTCTGAAAGAGCTGCCAAAGCTTCCGGGGTGACGGGGATGCGCAGCCGCTGCCCAGCGCGTACGCGTCCGTTGGGCAGACGGTTGAGGCGGCGCAGCTCCTGCAGGGAGACCCCATAGCGGGCGGCGATGTCACCGAGGCTTTCGTGACGGCGTACCGTATGCACAAGCCAGGGCTGCTTCTCCTCCTCCGAAAGGGTCAACAGGCACTGTGCCAACTGGCTGGTGGTCCCTGGGGGGATTTTGAGCGGATAGGGGCGGATGTCCGGCGGCGTGGAGAGGGTGAGCAGCTCCGGATTGAGCTGGCGCAGGCTGTCGGTGCTGATGCCGATGCAGCGGGCAAGGGCGGAGAGGTTGATCGGCTCGGCAAGCTCGTAGAGCTCGTAGGTGTATTCAGGGTGGTAGGCAAGCTGGTTGGTCGGGAAGCCGTAGCGGTCGGGATTGAGTGCAATGAGGGTCGTGGCGATGTAGAGCGGCACGTAGTTGCGTGTTTCGCGCGGGAGGAGTTCGCGAATCTCCCAATACCCAAGCCGCGTGGCGGTGCTATCGGCGCGGCGGGCTTGCAGGAGGGCACGCTGGACGGCTTGGGCGCCACAGTTGTAGGCTGCCAGCGCAAGGTGCCAGTCCCCAAACTGCGTGTACAGGTCGCGCAGATGGCGCATCGCTGCACGGGTGGATTTCTCCGGGTCGCGCCGCTCGTCTATCCATGGTGTCACGCGCAGTCCGTAGAGCTCGCCAGTGGAGCGGATGAACTGCCACAGCCCGACGGCGCCAGCCCAGGAGACGGCAAAGGGGTTGAGCCCACTTTCGATCATGGACAGGTAGATGAGCTCTTCGGGCATCTGCTCCTGGCGGGCAATTCGGCGCATCATGGGGAAGTAGCGCGTGCTGCGCTCCAGCCATGCGCGCATGAAGCGGTACCCGCGCGTGGTGAGGAACTCCAGTGCCCGTTCCACGTACTCGTTGAGCACCAGCGGGACGGTGGTTCGGGGCAGCTCCCGTGCCGTGGTGGGGAGCTCCAAAGGCTGTACGCGGTGCTGGGCATAGGAGCGCTCGACCATCTCCAGCAGCCGCTGCCGCATGAGGAAGAAGCTCGAACCCGGATCGCCCCGGTCCTCAGAGCGGACGTAGCTTTGGTAGTCTTCGATGACCGATTGCAGGAGGTCGAGAAACTCCTCCGAGCGGCTTGCTGTTGGGAGCTCCGCCACGGGCTGCAAAATATTCAGCGCTCGTTCGAATGCGAGCACGGCTCGGGCGGTGTCACCCCGTTCGATATAGTGGAGCGCTTGCAGGTAGGATGAGCGTGCCTGCTCAAGGGAACGCTGCAGGAGCGTATCCTGGGCTGGAGCCGAGGGTTCATCATCGAGTTCGGCGAACTCATCGGGGAAGCGCGTGGCGTGCTTCGGTTCGATCGTCACGGTCCATCGTTGCTGGGAGGGGGTGGCGCTGGCGCATCCCCAGCAGGCAATTCCCAGCCATAGCACAATGGCACCTTTGTGCATGGGGCAGCCCTCCCGTTCCCGTTGACCTAAGCCCACCGTGCAAATATACAAGCTCCGTGCCAAGAGAGCTGCCGCTACAGGCATGGCGGGCAGTGTCTGCGCACAGCTTTGTAATTTTGCACTGCACATGCGGAAGTGGCGGAATTGGTAGACGCGCACGTTTGAGGGGCGTGTGGGGAAACCCGTGAGGGTTCGAGTCCCTCCTACCGCACTCTCCCCGCAAGACTCCAGCGGGAAAGTCACAGCAGTGAGGGTGAGTTGAAACAGCAAGCGAATCGGGCGCCAGTAGTGGCACAGCACCGCTATCGGGTCAACGAGGAGATCACCGCACCAGAGGTGCGCGTGGTGGACACCCAAGGCAAGACCATCGGGATACTGCGGCGGCGTGAAGCTCTGGCGTTGGCACAGCAGCAGGGATTGGACCTGGTCGAGATCGCCCCGCAGGCAACGCCGCCGGTGTGCAAGCTGATGGACTACGGCAAGTTCCTCTACGAGCAGCAGAAGAAGGAGCGCCATCAGCGCCGCCAACAGCAGCAGCATCAGCTCAAGGAGATCCGCTTCAAGTCCAACACGGACACGCACGACTTTGCCTTCAAGGTCCGCCATGCGCGGCAGTTCCTGCTCGATGGGCACAAGGTCAAAGCAACGGTGCTCTTCCGCGGGCGGGAGATTCTCTATACGGAGCGGGGCGAGGAGCTGCTGCAGCGCTTCTGGCAAGCCGTCGAGGACCTTGCCAAGCTGGAGCAACCCGCCAAGCTCGAAGGGCGCATGATGACGCTGATTGTGGCGCCCGATCGGCTCAAAATCCAGAAGTTCGCAGCCGAACAGCGGAGCGACAGCAAGGTCTAACGCATCTTCCCGACGACGATGCCGAAGGTCAAAACGAATCGGTCTGCAGCCAAGCGCTTTCGTGTGACAGCAACGGGCAAGCTTCGCCGGCAGCGCGCCTATCGGAGCCATCTCCTGCTGGGGAAATCGCGCAAACGGAAGCGGCGCCTGCGCCGCCCGGCACTGGTCAGCAGCGCCGATCGGCGCCGGGTCGAGCGGATGCTTGCCCTCCGGTGATGTGAGCTCAGAGGTCAGCCAACCCCATGCGTGCACGGAATCGAGTTGCTTCGCGGGAACGGCGGAAGAAGATTTTGCGCCTTGCCAAAGGCTATTGGGGTGCGCGCAGCAAGCTGCTACGGCAAGCAAAGGACCACGTTGCCAAGGCGCTCCAGTATGCCTACCGTGACCGGCGCCAGCGCAAGCGGATGTCCCGCCGCCTTTGGATTGTCCGCATCAATGCGGCTGCCCGGCAGGAGGGCACGACCTATTCCCGCCTCATGCATGCCCTGCGCACCAAGCACATTCAGATCAACCGCAAGCTGCTGGCGGAATTTGCAATGAACCAGCCCGAGCTCTTCCGCGCCTTGGTGCGCCGGGCGCTGTCCTGATGCGGAGTGCTCGTGCCCAGGACGATGCAGGAGGAGCTGCAACAACTCCGAACCCAATTCGAGCGGGAGCTTGCGCAGATTGCTTCGCTCCAGGAACTGGAGCAGTTCCGGCAACGCCACTTGGTCCGGCGCGGCACGCTCGGGCAACTGCGTGAGCGCTTCCGCCAGCTTCCCGCAGAGCAGAAGCCCATCGTGGGGCGGCTGCTACATGAATTGGAGCAGTTCGTACAGCAGCGCTACCAGGCGCTACAGCGCTCCCTCCAAGAGCGCGCTGAAGAGCAGCTGCGCTTCGACCTGTGGTTGCCCGGACGGCGCTCCTTCCTCGGTGGGCGCCACCCCATCCAGCAGGTGCTCGATGAGATCGTTGCCATCTTCACCCGGCTGGGCTTCCAGGTTGCCGAGGGACCCGATATCGAGGATGACGAGCACAACTTCACCGCGCTCAACTTCCCGCCGGAGCATCCCGCCCGCGATATGCAGGACACCTTCTTCCTGACGCCCGACCGGCAATGGCTGCTGCGCACCCACACCTCGCCGGTGCAGATCCGGCTCATGCGCGCGCTGCGCCCGCCGATTCGGGCAATCGTGCCCGGTCGGGTCTACCGCAACGAGGAGATCACCCCACGCTCGCTGGCGGAGTTCCACCAAGTCGAAGGGCTGGTGGTTGACCGTTCGGTGAGCTTTACAGAGCTCAAAGGCGTCCTGGTCGCTTTTGCGCAGGCGTTCTACGGTCCTGGCACCGAGTACCGCTTCCGCCCCTCCTTCTTCCCCTTCACCGAGCCCAGCGCGGAGATGGATATCCGCTGCTTCCTGTGCCAGGGCACCGGCTGCCGAGTCTGCAAGGGCAATGGGTGGCTGGAGATCTGCGGCTGCGGGATGGTCCATCCAGCAGTGCTGCGCAACGGAGGGATTGACCCGGAGGAGTTTCTCGGCTACGCCTTTGGGATGGGCATCGAGCGGATTGCACTGCTGCGGTTGGGGCTGGACGATATCCGCTTGCTCTACCAGAACGACCTGCGCATCCTGCGGCAGTGCCGATGAGTGTGGTGCTGCGAGCGCAGCAGTTGTACAAGAGCTACTCCGTGCGCGCTCCGCAGGATACTCCTGTGCTGCGTGGGGTTTCGCTGGAGCTCGAACTTGGGGAGTTCGTTGCCTTGGTTGGACCCTCTGGGGCGGGCAAGAGTACGCTGTTGCATCTGCTGGGCATGCTCGATGTTGCCGATCGCGGCGAGATTGAGCTCTGGCTCGATGGGCAGTGCTACCGCTATGGGACACTACGCGAGGCAGAGCGTGCCTATCTGCGGAATCGCGTGCTGGGGTTCATCTTCCAAGCCTACCACCTCCTGCCGGAGCTGACAGCACTGGAGAACGTCATGCTGCCAGCGCTCATTGCGGGTGTGGGTTGGCGGCGGGCGCGGCAGCGTGCGTTGGAGCTGCTCGAACGCGTTGGGCTGGCGCACCGTGCGCAGCATCGTCCAGCCGAACTCTCCGGTGGCGAACAGCAGCGCGTTGCCGTTGCCCGAGCCGTGATGAACTCCCCAAAGCTGCTGCTGGCAGATGAGCCAACGGGGAGCCTCGATACGCTCAATGCACAAGCGGTGCTGCAACTCCTACGGGAGCTGCGGCGCGAGTTCGGCTTGACACTCCTCCTGGCAACGCATAGCGAAGAGATCGCCGCCACCGCCGACCGAATCCTCTTCCTGCGCGACGGGGTTCTGAGCAACGCTAAACCTTGAGCTTTCGCAGACGTCTAAAGCCCTCTGTGGGATAGCCAGAGAGCCCAGCATGCGCAGATACCGCCGTTGGTTCGGAGTGCTTCTCTGCAGCACCGGAGTGGTTGTACACTGGGCGCAGGCGCAGCTCCTGGTGCGGGGACGTGTGCTCGATGCCCGCGAGCGAACTCCGCTCCCGGGGGCAACGGTTCAGCTCCTCTCTCTTCCGGATACGGCGCGGCGATGGGGCGCGGTGGCGAATCCGCGGGGTGAGTTCCAAATTGCCCTTCCGGAGCCGGGGCGCTACCGGTTGCGTATCAGCCTGGTGGGATACCGCACGCTGGAGCGCCCGCTACAGGTGCGCCAATCGCTCGATTTGGGTGAGCTGCTCATGGAGAGCTTGCCAATCCAGACGGGCGAGGTCACCGTCGAGGCAGTCCAGGAGCGCGCACAGGTCAAGCAGGATACGGTCGAGTACGCTGCCTCTGCGTACAAGGTCAATCCCGATGCCACCGCCGAGGAGCTCGTGCGCAAGCTCCCGGGCGTGAGCGTCCAGCAGGGGCAATTGACCGCGCACGGGGAGACGGTGCGTCGCGTCCTGGTGGATGGACGCGAGTTCTTTGGGCAAGACCCAATGGCGGTGCTGCGGACCCTACCGGCAGAGATGGTGCAATCGGTGCAGATCTTCGACCGCGAGGGGGAACAGGCGCGGCTGACGGGCGTGCGCGATCCCTCCTCGGTGGAGAAGACCATCAACATCATCACCAACCCGGCGATGCGCACCGGGCGCTTCGGGCGGCTCTACGGCGGCTACGGCAGCAATTCACGCTACCAGAGCGGAGGCACGCTCAACTTCTTCCGCGATACGCTGCGCATGTCGTTGGTGGGGCTGAGCAACAACATCAACCAGCAGAACTTTGCCCTGGACGACATCCTCGGCGTTGTGAACTTCGCCGGTCAGGTATCCAGTGGAGGACCGCCGCCCATGGTGATGCGCATGCTCTTCCAGGGTGGGCGCTTCCCCGGACCTCCGGCGGGGATGCGGGGCAGAGGTGGACCGTTTGCACAGCTCCAGAACTTCTTCGTTCCCGAGCAATCGGGAATCAACACCACGCACGCCCTGGGGCTGATGTACTCCAACCGCTGGGGCAACTGGCTGGACCTGACGGCAAGCTACGTGTTCAACCAACTGCGCAATTCCGCACAGACGCAGTTATGGCGGCAGTACTTCACCGTGGATAGCACCGGCGCCGCGCTCTACCGCGAGCAGAGCCAGAGCTCGGGCATCCTGAACACCCACCGGCTGAACCTGCGGGCGGAGTGGACTCCAGATTCAGCCATTACACTGCTGTTGACCCCACGGGTGGTCTTCCAGCCTTCGGAAAGCTCCCCACAGCAGTGGGGATGGACACTGCAGAGCACAGGCGACACGCTCGCCAGCATCCGCAACCGCAGTGCAACGAAAGCGGAGCTGCTGCAGGGCTCAACACAGTTGCTGCTGGTCCGGCGGTTCGCTCCTGGGCGCTCCCTCTCGGTGGAGCTGGAGGCGGAACACCAACCCCAGCTCCAACGCTCCACGCAGTGGGTAGCGCGCGCGCTCGATGCGCACGACACACTCCCCGCAATGGGCAACTTTGGGCAGCGAACCAGCGTGGACGGGCGCACGACGAGCTTCTCAGCGGAGCTGCGCTACTCCGAGCCGCTGGATAGCCTCCTGACGCTGCAGCTGCTCTATCGCCCTGGCTGGGAGTGGGGCTACAGCAACCGCGAAGCCTGGCAGCTCGACTCCGTAGGCAGCGACCTGCTGCGCGTAGGTGCCTTGAGCTCGGCACTCCGCCGGAACCTTTTCCAGCAGCAGCTCGGAATCTCCTCGCAGTACAGCTCCTCGCGGTTGCAATGGACAGCGCGCCTGGACTACCAATGGGGGCGCCTTTCGGCGCGGGAGCAGCTCGGCACTCCCTGGGAGGTGGAGCGCCGCTTCGGGTATCTCGTGCCCTTCCTGATGCTGCAGTACAACTTCTCGCGGATGCAGAATCTGCGTGCGGTCTACCGTCCTTTTGTGACCCTTCCGACGGCTACGCAGCTTCAGGCAGCGGTGGATAACTCAAACCCACTGGCGCTCAGTTCGGGGAATCCGGAGCTGCATCCGGGCTATACCCACATGCTCTTTGCGCGCTATCACCAGGTTGAGTTGCCCAGCGGCAGCTTCCTCTTTGCCATGCTGCGCCTGATGTACGGGCAGCAGTACATCAGCACCGAGACCATCATCGCATCCCGGGATACAGTGCTGGGACCAGCTCTCCGGCTGCCTCCGGGAGCGCAGTACACTCGTCCGGTCAACCTCGACGGCTACTGGAGTGCTCGGACATTTTGGGTGCTGGGGATGCCGGCTCCGATATTGCGCAGCACGGTAACGTTCAATCTCACGCTCGACTACACCCGGACACCCGCGGTGGTTAACGGCGTGCGGATTGCTTCGCGGGCGCTTGCTCCGGCGCTCGGGCTGGGGCTGAGCAGCAACTGGAGCCAGGAGGTGGATTTCAACCTCTCGTACACGCTCAGCTACAACCGTGTGCGTTCCGATGCCGCAACGCTGGGCAATAGTGCCTACGTGCAGCACCAAGCCAATGCCAGCATCACCCTGCTGCCCTGGCAGCGGTGGGTTCTTGCAACGCAGCTTGGCTACACCAACTACAACGGGCTCGGGGGCGAGGCAGACCGCCCCATCCTCCTGTGGAATATGGCGCTGGGATACCGCTTCTTGGAGGGCAATGCAGCGGAGCTTCGGCTCGCCGTTACCGATCTCCTGGGGCAGAACACGGGGGTGAGCCGTTCGGTGAGCGGGCAGTACATCGAGGATAGCCTCACGCAGGTGCTGCGCCGCTACGTGATGCTGCAGTTCAGCTACAGACTGCGCAACTTCCAGCTCTAACGTTGCTTTTCCCATCCCTGGCGCTGCGGAGAGGGTACTGCCGCGGAGGCGGAGGCACCAGGAGGGCAGTGTTTCGGGAAGTGATGTACATCAGCATCCGGACTGACTAAAGTCAGCCGGACTCGTTGTATATTTGTGCCGGCGAAGTTGCATAGGAGGGCAAAGCAATGGCACCGACAACCATTCTGCTCCTCTGGCTCATCATCGCCTTGTTGGTTGCTGCGGTGTACATCTACGTCTGGAGCACGACCAAGGGCTCGGGCGAGGCAGGTGCAACGGCTTCACTGACGCGCTTCCGTAAGCCCCTGTTCATCGCCATGGTGGTGGTGCTGGGGGCGACCTTTCTTCTCACGGTGCCCCGAGCGCCGTACCCAAAGGGGCAGATCCCCGATGCCGTTGTCTACATCACGGCGAAGCAGTTCGCCTTTGCCCAGTCCCTGCAGCCGGTGAGTACCGATGAGGAGTTTGGTAACGCCCTCGGCTACAGGGCAGAGGTACCCGTGGAGGGCTGGGTGGAGTTCCGCGTAACCAGTCTGGACGTCAACCACGGGGTGGCAATCTTCGATCCCGATGGCAAGCTGGTAGGGCAAACCCAGGCGATGCCGGGGTACGTCAACCGGCTCTTTGTGCGGCTGCAAAAGCCCGGCAGCTACACGATTTGGTGCCTGGAGTACTGCGGCACAGCGCACCATGTGATGCAAAGCGGCTTTGAAGCTGTTGCACAGAAGTTATCCTCACGGTAAGTCCCTCTTTGCAACGGAGGATACCATGGCAGAGCTCGCTCTTGGACGGCAGCATGCGATGGCGGAGAGCGCAGGAATGCGGCAATTCGCCTGGTTGTGGGGCGGATTGTTCTTGGTGCTCTTCCCGCTTCTGGGGTTGCTGGGGGTCTTCATGCGCATGTACCAGGCGGGCTGGCTACAGGAGTTGGTTCCGGACCCGCAATGGTTCTACGCTGCGATGACCTTGCATGGACTGGGATTGGTGGGGTTGATTTACGCAGCATCGTTTGTGGCGTTGCTGTGGGCGGTATCGCCGCATGTGCAACTGCAGACCCGGTGGCTGTGGATATCAACGGGCTTGACCGCTGTCGGCGTGGTGCTCTTGGTGGTGAACTTCTTCAACGGCTTTGCGCCGGGGTGGTACTTCCTCTACCCGCTGCCCTTTATGCCCTCGGGAGCGTGGTCCGGAACGGCAACGGATATCTTCCTTGCAGCGGTGGCGGTGCTGGGGGTGGCGTGGGTGATCTGGGAACTGGAGCTGCTGCGGGCGATCGCTGCACGCTACCGGCTCGGGGTTGCGCTTGGATGGCAGTATCTGCGCAAAGGAGAGCCACGTCCGGAGATTCCACCCGTTGTGCTGGTGGCAACGGTCTGTGCCATTGCGGGCATCGTCGCGCTGCTGGCTGCCGTGGTGATGCTGGTGTTGATGCTGGTGCATCGCTTCAGCGGTTCGATGGTGGACCCGCTCGTGGTCAAGAACCTCATCTTCTTCTTCGGGCACACGCTGGTAAATCTGGCGATGTACCACGGGATCGGTTTCCTGTATTCGACGCTGCCCAAGTATAGCGGGCAGCCCTGGAAGACGGGGATACCGCTGGTGGTTGCGTGGAACTTGGTGCTGCTGCTGGTGTTGACGGCGTACTTCCATCACCTCTACATGGACTTTGCGCAGCCCAGGTGGGTCAACTTCGTGGGACAGTTCGCCTCCTACGGTATTTCGATTCCAGCGGCGGTGGTGACCCTGTTGGGGACGCTCTCGCAGGTGTATCGCCGTCCGGTGCGTTGGACTCTGGCATCGAGCCTGATGTTCTGGGGCACCATGGGCTGGGCAATTGGTGGCGTTGCGGCGGTGTTGGATTCCACGGTTGCGTTCAACTTCCGCTTCCACAACACGCTCTGGGTGCCGGCGCACTTCCACACGTACTTGCTTGCCGGAATCGTGTTCATTACGTTGGGCTTTGTAGCGCACCTGGCGCAGGAGCTCTCGGGCAAGAGTGAAAGCGCAGGGATGCGGCGTACGATTCTGGCGCTGCTCCTCATCGGTGGCTACGGCTTTGTGCTGATGTTCTACTTGAGTGGTGCCAACGGTGTGCCACGCCGCTACGCTATATACCCGCCGGATGCGGAGCTTGGGGTTCAGTTGGCGCGAATCGCTACGTTCTTCGTCGCACTGGTGGTCCTTGGAGTGCTGCTCTACCTGGTGACCGTAGGGAAGCAATGGGGCGCGGCATTGGCTGGGGCGCAGGGCTCCTCTGCATCGGATTGACGATTGCAAGCGCCCAGGAGCGCCGGCATGCTGCCGGAGTCGATCCCCTCATGCCGCAGGAGGGGAGGGTGCTCTACCGGCTCCTGCCGGATGCCCGGCTGCAGAGCGCTGATGGAGCAGTGCAGACGCTCGCTGCGCTGTGGAGGGAGACACCGCTGCTGCTGGTCTTTGCCTTCTCGCGCTGTGCAGGCGTATGCTCGCCGCTGCTGCTCCAGCTCAAGGATGCTGCCGAGCGGGTGGGTGGCATCGGGACGGAATACCGCATCCTGGTGGTGAGCTTCGATTCTGCCGATACTCCAGAGCAGCTCGCGGCGTTTGCCCGCAGAAGTGGTGTGTGGCAACAGCAGGGATGGCTCTTTGCCACAGCCGAACCCGATGCCCTTGCCCCACTGCTGCAGACGGTGGGCTTCTGGTATTCCCCCGTTACCGGGACCGACCAATACGACCATCCCGCAATGGTGCTTGGGGTGCGGAAGGGGCGAATCGTCCGGGTGCATGTGGGCGCACTCATCCGTACGATGGAGCTTCGGGCAATCCTGCGCGAGCTGCGGGGAGACCCTGTGCTGGCATACCCCTTGCCGACGGCAGAGATGCCGTTCCGCTGCTACGGCTACAACCCCGAAACGGGTGCGTTCACGCTCGAGTGGGGCATAGTGCTCCTGCTTGCTCCAACGCTGGTGGGGGCTGTGGCGGTCTGGTTGACCTTCGCTCAGCAGCGTCGGAGGGCGGAGCGATGTACGTAAAGCCAGACGAGCTGCTGCGTCAAGCGATCGAGTTGGGGGAGCGGAAAGCGCGGCTTCCCGTCCAGGACATTGGCATTCGTGCCTTCCTCTCGGCAGCGCTGTTGGGGTTTGCAACGGCATTGGCGGTCTACGCTGCGGAGTTGACGGGGATGCCGCTGGTTGGTGCATTGGTGTTCCCAGTAGGGTTTGTGATGCTGAGTCTGCTGGGATTGGAGCTGGTCACAGGCAACTTTGCCCTGCTCCTGCTCCCCTTGTGGAGGCGGCGTATCCGGTTATCTGAGCTTGCGCGGAACTGGACGCTGGCGTATCTGGCGCACATCGCCGGTGGGCTGCTCTTGGCGTATCTGATTGCCGTCGCCTGGACGGCTGCGGGAACAACGGTTGAGCCCTGGGTACGGCGGTTGATTCGCATTGCCGAGCACAAGACACTGTTCTACGCTGAGCTTGGCGCGAAGGGCGTTTGGCTCGCCTTTGTTAAAGCCGTGCTGTGCAATTGGATGGTCACCCTTGCGGCGTTCCTGGGGCTCTCGGCGCAGGACGTTGTGGGGAAGACCCTTGCCATGTGGATGCCGATCTTCACCTTCTTTGCACTGGGGTTTGAACACTCGGTGGTCAACCTCTTTCTCATTCCCTCCGCTATGCTGATGGGAGCCGACATCACCATTGGGCAGTGGTGGCTGTGGAACCAGGTTCCCGTGACGCTGGGCAACATCATCGGTGGAGCTCTCTTCACTGCTGGGATGCTCTACTGGACCTACGGGCGCGCCTGAGCGCGAGTGCTGCGGTCGGTGCGCAGGCGCGGCGGTGGGGCGCCATCCGCCGGTGGCATGGTATGCATCTGTTGGGGGCGGTGTTGTAAATTTGCGGCGCACCGATTGCATGGCAGGCGGTAGCGCAGAAGGGGCTTCGGTGTAGCAGACGGGCGGCAGAGGACGAGGAAGAGCAAGGCAGGCTGCACCTTCAGCACCATTGGCAGGAGGGACGCATGCGAGCACGACAACTTGTGCAAGGGTTCAAAGCGGAATTCGCGGAACCGCTCCGCAAGGCGGATTACCTGCTGGCCGATACCCGTATTCCCTGGGTCTCACTCTACGACCACCTGGTGCTCACAGGCGGGATTGCCGCAGCATTTGCCGAAGAGCTCCTGCGGCGGGGAAGGGCAGCGGAGGAGATTTGCGGGCTTTCCCTGGATCCATCAGAACTGCGGCATCTGGCGTGTCTGTGCGGACTTCTGCACGATCTGGGCAAAGCGCGGGAAGGGGAGACTGAGTATCGGCTCCACGTTCAGCGGGGAGTGGAATATGCCACGGAATGGCTCACCGCAAAGGGTGTTGACGGGCGCCTTCACGAGATCATCGTAGGAAGCGTTGCTCGCCACCATTTGCGGGATGGACCGCAGACGCTCTTTGAGAAGCTTGTCCGCTTAGCCGATAGTTACGCCTCGGCTGGAGACCGTCCGGAGCTGGTCTCCGGAGACGACCGACGATCGTGAGAATGGAGGTCCGATCCTGCCAGAACGCGGGCGCATTGGATGCTGTAAGCCAGGAGAACCGCAAGATGAACATGAACGACCGAATCCTCCTTCGCGATCGCCCATGGGTTGTTCGCCAGGTAACCCAGGTGGAAGGCGGCCGGCTGCTGCTGAAGCTGGAGGCTCTGGACGGCGATGAGCCAGCCTCCCTGGAGGTGGCCGTTCCGCCGGAAGAGCCGCAAGCGCTTCCTACCGAGGACCTGCGTTTTGACCTGGCGCAGCTGGACTCGCTGGCCGCCTGGGCCAACGCCCACCGGGTCCTCGCCGCTACGCTCGTTCAGGACGCGGGGCTGATTTCGGGAGCCCGGTTCGGACGGGTCACCCTCGAGTCCTACCAGCTGGTCCCTGCGCTTCGGCTCCTTGCCAAGCCGCGCCCGAGTCTCCTCATCGCCGATGACGTGGGCTTAGGCAAGACCATCGAGGCAGGGCTGGCGATGCTCGAGCTGATGGCTCGCGGGCGAGTCCGCCGGGTGCTTGTTGTGGTGCCGCCCGGGCTCATGGAGCAATGGCGTCAGGAGCTCTATGACAAGTTCGGCCTCGAGTTCCACATCATTGGAAACGCCTCCGATCTGGCGGTCGCCCAGGAGTCCCTGCCCGCCGGGGTCAGCCCCTGGGAAGCTCTGCCGCGCGTGATCACCTCGATCGATTACTTGAAGAAGGAGACCGTGCGGGCGCGCGCCCTCCGGAAGCGCTGGGATCTGGTGATCGTGGACGAGGCGCATGCCCTTGCCGAGTCAGGTACACCCCAGAATCCCTACCGGACCCAGCGCACCCGGCTGGGCTTGGCTCTGCGCGAAGCCGCTCGGAGCCTCCTCCTGCTTACGGCCACGCCCCATAACGGCTATCCTCACTCCTTCCGCTCGTTGCTTGAGCTCGTTGAGCCGACCCTTGCAACGCTGCAGGGCTCCCTAGCGGATCTCCGTCGTCGGGTGGAGACCGCCATGGTTCGGCGGATGAAGGCCCAGATCCGCCGGCGGACGGATGGCCGGGAAGAGGAGGTCTTCCCCCGGCGCAGCGTCGAGGGCATCCCCGTGCGGTTGGAGGGGGAGGAGCGGGAGCTCCTTGAGGAGGTTTCGGCCTACTGCTCCGGAACCGCCAAGCAGGCTCAGGGAACAGAGGAAGCCGAGCTCATCGGCTTCGCCATGCAGATCATCAAGAAGCGGGCGCTATCATCCCGGAAAGCCCTTCTCAACACCATCCAGCATCGCCTGGAGGCCCTCGAGCGGGAAGAGGCCCGCGAAGAGCCTCCTCCGCGGGAGGAGCTCCGGGACTTCCAGGCGGATCTGCCGCTCACCGAATCCCAGAGCGAGCGCCTCGCCCGTCGGATCCTGCGCTCGGCTATCCCCAGGGATGAGGGGCGTCGCCGCTCCGAGCTGCGAGCCCTCAAGCGCATCCGATCGCTTTTGAAGAATATGCCGGACCGCGATCCCAAGATAGAGGCCCTGGTTTCCGAGCTCAGGCGGGTCTTTAGCGAGGATCCCTCCGAGAAGGTGATTGTATTCACCGAGTATCGGGACACCCTGGATGCGATCTGCACCCGCCTGGACGCGGATCCGGACTTCCGGGACTGCTACGTGACGCTCCACGGGGGCCTCACCCGCCGCCAGCGCCTTCGCCGGCAGGACCGGTTCGCAAAGCCCGAAACCCGGCTTCTCCTGGCTACCGACGCGGCCAGCGAAGGACTTAACCTACAGCAGTACTGCCGGCGCATCATTCATGTCGAACTGCCTTGGAATCCGAATCGGCTTGAGCAGCGCAACGGCCGCGTGGACCGCTATGGGCAGACGCGACCGCCCATCATCCGGTACCTCTACTACCCGGACAGCCCGGAGGATGACGTCCTTTCGAAGCTCGTGGAGAAGATCGAGCAGATGACCCGGGACTACGTCTCCACCCCCGACATCCTCGGGGTCTCCACCCCCGACATCCTCGGGGTGATACAAGGAGCGGAGGACATCCAGGAAGGTCTCACTTCCTTGGATGCCAAGGCCCCGGACATCGGCGTCCGCAAGGAAAGCCTGGTCCGGCTCTTCGAGGACCACACGCGAGAGTTCCCGCGGAAATTCCAGCCCCTCCTCCTGGTCAGCGAGCAGGGCGAGGCGGATTCCGCCCGGCTTCTCGAAGTTCCGCACGCCGCCGAGCCCATACTCCCCGACGACCAAACGCTGGAGGAGGTCGTGCTGGCGATTCTCGGCCCTGGCGCCGTGCGTCCGGTGGACGGTCTGGAGGGGATCTACCGGATCGAGGTGCCGTGGCATTACCGGGGGGAGGGGGTCCAGCCAGTCTACGAAGCAGCCACCTTCCGGCGTTCTGTGGCCGCTCGCTATCGCGCGGACGAGGTGGAGTTCATCACCCCCATGCATCCGCTGGTAAAGGCCCTTGCCGCCGATGCCCGCCGGCGTCTCCTGCAGGTCTATCCGAGCGCGCGGGGTTTGCCGCCCCGCAGGCTCGCCGCCCGTACGGTGCCGCCAGGGGAGCCGACGTCTGTGGTCTTCACCTGGCTGGGTCGGATCGAAGGAGGCGCCGGGCTCTTGGAGGAACACCTGATCCCCATCCGTGTGGGTCTGGAGGGGCAGATCATCGGTGATCCGGAGGAGAACCGGCGCTGGCTGACCCCCGAGGCGGCCGGCGACGTCCGGAAAGAAACCCTGGAGGCGCTCTTCCGCCACCGCTTTGAGGAGCTTCTGGAGCGGGCCCGGAGCGAGGCCGAGCGCTGGCTCAGGCAAAGGGCCGAGGCGCTGCGCGCCCACCGCCAAAAGCAGGCGGAGATCCTTCGCCAAGACCTCGAGCGCGACCTTGCCGACCGCTTGCAGGAGATCGATGAGGAAGAGCGGCGGGCGCGGGGCCTGATCGATGCGACCGGGCAGCTACGGCTTTTCGCCGAGCAGGAGGTGAGCGGGTTCCAGGCGCGCCGGCAGGCCCTCGAGAGCTACCGCAACCAGCGCCTGGAAGAAATCGCCGCCTTCGAACAGGTCCATGAACCGCCACCCCCTCGGCCGTTGGGTTCCCTCTTCCTCGTTCCGGAGGGAGTTGCGGCATGACCTTCCGGCACCTGCGCAATGTCCGCGGCTTCTTCTCGGACTACTACCTGGGCAGCGTCTTCGGGCGCGGCGCTGGCCGAGGAGGCCGCAAAACCCTGTCCGATCGGGAGACGGACCTGGCCTATGCCCGTTTCCGCCGGATCCGCGATCGGGCCGAGGGCCGGGCCACCGATGCCCCGACCTGCCGCGAGCGCTTCGTCCGCCTGCTCCTTAGGGACGTGCTGGGCTTCCACCTCGGCGCGGGCGAGAACGGCATCCACCGGCTCTTCCCCTCCGCCGAGGCGGAAGCGGCAGGCGAGCCACCGCTGCTCCTCGCGTACTGCGGGGCCTGGGACGAGGACCTGGATGCTGGCCGGGGGAAGGCCAATCCCATGCGCGCCCTGGGCGAGGCGCTGGCCCGCGAGGGGGTTTCCTACGGATTTCTGGTGACCGGGGAGCGGATGCGGCTCATCCGCGTCCCTGGTGAGGGCCCCCAGGGCGCGTACCTCGAGGTCGACCTGGCCGGGCTCGACGAGGAAGAGGACCCCGAGTCCTTCGCGGCCTTCCTCAAGCTCTTCTCGGTTGCCACTTTCCTTCCTGGCAAGGAGGGCCGTCGGCCGATCGAGGAGATCGAACGGGAGGGCCGCGAGCACGCCGAGCGGGTCTCCGAGGACCTCAAGGGCGCTGTCTTCCGGGCCGCCGAGGCCATGGTCTCCGGCCTCATCGCCGACGCCGTGGCCCGAGGCGAGCTCGCATCCCCGGTCGAACTCGATGAGGCCAGGCTTCGCACCTACCGAGATGCCGCGCTCCTGGCGCTCTACCGCATCCTCTTCATCCTCTACGCCGAGGCCCGCGACCCGCGGCTGAACGAGCACGTGCTTTACTGGAAAAGCTACTCCGCAACCGGACTCCTGGAAGAGATCCTCGCAAGGCCCGGCCGCGTCTGGCCGGAAAACCGCTCGTTCCTCTGGGAGCGCCTGCGGGCGCTCTTCCGCATCTACGATGAGGGGCTGCCGGCGATCACCCCCTGGGAGCACATCCCGCCCCGCGGGGGAGACTTCTTCAGCCGCACCACAACGGAAGGACAGATCCTCGACCGCGCCCGCCTCTCCGACCGCCAGGTGGCGCAGCTCATTCTGGATCTCGCCACCACCACGCCCCGCCGTGGAATTGGACGGGAGCGGGTCTCCT